>NZ_JALLJA010000014.1:0-179417 GCF_023242385.1 Pseudomonas sp. MWU12-2345 | reverse complement strand
ATAGCTGTGGGTTTTTTCTCAATCAGAAGTGCTTAGCGGGCGTACATGCCCCACCAGAAGACGTGACCAAGGATGGTGATCTGCTCTTCCTGGATCTCCTGGAAGCTGTAGTCCTCATCCGGATGCTCGTCGCGGTTGAAGCTACGCAGGCGGATCCCGGTCGGCAGGCGATAAAGCTGCTTCACCCGCAGCTGTCCGTTGTGGTTGATGGCGTAAAGGTCACCGTCGACGATATCGCCTATGGCGCTCTTGCCGGCGTTGACCCCGACCGTGGCGCCGTCGCGCAGCACCGGCAACATGCTGTTGCCGCGCACGGTCACGCATTTGGCCTGGTCGAACTGCACGCCATTGTGGCGCAGGCTGCGCTTGCCGAAGCGCAGGCTGGCCTTCTCGCTTTCCTCTATAACGAATCTTCCTGATCCAGCAGCCAATTCAACCTCGCGAAGAAAGGGGACGGACACTTCGTCTTCATCGACGGGTGTGTCGTCGTCCCACAGGCTTATATCCTTGAGTTCGGAGTGCGGCGTGCCCTGCTCCTGATCCCGGGCAACGGCAACCGGTGCGCGTCCGCGCAGTTGGTCGGTGCTGATGCCGAAGTACTCGGCGACCTTCGAGATGTGCTTGTCCGAAGGATCGACGATCTTCCCGCTGAGGATCCGCGACAGGGTGGATTGGGGCACGCCGGTACGACGGTGAAGCTCCGTAGGGGAGATCCCGTGTCGGTCGAGCAGTGCTCGTAGGACGGTAGAAACGTTGCGTATTTGCATAATGCGCATATTGCTTGCGCTTTTCGGGAATGGCAAATGCTGATTTGCATATTTTATGCATAGACAGTCGCACAGGCGCGGCCAAGGGCGATGGGAGCCTTATTTCCGCCCAATAGCGATCAGCTCTATCGCAAATCCGTATTAAAAACTGTCATTTCTGACAGTAGTTACTTACTTTTCCGAATCTTAAGCTCGGGTCTCGACATTGCTCGAGACCCACCATCATGAACACCTCCAAAGTGGCCGTATCCGTGATACTTGCCATCCTGTCGTTGAACAGCCACGCCGCCTCCTGGGGTTACGAGGGGAATGTCGGCCCCACCCACTGGGGTCAGGTGGATCCGGACTACATCAGTTGCAGCACCAGCAAGGAGCAGTCACCGGTCAATATTGAAACCCACCATGCGAAACGTTCGAAACTCCCTGGCCTGTCGTTCCAGTACATCCCTCAAGCCGCTGAAATCACCAACAACGGGCATACGATTCAAATCAATGTCGCCCCCGGCAGCCTGCTGCGCTTTGACAATGAAGACTTCGAACTCAGGCAGTTTCACTTCCATACCCCGAGTGAAGAGGAAATAGACGGCAAGTCCTTTCCGATGGACGCGCACTTTGTCCACAACTCTGAAGACGGACAGATTGTCGTCGTGGCGGTCCTGTTCAAGGAGGGAAGAAAAAACCAGAACCTGGAAGCTGTTTTCAACACGCTGCCGGATGTGGGCAAAATCACGGAAGTTGTGGCCTTCAATCCCGCCAGCGTCCTCCCCTCTCAAGGCAGCTATTACAAATACCAAGGCTCGTTGACCACACCGCCTTGCAGCACAGGTGTTACCTGGCTGGTCCTGAAGACACCGGTCGAGCTGTCTCATGAACAGATCGCCGCCTTTCAGAAGCTGTACCGGATGAATGCACGGCCTGTCCAACCGTTGAACTCGAGGGTTATCGAGTCCAGCGATTGAATGTCGACGACAGCTGAACAAGCCCGCGGGCCGCGCGGATAACAGCGACGTAGCCGGTCCGCCATCGAAACAGGAAAAAAGTTTGACTCCTCCCTGTCCGGATAGGCTGCAAAAGGCCATACCAGCGGACATCCAACCTGCCGTGTTAACCTTGCCCCCATCGAAAAAGTCCCGCGCCAGGCGCTCGACTTCGCACTCCACTCAAAACGAATCCGCCTAAGTATCCGATGAGTAAAAATAGCCCCGATCTTTCCTCCCACACCCCAATGATGCAGCAATACTGGCGCCTGAAGAACCAGCATCCCGACCAGCTGATGTTCTACCGCATGGGCGACTTCTACGAGATCTTCTATGAAGACGCGAAGAAGGCCGCCAAGCTGCTCGATATCACCCTCACCGCCCGTGGGCAATCAGCCGGGCAGGCGATTCCGATGTGTGGGATTCCTTACCATTCCCTCGAAGGTTATCTCGTCAAGCTGGTGAAGCTCGGCGAATCAGTGGTGATCTGCGAACAGATCGGCGATCCGGCCACCAGCAAGGGGCCGGTCGAACGGCAGGTGGTGCGGATCATCACCCCTGGCACCGTCAGTGACGAAGCCCTGCTCGATGAGCGCCGCGACAACCTGATTGCCGCGGTACTGGGTGATGAACGTCTGTTCGGCCTGGCCGTGCTGGATATCACCAGCGGCAACTTCACCGTCCTCGAAATCAAGGGTTGGGAAAATCTGCTGTCGGAGCTGGAGCGGATCAACCCGGTCGAGCTGATGATCCCGGATGACTGGCCACAGGGCCTGCCTGCGGAAAAGCGTCGTGGGACACGTCGTCGTGCGCCGTGGGACTTCGAACGGGACTCCGCGCTCAAAAGTCTCTGCCAACAATTTTCCGTACAGGATCTGAAAGGCTTCGGCTGCGAAACCCTGACCCTGGCCATCGGCGCCGCCGGCTGCCTGCTCAGTTACGCCAAGGAAACCCAGCGCACCGCCCTGCCGCACTTGCGCAGCCTGCGCCATGAACGCCTGGACGACACCGTGGTGCTCGACGGCGCCAGCCGCCGTAACCTGGAACTGGACACCAACCTTGCCGGTGGCCGCGAAAACACCCTGCAATCGGTGGTCGACCGTTGCCAGACCGCCATGGGCAGCCGCCTGCTGACCCGTTGGTTGAACCGCCCGCTGCGCGACCTGCGTGTCTTGCAGGCACGCCAGAGCTCCATCACCTGCCTGCTCGAAAGCTACCGCTTCGAAAAGCTGCAACCGCAGCTCAAGGAGATCGGAGACATCGAGCGGATCCTTGCGCGGATCGGCCTGCGCAACGCCCGGCCTCGCGACCTGGCGCGCCTGCGCGATGCCCTCGGCGCCCTGCCGCAGTTGCAGGATGCGATGCTCGAACTGGACGCCCCGCACCTCAAGCAACTGGCCGTCACCACCAAGACCTACCCGGAGCTGGCGATCCTGCTGGAGCGCGCCATCATCGATAATCCGCCGGCGATCATCCGCGACGGCGGCGTCCTGAAAACCGGCTACGACACCGAACTGGACGAACTGTTGTCGCTGAGCGAAAACGCCGGGCAGTTCCTGATCGACCTGGAAGCCCGGGAAAAAGCCCGCACGGGCCTGGCCAACCTCAAGGTCGGCTATAACCGGGTCCACGGCTATTTCATCGAGTTGCCGAGCAAGCAGGCCGAGTCGGCACCGGCAGACTACATCCGGCGCCAGACCCTCAAGGGCGCCGAGCGCTTTATCACCCCGGAACTCAAGGAATTCGAGGACAAGGCCTTGTCGGCCAAGAGCCGCGCCCTGGCCCGGGAGAAGATGCTCTACGAAGCCTTGCTCGAAACCTTGATTGGCGAACTGCCGCCGCTGCAGGACACCGCCGCGGCCCTGGCCGAGCTGGATGTGCTGAGCAACCTCGCCGAACGCGCACTGAACCTGGACCTGAATTGCCCGCGCTTTGTCGACGAACCGTGCATGCGCATCAGCCAGGGACGCCACCCGGTGGTCGAGCAGGTGCTGACCACACCGTTCGTAGCCAATGACCTGGCGCTCGATGACAATACCCGCATGCTGGTGATCACCGGTCCTAACATGGGCGGTAAATCCACCTACATGCGCCAGACCGCGCTGATCGTGCTGCTGGCCCATATCGGCAGCTTCGTGCCAGCAGCCAGCTGCGAGTTGTCCCTGGTGGACCGGATCTTCACCCGGATCGGTTCCAGCGACGACCTGGCCGGAGGACGCTCGACCTTCATGGTGGAAATGAGCGAAACCGCCAACATCCTGCACAACGCCACCGAGCGCAGCCTGGTGCTGATGGACGAAGTCGGACGCGGCACCAGCACCTTCGACGGCCTGTCCCTGGCCTGGGCAGCGGCGGAACGCCTCGCGCAACTGCGGGCCTACACCCTGTTCGCCACCCACTACTTCGAACTGACCGTGCTGCCGGAAAACGAGCCATTGGTGGCCAACGTGCATCTCAATGCCACCGAGCACAATGAACGCATCGTCTTCCTCCACCACGTACTGCCCGGCCCGGCCAGCCAGAGCTACGGCCTGGCGGTGGCACAGCTGGCCGGCGTGCCGAGCGATGTGATCACCCGTGCCCGCGAGCACCTGAGTCGCCTGGAGACCACCAGCCTGCCCCACGAGCAGCCGGTCGCCAAACCAGGAAAACCAGCCGCTCCGATGCAAAGCGATATGTTCGCCAGCCTGCCCCATCCGGTGCTGGATGAACTGGCCAAGCTCAACCTCGACGACCTGACGCCACGGCGTGCATTGGAAATGCTCTATACAATGAAGACACGGATCTAACGCAGCGGACTACAAGCTGCTAGAATCTCGCGCGGTTTGGGATGCTGCGAACTATTAGCCTGGTTCGCAGACTATCGCTCCCAGACCTGGCGAGCCCATTCTGATAGGGTTTCGCTGCCGCCGCCTGAGGAGAGAACTAGAAATGACCTTCGTCGTCACCGACAACTGCATCAAGTGCAAGTACACCGACTGCGTAGAAGTCTGTCCGGTGGACTGCTTTTACGAAGGCCCGAACTTCCTGGTCATTCACCCGGATGAGTGCATCGACTGCGCGCTTTGCGAGCCGGAATGCCCTGCTGTGGCTATTTTCTCCGAGGATGAAGTCCCGGAGGATATGAAGGAGTTCATTCAGTTGAACGTTGATCTGGCCGAGATCTGGCCCAACATCACTGAGAAGAAAGAATCACTGCCGGACGCTGAAGAGTGGGATGGCAAAAAAGGCAAGATCAAGCACCTCGAACGCTGATTGCACCGCGCTCGACAAAAAGGCCCCTTGCGGGCCTTTTTTTTGTGCCTTCACTTTTCTACAGGCAAAAAAAAGGGGCGGTGTGACCCGCCCACATTTTTTCCCTAGTCCCTTTTTTCCCTTTCATCGTCCTGATGAATCGCATCCCGCGATGTTCCTTCCAGCAATCTGTCCTTGATCGCCGTGTCTATCCGTCGACACAGGGGCGATATTAAAGACTTTCTGAGTCGCTGCAACAGGATCCAAAGTGCCATCTCTTCAGGATTGGATCCATTAAAAACACAAAAAAACCATATATTTCAATTGGTTAAGAGAAATACCCAGTAATCGAGACAGCAAATTATCCTCGATCGCTTACGCAAGATGTAAGCAATGGCTTACACGCCGAGGCAGGTAAAACAGAACTTCTGGATCCAATCCTGGCCCGCAGCGTCCAAAAGCGGGTGCTGAATGAAGCAAACGGCGCACATAAAAAAGGCCTCGATCAATGCGAGGCCTGGGAGACAGACAGGACGACTTCAACTCTGCGGCTTGAGCCCTTGGGAAAGGCCGAACATGAACAACAGAAGATCGTGGTCGGGTTTGGCATCGGCCGCCTTGGCAACACGGGGCATAGGACAATGTCCGGCACCGGCCGCGGTAGTCAGGACCTCAGGACCGGGCTGCTCCCAGACCACCAGGGCCAAGGAGGCCACGGCCAGCGCACTGACCAGAAACAAACCTCGAGCGACTTCTAACTTCATTACCATAAGCCTTTGATGGTATTGCTGAACATCTATCCTCAAAATAGCTCAGTTTTCCCTGTGCCGTGGCACTCAACGACGAGTGGTGTCGTAGCTTTTTGAGATCATCCGCCGCGTCTTGGCGTATTTCAGGGCGCCAAAGACGGGCCTTTCCCAGGTGAACATTTCGTTTCCGGTCATGTATCAGGCCCGCCCAGGTCAACATGAAAGCGGCAGCCATTGGGTGTCATGGTGGTCAGGCTGACATGCCAACCCTGGTTTTCGCAGATCCGCTGGACCAGAGACAAGCCCAGCCCAAGGCCTTCACCGCGTTTTTCGTTACCGCGTACGAAGGGCTGGAACATGGCTTCGCGCTTCTCTTCCGGAATCCCCACGCCGCTGTCTTCCACCACGAACCCGGCCGGCTCCAGGCTCAGGCGGATAAAGCCCTGGTCGGTGTAGTGCAAGGCATTGCGCAGCAGGTTACCCATTACGGCGTGGAGGAAGGTGGCGTTATAGCGGGTATCCGGAGGATTGCCGGGATCGACGATCAGCCTCAGGCCCTTCTCTTCAATCGGTGCACGCCACAATCCGATCAAGTCGTCCGCTACCCGACTCAGGGAGACCTGCGGCGACATGCTGGCGTCCTCACGCTGGGCCCGGGCGAGCATCAGGAAGGTCTGCACCAGCTCGCGCATTTCCTCGCAGGCCCGGGCAATGCGCTCGACCTGATTGCGTCCGCGCTGGTCAATGGCCGGGTTTTCCAGCAACAGCTCACAGGAGGTCGCCAATACCATCAGCGGCGTACGCAGTTCATGACTGACATCGCTGGTGAACAGGCGCTCGCGAGTCAGGGCGTCGCGCAGCCGGCCGAGGGTGGCGTCAAACGCCACCGCCAGTTCACCCACTTCGTCAGCGGCGTAATCCGGCGCCAGGGACGGTGCCAGCCCGAGTAACTGATCACGATGACGCACCTGGCGGGCCAGGCGTACCACTGGCGCCATCACCCGCCGGGCGAGAATCCAGCCGAGAAACACGGCCAGGGCCAGGGCCAGGACAAATCCCACCAGCACCACGGCAAACAATACCCGCTCACGCTCTTCGAAGTCACTCTGGTCCTGCAACAGCACGTAACGCCGACCGTCGACCACCTCGACCATGGCGTGGTAGGACAGTTGGTCGCGAAACACCTCGTGGAACCCGGCGTCCAGATGACGCAGATCCCTGGGCAAGGCGAAATCCCCCGGACCGCCGCTGAAATAGAACAGTTGATCGGGTTCGGGTCGATGGCTCCAGTCATTGACACTGTCCATCAGCAACAGACGCTGGAGATCGCCTCCCAGGCCTGCGGAAATCAGCCTTTCCTCAACCAGGTGAACCGTCGCCACGATACCTATGGCAAAGGTCCCCGCCACCAGGGCGCTCATCAGCGCAAAGGCGATGATGATGCGTTGGGCAAGGCTCTGTTTAAACTCCATCGCGGCCTTCAGCCAGGCGATAGCCGACGCCATGTACGGTATGCAGCAAAGGCTTTTCGAAAGGCTTGTCGATCACCTGGCGCAATTGGTGGACGTGACTGCGCAAGCTGTCGCTGTCCGGGCAATCGTCGCCCCACAGGGCTTCCTCGAGGACTTCGCGACGCAGTACATGGGGGCTTTTCTGCATCAGCACCGCCAGCAGCTTCAAGCCCACCGGGTTGAGCTTGAGCAGACGCCCTTCGCGGGTCACTTCCAGGGTATCGAGGTCGTAGCTCAGCTCACCGACCTGCAAGGCCCGGCGTCCGCCGCCCTGGGCCCGGCGCAGGACTGCTTCGATCCGCGCCGCCAGTTCCGACAGGGCGAACGGCTTGAGCAGGTAGTCGTCGGCACCGGACTTGAAACCTTGCAGACGATCATCCAGTTGATCGCGGGCGGTGAGCATGATCACCGGGGTGTCGCGCCGGGCATCTTCACGCAGGCGCTTGCACAGGGTGAAACCATCGATACCCGGCAACATGATATCCAGCACGATCAGGTCGTAATGTTCGGTGGCAGCCAGGTGCAGGCCCGACAAGCCGTCCTGCGCACAGTCCACGGTATAGCCTTTAAGCCCCAGGTAATCAGCCAGGTTGGCGAGGATATCGCGGTTGTCTTCAACCAGTAGAATTCGCATGGGTACTCTCTCCGTACGCGGTAACGGCCATGTCTTGGCTCGCGCAGCTTAAGGGCAAGCCTGTGGCAGCGACAAGCCGCGCGATAAAAGCAGTCGCTGCGCCCATAACTCGCCGAAAAAAAGAAACCCCGCACAAGGCGGGGTTTCTTTGTAGCAGGTGGGGCCGACTTACATCATGCCGCCCATACCACCCATGCCGCCCATGTCTGGCATACCGCCGCCAGCTGCACCTTCTTTCTTCGGTGCATCGGCAATCGCAACATCGGTGGTCAGCAGCAGACCAGCAATGGAAGCAGCTGCCTGCAGCGCCGAACGGGTTACCTTGGTAGGGTCCAGGATGCCCATTTCGATCATGTCGCCGTACTCGCCGGTAGCAGCGTTGTAACCGAAGTTGCCTTTGCCGTTCTTGACTGCGTTGACCACGACACTTGGCTCATCACCGCTGTTGGCGGCAATCTGGCGCATCGGCGATTCAACGGCGCGACGCAGCACGGAGATACCCACGTTCTGGTCGGCGTTGTCGCCGGTCAGTTCGGTCAGTGCTTCCAGGGCACGGATCAGGGCAACGCCACCGCCAGGGACCACGCCTTCTTCAACGGCTGCACGGGTAGCGTGCAGGGCGTCTTCAACGCGGGCTTTCTTCTCTTTCATTTCAACTTCGGAACCAGCACCGACCTTGATCACTGCAACGCCGCCGGACAGCTTGGCCAGACGCTCTTGCAGTTTTTCACGGTCGTAGTCGGAGGAAGTATCGGCAACCTGGGCACGGATCTGAGCGATACGGGCTTCGATGTCGCCTTGAACGCCAGCACCGTCGACGATGATGGTGTTTTCCTTGGACAGGGTCACGCGCTTGGCGCTGCCCAGGTGGTCCAGGGTGGTGCTTTCCAGGCTCAGGCCGATCTCTTCGGAGATCACGGTACCGCCAGTCAGGACAGCGATATCCTGCAGCATCGCCTTGCGACGATCACCGAAGCCCGGTGCCTTGACGGCAGCGACCTTGACGATACCGCGCATGTTGTTCACAACCAGGGTCGCCAGGGCTTCGCCTTCAACGTCTTCGGCCACGATCAGCAGTGGACGGCCGGCTTTGGCAACGGCTTCCAGCACTGGCAGCATTTCGCGGATGTTGGAGATTTTTTTGTCGACCAGCAGGATCAGCGGGCCGTCCAGCTCGGCGACCATGGTTTCCGGCTTGTTGACGAAGTACGGGGACAGGTAGCCACGGTCGAACTGCATGCCTTCTACAACCGACAGTTCGTTTTCCAGGCCCGAGCCTTCTTCAACGGTGATCACGCCTTCTTTACCGACTTTTTCCATGGCTTCGGCAATGATGTCGCCGATGGAGCTGTCGGAGTTGGCGGAGATGGTGCCGACCTGAGCGATGGCCTTGGTGTCGGCGCAAGGCTTGGACAGGGCTTTGAGCTCTTTGACGATGGCGATGGTCGCCTTGTCGATACCGCGCTTGAGGTCCATCGGGTTCATGCCGGCAGCGACAGCCTTCAGGCCTTCGTTGACGATCGACTGAGCCAGTACGGTGGCGGTGGTGGTGCCGTCGCCAGCGTCATCGTTGGCACGGGAAGCAACGTCCTTGACCAGTTGCGCGCCCATGTTTTCGAAACGGTCTTCCAGCTCGATTTCCTTGGCAACGGAAACGCCGTCCTTGGTGATGGTCGGAGCGCCGAAGCTCTTCTCGATGATCACGTTACGGCCTTTCGGGCCCAGGGTCGCTTTTACCGCGTCAGCCAGGACGTTGACGCCTTTGAGCATTTTTTTGCGGGCGGAGTCGCCAAACAGAACTTCTTTAGCAGCCATGATCGTAATTCCTTGAATACTTTGTCGTAACGGGAAAAATGAGCGGGAATCAGCCTTCGATAACAGCGAGAATCTCGTTCTCGGCCATTACCAGCAGGTCTTCGCCGTCTACTTTCACAGTGTTGCTGCCGGAGTAAGGGCCGAATACCACCTTGTCACCCACTTTCACGGCCAGCGCACGGACTTCACCGTTGTCCAGCACGCGGCCGGTACCTACAGCGAGAATTTCACCGTGGTTGGCTTTCTCGGCAGCCGAACCTGGCAGCACGATACCGCCGGCGGTTTTTTTCTCTTCTTCGCTGCGACGGATGACGACGCGGTCATGCAGAGGACGAAGCTTCATTGTCGATCTCTCCTAATTATGGTTTTCAAGGGTCGATGTCGATACCGACCGGTTTAGCAAATCCGGCGTTGCCGGTTGCGGCTCGCCAAGCGAACCGCGAAAGACTGTCTGGCGATTTTCGCCAAAACCTTGCGGTGACCGTTACATAAGGTCACCAAAGGTAATTTCAAGGGCGAGGTGACGTTTTTTTTACCTTATGGTGCCGAAAACCAACACGGCACCCGAAGGTGCCGTGTCGTTGTGCTGACGATCAGGAATCGCGGTGTTCGAACTCGCCTTCGATGACCTGGGGCTGCCGGCTGGCGGCCGGCGCCGATCCCGACGGACCACGGGGCTGCAGATCGTCGGCAAAGGCCCGCTGACGCAATGCCTGCTCTTCGACGCGCCGACGCATGCGGTCGGCCAACAGGCGGCGGGTCATGGGCAACAACAGGACCAGGCCGATAATATCGCTGATAAACCCCGGCAGCAGCAGCAGGCCACCGCCCAGGGCCAGCATCAGGCCCTCGAGCATGGTCTGGGCCGGCAACTCGCCGCGGTTGAGACTTTCCCGCGCCCGCAACGCCGTGGCGATCCCTGCAACCCGCAGGACCAGCACACCCAGCATCGAGCCGAGAATGATCAGCGCCAGGGCCGGGAAAAACCCGATCGCGGTACTGACCTGGAAAAACACATACAGCTCTAGCACCGGAAACAGCAGAAAGAGCAATAAAAAAGCGCGCATCAAATGGTTCCTCTACGGAAGAATGCCTTCCACTTAACCTGAGATGACGTCGACAGGTTGTGAATTCAAGCTGAAGCGGCTTCCTTTTTTGGCCAATGCTCGGCGTGAGCCAGGGAAACCAAGGCTTCGCGA
Source organism: Pseudomonas sp. MWU12-2345 (assembly GCF_023242385.1). Taxonomy (NCBI): domain Bacteria; kingdom Pseudomonadati; phylum Pseudomonadota; class Gammaproteobacteria; order Pseudomonadales; family Pseudomonadaceae; genus Pseudomonas; species Pseudomonas sp. MWU12-2345. The sequence continues at coordinate 168,531 of NZ_JALLJA010000014.1, read as the reverse complement.
ACTTGTGTCGGCGTGTTGCAAGGTGCTTCGAAGGGCAGCCAGTACAGCGCCTGGCCAATGCGCAGATGCATGCCTTCGGTGTCGATACCCGCCAGTTGCGCAGGCACTGTATCCGGCAGGCCGGCCAGGGCGACGTAGTGGGCGATGGCCTTGGCGTGGTCGCTGTTCATGTGTTCGACCATGCTGATCTCGGCCTTGCCGGCGAAGGGGTTCGCCAAGGTGACCTGATCCAGCCAGTGAATCGCGCCGAAACCACCGATATAGCGGTGCCGCACCGGGTTGAGGACCCAGAAGTCGAAATCGTGGGCCTGATGGTAGTTCCGCGAATCCGGGAAGTAGCGATAGTAACGCTCGGCCGCTGCCTCGATCGCCTCGGGATCGCTGAGCTTTTCGGCCTCGGCCAGGTAGGTCAGGCGACCGACCGCCTGCACGTCTTCGGCATCGCGCTCGCCCACCAGCAGGGAACACTTGGGGTCCTTCTGCAGGTTATGGGTATGCTGGGCGATCCGGCTGATCAGGATCAACGCCCGCCCCTGGTCGTCAAGGCAGTAAGGCACCACGGAGCCAAACGGGAAACCGGGCATGGCCTTGGAGTGCGTGGACAACACCCCCCGGTACTCCTTGAGCAGCAGCTCACGGGCGTTCTTGGCAACTTCAGTAATCACCTTTATGACTCCTCGTCAGAAACCGTCGGCAAGCCCTTGGACTTGCGAATGAAAATCAGTGACAAAATAAACATTATCTGTGACGGAGGCCAGGGTCGGGAAAGCGGTGCGATTACCAGACGACGCCGAAGCCAGCCGTGTAGCGGGTCTTGTTCAGGCTGCTCTCCGCATCGCCCTGGACCACGTTGCGCTCGGCCTTGAGGTTCAGCGAGGCCCACTCGGTCACTTTGTAGCGCAGGCCCATCTGGGCGTCGAGGGAATACTCCGAAGGCCCGCTCAACGGCTTGCCCACTTCGCCGTTGGTGAAGAACTGCACCGTCTTGCCCACCAGGTTACGGCTGTAGTCCCATTTCATCCCCAGCGAATAAAAGTTCTTCTTATCGCCGTTACTGTACTCGTAGTCGGTATTGTTGAGCAGCGAACCGAGGGAAAACGCCCCCAGCTCATTGTCCCAGAACTGGTAGCCAGGACCGGTACCGACGATACGTTGGCGCGACAGTTCTTCCACGAAGTCACGCTTGTAGGTCAGGCGCCCCTGCCAGAACCACTTTTCGGTGATAAAGCGGTCCAGGGCATACTCGACGTTCCAGTTGTTGGCGGTCACGATATTGTTCTGGAACTCGCGGTTGTACTCACCCTGGGCATTATGCCGCCAGGCGCCATGGCGGGCAGTGGTCTTGAAGCCGATGTCGTAGTCGTCGGTGTCCTGATCCGCCCGTTTGTAGTCCAGGGCCAGGTCGACATTGCCCTTCCACACCAGGTCCTCGATCACCGGCTTGGGCTTGACGATCTGCTTGATACTCACGAGGTCGACGGTTTTCGGCGCCTCGCCGTTGACCAGCGTCACCTTGCCGTCCGCCGCCGCTTTCAGGGACTTGGCCTTCTCCCCCGTGTAGGCATCCTGCTTGACCAGCAGCTCCTGGTCGCTTTCCAGGGTCTTGACCTGCTTCCAGTCCACCGGGATCGCTCCGGCGTAATCGGTCTGGATCAACAGCTTGCCGCCGTCGAACAGGCTGATCTTGCCCGTCAGGCGATCGCCGTTCTTCAACCAGACGGTATCGGCCAGCAACGGCGTCGAGGCACTGAGAACAGCAAGGCACAGCAGGGTTCTGGATAACATAAGCAGAGAGAGGACTCGGGTTTGCGGAAAAAAACCGGCATTATCCCGCAGGGCAATACCTTGACCAAAGAGTGACCGACTGAACGACACCCTAGTTCAATAATCACCCATGACTCACAGAAATAACCTACACAAGCAGCCAGATCCCCGAACAGGACTGCCTCAATGACCGACGACAGCAGCGGCGGCGAAAGCCCTGCACAGATGCGCCGCACCGCCCTCTACCTGACCCTGGCGCAAGTGCCCGAAGGCCGGGTCGTGACCTATGGCCAACTGGCCGAGCTGGCGGGTCTGGGGCGTGCCGCCCGTTTTGTCGGACGGACCTTGAGCCAGTTGCCCGCCGATACGAGCCTGCCCTGGCATCGGGTGCTGGGTGCCGGCGGTCGGATCAGCCTGCCCGCCGGCAGCCCCTCCGGCGACGAACAACGCGCCCGGCTGCGGACTGAAGGCCTGACGGTCCTGAACAATCGTGTCGATATCAAGCGCCATGGCTGGCGCCCGATAGAGCACAGCGGTTAGAGTGCGCGCTTTGTTTCCGTTAACCTGAGGCAGATTCCAGCCCATGCCCCGTAAAACCTGGCGCGCCGCGCTCGCCGCTTATGCCAGCCCCTCGACACTCGTGCTCCTGCTGCTCGGTTTCGCCGCCGGTCTGCCTTATATGTTGGTGTTTTCCACGCTTTCCGTCTGGCTGCGTGAAGCCGGCGTGGCCCGTGAAACCATCGGTTATGCCAGCCTGATCGGCCTCGCCTACGCCTTCAAATGGGTCTGGTCGCCGCTGCTCGACCAATGGCGCCTGCCGTTGCTCGGAAAACTCGGGCGCCGCCGTTCCTGGTTGGTGCTGGCGCAGATCCTGATCGTCCTCGGGTTGATCGGCATGGGTTTCTGCGATCCGCAGAAACACCTGTCCTGGCTGATCGCCATTGCTGTTGTCGTGGCCTTCGCCTCCGCGACCCAGGACATCGCGGTGGACGCCTATCGCCTGGAAATCGCCAACGACAGCCAGCAGGCCGCCCTGGCTGCCAGCTATATGTCGGGGTATCGGGTTGCCGCCCTGCTGGCCACCGCTGGCGCGCTGTTTATCGCCGAAGGTTTCGGTTCCACCGGCTTCAGCTACAAGCATTCGGCCTGGACCGGCACCTACGTGCTGTTCGGCCTGCTGATGATTCCGGCGCTGCTCACCACCTTCTTCATGCGCGAACCGCCAGTGCCGCTAAGGACCCAGCTCTCCGCCGGGCGCTACAGCTTCGTGCACCAGCTGTCCTCGGTCTTCGTGCTGATCGTCCTGCTGGTCTCGGTACCGGCGATGTTTACCCAGCTCTACAACACCGATTTCGCCAGCGTGCTGTTCCAGGGCCGGAGCATGCTTGACCTGCTGCTGGAAGACCGTGCCTTCCTGCGCGCTATCCTCTATACCATCCTCACCACCCTCTGCCTGTCGAGCATGGGCCGTCGCGGCCTGGCGCCGGTGCTGACGCCGGTCAACGACTTTATCGTCCGTTATCGCTGGCAGGCCCTGCTATTGCTGGGGCTGATCGCCACCTATCGGATGTCGGACACGGTGATGGGCGTGATGGCCAACGTGTTCTATATCGACCAGGGCTTTACCAAGGACCAGATCGCCGGGGTCAGCAAGATCTTCGGCCTGATCATGACCCTGATCGGGGCCGGCATGGGCGGCCTGCTGATCGTGCGCTTCGGCATCCTGCCGATCCTGTTCATCGGCGGCGCGGCCTCGGCGGCGACCAACCTGCTGTTCATGCTGCTGGCCGATATGGGCCCGAACCTGAAGATGCTGATTGTCACCATCTCCCTGGACAACTTCAGTTCGGGCCTGGCGACCTCGGCCTTCGTCGCCTATCTGTCGAGCCTGACCAACCTGAAGTTCTCCGCCACCCAGTACGCCCTGCTCAGTTCGATCATGCTCCTGCTGCCGCGCCTGATCGGCGGTTATTCCGGGGTGATGGTGGAAAAGTTCGGCTACCACAAGTTCTTCATCATTACCGCCGTGATGGGTATTCCGACCCTGATCCTGATCGCCCTGCACTGGTATCAGTCCAGCCGTGGCGAAGGCGCGATACCCACCGCCGTCGGCGAAGAAACCCCGTAAATACAGGCCCGCACCGCTCTCCCCCGGAGCGGTGCGGCGACACGCCTGTACGTCGCCGGATCACACCCGTACAATGCTCAGTCATTTTCAGTCATCAGCAAGCGACAACGGCCAACCATGCGCACCAGTCAATATTTGCTCGCCACACAGAAAGAAACACCTTCCGACGCGGTCGTGATCAGCCATCAGCTGATGCTGCGCGCCGGGATGATCCGCAAACTCGCTTCCGGCCTGTACACCTGGCTGCCCATGGGCCTGCGTGTCATGCGCAAGGTCGAAGCCATCGTGCGCGAGGAAATGAACGCGGCCGGCGCCCTGGAAGTGCTGATGCCCGGCATCCAGCCGGCTGAACTGTGGCAGGAATCCGGTCGTTGGGAACAATATGGCCCTGAGCTGCTGCGCCTGAAAGATCGCCACGACCGCGACTTCTGTGCCGGCCCTACCCACGAAGAAGTGATCACCGATCTGTGCCGCAACGAGCTGAGCAGCTACAAGCAGTTGCCGATCAACCTGTACCAGATCCAGACCAAGTTCCGTGACGAAATCCGCCCACGCTTCGGCCTGATGCGCGGTCGCGAATTCATCATGAAGGACGCCTACTCCTTCCACGTCGACCAGGCCTCGCTGCAGGTCACCTACGACCGCATGCACCAGGCGTACTGCAATGTCTTTACCCGCCTGGGCCTGAAGTTCCGCCCCGTGGAAGCGGACAACGGCTCCATCGGCGGCGCCGGCTCCCATGAGTTCCACGTACTGGCCGAGTCCGGCGAAGACGATATCGTCTTCAGCAACGGCTCCGAGTACGCGGCGAATATCGAGAAGGCCGAAGCCGTGCCTCGCGAAACCTCGCGCCCGGCGCCGACCGAAGCCCTGCGCCTGGTCGACACCCCTGATGCAAAAACCATTGCGCAGTTGGTCGAAGGCTACAACCTGGCAATCGAAAAGACCGTCAAGACCCTGATCGTCCACGCCGAAGAAGAAGGCAAGCTGATTGCCCTGATCATCCGCGGCGATCACGAGTTGAACGAAATCAAGGCCGCCAACCAGCCAGGCGTTGCCAGCCCGCTGGTCATGGCTTCCGATGCCGAACTGCGTGACGCCATCGGTGCCGGTGCCGGCTCCCTCGGCCCGTTGAACCTGCCGCTGCCGATCATCATCGACCGTTCGGTCGAGCTGATGAGCGACTTCGGTATCGGCGCCAACATCGACGACAAGCACTACTTCGGCGTCAACTGGGAACGTGACCTGCCCGTACCGACCGTGGCCGACCTGCGCAACGTCGTGGCCGGCGATCCGAGCCCGGACGGCAAGGGCACCCTGGAGATCAAGCGCGGCATCGAAGTCGGCCACATCTTCCAGCTGGGCACCAAGTACAGCGAAGCGATGAAGTGCCAGGTCCTGGGCGAAAACGGCAAGCCGGTAACCCTGACCATGGGCTGCTACGGTATTGGCGTGTCCCGCGTGGTCGCTGCCGCCATCGAGCAGAACAACGACGCCAACGGCATCATCTGGAGCGACTCCCTGGCGCCGTTCCAGATCGCCCTGGTACCGCTGCGCTATGAAACCGAACAGGTTCGCGAAGCCACCGACAAGCTCTACGCCGAATTGACGGCCGCCGGCTTCGAAGTGCTGCTGGACGACCGCGACAAGAAAACCAGCCCGGGCATCAAGTTCGCCGACATGGAACTGATCGGCATTCCCCATCGGATCGTGGTCAGCGACCGCGGCCTGGCCGAAGGCAACCTGGAATACAAGAGCCGCACCGAGGCCGAGGCGCACGCGCTGCCGGTCGCCGACGTGCTGTCCTTCCTTCAGGCCCGTATCCGTCGCTGAGTCCAGATAGAGCGCCCATGTTCAATCGAAGTACCTTAGCCCTCGGGGGCGCCGCCTTGTGCGGCGCCCTGCTGGTCAGCGGCTGCGCCAACCAGATGTCACAACGCAGCGAGCATGAAGAGCGTGTCGAGCGCAAACTGCTCGCTCACAGCCTGCAGATCGATGTCGGTGACCCCAAGGTTCTCGAGCTGCCGCAACGTCGCGTGCGGATTCACGAGCAGAAGACCTTCGAAGTCACCGAATTCGATGTTACCCGTCGTTATGATCGCTACACGCCTTATCAAGGCTGGCGCAAGGTCTATGAAATGCCGCTCGGGGCCCTGGCCCTGATCGGTGGCGCCGCTGCCAATGTGGCCAATATCTTTGCCCTCGGCCATATGCCGGACAGCATGACCCATGGCTGGCTCAAGGACGGCATCGACGGCCTCAATCCGTTCATGAACGTCGAGTCTGGCGGCCGTGCCCAGCAGAACCTGGCCGGGGTCGAGGAAATCCAGCGCGACAAGCGCACGGAATACTCGAGCCTGCCGTGGTCCGAACGCCCGGTGGAAGTCGTCGCCGGCAAACAGACCGCCGAGCTGACCACCGACCGTAATGGCGTGCTGCGCCTCAACCTGCTGGACAGCCCGTTTGCCGAGCAGGACCTGTATCGCATCGGCAACCTGCAGATCCGCGTGGAAGATGCCCAGGGTGAAATTCACTCGGACTCCAGCCTGTCCATCAGCAGCAAGCTGCGCGGCAAGCTGCTGGAGGCCCATGACCTGATCTACAACGACCTGGAGGGTGACGACGTCAACCAATGGGTACATCGGGTCAAGCGCCTGTCGGAGTTGGGGCTGGAGGACGAAGCCAGCGAACTGGAGCAGAGCCTGATCGAACTGACCCGTAACGATCCCGAGTTGCAGCGTGAGTTTCTCAAGACCCTGACCAAAAAAGCCGGGCGGCTGGTGGCGGATCCCGCGGCCAACTGAAGCGTTCGAGCGGGCTGAAGACTAATCGCTTCAGCCGCTGAACAACTCCAGCTGTTCATGCCCACCGCGCAAATCCTGCAAACGCACACCAATCCCCAACAACCGCACCGGCCGTTCGCCTCGGGCAAAAGCCTGGCTCAGCAACTGCCGATAGCTCTCCAGATCCCGCCCTGCCCCAGCCTGCTCCAGGGTCGTCTGGGTAAAGTCGTGGAACTTCACTTTGACGAAGGGCTTGCCCGGCCGATAGCTGCTGTCGAGTCGGGCAATGCGCCCGGCGAGGGTTTCCATCAGTTCGGGGAGTTTTTCCAGGCAACTGGCGAGGTCCGGCAAGTCGGCATCGTAGGTGTTTTCGACACTCACCGACTGCCGCCGGCTATCGTTGTGCACCAGCCGCTCATCGATGCCCCGGGCCAATCCCCACAGGCGCTCGCCAAAACTGCCGAACTCGCGGACCAGGGCCAACTTGCCCCATTCGCACAATTGCAGGCAATCGGTAATTCCCAACCGCCCAAGCTTGTCCGCCGTGACCTTGCCGACCCCGTGCAGCTTGTTGACCGGCAAGCCGGCAACGAAGTCCTCCACCTGATCCGGTGTGATCACAAACAATCCGTTGGGCTTTTTCCAGTCGCTGGCGATCTTGGCCAGAAACTTGTTCGGCGCCACTCCGGCGGAGACGGTGATATGCAATTGCTTGGAGACCCGGCGCCGGATGTCCTGGGCAATGCGTGTCGCGCTGCCGGCAAAGTGCGGGCTGTCGGACACGTCGAGGTAGGCTTCATCCAGGGACAAGGGCTCGATCAGATCGGTGTAGTCGCGAAAGATCGCCTGGATATCCTTCGACGCTTCCTTATAGGCATCCATGCGCGGCTTGACGATGACCAGGTCCGGACACAGGCTCAAGGCATGCCGCGACGACATCGCCGAACGCACGCCAAAGGCTCGCGCCTCGTAATTGCAGGTGGCAATCACCCCCCGCCGATCCGCTGAACCGCCCACCGCCATGGGCTTACCGGCCAGGCTCGGGTTATCACGCATCTCGATGGCGGCGTAGAAGCAATCACAGTCGACGTGGATGATTTTGCGTTGCGTCATGAAAACACAGGTTCATTCAGGGAGCGGAAACACTACAGGCCAGCAGTATCTCACCGACACCTGTATATAGCACCAGTAGTTTGATTCTTCCTCTTTACTTGTAGGAAACAACCCCTATGAATTTATTTTTTCAATCGAAAAGCACTCGTCGATAGAGCTGGAAGCCTTGCCCAGCATGGCCCCGAGCCCCGATGAAGAGCCCACCTCAAGCGCTAAGCGGTTGAACAATAAAGGGGTTTTCCTCAATTAGGGTTTGACAGCCCAGCGTTTCTCTGTAGAATGCCGACACACAGACGCGGGATGGAGCAGTCTGGTAGCTCGTCGGGCTCATAACCCGAAGGTCGTCGGTTCAAATCCGGCTCCCGCAACCAAACATCAAAAAAGGCTACTCGAAAGAGTGGCCTTTTTTGTGCGTGGGTGTTTTTACCTGGCAGCCTGAAAAAACCTTGATTGTCTGACACTTAGCGAAAGCAGCCGGTCAAATCGAGGTTTTGCACATTATTTTGACCAAACGGACCATTAACGGTTGACACCCCGCCGTTCGGCTGTAGAATGCCGCCACACAGACGCGGGATGGAGCAGTCTGGTAGCTCGTCGGGCTCATAACCCGAAGGTCGTCGGTTCAAATCCGGCTCCCGCAACCAAATATCAGAAAAGGCTGCTCGAAAGAGTGGCCTTTTTTGTATCCGCCGAAAAAACTTTCATCCAATCAAGGCAGGACGGATCGAACCCTCGACGGATAACGCAGTCAATGGGTGCACAGGCTAAGCTGAATCCGCAACAAACTTCCTCTACAACAGCCCGGGGCGTGGGTCGCCGTACAACGGCCAGACACGTTAATATTTGCAATTATTTTGTCCATAGGGATTGGTAACTTGGCTGGATACCCCCATCCTGTCGCGCACAATCCTAGAGGTGATTGATGCGCGCCAACTCGTCCGAACCACACGATACTGTTACAGCAACACACCCGATCTCCGCCAACCGTCTCCGTTGGCTGGATCTGTTGAGCAAGTACCGGCAGTCCGTCGGCCTGGCCATCACTCTGTTCCTGTTCGCTATCGCCCTGATCGCCTGTCGCCACCTGTTGATCGAACTCGACCTGGACGCCCTGCACGATTCGATTCTCAGCGTGCCCAAGCCAGCATTGGCCGGCGCCCTGGCGGCGACCGCCATCGGCTTCATTATCCTGCTGGGCTATGAGTGGTCCGCCAGCCGTTACGCTGATGTACAACTGCCGAAGCGCACTCTGGCACTCGGCGGTTTCACCGCCTTCGCCATCGGCAACGCCATTGGTTTGTCGCTGCTGTCCGGCGGTTCGGTGCGCTATCGACTCTATGCCCGTTTCGGCCTGGGGGCCGCCGAAGTCGCGCGGATGACCCTGTTCGCCAGTCTCTCGCTGGGTTGCGCGCTGCCCCCCCTGGCCGCCCTGGCAACCCTGAGCAACCTGCCCGCGGCGTCCGAAGCCCTGCACTTGCCCATCTATCTCCTCGGCGGCATCGCCGTGGTCGTGCTGGCCTTGACCGCCCTGCTGGCGGTCGGCATCTATCGCCGGCGCCTGCCGGAACAACCGATCAAGGACAACCTGCTGGTCAAGGTCGGACGTCGCACCCTGCGCCTGCCGAGTGCCCGCCTGACCCTGCTGCAACTGGTGATTACCGCCCTGGACGTGGCCGCCGCGGCGACCGTGCTCTATCTGCTGTTGCCCGTAGCCCCACCGTTCGGCGCCTTCCTGCTGGTGTACCTGCTGGCCCTGGCCGCCGGTGTGCTCAGCCATGTGCCCGGCGGCGTGGGCGTGTTCGAAGCCATCCTGCTGGCCGCCTTTGCCAATGAGCTGGGCGCCGCACCGCTGGCCGCCGCGCTGCTGCTCTATCGCCTGATCTATGTGCTGTTGCCCTTGTTGCTGGCCTGCCTGGCCCTGCTGAGTACCGAAGCCCAGCGGCTGATGAGTACCCGCCAGAGCATGCGGGTGGCATCGGGTTTCGCGGCACCGATCCTCGCCGTACTGGTGTTCCTGTCCGGTGTGGTCCTGCTGTTCTCCGGCGCGACCCCGGAAATCGACACACGCCTGGAAGGCATCGACTTCCTGGTACCGGACCGCCTGATCGACGCCTCGCACTTCGGCGCCAGCCTGGTGGGCGTGTTGTGCCTGCTGCTGGCCCAGGGCCTGCGTCGACGCCTGTCCGCCGCCTGGATGCTGACCATGACCTTGCTGCTGGTGGGCGCCCTGCTCTCGCTGCTCAAGGGTTTCGACTGGGAAGAAGCCAGCATGCTGACGGCCACCGCCTGCCTGCTGGGGATTTTCCGCCGCTCCTTCTATCGACCCAGCCGCCTCACCGAACTGCCGTTCTCGCCACTCTATTTAGTGGCCAGTCTCTGCGTACTCGGTGCCTCGGTCTGGCTGCTGCTGTTCGCCTACCAGGACGTGCCCTACAGCCACGAGCTGTGGTGGCAGTTCGCGCTGGATGGTGATGCCCCCCGTGGCCTGCGTTCACTGCTGGGGGCCGCCGTGGTCCTGGTCGCCGTTTCGCTGACCTGGTTGCTGCGTACCGCGCGCCCGGTGATCCACCAGCCCACGCCCGATGAAATGGAGCGGGCGGTCAAGGTGCTGATGGCCTCGGACCAGCCTGATGGCGGCCTGGCCCTGACCGGCGACAAGGCGTTCCTGTTCCACCCCACCGACACCGCTTTCCTGATGTACGCCCGTCGTGGCCGCAGCCTGGTGGCGCTGTATGACCCGATCGGCCCGGCGCGCCAGCGTGCCGAACTGATCTGGCAATTCCGCGACCTGTGCGACACCCATCATGCCCGTCCGGTGTTCTATCAGGTGCGTGCGGAAAACCTGCCGTACTACATGGACATCGGCCTGACCGCCATCAAGCTCGGCGAAGAAGCCCGGGTCGACCTGCATCGCTTTGACCTCGAGTCCAAGGGCAAGGAGATGAAGGACCTGCGCTACACCTGGAACCGTGGTAGCCGCGACGGCCTGTCGCTGGAGATCTACGAACCGGGGCAGGCGCCGCTGGATGAGCTCAAGGTCATCTCCGACGCCTGGCTCACCGGCAAGAACGTGCGCGAGAAAGGTTTCTCCCTGGGCCGTTTCAGCCCCGAGTACATCAACCACTTCCGCGTCGCGATCATCCATTTCGAGGGGCGCCCGGTGGCGTTCGCCAACCTGCTCGAGACCCACAGCCATGAACTGGCCAGTCTCGACCTGATGCGTTCGCACCCCGACGCCCCCAAGCTGACCATGGAGTTCTTGATGGTTGGCCTGATTCAGCATTATAAGGCTCACGGATACGCGCGTTTCAGCCTTGGGATGGTCCCGCTGTCAGGCCTGCAACCACGGCGTGGCGCACCACTGACCCAGCGTCTGGGCTCGATGGTGTTCCAACGCGGCGAGCAGCTCTACAACTTCCAGGGCCTGCGTCGTTTCAAGGACAAGTTCCAGCCTGATTGGGAACCCCGTTACATGGCCGTGCCGGCAGGGCTTGATCCGCTGGTCGCATTGGCCGATACCGCTGCCCTGATTGCAGGCGGCTTGACTGGATTGGTGAAACGCTGATGATTCAACGCTCCTGGCGGTTGTTACTGGTAATCGTGCTGCTCCTGGCCGCGCTTGCGGGAGGCGGCTACTGGTTCTGGAACCGCCCTCCACCGGAACCTACTCTCGAACACTTGAGCCAGGCCGACGGTTCGACCCTGACCCGCCTGACCCCTGGCACGACACCCAAGGCCCAGGTAGTCGTGGCGACCCTCGCCGAAGACGCCCTGAGCGACACACAGTTGTCCGCACTGAGTCGCAGTGGCGCGGCGCTGATCGTCCAGGTGATCCTGCCCAAGGACAACTGCACACTGCAGCAGAAGGTCCTGGACAGTGCCTTGCAGCAACTGAAAGGCCCGGCGACCCTGGTCAGCGGTATCGGTCCGGGCGCGTCCCTGGCCTGGAACTGGCTGGCGTCCCAGACCAGCGACAAGGCCCAGGCGATCTCGGTGGGCTTCGTCCTCGATCAACCGGATTGCACGACCCCGGTACCGAAGACCGCGGCCCACGGCCACTGGCTGGTGGCCTGGAACGACGGCCCGGATGATCCGAGCGCGGCGTTCGTGCGCGACCAGGCGAATGCCGAAACCAGCATCAGCGACTACGACATCAAGCTGCCCCAGGTGTTGAACAACGAACTGCGCAAGATGCTGGTGGGTACGGACAACGGCGGCCTGGCCATTCCGGTGGTGGAAGTCCCGGCGGACAAGACCAGCGACACCGTGACCCTGTTCCTCTCCGGCGACGGCGGCTGGCGTGACCTGGACCGCGACGCGGCGGGTTATATGTCGAAGATGGGCTACCCGGTGGTGGGCATCGATACCCTGCGCTACTACTGGCAGCACAAGAGCCCGGAACAGACGGCTGCCGACCTGACCGAACTGATGCAGCACTACCGGCAGAAATGGGGTGCCAAGCGCTTCGTCCTGGCCGGCTACTCCTTTGGTGCCGACGTACTGCCGGCGATCTATAACCGCCTGCCGGAAAACGAGCAGCAGCGGGTCGACGCGATCATCCTGCTGGCGTTCGCCCGCAGCGGCAGTTTCGAGATTCACGTTGACGGCTGGTTGGGCAAGGCCGGCATGGAACTCGATACTGGCCCGGACATGGCCAAGCTGCCGGCAGCCAAGGTGCTGTGTATCTATGGCCAGGACGAAGTGAAGGAAAGTGGCTGCACCACCACCACCGCGGTGGGAGAGGCCGTCAAGCTGCCAGGGGGTCATCACTTCGACGAGAACTACCCGGCGCTGGCCAAGCGATTGGTGGATGCTATCCAGAAGCGTCAGGTCAAAAGCGAATGATGTGAGCCCTGTAGGGGCCCAAAGAAAAAGCCCCCGCTGCCGCAAGGCAACGGGGGCTTTTTCATACCCGTGGAATCAGATCTCGACCTGGGTCCCCAGTTCGATCACCCGGTTCACCGGCAACTTGAAGAAACGCAGGTTACCGTTGGCATTCTTCAGCATGAAGGCAAACAGACTCTCCCTCCAGCGCGCCATCCCGACGATCTTCGACGCTATCACCGTCTCACGGCTGAGGAAGTAGGTGGTGCGCATCGGACTGAAATCCAGCTCGTCCAGATGACACAGCTTCAGCGCCTCAGGCACATCCGGCTCATCGATAAAACCGAAGTGCAGGATGACCCGGAAGAACCCCTCGCCATAGGCATCGACCTCGAACCGTCGCTGCGTCGGCACCCGCGGAATATCCTCGTACACCACCGTCAGCAACACCACCTGCTCATGCAGCACCTGGTTATGCAGCAAGTTGTGCAACAACGCATGGGGCACCGCATCCGGCCGTGCGGTCAGGAACACCGCCGTACCCTGCACCCGATGAGGCGGCTGCACGCGAATACTGCCAATAAAGATCGGCAACGGCAGGCCCCCTTCGTCGAGGCGGTCCATCAGCAGCTCCTTGCCGCGTTTCCAGGTGGTCATGAGGATAAACAGCACGATCCCCGCCAATACCGGGAAGGCACCGCCCTGGACGATCTTGGGCACGTTGGCGGCGAAGAACAGCCCGTCCACCAGCAGGAAGCCCACCAGGATCGGCACGGTCAGGATCGGCGACCATTTCCACAGCAGCAGCATCACCGCCGCCACCAGGATACTGGTGATCAGCATGGTCCCGGTCACCGCCACGCCATAAGCCGAGGCCAGGGCGTTGGAGGAGCCAAACCCGATCACCAGCAGGATCACGCCGATCATCAGGGTCCAGTTCACCGCACCGATGTAGATCTGCCCCTGCTCGGCACTCGAGGTGTGCTGGATATGCATGCGCGGGATGTAGCCCAACTGGATCGCCTGGCGGGTCAGGGAGAACGCCCCGGAGATCACCGCCTGGGAAGCGATCACCGTCGCCAGGGTCGACAGCACCACCAACGGCACCAAGGCCCAGGCCGGCGCCAGCAGATAGAAGGGGTTGCGCGCCGCGTCCGGGCTTCCCAGCAGCAAGGCGCCCTGGCCGAAGTAGTTCAGGACCAGCGCCGGCAGCACCAGGGCGAACCAGGCGCGAGCGATTGGCTTGCGACCGAAGTGGCCCATATCGGCATACAAGGCTTCGGCACCGGTCAACGCCAGCACCACCGCCCCCAGAATCGTCACACCCATGCCCGGGTGAATGACAAAGAAGTGCACGCCCCACATCGGGTTCAACGCGCTCAGTACTTCAGGGTGCAGGGAAATACCATAGGCGCCCATGACCCCCAGTACCACGAACCACGCCACCATCACCGGCCCGAACAGCTTGCCGATACTCGCGGTGCCATGCCTCTGGATCAGGAACAACGCCACCAGCACCACCAGCGACAGCGGTACCACCCAATGCTCCAACCCGTCGAAGGCAATTTCCAGACCCTCGACCGCCGAGAGCACCGAGATCGCCGGCGTGATCATGCTGTCGCCATAGAACAGTGCCGCGCCGATCAACCCAAGAACCACCAGCGTCGACTGCAATTTCGGGTATGACGCCGATGCTCGCCGCGCCAACGCGGTCAGGGCCATGATCCCGCCCTCGCCCTGGTTGTCGGCCCGCAGGATAAACAGCACATACTTGATCGAGACCACCCAGACCAGCGACCAGAAGATCAGTGCCAGAATCCCGAAGACACCGTCATGGTCGACCGGCACCCCGTAACCACCAGTGAACACCTCCTTGAGGGTATATAACGGGCTGGTGCCGATGTCGCCGTACACCACCCCTACCGCCGCTACCAGCATACCCAACGGCTTTGCCGTCGAGTGCCCGACCTGCCCCTCACTCACTGCCTGACCACCCATCAACTACTCCTACACCCCGGAATAAGGCTTCTTTCAAGAAGCACTATTTGCTTTTTCACGCAGCATGCGCTGTTTTTCTTACAGTTGCCGACGATTTATAAGTCATCGGATATTTGAAACAAAAAATGACAGCAACTCGCATCGGGCGAAGCATAGCGCAGCACTCGTCGCATTTCCCTGCATAAAGCTGGTCAAGTGCCTCGGCCATCGCTAGAATTGCGCACTTTTTGATCAGAGGCGCATCAGCGCCCACGCGACGCCCTTGTCCCAAGTGGCTCGACACCCTAATACCGAGGTTAGACATGTCCACCCCTACCGCGCCAGCCAACCCCAAAGTCGGCTTCGTATCCCTGGGTTGCCCGAAAGCACTGGTCGACTCCGAGCGCATCCTTACGCAACTGCGCATGGAAGGCTATGACGTGGTGTCCACCTACCAGGACGCCGACGTCGTGGTGGTCAACACCTGCGGCTTTATCGACAGCGCCAAGGCCGAGTCCCTGGAAGTGATCGGCGAAGCCATCAAGGAAAACGGCAAGGTGATCGTCACCGGCTGCATGGGTGTCGAAGAAGGCAATATCCGCAAGGTGCACCCCAGCGTGCTGGCCGTCACCGGCCCGCAGCAGTACGAGCAGGTAGTCAATGCCGTGCACGAAGTCGTGCCGCCGCGCCAGGACCACAACCCGCTGATCGACCTGGTGCCGCCGCAAGGCATCAAGCTGACCCCGCGCCACTACGCCTACCTGAAGATTTCCGAAGGCTGCAACCATAGCTGCAGCTTCTGCATCATCCCATCGATGCGCGGCAAGCTGGTCAGCCGTCCGGTGGGTGACGTACTCGACGAGGCCCAGCGCCTGGTCAAGTCCGGGGTCAAGGAACTGCTGGTGATCTCCCAGGACACCAGCGCCTACGGCGTCGACGTGAAGTACCGTACCGGCTTCTGGAACGGCGCTCCGGTGAAAACCCGCATGACCGAGTTGTGCGAAGCCCTCGGCAGCCTGGGCGTGTGGGTACGCCTGCACTACGTCTACCCATACCCCCATGTCGACGAACTGATCCCGTTGATGGCCGCCGGCAAGATCCTGCCGTACCTGGACATCCCGTTCCAGCATGCCAGCCCGAAAGTGCTCAAGTCGATGAAACGCCCGGCGTTCGAAGACAAGACCCTGGCGCGGATCAAGAACTGGCGGGAAATCTGTCCGGACCTGATCATCCGCTCGACCTTTATCGTCGGTTTCCCCGGCGAGACCGAGGAAGACTTCCAGTACCTGCTCGACTGGCTGACCGAAGCCCAGCTCGACCGCGTCGGCTGCTTCCAGTACTCGCCGGTCGAAGGCGCACCGGCCAACGACCTTGGCCTGGACGTGGTCCCGGATGACGTCAAGCAGGAGCGCTGGGATCGCTTCATGGCCCATCAACAGGCCATCAGCACCGCCCGCCTGCAACTGCGCATCGGCCGCGATATCGAAGTGCTGATCGACGAAGTCGACGAACAGGGTGCGGTCGGTCGCTGCTTCTTCGACGCCCCGGAAATCGACGGCAACGTGTTCATCGAAGGCGCCGGCGATCTCAAGCCCGGCGACAAGGTCTGGTGCCGGGTCACCGACGCCGACGAATACGACCTCTGGGCTGAAACGATCTAAGCTGTAAATAATCTGAAAAGCCCCGCTCTTTCAACGAGATGCGGGGCTTTTTTACGGCTATAGTCTGGCGTGTGTACAACCGCGATGGAAGGAATCTGCTACATGCCCCAGCTCCCGGTGATCCAAACCCCCAAGCCCGGTGACTACCCGGAACTGGCCCAGCTCTGGGAAGACTCGGTGCGCGCTACCCATGACTTCCTGCCGGACAGTTATCTCCAACTGCTGAAGAACATGCTGCTGACCCACTACCTGGATGCGGTCATGCTGGTCTGTACCCGCGATTCGCGTCAGCGCATCACCGGTTTTGCCGGGGTCGCGGCGGGCAAGGTCGAAATGCTGTTCATCGCCCCGCACGCACGCGGCACGGGCTTGGGCAAGCTGTTGCTGCGCTACGCCATCGAACACCTGAATGCCGATGAACTGGACGTCAACGAACAGAACGCCCAGGCCGTCGGTTTCTACTTCAAGCAGGGCTTCGAGGTGATCGGTCGCTCGGAGAAGGATGGCATGGGCCAGCCCTATCCTTTGCTGCATCTGCGCCTCAAGCGCTGAGTGCGACAAATGTTGCCGGGCTTAACCGGCGCCAGGCAGGTACAATAGCCGCCCCCCTTTTTTACGGCCGCCGTCATGTCTGAACCCACTCGCCTTTCCAAACGCCTGATCGAGCTGGTCGGCTGCTCCCGTCGGGAGGCCGAACTGTTCATCGAAGGCGGCTGGGTCACGGTCGATGGCGAAGTCATCGACGAGCCGCAGTTCAAGGTCCAAGCCCAGAAAGTCGAACTGGACCCCGAAGCCAAGGCCACCGCCCCGGAGCCGGTGACCCTGTTGCTGCACCAACCGGTCGGCCTGGACCCCGAGGCGGCCATGCAACTGCTGCACGCCGAGACGCTCTCCGAGGAACACCGCTATGGCAAGCGTCCGCTCAAGGGGCACTTCCTGCGCCTGACCGCGGGTGCCGACCTGCAAGCCGGCGCCAGCGGCCTGGTGGTGTTCACCCAGGACTGGAAAATCCTCCGCAAGCTCACCGCCGACACGGCCAAGATCGAGCAGGAATATGTGGTGGAAGTCAGCGGCGATATCGTCGAGCACGGTCTCAACCGCCTGAGCCATGGCCTGACCTACAAGGGCCGCGAGTTGCCCGCGGTGAAAGCCAGCTGGCAGAACGAGAACCGCCTGCGTTTCGCGATGAAAAACCCGCAACCCGGGGTGATCGCGCTGTTTTGCCAGGCGGTCGGGCTCAAGGTCGTGTCCATCCGTCGGATCCGTATCGGCGGCGTCTCCATCGGCAAGGTGCCCGTTGGCCAATGGCGCTACCTGTCGACCAAGGAAAAATTCTAATCCCCGCTTCAACGTCGCGCAGATGCGCGGCGTCTACCTCTCAGGATGGTTCACATGATTCACAACGACGTACTGCGTAGCGTGCGCTACATGCTCGACATCAGCGACAACAAGGTCGTCGAGCTCATCAAGCTGACCGGCTTCGAAGTGGCCAAGGCCGATGTCATCACCTACCTGAAAAAGGATGAGGAAGAAGGCTTCGTGCATTGCCCGGACGAGGTCATGGCGCACTTTCTCGATGGCCTGGTGATCTTCAAGCGCGGCAAGGACGAAAGCCGTCCGGCGCTGCCGGTCGAGCTGCCGGTGACCAACAACATCATTCTGAAAAAACTGCGGGTCGCCTTCGAACTGAAGGAAGACGACATGCACGCCATTCTCAAGGCCGCCGAGTTCCCGGTGTCCAAGCCCGAGCTGAGCGCACTGTTCCGCAAGTTCGGCCACACCAACTACCGTCCCTGCGGCGACCAGTTGCTGCGCAACTTCCTCAAGGGGCTGACGCTGCGCGTTCGCGGCTGATCCGCTTCGACGTGCATGGCGCATCATTGCGCCGCCCAATAGTGGCTCCGCTTTTGACTCCTGACGGCTAGGGTATCGATACCTTTTCGCACTCAGGATTCGCCATGCACCCTTACTTCTCCCTGCAAGGCCGCACCGCCCTGGTCACCGGCGGTACCCGTGGCATCGGCAAGATGATCGCCAAGGCCTTCGTCGAGGCCGGTGCCCACGTCTACGTCTGTGCCCGGGATGCCGAAGCCTGCCAGCAGACCGCCGATGAACTCGGCGCCCTCGGGCACTGTGAGGCCCTGGCCGCCAACCTGGCGACCGAGGAAGGCGTGCTGGCGCTGGCAACACGCCTGGGTGAGCGGATCGATCGACTGGATATCCTCGTCAACAACGCCGGCACCACCTGGGGCGCGCCGCTGGAGAGCTATCCGGTGAAGGGCTGGGAAAAGGTCATGCAACTGAACGTGACCTCTGTCTTCAACTGTATCCAGCAATTCCTGCCGTTATTGCGCAAGGCCGGTTCGGCGGCGAACCCGGCGCGAATCATCAATATCGGTTCGGTGGCGGGGATTTCTTCCTTCGGCGAGCAGGCCTATGCCTACGGCCCGAGCAAGGCGGCCCTGCATCAACTGTCACGGATTCTGGCGCGAGAACTGGTCAGCCAGCACATCAACGTCAATGTGATCGCGCCGGGACGCTTTCCGAGCAAGATGACCCAGCATATCGGCGCCGACGAGCAGGCGCTGGCCGAGGACACGGCGTTGATTCCCATGAAGCGCTGGGGGCGCGAGGAAGAGATGGCTGCGCTGGCGATCAGTTTGGCGAGTACCGCCGGGGCTTATATGACCGGGAATATAATCCCGCTGGATGGTGGCTTCAGCCTGTAATCACAGGAAATACCGAAGACTAACTTGTGGAACCCCATACCTGTGGGAGCAGAGCTTGCTCGCGAAGGGGCCCTTGTGGCCGCTAAAAGCTTCGCGGCGGCGCGGCGATCCGGCAAGCTCCGCTCCCACAAGTTCAGATCCCGGCCCGCAACACGCTCTCGGGCAGCGCCTCGCCGCGCTCGACACTGGCTGCCACACTCGCAATCAGGCCGTCCAGTTCATAGCCCTGGGTTTTCAGCCACTGCGGGTCGTAGTAGGTGGTGGCATAACGCTCGCCGCCGTCACAGAGGATCGCCACGATCGACCCGCTCTCTCCCGCCTGGAACATCTGCCGTGCCGCCATCAGCGCACCGACCAGGTTGGTGCCGCTGGAACCGCCGACCCGCCGCCCCAAACGCTGCGCCAGGTAATGCATGGCCGCCAGGGACAAGGCATCCGGCACCTTGACCATGGCATCGATCACCTTGGGCAGGAACGACGCCTCGACCCGTGGACGCCCGATCCCTTCGATCCGCGAACCGCAGTCCAGACGCAGGCCGGCGTCACCCGTCAGGTAAAAGTCAAAGAACACCGAACGCTCGGCATCGGCGCACAACACCCGGGTGCCATGCTGGCGATAACGCACATAACGACCGAGGGTCGCCGTGGTGCCGCCGGTACCTGGGCTGGAAATCAGCCAGCTCGGCTCCGGATGCCGCTCGAAACGCAGTTGCTGGAAAATCGACTCGGCGATGTTGTTGTTCGCACGCCAGTCAGTGGCCCGTTCGGCGTAGGTGAACTGATCCATGAAATGGCCGCCGCTCTCCCGGGCCAGGCGCTCGGACTCGGCATAGATCTGCGTCGGGTCCTGCACCAGGTGGCTCTTGCCACCGTAGAAGGCGATCTGCGCGATCTTTTCCTGGGACGTGGTGGCCGGCATTACCGCGATAAACGGCAGGCCCAGCAGGCGCGCGAAATAGGCTTCGGAGATTGCCGTCGAACCGCTGGACGCCTCGATCACCGGCGCGCCCGGACGCAGCCAGCCATTACACAGCGCATAGAGGAACAGCGAACGCGCCAGGCGATGCTTCAGGCTGCCGGTCGGATGGCTGGACTCGTCCTTGAAGTACAGCTCGATGCCCGGCAGGCCCGGCAGCGGCAAAGGGATCAGGTGGGTATCGGCACTGCGCTGGAAGTCGGCTTCAATGATCCGGATCGCTTCCCGGGCCCACTGTCGGTTGTCGCTCATGATGGGTACTCGTCTTGGAACGGAGGTGCTCGAAAGCACTGACGGCTGGCTGCGCCACTGGCCCAGGGCCAAACCGCTGAAGGATAAACAGAGATCGGAGCCCTGACAGGCTCCACGGCAATAATCCGTTAACTATAGGAAGTTTCCTACCGACCGCACAGATACAGTGAAGACGCAATTAGACACACAACTGCTAGGCTTTTGCGGTCAGCCCCTCAATCACCTACTTATAACAAAAAAGAATATAACTTTTGTTTTAACAACTAACAGTACGGGTTAGGGTGTCCTACCTTTTTGAATTCATCGATGGAGAGCGACCTTGCCTCTGCGTAGCACTTTCACCCGTTTCTTTCAGCTGGAAGCTGCCAGCGGCCTGCTATTGATTGCCGCCGCAGCCCTGGCCCTGATCATCAACAACTCGCCGTTGTCGCACCTCTACGCCGGTCTGCTGGACGTGCCGGTGGTGGCCCAGGTCGGCGCCCTGCAAATCGCCAAACCCCTGCTGCTGTGGATCAACGACGGCCTGATGGCATTGTTCTTCCTGCTGATCGGCCTGGAGGTCAAGCGCGAACTCCTCGAGGGCCATCTGTCCAAACCGTCCCAGGTGGTGCTGCCCGGTGCGGCGGCGATCGGCGGCATGGTGGTGCCGGCGCTGATCTACTGGTTCCTCAACCGTGACAATCCGGCGGCGCTCGACGGCTGGGCGATCCCCATGGCCACCGACATCGCCTTCGCCCTCGGGGTGCTGGCCTTGCTCGGCAAGCGGGTACCGGTGTCGCTGAAACTGTTCCTGATGACCCTGGCGATCATCGACGACCTGGGCGCGATCATCGTCATTGCAATCTTCTATTCCCATGAACTGTCGACATTGTCGCTGGCGCTGGCCGGGGCCTGCCTGGTGGCGCTGATCGCGATGAATCGCCTGGGAGTGGTCAAGCTCGGGCCCTATATGGTGATCGGCCTGATCCTCTGGGTCTGCGTGCTCAAGAGCGGTGTGCATGCGACGCTGGCCGGCGTGACCCTGGCGTTCTGCATTCCGCTGCGCACCCACAACGCCGAAGCCTCGCCATTGCTGAGCCTGGAGCATGCGCTGCATCCCTGGGTGGCGTTCGGCATCCTGCCGCTGTTCGCCTTTGCCAACGCCGGCGTGTCCCTGGCAGGCGTGAGCCTGGAAAGCTTTACCCACCACGTGCCGATGGGCATCGCCGCCGGCCTGCTGATCGGCAAGACGGTGGGCGTCTTCGGCCTGACCTGGCTGGCGGTCCGCGCCGGCCTCGCGGCGCTGCCCCACGGCGCCAACTGGGGGCAGGTGTTCGGCGTGGCGATCCTCTGCGGCATCGGTTTCACCATGAGCCTGTTCGTCGGCTCCCTGGCCTTTATACCGGGCAGCAGCGACTACGCCGGCATGGACCGCATGGGGATTCTCACCGGTTCGATCCTGGCGGCGGTGATCGGCTATGCCGTGATGGCGGGGGCCAGTCGCAAGCCCAAGGCGTCCGTGTAGCGTTCCGACAGAAGTTTTGACGGTCTCACGGGCCTCTTCGCGAGCAAGCTCTGCTCCTACAGGTTCGTGGTGATCGCCTAATCAGCGAACACCAGAAAAAGAAAACCCCGACCAGTTACCTGGCCGGGGTTTCTTTTTAAGGCTGATTGCAAAATCAGTGGGAAACGCGGCTGGTGCCACCCACGGTGGAAATACGCACGCGCTCGCCGACACGGAAGATTTCGTTCGGCTGAACTTCCTGCACATAGGCACGCATGCTGCCGTCGTCTTCACGTACGGTGATTTCAACACCCTGGGCGCTGGTCAGGCCTTTTTCAGCCATGTTGCCCAGCACGCCACCAGCGACCGCACCAATCACCGCCGTCACGATACTGCCACGGCCACCGCCGATGGCGCTGCCGCCGACACCACCTACAATTGCACCGGCACCGGCACCGATAGGCGAGTTGCTGCCTTCGATTTTCACTGGACGCAGCGACTCGATGGTGCCCATGCGAATGGTCTGCACGCGACGCGCTTCGTCACGGGAATAGGAATCGCCAGTCAGGCTGTTGGTGCAACCACCCAGCAACATCGCCATGGTGGAGAAGGAAGCAATCAACAAAACAGACTTACGCATAGGATCAACTCCAAAAGATATGACTTTAATTAAACTCCGCAGCTTGATCCCTGTCACGGCACCGCACGGATAAAATGATGTTCATTCAGCGCCAGTACAGCCTCGGCGCCCGGGAATTCGGAGCACATCAGACACTCGATGGAACGTGATCTGGCGCTACGGCTACCGGGAGACAGTGCAATACACAAAAAGTTCATATCTGAACTTCCGCGCAAATTCTGGGGGAAGCTTATCAAGCATCTGGCTTGGCGGCAGTGGTTTGAAACCACTGCCCCGGGAAATACAGGTCAGATCAAGGTGCCAGGCGCCGACGTGTCCAGTCCGCGCCGAGCAGGCGGTAGTCGAGCCGGTCATGCAGGCGACTGGCGCGACCTTGCCAGAATTCGATGCGCTCCGGCAGCAAACGATAACCGCCCCAATGCTCAGGGCAGTCGGGCTGGGTATCGCTGAAACGCGCTTCGGTGTTCTGGAGCAAGCCCTCGAGTTCCCCGCGATCGGCAATCACTCGGCTTTGCGGTGAAGCCCAGGCCCCCAACCGACTGCCCAGCGGGCGCACCTGGAAGTAGGCATCCGACTCCTGCGCCGAGACCTTGACCACCCGCCCCTCGATCCGCACCTGGCGTTCCAGTGTCGGCCAGAAGAAGGTCATCGCGGCAAAGGGACGGGCCGCCAGTTGCCGGCCCTTGTCGCTCTCATAGTTGGTGAAGAAGGTAAAACCCGCCTCGTCCAGGCCCTTGAGCAACAGGATGCGGCAATGCGGGCGCCCTTCCTCGTCCACCGTTGCCAGGGTCATGGCATTGGCCTCGACAGGCGCCTGCTCGGTCTTTACCGCCTCGGCAAACCACTGGTGGAACAGCGCAAACGGCTCGGCCGGGGCCAGGGCCTCGGTGAGACCGTCACGGGTGTAGTCTCGGCGCATATCCGCCAGGGCTTGAGTCATGGCGCGTTCCCTCTCGATCGTCAGGTCAGTTCTTGGTCGAGCTGTCGGTGCTGGCGTCTTTCTTCGCCGGCGCTGCAGCCTTGTCCGCCGCGGGCTTGGCCGCCGCTTTCTTGACCGGGGCCTTCTTGTGCACCGGGGCTTTCTTGGCCACGGCCTTGCCCTTGGCAGCCGCTTTCTTCGCCACAGGCGCAGCCACTGCCGGCTTGACGTCAGCAGCCGCCACCTGGGTGACCGGAAGCGGAGCCGGCATCGGAATGCTGTATTTGCTCAACAGCGCAACCATGGTGTTCTGCGGCGTCAGGATGATTTCCACACGACGGTTCAGGGCACGGCCTTCGCTGCTGTCGTTGGCGGCACGCGGCATGTCCGAGCCCATGCCACGCAGCATCAGGCGATCACGATGCAGGCCGCTGAGGCCGAAGATCGCGGCAACGGACTGAGCCCGTTGCTGGCTCAAGGCCTGGGTCGACTCGGCGCTGGAGCTGTTGTCACCATGGCCGAGGATCAGCACGGCGGTCTTGGGATCACCCTCGACGGTCTTGGCGATTCGGCTGAAAGGACCGAGGGTGACCGGCAGCAACATTTCCGGGCGTTTGGGGTTGTAGAAACCGTCCACGGGGGCAATGACCACCAGCACGTTTTCACGCCGCTCCAGCTTCAGGGAGCTGTCCTGGATGGCGATACGCAGGCGCGGCTCGTAGTCGTCGAGCCAGGCCTGGGTGATTTTCGGATCGGGCATCGGCACGGCCTTGACCGGCGGCTGGGCGGTTTCCTTGGCCTTGTCCGAGCTGCCGAACGGCCACCACCAGTGGGTAGCAGGATCGGTCTGCGGTGCTGGCGTCGTTGCGGCGGCAACCGCCGTGGCCAGTGGCACGGGCTTGTCCTGTGGCTTGGCGGCCGGCGCAGCAGCCTGGGCCGGGTCTTTCACGGCAGCCTTGTCGGACGAACCGAACGGCCACCACCAACTGCTGCCGGTATCCGCGCTGGCTGTCGGCGCGACTGCGGCGCTTGGAGCTGCGGGTGCCACGACAGGCGCTACCGGAGCACCGGCCTTGGCGGCGGCCACGGGTGCAGCAGGTTTGGCCGGGAGCTTGGCAGCATCCTTGGACGTGGCTACGGCTGCCGCAGGCGCGGCGGGTGTACCCGCGTTAGCTGTCGCCGGGGCTTGAGCAATGTCCTTGTCCGCACTTTGTGGAAGTTGCGCGCAACCGGTCACGGTCAGGCAGAGGGCCAGGGCGAGAGACTTGTTCGATGACATTGGATATCCACAAAATGAGATAGAGAAACAAGGGCCTTCGGCCCCATGAAACAGTGTATTAGAAAGCAAAAAAGTCACAGGGTTCCGGCCTACGACTTTATCCGCGCATTCTACAGACAGCCGGCAAGAATCCGTACTAGCTTCTGTGCCCGAGGGTCCATCAATACATAAGGCCCGAGGGTATTGGTGACAAAGCCGAAGGCGACATCGTATTCGGGGTCGGCAAAACCGACGGAGCCGCCGGCCCCCGGGTGGCCGAAGGCCCTGGCCCCGAGGCCGAACGTGGCGTTGGGCACATCCGGCTGATCGAGCATGCAGCCCAGGCCGAAACGGGTCTGGGTCAGCAGGGTCTTGTCCATGCCCAGGCTGTGCTGGCGGGTCAGTTCCTCGAGCATGTCGGCTTCCAGCAGGCGCCCGTCGAGCAGGCCGCTATAGAAGCCCGCCAGGCTCCGTGCATTGCCATGCCCGTTGGCGGCCGGTTGCTGCATGCGCCGCCACTCCGGCTTGTTGGTGCTGGTCATGATCGACGGTGGGTTGGTGAACGCCCGGGTGCTCATCGCCTCGGGTTCGCGCATCGTCACTTGCAGCAGGCGCTGGGCCGCCGCATCGCCGACATGGCCCTTGCCCCGGGCGATATGGGCGACGCGATGGAATTCTTCGTCCGCCAGGCCAACATGGAAGTCCAGGCCCAACGGCCGGGCAATCCGCGCCACGATCGACTCACCCGGCCCACGGCCATCGGCGCGTCGCAACAACTCGCCGACCAGCCAGCCATAGGTGATCGCGGCGTAGCCATGGCCCTCGCCGGGCGTCCACCAGGGGGATTCGGCCGCCAGGGCGTCGACCATGGTCTGCCAGTTGTAGAGCGCCTCGGGAGGCAGCAACTGGCGCAAGGCCGGCAAGCCGGCCTGATGGCAGAGCAACTGGCGCAGGGTGATACCGGACTTGCCGGCGGCGGCGAACTCGGGCCAATACTGGGCAACCGGAACATCCAGTTGCAGCTTACCCTCGGCCACCAGTTGCAGCGCGGTGACAGCGGTAAAGGTCTTGGTGCAGGAAAACAGGTTGGCGATGGTGTCGCTGTGCCAGGCCTCGGCGCCATCCTTGTCGGAGGAGCCGGCCCAGAGATCGACCACGGTTTCACCGCCGATCTGGATACAGAGCGCGGCACCGCGCTCCTGGGGATCGTCGAAAAGGGCCGCGAAGGCTTCGCGCACCGCCTCGAATTGAAGTTCGAAATGACCCTGAATCTGCACCCGTGACTCTCCCGCCGCAACACCTTCCAAAGTGGCCTGCATTGTTCCAGCGATTGGCAGGTTTGGGAACAGACCTGAATCAGACAATTCGTAACACCTTGCAAGAATTGTCAGACGTTGCGCGAAACACTGTAGGAATCAGTGGCCATTGCCGGAGTGACCGCCGGAATGTCCGGCACCCTCCCCGCCAGCGCTACCCGAACGACCGTTGCCACCATTGTCATCCTGGCCGATGCCCTTGGCGGCCTTCTGCTGCGCCTCCACCTTGGCTTTCTCGGCTTCCTTGTTGAGCAAAGCCAGGGCCTGCAGGTTGCTCTTGCGCACGCTCTCGACAAAGCCCTGGAACGGCACATCGGTAATGCCCACCAGGCCGAAATGGCCGTTTTCACCGTCCAGCAGACGGCCGCTGACCGGCTGGTCGAGGTACTGGAACCAATGCACGCCGACGATCGACGGCTCGGCCACCGCCTGCTTGAGGAACCCGGCATAGGCCGGGCCCCGATCTTCTTCCCGGGCCAGTTCCGTCACGCCGCCCCAGAATGGGCCACGGTCCTTCGAGCCGAAGTTGAACTCGGTGATCAGCACCGGTTTGTTCAATGCCTCCAGTTGATCGAAGTCGTATCCGTCCTGGGGCTTGAGGGTGTAGAAGTTGAAGCTCAACACATCGCAGTACTGGGCACAGGACGCCACGGCCTCGGGCGTGCTGACGGCAAAACGACCGCCCAGCAGCAGGTGATTCGGCGCATGCCATTTCAGCGAGTCGGAAATGGTCTTGAAGTAGGTATCGGCAAACACCTTCTGGAAATACTTCAGGTCCGCTTCGATCTGCGGGTGGGCGGGATTGGGCAGCGGCGCCTCGAAACCCGGGTCTTCCATCTGCTCCCAGGTCGGAATCTCCACGCCCCAGGCCTTGGACAGGCCCTGCTGGTTGCGGTACTTGTCGCGCAACTGCTTGAGGAAGGCGCGCTTGGCCGGTACGTCGGTGGTCATGCGCAACGTGCCGTAGGCCAGGGCGTAACGGGATTTCGGATCGTCGCCGGGACCGGCCCAGGCCAGCTCGTTGTCGGCGAAGTAACCCACCAGCCAAGGATCGTCGCGATGATCACGTGTGGCAATCGCCACCGCGCGCTCGGTGGCCATGGCAAAACGCGGGTCGAACGGATCGGGCATGCCGCCCCACCAGTCGCTGCCAGTGCTGATGCTCGCATAATCGCCGACGATGGACAGTGGCAAGGTGTAAGGCACACGGTCGTTCAGGCCCAGGGCCGGATCGCTCCAGTTACCGATGGTGTTGAAGCCCCAGGCCTGCAAGCGGTCCAGGGTGTGCTTCTGCCAGCGTTGCTCGTCCAGACCCGGGGCGCAGGGCACCTTGGGTTCAGCCGGCGCGGTGGTCGCGCACGGCGAACCGTAGGTGCGTTCCAGGTTGGCGCCATAGAAATCGAACCAGCGCCCGGACTTGAAGGCCCGGCCCTGGGAAGCCCCGGTGGTGATGCTGTTGTCGGCCTTGCCATAGTAGGCAGCCAGGGGCTCACCATCCTTGGGCAGGTCGCTGAACATGCCTTCACGACCTTCGACATAGGTCTGCTGGTCGTGAGCGCTGACGGTATTCACACCCAGGGAGTAGAACGGATGCCCCTCCGGCGTCACCAGGTACCAGCGGCCGTCGTGCTTTTCGGTACGGAAGAAACCCGTGGCGTCGAAGAGCGGGCCCTTGAGCGAACCGCCGAACTTGTCCCGGGCACTGCGCTCGCGCTCGGTCAGCCAGGTCTTCAGTTGCTGGTTTTCCTTGCTCGCGGCGGCCTTGAGCTGATCGTCGCTGCTGATTTTTTCCGGCCACTTGGCACGGGTCGACTGGCCGTAGCCATCCACCAGCGAGCTATAGACGGCCTTGACCACATCGTCACCGGCCTGCACGCCGAAACGTTCCAGAAGGATGTTCTGAGGCACTTTGGGTGCGTCCATCGACAGGGTCACCGACACCACCTGCTGGCGATTCAATTCACCCTGGCTGCTGGCCAGCAACACACGCTGGCCATCCACCGTGGTCGGCATCGGCGGACCGGCACGCATGCCCTGGCTCAACGGCGAACTGGCCTGCAGTGGCACCAGCAAGGTCTGTGCGGGACCGGCCGGCAGGTCGACGCGACTGGTGAGGGTCTTGCCGTCGCTGCTCTGGATCGTCACGTTGAGGGTCAGCGCCCAATCCATCGCACTCTGGATCCGCAGGCTCATGGCCCCCGCCTGCGACCAGTCCCAGGCACCGGTCTGCGGCGTGAGACGCAGGCTCGGCTGCGCTGCCGGGTTGAAGGTGACCCGCCGCAGCACTTCGCCTTCGGCCGTCTGCTCCGCGTTGTATTGCGGCAGGCTCGCATCCACGGTGACCACCTGCACCACATCGGCGGGACGAACGAAGTTGAACAGCGTCTGTTGCCCGGCAGGCGCGGCCCAGAGCGGCGCGGCGAACAACAAGGCGAAAACGGCGGGCAGCGTACGGCCAATCATATGAATCAAACTCTCCCTTACGGCCAATCAAAGGCCAGCGTGACGCCAAGCGGCGCCATCCGTAGACAACGAAGTTAGTTATTTAACCTGCATCACATCAAGAAATTTCCCGCCGGAACGGCGGCAAGGCATTGAGGATAGCTTTTCCGTAGCGCTGGGTGACCAGGCGCCGGTCGAGCAAGGTGATGATGCCGCGGTCTTCCTCGGTGCGCAGCAGCCGCCCGCAGGCCTGGACCAGCTTGAGGGAAGCGTCCGGCACGGAGATCTCCATGAACGGGTTGCCGCCACGGGCTTCGATCCATTCGGCCAGTGCCGCCTCGACCGGATCATCCGGGACCGAGAAGGGAATCTTGGCGATCACCACGTGTTCGCAGTAGGCGCCGGGCAAGTCCACTCCTTCGGCAAAGCTCGCCAGGCCGAACAACACGCTGGAGTCACCGCCGTCGACCCGGGCCTTGTGCTTGTTGAGGGTCTCCTGCTTCGACAGGTTGCCCTGGATGAATACCTGCTTGCGCCAGTCGCGGTCCAGGCCGTCGAACACGTCCTGCATCTGCTTGCGCGAGGAGAACAGCACCAGGGTGCCCTTTGAGCCTTCCACCAGTTCCGGCAGGTCGCGAATGATCGCGGCGGTATGCGCCACTGCATCGCGAGGGTCGGCGTTGAGATTCGGCACCCGCAACACGCCGGCATCGGCGTGATGGAAGGGGCTCGGCACCACCGCCGTCACGGCCTTCTTCGGCAGGCCGGCGCGCATGCGGAAACGGTCGAAGGTGCCCAGGGCGGTCAGGGTCGCCGAGGTCACCAGGGCGCCGTAGGCCACGTTCCACAGATTGCGCCGGAGCATTTCAGCGGCGAGGATCGGACTGGCGTTGACCTCGATGTCAAACAACACACCGCTCTCGGCCAGGCTCAACCAGCGGGCCATGGGCGGATTGTCTTCCGGGTCTTCGGCGGTAAAGGCGGTCCACAGCTCCCAGTTGCCCTGGGCGCGGGACAGCAAACTGCCGAACAGCGGGTACCATTCCTCGGCCTGGTGGCTGGCGATGCCGATATTGACCTCGCCATCCATGCTTTCCTTGAGCAACTCGGTCAGGCGGGTGAAGAGGTCGTTGAGGCGGGCGAAGCCTTTCTTCAGCTCGATGCCCATCTCGCGGATATGCTCCGGGATCACCCCGCCGACAAAACGATGGCGCGGCCGCTCGCGGCCCTCGGTGTCTTCACCGGTCTTGAAGTCGGCCAGTTGCTCGCAGGCGCTGAACATGAACTGCTGGTGGGTCTTGATCTCCCGCGCCAGCTCCGGCACCTGCTCGATCAGCTTGCCCAGGTCACCGGGCAGCGGATGCTGGGCCAGCAGCTTGGTCAGGTTCTTGGCGGTCTGCTCCAGCCAGTCGGCGGTGGAGCGCAGCCGGGTGTAGTGGGCGAAGTGGCCGATGGCCTTGTCCGGCAGGTGGTGGCCTTCGTCGAACACATAGAGGGTGTCACGTGGGTCGGGGAGCACCGCGCCACCACCCAGGGCCAGGTCGGCGAGCACCATGTCATGGTTGGTGACGATCACGTCGACCTTGCCCATGCCCTCGCGAGCCTTGTAGAAGGCGCACTGGCCGAAGTTCGGGCAATGGCGGTTGGTGCACTGGCTGTGATCGGTGGTCAGGCGCGCCCAATCGGCGTCTTCCAGGGCGTTGGGCCAGCTGTCGCGGTCGCCGTCCCATTTGTTCCCGGCGAGCTTCTCGATCATGCTGGTGAACAGCTTCTGGCTGGCCTCGTCGACCTCGATGCGGAAACCTTCCTCTTCGAACAACTGCGCGGTGGCGGTCTGCGCATGACCCTCCTGCAACAGCATGTCGAGCTTGGACAGGCACATATAGCGCCCGCGGCCCTTGGCCAGGGCGAAGCTGAAGTTCAAACCGCTGTTGCGCATCAGGTCGGGCAGGTCCTTGTAGACGATCTGCTCCTGCAGCGCGACGGTGGCGGTGGCGATCACCAGACGCTTGCCGGCGGCCTTGGCGGTGGGAATCGCCGCCAGGCTGTAGGCCACGGTCTTGCCGGTACCGGTACCCGCCTCCACGGCGACCACGGCCGGATCGCCACTGCGCCGGCCTTCGTCATCGGTGTCGATATCGCCGAGGACCTTGGCCACTTCGGCGATCATCAGGCGCTGGCCGTAACGCGGCTTGAGGCTCTTGGCTTCGAGAAAACGCGAGTAGGCGCCCTGGATCGTGGTTTTGAGTTCGGTGCTGATCATGAGTCTTCAGGCGCAAGAAACGCTGGATAAATTTTCAGTGGTTCGAATGGACGGCTATCATACCCCGCTAAACCCTCGCGCGCCGCACGGAGTACCCGAATGACCGTTTTTGCCCTTGTCTACACCCTCCACGTCCTGGCCGCGCTGGTCTGGGTCGGCGGTATGTTCTTCGCCTGGATGATCCTCCGTCCGGCGGCCATGGCCGCGTTGGAAGGCCCGGCCCGGCTGAAGCTGTGGCTTCAGGTGTTCCAGCGCTTCTTCGTCTGGGTCTGGGTCGCGGTGGTGCTCCTGCCGATCAGCGGCGTGGGACTGATCCAGTTGCGCTTCAGCGGCTTCGAGACCGCACCGCGTTATGTGCAGGTCATGATGGGCCTGTACATCGTCATGGTTGCAGTCTTTATTCGTATCCAGTCGTTGCAATTGCCGGATCTGCGCCAGGCGGTAGAGGCCCAGGACTGGCCGGCAGGGGCGGCGGCGCTGGGACGGATTCGGCGGCTGGTGGGGATCAATCTGCTGATCGGACTGGTGCTGGTGGCCGTTGCGGCGGCACGTCCGATGTTTTGAATGCGGAGGCTGGCTGGACGCAGGAGCCGGGCCTGCCACGGACCGTGTAGGAGCCGGCTTGCCGGCGATGAGGCAAGCAAGCCTGGCTGATCGGTCGCTATCGCCGGCAAGCCAGCTCCTACAGGGTTTGTAGCGTTTTCACGATCTTGTTACAGCCGCTGAACCGTCACGCTGCCCGCAGGACCAACCGGCCCCGGCTTGCCCGCCAGACCCGGACGACCGGACTTGCCGCCGTCGGTGTCGTAGACAAAACAACCCTTGGACTTGCCGCCCGCGCCCGGACGCCCCGCCGCGCCGGCAATACCGCCGTTACCGCCATCGACCAGCACCTGGATCCGCGCCGCCGGATAATCCCGTGGCAACTGCAACCGGACCTGTGCCCCTGCCGCGCCCGGATGGCCATCGCCGCCATTGTCACCGTCCGCGCCTTGACCGGCCGCGCCCCAGGTACAACCCGGCTCATCGCCATTGGCCCCATCAAGCCCGACAAACCCCGGCACACCCGCGCCACCCCGGGCATCGATCGACAGCAACGGACCGCTGAGCGCGTCGATGCGCAGATCCAGGTTCCGTCCCGGCGAAGGGGCTCGCTGATAGGTGCCCGGTGCTCCAACCGCGCTGATCTGGCTACCGCTACCCAGCTCGGCACGCGTGGCCTTGAGTGCGAACCCCTGCTCGCTCGGTACAATGGCGATACGCGCCGACTTGCCCAGGTGCAGTTCACCGATATTCAGTTGCGTGACGCTGGCAGGCACCAGCAAGGTACCAAAGTCGGCCACATCCAGACGTTCCAGTTGCAGCACCGAAGTGCTGGCGGGCAGGCGCAGCATGGAATTGGTTTCGACGGTCACGACCTGGGCAAACGCCAGGGGGCTGCACAGGGCAGCCAGCAGACACAGGCTACGCATGCTGGTGTTCCTCACGGGTGGGCAAAGGCAGGATTTGCAGATGGAACATGCCGAACAGCAGGATCTGCGCCCGGTCGCGCCAGGGATGGGCGCGGCCCTGCAGGCTGCCATTGAACAGCATGATCTCCAACAAATGTGTCAACAGCAGCATGCTCCCGGCCAGATCCACCAGGACCCGGAACGGACTGATCAGCGGATGCACCAGATTGACCAGCACCACCAGCCAGAACATCAGCGTCAACACCTTCCCCAGCCCCCAAAGCACCTTCATACGCCCCCCTGATGAGTTATTCTTTGGCGCACAGTAAGGCGAGTCAGGGCAGTTTGCCAGAGGCCGTTGAAAATTCGCCCGTGTTTGCCGCTCCGACCGAGGAATCCCGATGCCTGAAAGCCTTTCCGCCCGCACGCCCCAGCAAGCACTGGCGGCCCTGCTGGACCGTTACGCCCCGCAAAACCTGCTGCTCGTCGGGGCCGGCAGCTTTCCGGCACTGGAGGCGTTCCAGGCCGCCCATCCCGAAACCCAGGTGGCATTCGCCGAACCTGGCCCGCTGTCGGCCGCACTGGCCGCCCGGCGTTTCGACCTGGCGCTGGTGGTCGACTGTCTGGAGCACCTGCCCAAGCGTGACGGCCGGCAGTTGCTCGGTGGCATTCGCAACCTCAACGCCAGCCGCATCGCGGTGCTGGTGGACATGGCGGCCAGCGGCTGGCAGGACAGCGACTTCTTCGCCCTGGCCCTGCAAAACAGCGAACGCTTTGCCCGCGACGAGCAGGTACTGACGTTGTTCACCTATGATCTGAAGGAATACAAACAGGTGCCGGACTGGCTGAACGCCAAGTTCTGGGCCAATCCGGAAAATTTCGGCAAGTACTGGTGGTGATTCCCGTGAGCACATCCATCTGTCCCTGTGGTAGCGGCAACCTGCTGGAGGCCTGCTGCGGCCATTATCACGCGGGCCATCCGGCCCCCTGCGCCGAAGCCCTGATGCGCTCGCGCTACTGCGCCTATGTATTGGGGCTGGTCGACTACCTGGTGAACACCACGCTGCCCATTCAACAACCGGGGCTGGACCGCCAGGCCATCGGCGAATGGAGCGCGCAAAGCACCTGGCTGGGCTTGGAGGTGGAAAGCTCGGAAGTCTTTGGCGGCCAGCCCGAGCATGCCTTCGTGACCTTTACCGCGCGTTGGCACGACAGCAATGGCGAACACAGCCACCGGGAAAAGTCGTCCTTCGTACAAACCGATGGGCGCTGGTATTTCATCGACCCCACCGTGCCCCTCAAGGCCGGGCGCAATGACGCCTGCCCCTGCGGCAGCGGGCAGAAATACAAGAAGTGCTGTTCCGGCTACCTGCTCAGCTGAGGCGCAGGTGTGAGATATCCGGCACCGTGACGACGGTTGCCACCGACAGTTGGCCCATGTCGGCACCGACCGGCGCCACGCTGAAGGCCGACAGATCCAGGGCCAACGCGACGGGCTCGGGCTTGGCATCCTGCATATCGCTGCCGACCTCGGCGATGCCGAAGTCCGGCGCATCGACCCCGCTGAACGCGGCCATATAGGCATCCCGCGGCGCCACCTGGGCACGGCCCGGCGCTGGGACCGGGGCCGTCATCTCGATCTCTTCGACGGCCATCTCGACCACCGCGACCAGCGCCCCGGCACGCTCGAGGGTGAC
Source organism: Pseudomonas sp. MWU12-2345 (assembly GCF_023242385.1). NCBI lineage: Bacteria > Pseudomonadati > Pseudomonadota > Gammaproteobacteria > Pseudomonadales > Pseudomonadaceae > Pseudomonas > Pseudomonas sp. MWU12-2345. The sequence goes on along the minus strand of NZ_JALLJA010000014.1, from coordinate 134,855 downwards.
CCTATACTTTTCCGCCGCCGCGGCATCGAGATTGCTCTTGAGCACCAGGCGCCGTCCGGAGAACAGCAGTTCGATGCGCTGGGCATCGGCCTGGAACAGCCGGGCCAGGTTGCTTTTGACCTGATCGGGCGCAGCACCAGGTAGCGATTCGCCACTAAAGACAATCTCGTAAAGCATCATGATCACACTCCTGTGCGCCGACCTGATCCGTTGCGCGAATGCTCAGCAGTATCACCCAGTGGATTTACCGCCACAACCATGAGCTTTTTCTGTCGCAGGCTTGCTATGCTGGGGCCTCGGCGGGAGGAACCCCATGCACTCACGGACACTTGGCACGCTCGGCCTGCTTATGCTGTTGACGCTTTCCGGCTGTGCGTCCTGGTTCGATGGCGGTACCCGCGAGCCCGAGGTTCGCCTGGTGCGGGTCGAACTGATCAAGGCGCGCCTGGTTCAACAGAAATTTCGCCTGCACTTTCGTGTCGACAACCCCAACGACGACAGCCTGACCGTGCGCAGCCTGCATTATCGTCTCTACCTCGACGGCTGGCTGCTGAGCGAAGGCGAGTCCGACAGCGGCTGGTTCACCGTGGAAGCCAACAGCCACGCGTCCCTGGTCATTCCAGTCAGGACCAACCTCTGGGAACACCTGCGCGACCTGACCAAGCGCCTGAAACACCCCCATGATCCGATCCCCTACCGACTGGAGGGCGAACTGGAAACCGGACTATTCCTCAGCCATGACGTGCACCTGGAGCGTAAAGGCGAGATAATTCCCGCCGAAATTATTCCGGAGTGACACCAGCATGACCCAGCAACCTCACGTGCACGGCCCTGATTGCAACCACGATCACGAGCATGAGCACCACGATCACGACCATGGCCATGTCCACGGCCCGAACTGCGGTCACGCTCACCAGGAGCCGGTACGCAACGCGCTGAAGGACGTGGGTCGCAACGATCCGTGCCCGTGCGGCAGCAGCAAGAAATTCAAGAAGTGCCACGGGGCCTGAGGCTTTCTGCCAGTAACGCCCCCGCAGGAACGCATTGAACCCATTTCAATGCAAAAAAATCCCCGACCAGATCGGGGATTTTTTATGGGCAGGTGCAGGAGCGCGCTACTGGAACAGCGCCTCGCTGGACAGGCCATTCTTCTCGAGGATCTCGCGCAGGCGCTTGAGTCCCTCGACCTGGATCTGCCGAACGCGCTCACGGGTCAGGCCGATCTCCAGACCGACATCCTCCAGGGTACTGCTCTCATGCCCGCGCAGGCCAAAGCGCCGTACAACCACCTCACGCTGCTTATCGGTCAATTCCGACAACCACTGGTCGATACTCTGGGACAGGTCGTCGTCCTGAAGCAGCTCGCAGGGATCGGTAGGTCGATCATCGGTGAGGGTATCGAGCAACGTCTTGTCGGAATCCGGCCCCAGGGACACGTCCACCGAAGACACCCGCTCATTCAGGCCGAGCATGCGCTTGACCTCACCCACCGGTTTTTCCAGCAGGTTGGCGATTTCTTCCGGGGAAGGCTCATGATCGAGTTTCTGGGTCAGCTCCCGTGCCGCCCGCAGATAGACGTTCAGTTCCTTGACCACGTGAATAGGCAGGCGAATGGTCCGGGTCTGATTCATGATCGCCCGTTCAATCGTCTGGCGGATCCACCAGGTGGCATAGGTTGAGAAGCGAAAGCCACGTTCCGGATCGAATTTCTCCACCGCCCGGATCAAGCCGAGGTTGCCCTCTTCGATCAGGTCCAGCAGGGAAAGACCGCGGTTGACATAACGTCGGGCGATTTTCACCACCAGGCGCAGGTTGCTTTCGATCATGCGCTTGCGGCCCGCGGGATCGCCACTTTGCGACAGGCGCGCAAAATGAACTTCTTCTTCCGGGGACAACAAGGGGGAAAAACCGATTTCATTGAGATACAACTGGGTCGCATCCAGCGCCCGCGTGTAGTCAATGTACTTGTGCTGCTTGAGCGCAGCAGCATTCTTGGTCTTGGCACGAACTGGGGGTGGAGAACTGTCGTCCTCCGGCATCATATCCATGACGATGTCGGAGTCCATAAGGAGCACCTCATCATCGATGTCAAACCCCGGCGCTTCTTTACTGAGAGCCATTGTTATAGTCCTTTGGTGAGTTCGACCTCAAGCTCAAGCGGCGCCTTTATCCTTGGCAACGCTGGAACCTGTTCCCACTACAGTCAGGAGAACAGGCTGGAAAACGGATCAACGACGTGGCAGGAATTGCAGTGGGTCTACGGGTTTCCCCTGGCGGCGAATCTCAAAATGCAGTTTCACCCGGTCCGTACCAGTTGATCCCATCTCGGCAATTGTCTGTCCGACCTTGACCTGCTGACCCTCCCGAACCAACAGCCTACGGTTGTGACCGTAAGCACTGACGTAGGTATCACTGTGTTTGATGATGACCAGCTCGCCGTAGCCCCGCAACCCACTCCCGGCGTAAACCACTGACCCATCAGATGCAGCTAAAACAGGCTGTCCCAAATCTCCGGCGATATCAATACCTTTATTCAAACTACCGTTTGAAGAGAATTTTCCAATCAGAATACCGTTTGAAGGCCACGCCCAACCCTTCGGCGCGGGACCGGCCGGCGGCATCGGCGCCGCTGCCGCAGGTGCCTGGGCCGCGGGTTGCGAGGTGGTTGCAGTGCCAGACGCGCCGTTGGCCGGACGCCGGGTGATGGTGAACTTGCTCGAAGGCGAAGCGCTCGACGACGTCGAGGCGACAGCCGTCGGCGTTGAATTTGAACGGCTGTCGAAGCGAATCGCCTGACCCACGTGGATGGTGTAAGGCTCGGGAATATTGTTACGCGCGGCCAGGGCTTTCCAGTCCCAACCGTAGCGGAAGGCGATCGAAAACAGGGTATCGCCACGGGTGACCACATGCTGGCCGGTGGTGGTCATCGGTTTCTGTGGCGTCGCGCTGGCGGCTGTCGTTGTAGCGTTGCCGTTACGATCAACGACGCGCACGCCGTTCTTTGGAGCACTGGAGCAACCAGCCAGTAAAGCACTGAGGGCAAGGCCGATCATCAGGCGCTGAACGCTTGCTTTACCCATACGCTGCCGAATGACTGTGAGACTCACCCGCCGCTCCCTTTGTGGTGGCTGAAATAAGAGTGCCTGTACAGGCGGTAATGTGACGTAAGTATAACTGGCTGTTGGAATTTCACTGACAACAAAGCCAAGTCGAAAACCCGACACATTTTAAACATGGGTGCCGTACCAGTCCCGCTCTAAGACCTACGACCTTAAACAGAATTCATTGCCGTTCAACAAATGTTCAGGCCAACGGTCCGTTAAGCAGCGGAACGAAACGTACCGCGCCTAATACATGACGGGAAAAACCCTGCTCTTCGCGCACGATCAGCATCAACTGCTGGACTTCACCGGCACCCACCGGAATCACCAGGCGACCGCCCGGGGCCAATTGATCGAGCAAGGCCTGGGGCACATCCGTGGCGACGGCGGTGACAATAATGCCGTTGTACGGCGCCAGTGCCGGCCAGCCCTCCCAGCCATCGCCCCAGCGGAACACCACGTTGCGCAGGTTGAGCTCGACCAGACGCTCCTTGGCGCGATCCTGCAGAACCTTGATCCGCTCCACCGAAAACACCCGCTCCACCAGCTGCGACAGCACCGCCGTCTGGTAACCGGAGCCGGTACCGATCTCCATCACCTTGTCCAGCGGCCCGGCCTCCAGCAGCAGCTCGCTCATGCGCGCCACCATATAAGGCTGGGAAATGGTCTGGTTGTGGCCGATCGGCAGCGCCGTATCTTCGTAGGCACGATGGGCCAGTGCCTCGTCGACAAACAGATGACGCGGCGTGCGACGGATCACTTCCAACACCTGGGCGTTGGTCACACCTTCTTCATAGAGTCGCTGAATCAAGCGTTCGCGGGTTCGCTGGGAGGTCATGCCGATACCGCGACGCATCAGTTCGTCTTGCTCACGGGTCATCAAGCAAGCCCCTCCAGCCAACCGCCCAGCGACTGGAAGGCATCATTGAAGGTGCGATCCAGTTGCAGCGGCGTCACCGAGACAAACCCTTGCATCACGGCATGGAAGTCCGTCCCCGGGCCACCGTCTTCGGCGTCTCCGGCGGCGGCGATCCAGTAACCGGCCTTGCCCCGTGGGTCGACCACCCGCGTCGGCGCCGCGGCCCGGGCCCGATGGCCCAGGCGCGTGAGCTGGATACCACGAATGCGCTCCAGGGGCAGATTGGGAATATTCACATTGAGCACCGTGCGCGCGGGCAGCGCCAGGCCTTCATGGGCCTGCACCAGCAGGCGGGCGAAATGCGCGGCGGTGGCCAGGTTGTCGACCTGGCGCGAGGCCAGCGAAAAAGCGAACGAAGTACGCCCGAGGAAGCGCCCCTCCAGGGCGGCCGCCACCGTACCGGAATACAGCACGTCATCCCCCAGGTTGGCCCCCAGGTTGATACCGGACACCACCATGTCCTGCTCCTGCGCCAACAGGGCATTGAGCCCCAGGTGCACGCAGTCGGTGGGTGTGCCGTTCAGGCTGATAAAGCCGTTGGGCAATGTATGTGGGTGTAGCGGGCGATCCAGGGTCAGCGAGCTGCTGGCGCCACTTTTGTCCTGGTCCGGGGCAATCACCGTGCACTCGGCATAGTCCACCAGCGCAGCATGAAGCGCGGCGAGACCGGGAGCGAAAACCCCATCGTCGTTCGAAATCAGAATACGCATGAGCTGTCCGTCTGTCCTACCGGCACCAGATCGACGAGTTCGCGCACCAAAGCAGTGGCGAAGCATCCGGCCGGCAGGATGAATTCCAGTTGCAGAATGTCAGACTCCGGATAATGCCACGACAACCGGCCAATGGGCAGCCGCAGGATGCGTCGTTCGTGTTCCATGGTCGCCTTGACCAGCCATTGGCAGAGCTCGGCCTCGCGCTCGGCAACCGCTTGCTCCAGGGCAAAAGTCGCACCCGCCGCCGGTGACGGGCCTTCGCCCCACTGCGGACCGGTGGGGTGCAGATCGAGAATGGCCAGGCGCGGATCGCTGCATTCGGCCTCACCGGCCGGGAAGAAACTGCGGCTGTCGGTGAAGGCCAGCAGGTCGCCGACCTGGGCCCGGTTCCAGCTGCCGTCGGCGACACGCGCCGCCAGCACCTGGTTGAACAGGTAGCTGCGGGCCGTGGACAGCAACCGCGAACGCACATTGCGCTGCTCGGGCAAGGCCTGGCGCGCCGCATAGGAACGGGCCTCGCCGAGGTTGCCACCGAGGTGACCGAAACGCTGGGCGCCGAAATAATTCGGAATACCTTGCGCGGCGATCTGTTCGAGGCGTTGCTGCAAGCCGTCCTTGTCCGCGTTCAATTGGGTCAGGCGCAGGGTGAAGCCGTTGGCGGCATGGGCGCCGCGTTGCAGCTTGCGCTTGTGCCGCGCACTCTTGAGGATCTGCAGGCTGTCGTTCTGGGCCGCCGACAGGTCCGGATCAGCCTTGCCCGGCAGTTGTACGCTGAACCACTGGCGCGTCAGGGCCTGGCGGTCCTTGAGACCGGCATAGCTGACGGTGCGCAACGGCACGCCGGCGGCCTTGGCGATACGCCGGGCAGCCTCTTCGGTATTCAGGCCGCGCTTCTCCACCCACAACCACAGGTGCTCGCCCTCGCCGCTCAGCGGGATATCGAGGACTTCATCGACCTGGAAGTCTTCGGCCGTGGCCTTGAGCACCGCGCTCCCGAGGACATCGCCGTAGGCACGCGGGCCCAGCAGTTCCAGTTCAGTCATGCGCGTAGCAACAAGGCGACGCTGTGCACGGCGATGCCTTCTTCACGGCCGGTGAAACCGAGCTTTTCAGTGGTGGTGGCTTTGACGTTCACTTGATCCAACTCAACTTCAAGATCCGCGGCAATCAGCGCGCGCATCGATTCGATATGCGGCGCCATTTTCGGCGCCTGGGCAACGATAGTGTTATCGACGTTGCCGACTTTCCAGCCCAGGGCCTTGATCAACGACACCACATGACGCAGCAGCACCCGGCTGTCGGCGCCCTTGTAGGTCGGGTCGGTGTCAGGGAAATGCTTGCCGATATCGCCCAGGGCCGCCGCTCCCAACAGCGCATCGCTCAAGGCATGCAGCAGCACGTCGCCGTCGGAATGGGCGAGCAGCCCGTGGTGGTGTGCAATCCGCACGCCGCCCAGGGTGATGAAGTCGCCTTCGGCGAAACGGTGCACATCATAGCCGTGGCCAATACGCATAAAAAAACGCCCCGATGTAAGTCAGGGCGTGATTCTACCTATTTTGCGAGAGATTAACCGCTAAGAGCTGCGTGGTGGTGACGCAGGTGGTCATCAATGAAACTGGCGATGAAAAAATAGCTGTGGTCGTAGCCCGGTTGCAGCCGCAACGTCAGCGGATGTTGCGCCAGCTTCGCCGCCTGTTGCAGCGCCTCGGGCTTGAGCTGGTTGGCCAGGAAATCGTCGCGATCGCCCTGATCCACCAGGATCGGCAGCTTTTCAGTGGCCTCGGCGATCAGCACGCAAGCATCCCACTCACGCCAGCGCGAGCGCTCTTCCCCCAGATAACGGGAAAAAGCCTTTTGCCCCCAGGGACAATCCATCGGATTGCTGATCGGCGCGAATGCCGACAACGACTGATAGCGCCCGGGGTTGCGCAAGGCGCAGACCAGCGCGCCATGCCCGCCCATGGAATGACCGCTGATACCGCGCTTGTCCGAGGCCGGGAAGTGCGCCTCGACCAGCGCCGGCAGCTCATGCACCACGTAATCGTGCATCCGGTAGTGCTGGGCCCAGGGTTGCTGGGTCGCATTGAGATAGAAACCGGCACCCAGGCCGAAGTCCCAGGCCTTGTCGGGGTCACCGGGCACGTCGGCGCCGCGCGGACTGGTGTCCGGCGCGACGATGATCAGCCCCAGCTCGGCAGCCAGGCGCTGGGCACCGGCCTTGTGCATGAAGTTCTCGTCGGTGCAGGTCAGGCCGGACAGCCAGTACAGCACCGGCAGCTTGCCGCCCTGCTCGGCCTGTGGCGGCAGATAGACAGCGAACACCATGTCGCAGCCGAGGACTTCGGAATGGTGCTTGTAGCGTTTGTGCCAGCCGCCGAAGCTTTTCTGGCAGGACAGGTTTTCCAGGCTCATGACCGACCTCAGAAATGAATGACGGTGCGAATGCTCTTGCCTTCATGCATCAGGTCGAACGCCTTGTTGATATCTTCCAGGCCCATGGTGTGGGTGATGAAGGTATCCAGCGGGATCTCGCCCTTCTGCGCCATTTCCACGTAGCTCGGCAGCTCGCTGCGCCCGCGCACGCCACCAAAGGCCGAACCACGCCAGACGCGCCCGGTCACCAATTGGAACGGACGGGTGGAAATTTCCTGGCCGGCACCGGCGACGCCGATGATCACCGACTCACCCCAGCCCTTGTGGCAGCACTCCAGGGCCGCACGCATCAATTGCACATTACCGATGCACTCGAAGGAAAAGTCCACGCCGCCATCGGTCATATCGACAATCACTTCCTGGATCGGACGATCGAAATCTTTCGGGTTGACGCAATCGGTGGCGCCCAGTTGCCGGGCGATTTCGAACTTGGCCGGGTTGATGTCGATGGCAATGATCCGCGCCGCCTTGGCCTTGACCGCACCGATCACCGCCGACAGACCGATACCGCCGAGGCCGAAGATCGCCACGGTGTCACCCGGCTTGACCTTGGCGGTGTTGAGCACCGCGCCGATCCCGGTGGTGACGCCGCAACCGAGCAGGCAGACCTTCTCCAGCGGTGCGTCTTTCGAGATCTTGGCCACGGAGATTTCCGGCAACACGGTGTACTCGGAGAAGGTCGAGGTGCCCATGTAGTGGAAAATCGTCTCGCCCTTGTAGGCGAAACGTGAAGTGCCGTCCGGCATCAGGCCCTTGCCCTGGGTGGCGCGAATGGCCTGGCAGAGGTTGGTCTTGCCCGACAGGCAGAATTTGCACTTGCCGCATTCCGGGGTGTAGAGCGGGATGACGTGGTCGCCCACCGCCACCGAGGTCACACCCTCGCCGATCGCCTCGACAATCGCGCCGCCTTCGTGGCCGAGGATCGACGGAAAGATACCTTCCGGGTCCGCGCCGGACAGGGTGTAGGCGTCGGTGTGGCAAACGCCGGAGGCCACGACACGCAACAGCACTTCGCCGGCCTTGGGCATGGCGACATCGACTTCGACGATCTCGAGGGGTTTCTTGGCCTCGAAGGCAACGGCAGCACGTGACTTGATCATCCAGCAACTCCTGAAAAGTGAACAACGAAAACCTGAGTGTAAATCAGCCTTGATTGATTAATAATCCAGTCAAAAGCAAAACATTATTGCTGTACAGGGACAATCCAATGAATGATAACCGCTGGGAAGGCATCGACGAGTTCGTCGCGGTGGCCGAATGCAGCCAGTTCACGGCGGCGGCGGAGCGCCTCGGGGTATCCTCGTCCCATATCAGCCGGCAAATCGCCCGGCTGGAAGAGCGCCTGCAAACCCGCCTGCTCTATCGCAGCACCCGGCGGGTGACCCTGACCGAAGCCGGGCAGACGTTCCTGCAGCATTGCCAGCGTCTGCAGGACGGCCGCGAGGAAGCCCTGCGCGCGGTGGGCGACCTGACCAGCGAACCCAAGGGTATGTTGCGCATGACCTGCGCCGTGGCTTATGGCGAACGTTTTATCGTGCCGCTGGTGACCAGTTTCATGGGGCTGCATCCGCAGTTGCGGGTGGATATCGAGTTGAGCAACCGTACCCTGGACCTGGTACATGAGGGCTTGGACCTGGCGATTCGGTTGGGCCGTTTGCAGGATTCGCGGCTGGTGGCGACCCGGCTGGCGCCACGGCGGATGTACCTGTGCGCGTCACCGTCCTACCTGGAACGTTATGGTCGCCCCCATAGCCTGTCGGAATTGAGCCGGCATAACTGCCTGATCGGCAGTTCGGATATCTGGCAACTGGAGCAGGACGGGCGGGAGTTTTCCCAGCGGGTACAGGGTAATTGGCGCTGCAACAGTGGGCAGGCGGTGCTGGATGCGGCGCTGCAGGGGGTTGGGTTGTGTCAGCTGCCGGACTATTACGTGCTGGAGCATTTGCACAACGGCACGCTGATCTCCTTGCTCGAAGCCCATCAGCCACCGAATACGGCGGTATGGGCGCTGTATCCGCAACAGCGGCACCTGTCGCCGAAAGTGCGCAAGCTGGTGGATCATCTCAAGGAAGGATTGGCCAAACGGCCCGAGTACAGCGTTTGACCGGTGCCCTCAGCGACGATTAGCCCAGCGCAAACGCAACCACTCCAGGTCTTCAGGCCGGGTGACCTTGATATTGTCCGAACGCCCTTCGATCAGGCGCGGCGCCTGGCCCGCCCATTCCATCGCCGAGGCTTCATCGGTGATGGTTGCATCGGCCACCAGGCTATCCGCCAGGGCCCGGTGCAAGGCACCCAGGCGGAACATCTGCGGCGTATAGGCCTGCCAGATCAAACTGCGGTCGATGGTTTCCAGGACCCGCCCGTGCTTGTCGACGCGTTTGAGCGTATCCCGCGCCGGCACGGCCAGTAGCCCACCCACCGGGTCATCGGCCAACTCACCGAGCAAGGTATCGAGATCGCCACGGGACAAATTGGGCCGCGCCGCATCATGGACCAACACCCAATCGTCCTCCACCGCCCCCAGGGTATGCAGGTGCAGCAAGGCATTGAGTACCGAATCGGCCCGTTCGCCGCCACCATCGACCCGCTGGATACGCGAATCCGTGGCACAAGCAAGGCCCGGCCAGTAGGGATCGTGGGCGGCAAGGGCAATCACCAGGCCCTTCAAGCCCGGATGATCGAGGAAACAGCCAAGGCTATGTTCGAGAATCGTGCGTCCGCCCAGGGACAGATACTGCTTGGGACGGTCCGCGGCCATACGGGCACCGACGCCCGCGGCAGGAATCACGGCCCAGAAGGCCGGTAGAGAGAATTCAGTCATTGCGCCAGCTGATAAAGGGTTTCACCGTCCTTGACCATGCCCAGTTCATGGCGAGCACGTTCTTCAACGGTCTCCATGCCTTTCTTCAGTTCAAGAACTTCCGCGTCAAGCACGCGATTACGCTCCAGCAGACGCTCGTTTTCGGCATGCTGTTCGGCAATTTGCTGTGTCAGGTCGGCTACCTGCGCCAGGCTCCCATTGCCCACCCAAAGGCGGTACTGCAGGCCAGCCAGCAGCAAGAGCAGAACGAGGAACAACCAATTGGGACTGCGCATCGAATTTCAGTTATCCAGTGGAAAAGACAGCCATGCCAACCATTTCGAACCGACTGATAGCACGAAGCCTGGAAGAACCAGGCTTGTGCTCTCAAAGCATCAGATTAGTGCTAAAAAACTCGCGATAGCGACTTTTCCGACACAATCTGGTGTCTTTTTACCATCTACTGCTTAACCGCGAAACTCGGAGCGACCGTTGTACTTGGCCTTGGCGCCCAGTTGCTCTTCGATACGCAGCAGTTGGTTGTACTTGGAGACGCGGTCGGAGCGGCACAGCGAACCGGTCTTGATCTGGCCTGCAGCGGTACCCACGGCCAGGTCGGCAATGGTCGAATCCTCGGTTTCACCGGAACGGTGCGAGATCACCGCAGTATAGCCGGCGGCCTTGGCCATCTGGATGGCTTCCAGGGTTTCGGTCAGGGTGCCGATCTGGTTGAACTTGATCAGGATGGAGTTGGCGATCTTCTTGTCGATGCCTTCCTTCAGGATCTTGGTGTTGGTCACGAACAGGTCGTCGCCCACCAGCTGGGTCTTCTCGCCGACCTTGTCGGTGAGAATCTTCCAGCCAGCCCAATCGGACTCGTCCAGGCCATCTTCGATGGAGATGATCGGGTAACGCTCGGTCAGGCCTTTCAGGTAGTCGGCGAAACCTTCGGCGGTGAACACCTGGCCTTCGCCGGACAGGTTGTATTTACCGTCTTCGTAGAATTCGCTGGCCGCGCAGTCCAGGGCCAGGGTCACGTCGGTGCCCAGCTTGTAACCGGCATTGGCCACGGCTTCGGAGATCACTTTCAAAGCGTCTTCGTTGGACGCCAGGTTCGGCGCGAAACCACCTTCGTCACCGACAGCGGTGCTCAGGCCACGGGCCTTCAGCACGGCTTTGAGGTGATGGAAAATCTCGGTGCCCATGCGCAGGCCTTCGGAGAAGGTCTTGGCGCCCACCGGCTGAACCATGAATTCCTGGATGTCGACGTTGTTGTCGGCATGCTCGCCGCCGTTGATGATGTTCATCATCGGCACCGGCATGGAGTAGACACCCGGCGTGCCATTGAGGTTGGCGATGTGTGCGTACAGCGGCAGGTCCTGGTCCTGGGCAGCAGCCTTGGCGGCGGCCAGGGACACGGCGAGGATGGCGTTGGCGCCCAGGGTCGCCTTGTTCTCGGTACCGTCCAGGGCGATCATCGCGTGGTCCAGGGCCTTCTGGTCGGAAGGGTCCTTGCCCAGCAGCAGCTCACGGATCGGGCCGTTGATGTTGCCGACGGCCTTCAGCACGCCCTTGCCCAGGTAACGACTCTTGTCGCCATCACGCAGTTCCAGCGCTTCACGCGAACCGGTGGAAGCACCGGACGGCGCGCAAGCGCTGCCGATGATGCCGTTGTCCAGAAGCACGTCCGCTTCCACGGTGGGGTTGCCACGGGAGTCGAGAACTTCACGACCTTTGATGTCGACGATTTTTGCCATTGTTGTAAACACTCCAAAGTTGACGAAAACGACGCAGCTGAAGGAAATCTTTGATCGTCGGCAAGCGAATGAAAAATGGGCAGCCTTGCAGACGAAAAGGCTCTGAACCCGAGTCCAGAGCCTTGAATCGTGCGGTACTTTACCGGAGATTTAAGGATTACGCGGTTTCTACCGTCGGAAAACTCTTCACCAGTGTGTCCAAAGCCTTGAGTTGGGCCAGGAACGGTTCCAGCTTGTCCAGGCGCAGGGCACAAGGCCCGTCGCACTTGGCGTTGTCCGGGTCCGGATGCGCTTCCAGGAACAGCCCGGCCAGACCCTGGCTCATGCCGGCCTTGGCCAGGTCGGTGACCTGGGCCCGACGGCCACCGGCGGAATCCGAGCGACCGCCCGGCATCTGCAGGGCGTGGGTCACGTCGAAGAACACCGGGTATTCGAACTGCTTCATGATGCCGAAGCCGAGCATGTCCACCACCAGGTTGTTGTAGCCGAAGCTCGAACCGCGCTCGCAGAGGATCAACTGGTCGTTGCCCGCTTCCACGCACTTGCTCAGGATGTGTTTCATTTCCTGGGGCGCGAGGAACTGGGCCTTCTTGATGTTGATCACCGCGCCGGTCTTGGCCATGGCCACCACCAGGTCGGTCTGGCGCGACAGGAAGGCCGGCAACTGGATAATGTCGCAGACCTCGGCGACCACGGCCGCCTGGGCCGGCTCGTGGACGTCGGTAATGATCGGCACGCCAAACGCCTGCTTGATGTCCTGGAAAATCCGCATCCCTTCTTCCAGGCCGGGGCCACGGTAGGAGGTGACGGACGAACGGTTGGCCTTGTCGAAGCTCGCCTTGAATACGTAAGGAATACCGAGTTTCTCGGTCACTTTCACGTACTCTTCACAGACCTGCATCGCCATGTCCCGGCTTTCCAGTACGTTCATGCCGCCGAACAGCACCATCGGCTTGTCGTTGGCAATCTCGATGTCGCCTACGCGGATGATCTTTTGGGCCATGCTCTTATCTCTCCGAGATCACGCGTTCTTCTGGTGTTGAGCCAAGGCCGCCTTGACGAAACCGCTGAACAGCGGATGGCCGTCGCGCGGGGTCGAGGTGAACTCGGGGTGGAACTGGCAAGCGACGAACCATGGATGATCCGGGGCCTCGACCACTTCCACCAACGAGCCATCACCGGAGCGACCGGAAATCTTCAGGCCGGCTTCGATGATCTGCGGCAGCAGCTTGTTGTTCACTTCGTAACGGTGACGGTGACGCTCGACGATCACGTCCTTGGCATAGCAATCGTGCACCAGGGATCCGGCTTCGAGCAGGCAATCCTGGGCACCGAGGCGCATGGTGCCGCCCAGGTCGGAGCTTTCGCTACGGGTCTCGACCACGCCGGTGGCATCTTCCCACTCGGTGATCAGGCCGACCACCGGGTGACCGCTGGTGCGATCGAACTCAGTGGAGTTGGCGTCTTTCCAGCCCATCACGTTACGGGCGAACTCGATGACCGCCACTTGCATGCCCAGGCAGATACCCAGGTACGGCACCTTGTTCTCGCGAGCGTACTGGACGGCGGTGATCTTGCCTTCCACGCCACGCAGGCCGAAACCACCAGGAACCAGGATGGCGTCAACGCCTTCGAGCAGTGCGGTGCCCTGGTTTTCGATGTCTTCGGAGTCGATATAACGCAGGTTGACCTTGGTACGGTTGGTGATGCCGGCGTGACTCATCGCTTCGATCAGCGACTTGTAGGCGTCCAGCAGCTCCATGTACTTGCCGACCATGGCGATGGTGACTTCGTGTTCCGGGTTCAGCTTGGCGTCGACCACCGCTTCCCACTCGGACAGGTCGGCACCGCCACATTGCAGGCCGAAACGCTCGACGACGAAATCATCCAGGCCCTGGGAGTGCAGGATGCCGGGGATCTTGTAGATGGTATCGGCGTCTTCCAGCGCAATCACCGCACGTTCTTCAACGTTGGTGAACTGGGCGATCTTGCGACGCGACGAGATATCGATCGGGTGGTCGGAACGGCAGACCAGCACGTCCGGCTGCAGGCCGATGGAGCGCAGCTCCTTGACCGAGTGCTGGGTCGGCTTGGTCTTGGTTTCGCCGGCGGTGGCAATGTACGGCACCAGGGTCAGGTGCATCAGCATCGCGCGCTTGGCGCCGACTTCGAAACGCAACTGGCGGATGGCCTCGAGGAACGGTTGCGACTCGATGTCGCCGACCGTGCCGCCGATTTCCACCAGGGCCACGTCGGCATCGCCGGCGCCCTTGATGATGCGGCGCTTGATCTCGTCGGTGATGTGCGGGATCACCTGGATGGTGGCCCCCAGGTAATCACCACGACGCTCCTTGCGCAGCACGTGCTCGTAGACACGGCCCGTGGTGAAGTTGTTGTTCTGGGTCATGGTCGTGCGGATGAACCGCTCGTAGTGACCCAGGTCCAGGTCGGTCTCGGCACCGTCGTGGGTGACGAAGACTTCACCGTGCTGGAACGGGCTCATGGTGCCCGGATCGACGTTGATGTACGGATCCAGCTTGAGCATGGTGACTTTCAGTCCCCGCGCCTCCAGGATGGCCGCCAATGAAGCCGAGGCAATGCCTTTCCCCAATGAAGAAACAACACCGCCCGTGACGAATATGTAGCGCGTCATGAAAAACCCTAGAAGTCTGCGTTAAAGCGGTCCGAGCCGCCGGGGAAAGCGAAGGAAGGCCGAAGCCCCCGATTACCTGCGATCATCACAGTGCACCTTTCGAAAAACTGCTGCGTTGAGACGGTCCGCAGGGTTGAACCCGCGGTACGGTGCGCGCTACACATTTTTTGGAATCGCCCGGCAAAGACAGCCTGGTAATCGGCAACTCCTGCAATTGCTGGCAATCCACAGAAGTTGTATCAAGAAGGGAGCGTAGTCTACCGGAAAGCGCCTTTCAGCTCAAACCTTGATCGCTCGAAGGTGGCTGCCAATGCAAATGCCAGTCACCCAACGCCCCGCCGTCCAGGCCCGGCAGGTTCGCCACGGCCAGCAATTCGTCGCCTCGATAGAGCAGCGGCAATCGGCCGCGGACAAACCAGGGCACCCCACTTTCGTTAAGCAGGCGCTTCAGATCGCGGTGTCCGCGGTCCGGCAGGTGCAAAACCTCACCACCCTGACGATAGCGAACCTGCAAGGGACCGGCCGGTGCCTCGCCGACCACCAGCAGTTCGCCATTGTCCGGCAGCTCCAGCGGTCGATTCGGGCAGTTCCAGGCGATATCCGCCGACGGCTGGCGCAACCAGGACCCGCTCAACCACCATAAATGCTCGTCGGCACGGTGCAGCTCGCCCTCGGCCAGGCGCCATTTCGGCCGGGCATCATGGGCGGCATCGCGCAGATCGTCCCAACCAGCCCAATGGTCGCTGTCCGGCAGCCGGGTCAACGGTGCCAGCCAATGCCGCAGGGCGTTGCGCTGCCGGGCCGGAGACAGGTCGATCAAGGCGTCGAGGGCCAGCGACGGTATGCCAAGCCAGACATGCCGGGAATGCGCCAGGGCATCGTCGAGGTCGACTTCGGCCAGTTCGTCGAGCAGCTCCTGGGCCTCGCGCAGGTGCGCGGCGCTGCGCACCATGCTGCTCACCGCTTGCGGCCAGCGCTCGGTCAGTCCGGGAAAAACCCGGTGACGGAGGAAGTTGCGCGAGAACTGCTGGTCACTGTTGGACGGGTCTTCGATCCAGCGCAGCTTGTGCTGACGGGCATAACCCTCGAGCTCGGCCCGGGAAACGTCCAGCAGAGGCCGCACCAGATAGCCGCCGCCGACCTCGCGCTGCGCCGGCATGGCCGCCAGGCCACGCACCCCGGCGCCGCGCAGCAGTCGAAAGAGCAGGGTTTCGGCCTGGTCTTCGCGATGCTGGGCGGTGAGCAGTACGTCGTGCAACTGGGTGACCCCGGCAAAGGCCAGGTAACGCGCATCGCGGGCGGCGCGCTCAAGACTGGCGCCCAATTGCACGCTGACACGGATCACCTGCAAAGGTATCCCGAGTTCATCACAGACGGCCTGGCAATGTGCCGGCCAGCCGTCGGCCGCCGCCTGCAGCCCGTGATGGACATGCAAGGCGGCAATCCTGGGCAGGGGCCGGGTTTTCGCCAGGCTGGCGAGCAGGTGCAGCAGCACGGTGGAGTCCAGGCCGCCGGAGAAGCCGATCCGCCAGGTCTGGGCATTACGCCAGGGCGAAAGGGCTTCGAGCAGCCTGGAAGGCAGATCGATATCAGGCTGACGCATGGGTTGCCCCCCGCGCTGGCTCACGAACGATAACGCGCGCTATCAGAGACCGTAGCTCATCAGACGCTCGTAACGACGAGCCAGCAGCGCATCGTTGTCGAACTTCTTCAGCATAGCCAACTGCGTGCTGAGTTCGGCACGAATCGAGGCCGCCGCCGTGGCCGGATCGCGATGGGCGCCGCCCAGGGGCTCGGAAATCACCTTGTCGACGATCCCCAGGCCCTTGAGGCGCTCGGCCGTGATGCCCATGGCTTCGGCGGCGTCCGGGGCTTTATCGGCGGTTTTCCACAGAATGGAAGCACAGCCTTCCGGGGAAATCACCGCGTAAGTCGAGTACTGCAGCATGTTCAACTGGTCGCACACGCCGATGGCCAAGGCACCGCCGGAACCACCCTCACCGATCACGGTGGCGATGATCGGCGTTTTCAGCCGCGCCATCACCCGCAGGTTCCAGGCAATCGCTTCGCTCTGGTTGCGCTCTTCGGCGTCGATGCCCGGGTAGGCACCCGGGGTGTCGATAAAGGTCAGGATCGGCATCTTGAAGCGCTCGGCCATTTCCATCAGGCGGCAAGCCTTGCGGTAGCCTTCCGGACGCGGCATACCGAAGTTGCGACGGACCTTCTCGCGCACTTCACGGCCCTTCTGGTGGCCGATAATCATCACCGGCTGGTCGTCCAGGCGGGCAATACCGCCGACAATCGCCGCGTCGTCGGAGAAATGCCGATCGCCGTGCAGTTCGTCGAACTCGGTGAAGATGTGGTTGATGTAGTCCAGGGTATACGGACGACGCGGGTGACGCGCCAGACGCGCGATCTGCCAGCTGGTCAGCTTGCCAAAGATATCTTCGGTCAGCGTGTTGCTCTTGTCCTGCAGGCGGGAGATCTCATCGCCGATATTCAGCGAATTGTCGTTACCGACCAAGCGCAGCTCTTCGATCTTGGCTTGCAGGTCAGCGATCGGCTGTTCGAAATCAAGAAAATTCGGGTTCATAAGCATCCGTCTTGGGTCGAGCACAGTAGTTTTTACACAGCCTGGCCGGCCGATTGATCTGTATCGCGCCCTACCTTACGGGATATGGCGCGCTCAGGTCGAGATTAAAAATAGGGTCAAGGTCGGCGCGCACCAAGTGCGCCACCGTCCTAACGGTATTGGAGGAAGACGTTGTCTCGCCCGAACTGGTCACGCAATGCCTGAATCAGACTGTCCGCCGGGTCGATCCGCCAGCTCTCGCCGAACTGCAACAAGGCCTTGGCGTCGCTGCCGGTGTACTCCAGGGTGATCGGGCAGGCCCCCCGGTGCTTGCCGAGCAATTCCCCCAGCCAGCGCAGTTGATCGCCCTTGAGCGCGGCACTTTGCAGCTTCAGGCGCAGGCTTTCGGCCAGGTTGGTGCGCGCATCTTCCATGCTCATCACCCGCTTGACCCGCAGGCGCAGGCCGCCGGAGAAGTCGTCGTTGCTGACCTCGCCTTCGACCACCACCATGGCATCGGTCTGCAGCAGCGACTGGGCCGACATGAAGGCATCGGCGAACAACGAGGCCTCGATCCGTGCCGAACGGTCGTCGAGGGTGATAAAGCCCATCTTGTCGCCTTTTTTGTTTTTCATCACCCGCAGGTTGATGATCATCCCGGCGACTGTCTGGGTATCCCGGGCCGGCTTCAGGTCGATGATTCGCTGACGGGCAAAGCGGCGGATCTCGCCTTCGTACTCGTCGATCGGGTGACCGGTGAGGTAGAGGCCGAGGGTATCTTTCTCGCCCTTCAGCCGCTCCTTGAGGGTCAGTTCCTTGGCCTTGCGGTGATTGGCGTAGACATCGGCATCTTCTTCGACGAACAGCCCGCCAAACAGGTCGGCATGGCCGCTGTCGTGGGTCCGCGCAGTCTGCTCGGCGGCCTTGATCGCCTCTTCCATCGCCGCCAGCAACACCGCGCGGTTACGGTCGATATTGGCCTGGTAGGCCTTGGTCTCGTCATGGAAATACGGGCCAAGGCGATCCAGCGCCCCGCTACGGATCAAGCCGTCGAGGGTGCGCTTGTTGATACGCTTGAGGTCGACCCGGGCACAGAAATCGAACAGGTCCTTGAACGGCCCCTCCTGGCGTGCTTCGGTGATCGCCTCCACCGGCCCTTCGCCGACGCCTTTGATCGCGCCGAGGCCATAGATGATCCGGCCTTCGTCGTTCACCGTGAACTTGAACTCCGAGGCGTTCACGTCCGGCGCGTCGAGGCGCAGCTTCATGGTGCGCACTTCCTCGATCAAGGTCACGACCTTGTCGGTGTTGTGCATATCCGCGGACAGTACCGCGGCCATGAACGGCGCCGGGTAGTGGGCCTTCAGCCAGGCGGTCTGGTAGGAAACCAGGCCGTAGGCGGCGGAGTGGGATTTGTTGAAACCGTAACCGGCGAATTTCTCCACCAGGTCGAAGATGTTACCCGCCAGGTCCGGATCGATATTGTTGCTCGCGCAACCTTCGATGAAACCGCCGCGCTGCTTGGCCATTTCCTCGGGCTTTTTCTTACCCATGGCCCGGCGCAGCATATCCGCGCCGCCGAGGGTGTAACCGGCCATGACCTGGGCGATCTGCATCACCTGTTCCTGATACAGGATGATGCCGTAGGTCGGCGCCAGCACCGGCTTGAGGCCTTCGTACTGGTAATCGGAGTGCGGATATGCCAGTTCGGCGCGACCGTGCTTGCGGTTGATGAAGTCGTCCACCATGCCGGACTGCAGCGGGCCCGGACGGAACAGCGCCACCAGTGCGATCAGGTCTTCCAGGCAGTCGGGCTTGAGCTTCTTGATCAGTTCCTTCATACCACGGGATTCCAGCTGGAACACCGCCGTGGTCTCGGCCTTCTGCAACAGGCTGTAGGTCGGCTTGTCGTCCAGCGGGATAAAGGCGATATCCAGCGGCGGTTCGTTGACCTTGGCGCGATCCCGGTTGATGGTCTTCAGCGCCCAGTCGATGATCGTCAGGGTCCGCAGGCCGAGGAAGTCGAACTTCACCAGGCCGGCCGCCTCCACGTCGTCCTTGTCGAACTGGGTCACCAGGCCGTCGCCTTCCTCGTCGCAGTAGATCGGCGAGAAGTCGGTCAGCTTGGTCGGCGCGATCACCACGCCACCGGCGTGTTTACCGACGTTACGCACCACGCCTTCGAGCTTGCGCGCCATCTCCCAGATTTCCGCCGCTTCTTCATCGACCTTGATGAAGTCGCGCAGGATCTCTTCCTGCTCGTAGGCTTTTTCCAGGGTCATGCCGACTTCGAAGGGGATCATCTTCGACAGGCGATCCGCCAGGCCGTAGGACTTGCCCTGGACCCGCGCCACGTCGCGCACCACCGCCTTGGCGGCCATGGAACCGAAGGTGATGATCTGGCTCACGGCGTTGCGGCCGTACTTCTCGGCCACGTAGTCGATCACCCGGTCGCGACCATCCATGCAGAAGTCGACGTCGAAGTCGGGCATGGAAACCCGCTCCGGGTTGAGGAAACGTTCGAACAGCAGGTCATATTCCAGCGGGTCGAGGTCGGTGATCTTCTGTACGTAGGCCACCAGGGAACCGGCACCCGACCCCCGGCCAGGACCCACGGGCACGCCGTTGCTCTTGGCCCACTGGATAAAGTCCATCACGATCAGGAAGTAACCGGGGAAACCCATCTGGATAATGATATCCAGCTCGAAATTCAGCCGGTCGACATAGACCTGGCGCTTGGCTTCATAGTCTTCGGTGGTGTCCCTGGGCAGCAGGACCGACAGGCGTTCTTCGAGGCCGTCGAAGGACACCTTGCGGAAATATTCGTCGATGGTCATGCCATCGGGGATCGGGAAGTTGGGCAGGAAGTGCTTGCCCAGCTTCACTTCGATATTGCAGCGCTTGGCGATCTCGACGCTGTTTTCCAGGGCGTCGGGCAGGTCGCTGAACAGCTCGGCCATTTCCTCGGCGCTTTTGAGGTATTGCTGGTCGCTGTAGTTCTTCGAACGGCGCGGATCGTCGAGGGCCCGGCCCTCACCGATGCAGACGCGGGTTTCGTGGGCCTCGAAGTCTTCCTGCTTGATAAAGCGCACATCATTGGTCGCCACCAGCGGCGCACCCAGCTTGTCGG
Organism: Pseudomonas sp. MWU12-2345; assembly: GCF_023242385.1. Taxonomy (NCBI): domain Bacteria; kingdom Pseudomonadati; phylum Pseudomonadota; class Gammaproteobacteria; order Pseudomonadales; family Pseudomonadaceae; genus Pseudomonas; species Pseudomonas sp. MWU12-2345. The sequence continues at coordinate 114,774 of NZ_JALLJA010000014.1, read as the reverse complement.
CCAGGGCCACGGCGCCGTGCAACTGCTCTTCGTCGTTGGGACGGTTGGTACGCTGGACTTCCAGGTAGAAACGGTCCGGGAACACCGCCATCCATTCGCGGGCCAGGGCTTCGGCTTCAGCGGCGTTGTCGCCGAGCAGGGCCATGCCGATCTCGCCCTCCTTGGCCGCCGAAAGCATGATCACGCCTTCGCTGGCCTCGGCCACCCACTCGCGCTCGATGATGACCATGCCGTTGCGCTGGCCATCGATATAGCCACGGGAAATCAGCTCGGTGATGTTGCGGTAGCCGACGGCGTTCATCGCCAGCAGGCTGATGCGGCTCAGCGGGGCATCGGGATCCTTGTTCGACAGCCACAGGTCGGCGCCGCAGATCGGCTTGATCCCGGCGCCCATGGCGGCCTTGTAGAACTTGACCAGGGAACACATGTTGTTCTGGTCGGTCACCGCCACGGCGGGCATGTTCAGGCCGTTCAGGGCCTTGACCAGCGGCTTGATCCGAACCAGGCCGTCGACCAGGGAGTACTCAGTGTGCAGGCGTAGATGAACGAATGAAGCCGGCATAGTGATCCTGTCTATATCTGTAGAAACAACAAGGCCCGGAAATCCGGCGCTTAAAGCTACTGCGCTCGGTAATCCTGCGTTGAAAAGAGGCTCGAAATGCTCATTGACTGCAGTCAACTGCGCTTTCTCGCCTCTTTTCGCCTTGTCTTACCTTCGCTCGCTACGCTTTAAGACGCCGGATTGTACCGGGCCTTGGCTAAAACATCAGCAGCGTTAAAGTTCGCCGGACCGCCCATGACTCTCATAGGCCAGCCGTACCGGCGCGAAGGAGCGTCGGTGAATCGGCGTCGGCCCCAGCCGCTGCAAGGCTTCCAGGTGCACCGGTGTCGGATAGCCCTTATGCCCGCCGATGCCATAACCCGGGTAGATCAATTCGACAGCTGCCATTTCACGATCACGGCTGACCTTGGCCAGGATTGACGCCGCCGCGATCGCCGGCACCTTGCTATCGCCCTTGACCACCGCTTCGGCTGGCATCGGCAACTTCGGGCAACGGTTGCCGTCGATCATCGCCAGCTTGGGCTGGATATGCAGGCCTTCGACCGCCCGCTGCATTGCCAGCATGGTGGCATGCAGAATGTTCAGTTCATCGATTTCCTCGACTTCGGCGCGGGCGATACACCAGCTCAGGGCCTTTTCACGGATTTCGTCGTAGAGCTTTTCGCGCCGGGCCTCGGTGAGTTTCTTCGAGTCGTTGAGGCCGAGGATCGGGCGCCTGGGATCGAGGATCACCGCCGCAGTCACAACCGCGCCGCAAAGCGGGCCACGACCGACTTCGTCGACACCGGCCACCAGGTCTTCGGCATCGGCCACCAGGGTGAAGTCCAATCCCATCTGCATTTTCACGCTACTCATACGGCTTTTCCGATCAGCTTCAACACCGCGTCGGCGGCCTGGTTCGAGGCATCCAGGCGCAAGGTGCGATGGATTTCGTCGAAGCCCCGGGTCTGTTCTTCGCCGCCCTCGATCAGCGGCGACAAGGTCTGCGCCAGGGCCTCGGGGGTTGCGTCATCCTGCAACAACTCGGGCACCAGCAGACGCTGGGCCAGCAGGTTGGGCAACGAGATGTAGGGGCTTTTTACCAGACGCTTGAGGATCCAGAAGGTCAGTGGCGCCAGACGATAGGCGACCACCATCGGACGCTTGTACAGCAAGGCCTCCAGCGTCGCCGTACCCGAGGCGATCAACACCGCGTCGCAGGCGGCCAGGGCCGTGTGGGACTGGCCGTCGAGCAGGGTCAGCGGCAGATCGCGCCCCACCAGCAAGGCCTCGATCTGGGTACGCCGCTGCGGGCTGGCGCAGGGCATGACAAAACGGATAGCGGGATGCATCTCCCGCAGGCGTTGCGCGGTATCGAGGAACAAGCCGCCCAGGCGCCCGACTTCGCCGCCACGACTGCCCGGCATCAGCGCCACCAACGGACCGTCCGGCAAGCCGAGTTCGGCCCGCGCTTGCCCACGGTCGGCCTGCAAGGGGATGGCGTCGGCCAGGGAATGTCCGACAAACCGCACCGGCACGCCCTTCTCTTCATAGAAGCGCGCTTCGAAAGGGAACAGCGTCAGCATCAGGTCACAGCCTTCGCGGATCTTCAGCACCCGCTTCTGCCGCCAGGCCCAGACAGACGGGCTGACGTAATGCACGGTCTTGATCCCGGCACGGCGCAGCTTGAATTCGATATTCAGGGTGAAATCCGGCGCATCGATGCCAATAAACACATCGGGCTTTTCGGCAATCAGCGTCTGGATCAGCAATTTGCGGCGCTTGAGCAGCTCAGGCAGACGGCCGAGCACTTCCACCAGGCCCATCACCGACAGCCGCTCCATGGGGAAATAGGAAACCAGGCCTTCGGCCTGCATCAGCGGGCCACCGACCCCGATAAACTCGACTTCAGGATGCCTGGCCTTGAGCGCCCGCATCAGACCAGAGCCGAGAATGTCGCCGGAGGCTTCCCCGGCGACCAGCGCAATTCGCAAAGTCGCCATGATCAGCGGGTGATGCCGCGGGTCGAGGACTGGATCGAATCGAGAAACACCGCCACTTCCGGGTACTGCGCGGCAGGTTCGGCCAGCTCGGCGATGGCTTGTTCCACCGTCAGCCCCTGGCGGTACACCACCTTGTAGGCCCGGCGCAGGGCGTGGAGCACTTCCTCGCTGAAACCACGCCGACGCAAGCCTTCGAAGTTCATGCTACGGGCTTCAGCGGGGTTGCCGAAGACCGTGACATAGGCAGGAACATCCTTGCCGATGGCGGTGCCCATGCCGGAAAAGCTGTGGGCGCCGATATGGCAGAACTGATGGACCAGGGTGAACCCCGAGAGGATCGCCCAATCCCCCATGTGCACATGCCCGGCCAACGCGGTGTTGTTGACCAGGATGCAGTGGTTGCCGATCACGCTGTCATGACCGATATGGGCGTAGGCCATGATCAGGTTGTGGTCGCCCAGGGTGGTTTCCGAGCGATCCTGTACCGTGCCCCGGTGGATGGTCACACCTTCGCGGATAACGTTGTGGTCACCAATGACCAGGCGCGTCTCTTCGCCTTTGTACTTGAGATCGGGCGTGTCTTCGCCTACCGAGGAAAACTGGTAGATGCGGTTGTGTTTGCCGATCCGGGTCGGGCCCTTGAGAATCACATGCGGCCCGATCACTGTCCCCTCGCCGATTTCCACACCTGCGCCGACGATCGACCAGGGGCCGACCTCAACGCCCTCGGCCAGTACGGCCGTGGGATCGATGATTGCGCGAGGGTCAATCAAACTCATACTTTCTGTTCCGCACAGATGATCTCGGCCGAGCAGACCGGCTTGCCGTCAACCGAAGCCTGGCACTCGAACTTCCAGATCTTGCGCTTGCAGCTGATGAACTTGGCTTCGAGGATCAACTGGTCGCCCGGCAGTACCGGCTGGCGGAAACGCAGCTTGTCGGAGCCGACGAAGTAGTACAGGGTACCGTCGGAAGGCTTCACGTCGAGCATCTTGAAACCGAGGATGCCGGCAGCCTGGGCCATGGCTTCGATAATCAGCACGCCCGGCATGATCGGATGCGCCGGGAAGTGGCCGTTGAAGAAAGGCTCGTTGATGCTGACATTCTTGTAGGCACGAATGCGCTGGGCCTCGACATCCAGTTCCACCACCCGGTCCACCAGCAGGAACGGGTAACGGTGAGGCAGGTATTCGCGAATCTCTTTGATGTCCATCATTTCGTGGGGAAGCCTGTAGTAAAGAGTGGGAGCGCGCCACGCGCGGCTCCTCTAGCAAATCAAGAAGGCAGCTTGCGTACAAACCCAGGCGGCTACTTGATATGGAAAATGGTATCAGCCATCTGATGAAGCATTACCGTCCGGGGTCACGTCGCCTACCCGCTTTTCCAGCTGCCGCAGGCGCCGGGCCATGTCGTCGAGCTGGCGAATACGCGCCGCGCTCTTGCGCCACTCGGCGGCCGGCTGCATCGCCGTACCGGAAGAATAGGCACCCGGCTCGGTAATCGAGTGGGTGACCATGGTCATCCCGGTCAGGAAGACGTTGTCGCAAATCTCGATATGCCCCACCAGGCCGACGCCACCGGCGAGCATGCAGTGCTTGCCGATCTTGGTGCTGCCGGAAATCCCGCAGCAGGCGGCCATGGCCGTGTGATCGCCGACCTGAACGTTGTGGGCGATCTGAATCTGGTTGTCGAGCTTGACCCCGTTGCCAATGATCGTGTCGGCCAGGGCACCGCGGTCGATGGCGGTATTGACGCCGATCTCCACATCATCACCGACGGTCACGCCACCGATCTGGGCAATTTTCTGCCAAATACCCTTTTCATTGGCGAAGCCGAAGCCTTCACCGCCGAGCACGGCACCAGACTGGATCACCACCCGCTTGCCGATGCGCACGTCGTGGTAAAGCGTGACCCGTGGCGCCAGCCAGCCGCCTTCGCCGATTTCACAGCGAGCACCGACAAAACACTGGGCGCCGATGGTCACGCCAGCACCAATCCGCGCAGCGCTCTCGATCACCGCAAAGGCACCGATACTGGCGGTCGGATCGACCTGGGCATCGGCAGCCACCACCGCGCTCGGGTGAATCCCGGCAGGCGCTTTGGGCTTGGGATCGAACAGGTGCGAAATACGCGCATAGGCCAGGTAAGGATCAGCCACCACCAGCGCATCGCCGGCATAACCTTCGGCGTCGGCGGCCTTGAGCAACACGGCGCCGGCCTGGCTGTCAGTGAGGTATTTGCGGTACTGGGGATTTGCCAGAAAGCTCAACTGAGCTGGGCCAGCCTCCTGCAAGGTGGCTAGCCCAGTGATTTGTTTCTCCTCGTTGCCACGTAGGGTGGCACCGAGGATCTCGGCCAATTGGCCGAGCTTGATGGTCGCTGTCATGGATTACTTCAGCTGGTTCATGCGCTCGATCACCTGGCGGGTGATGTCGTACTGCGGTTTGACATCGATCACGGCGCCACGCTCGAACACCAGGTCAAAGGCACCTTTCTTGATGACTTCTTCCACGGCGCTATCCAGCTTGGGCTTGAGCTGCTTGAGCATCTCGCGGTCAGCAACGGCTTTTTGCTCGTTCAGTTCCTTGGACTGGAACTGGAAGTCACGGGCCTTTTGCTTGAATTCCAGCTCCAGACGCTCGCGTTCGCCCTGCTGCATCTTGTCGCCACCGGCCACCAGACGATCCTGGATACCCTTGGCACTGCTTTCCAGGGCCTGGAGCTTGGTCAGTTGCGGACCGAACTTCTTCTCGGCATCGACGGCGTACTTCTTGGCTGCGTCGGATTCCAGCAGGGCCATCTGATAGTTCAGGACCGCGATTTTCATTTCGGCAAAGGCCGGGGTCGCTACCAGAACAGTGGCCAGCAGAACCAGTTGAGTCAACTTACGCACAATAAACTCCTACAAAATCCGTTGTCGTTATCTAGGGTCAGGCCGTTAGAAGGTCTGACCGAGGGAGAATTGGAACACCTGGGTTTCAGCGTTACTAGGCTCTTTGACCGGCACGGCCAGGGCAAAACTCAATGGCCCCAGGGCGGTTACCCAGGTCACGCCAACACCCACGGAACTGGCCATATTGCTGAAACTGATGTCGTTGCACTGCGTCTGCGACAGCGTGCCATTGGTGTTACGGACCTGTTCGCACTTGGAGTCGAATACGTTACCCACGTCCCAGAACAGCGAGGTGCGCAGCGAACGCTGGTCTTTCACGAATGGCAGCGGGAACAACAGCTCCGCACCACCTTGAATCAGTACGTTACCACCGAACGGCAATGGATTCGTGCTGGTATCGGCAATCGTACCGGCGTTACCGGTCACATCCACACCGCGACTTGGCGTACCACGTGGGCCCAGGGTACTGTCCTTGAAACCACGTACCGAGTTGAAACCACCAGCGTAGTAGTTCTCATAGAACGGCAGGCCGTTGGTCGAACCATAGCCGTCGCCGTAACCCAATTCGGTATGGAAACGCATGGTGTAGGTGTCGCTCAACGGCTGGAATACCTGACCACGGTAGTCGAGTTTGAAGAACAACAGGTCACTGCCTGGGATGGTGCTTTCCAGGGTCAGGCTCTGGGAGTGACCACGGGTCGCCAGGACGCCTTTGTTCAGGGTCGAATCCGACCAGCCGAGGGAGGCCTTGTAGTTCAGGAACTCGTCGCCCTGGGTGTTAACGAAGTTGAAGATTTCGTCGACGGTGTACTGGCCGGTCTGGATCTTGTCCTGCTGGGCCGTCAGGCCGAAGGTCAGGCGCGATGTCTCGTTGATCGGGTAACCGACGCTGACGCCAGCACCCAGGCTGTCCACGGCATAGCTGGCAACGCTGACATCGAGTTCGCTGTAGTCAGTGGTGCGGTAGAACACGTTGTAGCCCAGGCTGACACCGTCCGGCGTCCAGTAGGGGTCGACATAACCGAAGTTATAGCGGCTCTGGTACTGGCTGCGGGTCAGGCCGATGCTGACCTTGTTACCGGTACCGAGGAAGTTGTTCTGGGTGATCGAACCGCCCAGGATCAGACCGGCGCTCTGGGCAAAACCGACGCTGGCGGTAATCGAACCCGAGGCTTGCTCTTCCACGGTGTAGTTCACGTCAACCTGGTCATCGACACCCGGAACAGCCGGGGTTTCGACGTTGACCTCCTTGAAGAAGCCCAGGCGTTCAAGACGGGTCTTGGACTGGTCGATCAGGTAGGTGGAAGCCCAACCGCCCTCCATCTGACGCATTTCACGACGCAGCACTTCGTCCGCGGACTTGGTGTTGCCACGGTAGTTGATACGGTTGACGTAGGCACGCTTGCCCGGGTCGACCACGAAGGTGATATCGACGGTGTGATCGTCATCGTGCGGCGTCGGTACGCCGTTGACGTTGGCGAAAGTGTAGCCGTCGTTACCCAGGCGGCGGGTGATCAGTTCCGAGGTGGTGGTCATCAGCTTGCGCGAGAACACCTGGCCCTTCTCCACCAGCAGCAGGGACTTGACCTGGTCTTCCGGCACCTTCAGGTCACCACTGAGCTTCACGTCGCGGACCTTGTACTTCTGGCCTTCGGTGACGTTGACCGTGATATAGACGCTTTTCTTGTCCGGGGTGATGGACACCTGGGTCGAGGCGATATCCATGTTGATATAGCCGCGGTCCAGGTAGTAGGAGCGCAAGCGTTCCAGGTCACCGGAGAGCTTTTCGCGGGCATACTTGTCATCGTTCTTGAAGAACGACAGCCAGTTGGTGGTCTTGAGTTCGAACAGATCGATCAGGTCTTCGTCCTTGAATACCGAGTTACCCACCACGTTGATGTGCTGGATCGCGGCGACGGTGCCTTCGTTGATCTTGATCTTCAAGCCCACGCGGTTACGCGGCTCGGGAACGACTTCGGTCTCGACCTCGGCCGAGTAGCGGCCTTGGGCCACATACTGACGCTGAAGTTCGTTACGCACGCCTTCAAGGGTCGCACGCTGGAAGATTTCACCCTCGGCCAGGCCGGACTGTTTCAGCCCCTTCATCAAGTCGTCAGTCGAGATCGCCTTGTTGCCTTCGATATCGATGCTGGCCACCGAAGGTCGTTCAACGACCGTGATGACCAGGACGTTACCTTCGCGCCCCAGCTGGATATCCTGGAAGAAACCGGTTTTGAACAGCGCGCGAGTGGATTCCACCAGGCGACGGTCATCCGCTTGCTCCCCGACATTCAACGGTAACGCGCCAAACACGCTACCAGCGGATACCCGCTGGAGGCCATTGACACGAATATCGGAGATAGTGAAGGACTCGGCGTGAACTTCGGCGATCATCAATACGGTGAGAACCGCAGTTAGCAGCAGACGTTTCATGAAGTCCTTTCTTATTCCAACTGGCAATAAACAAACTGCCGCACAATGCGGCAGATTCGCAATTTTCGCGAAGCGTTACAGTCGACCCAGATCGTTGACCAGGGCAAGCAACATCACCCCAACCACCAAACTGATACCGATCTGAATCCCCCAACCTTGCACCCGATCCGACAAGGGACGACCACGCGCCCACTCGATCAGATAAAACAGCAAATGCCCCCCATCCAGTACCGGGATGGGCAACAAATTCAGAACCCCGAGGCTGATACTCAGATAAGCCAGGAAATTCAGGAAATCAGCGACGCCCGACTGGGCCGAAGCGCCCGCCACTTTAGCAATGGTTATCGGTCCACTCAAGTTTTTTACCGAGAGCTCGCCGAACAACATTTTCTTCAGCGAGTCCAGGGTCAGGACGCTCATGGTCCAAGTGCGTCGAGCACCTTCGCCAATCGCCGCCAGAGGCCCGTAGCTGACCTCTCGAACCATCTCCGGCGGCCAGTCCACCGCCTTGACGCCGGCCCCCAGGTAACCGCTCGCCGCCTTGCCTTCGCCGCGGCTGGCCAAGGTCAGCGGGACGTCGATTTGAGCACCATCACGCTCGACGTGCAGCACAATTTTGGTATCAGGACGTACACGGACCCAATCCACCACCTGCTGCCAATCGTTCAGGGGCTGGTCATTCACCGCCAACAGGCGGTCGCCGGTCTTGAGGCCGGCGGCCTGGGCCGGGCCCTTCGGATCGAGTTCGGCCAGCACCGGCGCCAGCGCCGGACGCCATGGGCGAATCCCCAGAGACTTGATTGGATCGGGCTCGTCGGCGCCTTGCAGCCAATGGTCCAGTGCCAGTTCGCGGGGCGAGTCGGCCGTCGAGCCAGGCTCACGGACCCGCAACTGCAGGGTGCCGCTTTCCCCCAGGCGACGCACCAACTGAAGATTGACCGCGCCCCAACCGGTGGTCGGCTCGCCATCGACGGCGACGATTTCCTGACCGCTGCTCAACCCGGCCTTCTCGGCCAGGCTACCGCTTTCCACGGTACCGATGACCGGACGCACCTGCTGGCTACCGAGCATCGCCAGACCCCAGAAAAACACGATGGCCAGGAGAAAGTTGGCAATCGGGCCGGCGGCGACGATTGCGATGCGCTGGCGCACCGACTTGCGATTGAAGGCCTGGTCGAGCAGCTCCGGCGGGACTTCAGCCTCGCGCTCGTCGAGCATTTTCACGTAGCCGCCCAACGGAATCGCGGCGACCACGAACTCGGTGCCCTGGCGATCGTGCCAACGCAGCAGCGGCATGCCGAAGCCCACGGAAAAACGCAGGACCTTGACGCCGCAACGACGGGCCACCCAGAAATGGCCGAATTCGTGGAAGGTCACCAGCACACCCAGGGCCACCAGGGTGCCGACTATCATATAGAGCGCGCTCATTTACTTTCTCCGCAATCCCAGGTGCCGACAGCCCCGAAGGCTACGCCAGATTCATCGCCCGTGGCGACTCAGCCATTGCTCGGCCAGAGTCCTGGCCTTGGCGTCTGCCGCGAATACCGCGTCGAGCTCATTGACCGCAACCACCGGCTCCAGGTTTAAAACGTCCTCGATGATACTCGCGATCTCAAGGTAGCGGATGCGCCGTTCGAGAAATGCCGCTACCGCCACCTCATTCGCCGCATTCAACATCGCCGGCGCACTGCCTCCGGCCTCGGCAGATTCACGGGCCAGGCGCAGACAAGGGAAACGCTGCTCATCCGGGGCCTGGAAGTCCAGGCGCGCCACGGCAAACAGGTCCAGCGGCGCCGCGCCGGAGTCGATCCGCTCAGGCCAGGCCAGGGCATTGGCGATCGGCGTGCGCATGTCCGGGTTCCCCAACTGGGCCAGAACCGAACCATCCACGTAGTCGACCAAGGAGTGAATCACACTCTGCGGGTGGATCACCACTTCGACCTGGGACGGTTTGGCATCGAACAGCCAGCACGCCTCGATCAGTTCCAGCCCCTTGTTCATCATACTCGCCGAGTCGACCGAGATCTTGCGCCCCATCGACCAGGTGGGATGGGCGCACGCCTGCTCGGGGGTGACATCGGCCAGCTCACCCAGCGGCGTCTGCCGGAACGGACCACCCGAGGCGGTCAGCAGGATTCGCCGCACGCCGACCGCCGCCAGGCCACGGGCGTGATCCTGGGGCAGGCACTGGAAAATCGCATTGTGTTCACTGTCGATCGGCAACAGCACCGAACCGCTCTTGCGCACCGCCTGCATAAAGAGTGCACCAGTCATCACCAGCGCCTCCTTGTTGGCCAGCAAGATCTTCTTGCCGGCTTCGACCGCTGCCAGCGTAGGACGCAAACCGGCCGCGCCGACGATCGCCGCCATCACCGCATCGACTTCGGGATCGGCGGCAATCTGGCACAGGCCCGCCTCCCCCACCAGCACTTCGGTCGCCAGGCCCGCGTCACGCAGCTGTTGCTGCAAACCACGCGCCGCGGACGCCTCGGGCACCACCGCATAGCGCGGGCGATGCCGCATGCACAGGGCAAAGAGTTCCGCCAGGCGGCTGAAACCGCTCAAGGCAAAGGCCTGGTAACGCTGCGGGTGACGCGCGATGACATCCAGGGTGCTCAGGCCGATGGAGCCGGTGGCACCGAGTACGGTAATTTGCTGTGGGCGGCTCACGATGCAGCGATCCACAGGAGTACGGCAAAGGTCGGAATGGCCGCCGTCAGGCTATCGATCCGATCAAGAATGCCGCCATGCCCGGGCAGCAGGTTGCTGCTGTCCTTGATCCCCGACTGACGCTTGAACATGCTTTCGGTCAAGTCACCGACCACCGAAATCACCACGATCAGCGCCGCCCCAAGCAGACTGGCAATCATCTGCCCGACGCCCCAACCGCGCACGACCCCGACCACCGCGGTGATCACCAGGCTCAAGGCCAGGCCGCCGTAGGCGCCTTCCCAACTCTTGCCCGGGCTGACCGACGGCGCCAGCTTGCGCTTGCCGAAGGCCTTGCCAGAAAAGTAGGCACCGATATCGGCGCCCCAGACCAGGACCATCACCGCCATGATCAACCAGTTGCCCAACGGTTCCTGCTTGATCAGGATCAGGCCTTGCCAGGCCGGCAGCAGGATCAGGAAACCGATCACCAGCTTGCTCGCGGTGGTCGACCAGTGCGCGCTGGTGCGCGGGTAGGTCAGCACCAGGAACGCCGCCAACCCCCACCACAATACCGCCGCCCCCAGCACCCAGGGTGCGAGGTTGGGCAGGATGTACATGAAGAACAACAGCACCGCGACCAGCGCCGCATAGGCCACACGGGCCGGCTGCGCTTCAAACCCCGCCAGGCGCGCCCATTCCCAGGCGCCCAGGGTGACGACCAGGCCGATGAACAGCGCAAAGCCTGCGCCCTCGAGCAGGAAGAACCCGCACAAGGCGATGGGCAGGAGAATGAGTGCCGTGATGATGCGTTGCTTGAGCATTAAACCCGGGCTCCTGCTTCGACCTGTTCGCTCGTTTTACCGAAACGACGCTGGCGGGAAGCAAAATCGGCCAGCGCGTTGCGCATGGCTTCGTGTTTGAAGTCCGGCCAGAACAGGTCGGAGAAATACAGCTCGGCATAGGCCAACTGCCACAACAGGAAATTGCTGATGCGATGTTCGCCACCGGTACGGATGCACAGGTCCGGCAACGGCAGGTCGCCGGTGGCCAGACAGGTCTGCAGCAGCTCGGGGGTAATATCGTCCGGACGCAGATGCCCGGCCTGTACTTCACGGGCCAGACGCTGAGCCGCCTGGGCGATATCCCACTGCCCGCCGTAGTTGGCGGCAATCTGCAGAATGAAGCGATTGCTGCCGGCCGTCGCCGCTTCCGCATCGCGCATCGCCGCTTGCAGCTCGGGGTGAAAGCGCGAGCGGTCGCCAATGATCCGCAGGCTTATATTGTTCTCGTTGAGACGCTTGGCCTCGCGGCGCAGCGCCTTGAAGAACAGGTCCATCAAGGCGCTGACTTCGTCGGCGGGACGCTGCCAGTTCTCGCTGGAGAACGCGAACAGGGTCAATACCTCGACCCCGGCCTCGGCACACACTTCAATGACGGCGCGCACTGCGTCGACGCCAGCCTTGTGCCCGGCAACACCGGGCAAAAAGCGTTTCTTGGCCCAGCGGTTATTGCCGTCCATGATGATTGCAACATGGCGCGGTACCGAGGACGGCACAGCCTGCTTGGTCTTTTCCATGGAAGCGTCCTGACCCTTAAACGGCCATCAGGTCCGCTTCTTTTTGCTTCACGGCCACTTCGATTTCCGCCACGAACTTGTCGGTCAGCTTCTGGATATCGTCAGCCGCACGACGTTCTTCGTCTTCACTGATCTCTTTTTCCTTGACCAGATCCTTCAGGTCACCCAGCACATCGCGACGAATGTTACGCACGGCAATGCGAGCGTTTTCCGCTTCTTCGCGCGCTTGCTTGGTGAAACCACGACGGGTTTCTTCGGTCAGCGCCGGCATCGAGATCAGCAGCAGCTCGCCCAGGTTGGTCGGGTTGAGGTTCAGGCCGGCGCTGCCGATCGCCTTGTCCACGGCACCGAGCATGTTGCGCTCGAACGCCACGACCTGCAGGGTGCGCGCGTCCTTGACGGTGATGTTGGCGACCTGCTTGATCGGGGTGTCAGTGCCGTAATAAGGCACCATGACGCCTTCCAGGATGCTTGGGTGAGCCTGCCCGGTACGAATCCGGCCAAATGCATGGGCCAGGGATTCCAGGGACTTCTTCATGCGCTCTTGAGCGTCTTTCTTGATTTCGTTGATCATTGCTGGCCTTCCTCGATCAGGGTTCCTTCAGCGCCGCCATGCACGATGTTCAGCAGGGCGCCGGGCTTGTTCATGTTAAATACGCGCAGCGGCATCTTGTGATCGCGGCACAGGCAGATAGCGGTGAGGTCCATGACACCCAGCTTGCGATCCAGCACTTCATCGTAGGTCAGATGATCGAACTTCTCGGCATGCGGGTCTTTGAATGGGTCCGCGGTGTAAACGCCATCGACCTTGGTCGCCTTGAGCACCACATCGGCGTCGATTTCGATCGCACGCAGGCAGGCTGCCGAATCCGTGGTGAAAAACGGATTGCCGGTACCAGCCGCGAAGATCACCACTTCCTTGGCGTTGAGGTGACGCATGGCCTTGCGGCGATCATAGTGATCGGTCACGCCGACCATGGAAATAGCCGACATCACGATGGCCGAGATATTCGCACGTTCCAGCGCGTCGCGCATCGCCAGTGCATTCATCACGGTGGCCAGCATACCCATGTGGTCGCCGGTGACACGGTCCATCCCGGCGGCACTCAAGGCGGCGCCGCGGAACAGGTTACCACCGCCAATCACCAGACCGACCTGGACACCGATGCCGACCAGTTGGCCGACTTCCAGCGCCATGCGATCCAGAACCTTCGGGTCGATCCCGAACTCTTCCGAGCCCATCAGGGCCTCGCCGCTAAGTTTGAGTAGAATGCGTTTATAGCGAGCTTGATAGCCACTGCCCTGCTGAGCCATTGCGAATCTCTCCTGCGGCGTTTAAAAAAAACTTGCGAGCTGTTTGCAGCCTGCGCTTACTCTAGCTTGGCGCTGCTACAGCGCCATCAGAACACAACCTTGTAAGTCGGTTCCGAATGGAAAAAGAGAAACCTCTCCTCCCATTTGAAAAGAGGCTGCGCGCGTGAGCGGGCAGCCTCTTGGGTCGACAGTTGAAAACCGTCTTTTACTTGTTGGCAGCCAGCTGAGCAGCAACTTCTTCAGCGAAGTTGTCCACTGGCTTCTCGATGCCATCACCTACTTTGAAGTAAGTGAAGGAAACGATTTCAGCGCCGGCTTTCTTGACCAGGGCACCGACGGTGACTTCCGGGTTCTTGACGAAAGCTTGCTCAACCAGGCTGGCTTCGGCCAGGAACTTGCTGATACGGCCGCTGACCATTTTTTCAACGATTTCAGCTGGCTTGCCTTTGATCTTGTCTTCGTTGAGGCTCAGGAAAACGCCTTTTTCGCGCTCAATGGCTTCAGCGGAGACCTGCGATGGCAGCAGGAACTCAGGGTTGGTTGCCGCAACGTGCATGGCAACGTCTTTGGCCAGGTCTTCGTTGCCGCCTTTGAGGGCCACAACCACACCGATCTTGTTGCCGTGCAGGTAAGCGCCGACCACATCACCTTCGATACGCGCCAGGCGACGGATGTTGACGTTTTCGCCCACTTTGGCAACCAGTGCTTCACGTGCCGATTCCTGGGCGGCGATCAGCGGAGCTGCGTCGGTCAGTTTGTCAGCGAAGGCTTTTTCAACGCTGGCAGCAACGAAAGCCTTGAAGTCATCTTGCAGAGCCAGGAAGTCGGTCTGCGAGTTCACTTCCAGGATCACGGCAGCAGTGCCGTCGCCCTTGATTGCGATGGCGCCTTCAGCGGCAATGTTGCCGGCTTTCTTGGCAGCCTTGATGGCGCCCGAAGCGCGCATGTCATCAATGGCTTTTTCGATGTCGCCGCCAGCCTTGGTCAAGGCTTTCTTGCAGTCCATCATGCCTTCGCCGGTACGCTCGCGCAGTTCTTTGACCAACGCTGCAGTAATCTCTGCCATTTCAAAATTCCTCTTGGATAGGTTATCAACCATTCCACCCGATCGAACGGGCGTTCAATTCTTCCCGATCCCGTTGTAGCGGCTACACATTACAAAGGCTGTAGCGGTACCAGCAACCAACGGTTTTCGAGGTGGCAAAAAGGGGGCCAAGCCCCCTTTTTGCTTACTGAGTCAACGCCAGGGCGTCAATTACTCAGCTGCGGCGACCGGAGCTTCTTCAGTAGCGAACTCGACGGTACCGCCACCGTTGTTGTTGCGGCCACGGATCACAGCGTCAGCCATCGAACCCATGTACAACTGGATGGCGCGGATGGCGTCATCGTTGCCTGGGATGATGTAGTCAACGCCTTCCGGGCTGCTGTTGGTATCGACTACGCCGATAACCGGGATGCCCAGCTTGTTGGCTTCGGTGATCGCGATGCGCTCGTGGTCAACGTCGATCACGAACAGTGCGTCAGGCAGACCGCCCATGTCCTTGATACCACCCAGGGAACGATCGAGCTTTTCCAGGTCGCGAGTGCGCATCAGCGCCTCTTTCTTGGTCAGCTTGGCGAAAGTACCGTCTTCGGCCTGGATTTCCAGGTCACGCAGACGCTTGATCGAAGCACGGATGGTTTTGAAGTTGGTCAGCATGCCGCCCAACCAGCGGTGATCGACGTACGGCGAACCGCAACGCGCTGCTTCTTCAGCAACGATCTTGCCGGCGGAACGCTTGGTGCCGACGAACAGAATCTTGTTTTTGCCCTGGGCCAGGCGTTCTACGAAAGTCAGAGCTTCGTTGAACATCGGCAGGGTTTTTTCAAGGTTGATGATGTGGATCTTGTTACGCGCGCCGAAAATGTACTTGCCCATTTTCGGGTTCCAGTAACGGGTCTGGTGACCGAAGTGCACACCGGCCTTCAGCATATCGCGCATGTTGACTTGGGACATGATAGTTCCTTGATAAGTCGGGTTTGGCCTCCACGTATCCCAATGACCAACCAGCAGCATCAGCTGAAGGCACCCAGGTCATCGTGTCGACACGTGTGTGGATTTAAGCTTCGCGGGGCTATCCCCGGAAAGCGGCGCATTTTATACCACAAGAACGGCCAAAACGAAACCTGCATTCGCATTTCCCCTCCCGGGCTTTTGCGCGCGCCCTGGATTCGGGCCAGAATGGCCCCAGCTTATAGAGAGAAGCGATAGCCGGATGCTCATGGTTTACCCCTTGCGTCTGGTAGAATCACGCTTTTAAGGGTACTGAAACCCCGGGCCAGCCATCGCGGCCCCGCCGTTTTCGCCCCATTCCGTGTTTATTCGCGCCCGGCGCGTAAAAAGAGAGCCTGTATGACCGTCACCCTCAAAACCCCCGAGGACATCGCAAAAATGCGTGTCGCTGGCCGCCTGGCTGCCGATGTACTGGAAATGATCGGTGAACACGTCAAGCCCGGTGTCACCACCGAGGAGCTGGACCGTATCTGCCACGACTATATCGTCAACGTGCAGCAGGCCATCCCCGCCCCGCTCAACTACAAGGGTTTCCCGAAGTCGATCTGCACCTCGGTCAACCACGTGGTCTGCCACGGCATCCCGGGCGACAAGCCACTCAAGGATGGTGACACGGTGAACATCGACGTCACCGTCATCAAGGATGGCTACCACGGCGACACCAGCAAGATGTTCCACGTCGGCACCGTGCCGGTCTGGGCCGAGCGCCTGTCGCAGATCACCCAGGAATGCATGTACAAGGCCATCGAGATCGTCAAACCCGGCTGCCGCCTGGGCGACATCGGTGAAATCATCCAGAAGCACGCGGAAAAGAACGGCTTCTCGGTGGTGCGTGAGTTCTGTGGCCACGGTATCGGCAAGGTGTTCCACGAAGAACCGCAGATCCTGCACTACGGCCGCGCCGGTACCGGCATGGAACTCAAGGCCGGCATGACCTTCACCATCGAACCGATGATCAACCAGGGCAAGGCCGACACCAAGGTGCTGGGCGACGGCTGGACCGCGATCACCAAGGACCGCAAGCTGTCGGCCCAGTGGGAGCACACCCTGCTGGTCACCGACACCGGCTACGAGATCTTCACCCTGCGCAGCGATGAGACCATCCCGCGCGTCTCGGCCTGATCGCTTGCACCTGCCGCTCTGTACAGAACGCCTATCAGAACCCAAGGAAAGCCAATCGATGCCGCAGGTGGACCCCGAACTCTTCGACCGCGGCCAGTTCCAGGCGGAACTGGCACTGAAGGCCAGCCCCATCGCCGCCTTCAAGAAGGCCATTCGCCACGCCCGCGAGGTGCTCGACCAGCGCTTTCGCGCCGGGCGTGATATCCGCCGGCTGATCGAAGACCGCGCCTGGTTCATCGATAACATCCTGCAACAGGCCTGGGACCAGTTCAGTTGGAGCGAAGACGCCGATATCGCCCTGGTGGCGGTCGGCGGCTACGGTCGCGGCGAATTGCACCCCTACTCGGACATCGACCTGCTGATCCTGCTCGACAGCGCCGACCACGAGATTTTTCGCGACTCCATAGAACGTTTCCTCACCCTGCTCTGGGACATCGGCCTGGAAGTCGGCCAGAGCGTGCGTTCGGTCGACGAGTGCGCCGAGGAAGCCCGGGCCGACCTGACGATCATCACCAACCTGATGGAAAGTCGCACCGTCGCCGGTCCCGAGCGCCTGCGCCAGCGCATGCTCGATGTCACCAGCACGGCGCACATGTGGCCGAGCAAGGACTTCTTCCTGGCCAAGCGCGCCGAACAGAAGGCCCGCCACCACAAGTACAACGACACCGAATACAACCTGGAACCCAACGTCAAGGGCTCGCCCGGCGGCCTGCGGGATATCCAGACGATCCTCTGGGTCGCCCGCCGCCAGTACGGCACCCTGAACCTACGGGCCCTGGCCGGCGAAGGCTTTCTGGTGGAGAGCGAAAACGCCCTGCTGGCCTCATCCCAGGAGTTCCTCTGGAAAGTCCGCTACGCCCTGCACATGCTCGCCGGCCGCGCCGAAGACCGCCTGCTGTTCGACCACCAGCGCAGCATCGCCGGACTGCTGGGTTTCAAGGGCGACGATGCGAAACAGGCCATCGAAAACTTCATGCAGCAGTACTACCGGGTGGTCATGAGCATTGCCCAGCTCAGCGACCTGATCATCCAGCACTTCGAGGAAATCATCCTCGCCCCGGAAGACGAAGCGCCGCCGCAGCCGTTGAACTCGCGTTTCCAGTTGCACGACGGCTATATCGAGGCGAGTAATCCGAATGTCTTCCGGCGTACGCCGTTCGCCATGCTGGAAATCTTCGTGCTGATGGCCCAGCAGCCGGAAATCAAGGGTGTGCGCGCCGACACCATCCGCCTGCTGCGGGAACACCGTCATCTGATCGACGACGACTTCCGCAACGATATCCGCAACACCAGCCTGTTCATCGAGCTGTTCAAGTGCAAGATCGGCATCCATCGCAACCTGCGCCGGATGAACCGCTACGGCATCCTCGGGCGCTACCTGCCGGAATTCGGCGATATCGTCGGGCAGATGCAGCACGACCTGTTCCATATCTATACGGTCGATGCCCACACCCTGAACCTGATCAAACACCTGCGCAAACTGCAGTACACCCAGGTCTCGGAGAAATTCCCGCTGGCCGCCAAGCTGATGGCCAAGCTGCCCAAGCCCGAACTGATCTACATGGCCGGGCTCTATCACGACATCGGCAAGGGCCGCCACGGCGACCATTCGGAACTCGGCGCAGTGGATGCCGAGGCCTTCTGCGCCCGTCACCAGTTGCCGCCGTGGGACAGCCGCCTGATCGTCTGGCTGGTGCAGAACCACCTGGTGATGTCCACCACCGCCCAGCGCAAGGACCTGTCCGACCCGCAGGTCATCCATGACTTCGCCCAGACCGTCGGCGACCAGGTACACCTGGACTACCTCTACGTGCTGACCGTCGCCGACATCAACGCGACCAACCCGAGCCTGTGGAACTCCTGGCGCGCCAGCCTGTTGCGCCAGCTCTACACCGAGACCAAGCGCGCCCTGCGCCGCGGCCTGGAAAACCCGGTGGACCGCGAGGAGCAGATTCGCCAGACCCAGAGCGCCGCCCTGGATATCCTGGTGCGCGCCGGTACCGACCCGGACGATGTCGAGCAGCTCTGGTCGCAACTGGGCGATGACTACTTCCTGCGCCACACCGCCGGCGACGTCGCCTGGCACAGCGACGCGATCCTCCAGCAGCCGGCCGATGGCGGCCCGCTGGTGCTGATCAAGGAAACCACCCAGCGTGAATTCGAAGGCGGCACGCAGATTTTCATCTACGCCCCGGACCAGCACGACTTCTTCGCCGTGACGGTGGCCGCGATGGACCAGCTCAACCTGAACATCCACGACGCCCGGGTCATCACCTCCAGCAGCCAGTTCACCCTCGACACCTACATCGTGCTGGACAACGACGGCGGCTCCATCGGCGACAATCCGAAGCGCATCAAGCAGATCCGCGACGGCCTGACCGAAGCCCTGCGCAACCCGGACGACTATCCGACCATCATCCAGCGCCGGGTCCCGCGCCAGCTCAAGCACTTCGCCTTCGCGCCCCAGGTCACCATCCACAACGACGCCCAGCGTCCGGTGACGGTGTTGGAGCTGAGCGCGCCGGACCGTCCCGGGCTGCTGGCGCGGATTGGAAAGATCTTCCTGGAGTTCGACCTGTCGCTGCAGAACGCCAAGATCGCCACCCTCGGCGAGCGGGTGGAAGACGTGTTCTTCATTACCGACGCCGACAACCAACCGCTGTCCGACCCGCAGCTGTGCAGCCGATTGCAGGACGCCATCGTCGAACAGTTGAGCGTCAACGCCGAACCGCCCCTTGAAACGATGCGCCTGAGTATCTGACGCGCCGACACCTGAATGAAGCGAGCTCCGTTACCGATGAACAACGCCCTGAACCAGTTGCAGCCCTATCCGTTCGAGAAACTCCGCGCCCTGCTCGGCAGCGTGACGCCGAATGCGGACAAGCGGCCGATCGCCCTGTCCATCGGCGAACCGAAGCACCGCTCGCCGGCGTTTGTCGCCGAAGCCCTGACCGCCAACCTGGAACAGATGGCCGTGTACCCGACCACCCTCGGCGTACCGGCCCTGCGTGAAGCCATTGCCGGCTGGTGCGAGCGACGTTTCGGCGTGCCGAGCGGCTGGATCGACCCGGCGCGCAATATCCTGCCGGTCAATGGCACCCGTGAGGCGCTGTTCGCCTTTACCCAGACCGTGGTCAACCGTGGCGACGACGCCCTGGTGGTCAGCCCCAACCCGTTCTATCAGATCTACGAAGGCGCGGCCTTCCTCGCCGGGGCCAAGCCGCACTACCTGCCGTGCCTGGACGAGAACGGCTTCAACCCGGACTTCGACGCCGTGCCGGCGGAGATCTGGCAGCGTTGCCAGATCCTGTTCCTGTGCTCGCCGGGCAACCCGACCGGGGCGCTGATCCCGCTGGAGACCTTGAAAAAGCTGATCGCCCTGGCCGACGAGCATGACTTCGTGATCGCCGCCGACGAGTGCTACAGCGAGCTGTACTTCGATGAGCAGACTCCACCGCCGGGCCTGCTCAGTGCCTGTGTGGCGCTGGGCCGCAAGGACTTCAAGCGTTGCGTGGTGTTCCATAGCCTGTCCAAGCGCTCCAACCTGCCGGGGCTGCGCTCGGGCTTCGTGGCCGGTGACGCGGATATTCTCAAGGCCTTCCTGCTGTATCGCACCTACCACGGCTGCGCGATGCCGGTGCAAACCCAGCTGGCCAGCGTCGCGGCCTGGAACGACGAGATCCATGTGCGCGCCAACCGTGCGTTGTATCGCGAGAAGTTCGATGCGGTGCTGGAGATTCTGGCGCCGGTGCTGGATGTGCAACGCCCGGATGGCAGCTTCTACCTGTGGCCGAATGTGCAGGGCGATGATGCGGCGTTCTGCCGCGATCTGTTTGCCGAGGAACATGTGACCGTGGTGCCGGGCTCCTATCTGTCCCGCGAAGTGGACGGCGTCAATCCCGGGGCCGGGCGCGTGCGCATGGCCCTGGTTGCGCCGTTGGCAGAGTGTGTCGAGGCCGCCGAGCGGATTCGCGCGTTCATCCAGCGCCGCCAGTAACCCCGGCTACTTCACCGAGCCGAGGTTCGCCTCGCTCAGATCCAGCTCCGCCAGCACCTCGCGCAACACATCGTCGCCGATCTGGTGCTGGCGACTGAGCCGGTACAACTCCAGGCGCTGCGCCCGCAGTGCCTTCAAGCGCAAGCGGCGGTCCAACTGGTCCATCTGGAACGCCAGCGCCTGGGCTTCGGTGGAGTCGTTGAACACCTCCAGTTGATGCCGGTATTCGGCCATCAACTGCGCTTTCAACTCGGTGGCCAACGCGGCCTGGGTCGCATCCTGGGCCGCGTCCTGCTGTACGCCCAACTCCTCGGCCTCCAGCACATGGATCGCCGCTTCGGCGGTCTTCTTCCAGGCTTCGCGCACTTCGCCGCGGTGCCTGTCATCCTGGCTTTTCGGCAAGTCGCGCAACAGCAGCGGCAGGACAACACTGGCCGTCACCAACGACAGCAGGATCACCCCGGCGGCGATGAAAATCAGCAAGTCACGCTCGGGAAAATCCACCCCGGGTGCGATCAGCAGCGGCACCGACATCACACCCGCCAACGTCACCGCCCCACGTACACCACCTACCGTCAGCAACCAGCAGGAACGCCCCTTGGCCATCCCTGACAACGGATCTTTGCCACGCCAGTGCCGCAGCAGCTCCGACAAGCGCCAGATGCTGTGCACCCAGACAAAACGCAACACCACCAGGGCCAGAAAGATCGCCAGCACTTCGAGGCAGCGATAGAGCAAGGTCGGCCACAACGAAGTCTCGTGGCTGGCAATCGCCTTGACGATATCCGGCAACTGCAAGCCCAGCAGCAGAAAGATCAGCCCGTTGAAGGCGAACTCCAACAACGACCAGACACTGCGGTTGAGCAGCCGGGTGCTGGTCTGGCGCGGCAGCAGGTCGAGCCAGCTCTGCATCATCCCCGCCGCCACCGCCGAGAGGATTCCCGACACCCCGAGGCGCTCGGCCAGCACATAGGCGGCGAACGGCAATAGCAACATGAACACCACGTGGGTCGCCGGATCGTCCCAGCCACGGGCGATCATCCACACCCGAAAGCGCCCCACCAGCCAGCTCAGCGCCACGCCGACGGCCAGGCCACCGACCGCCACCAGGACAAAGGTCAGGCTCGCATTGGCCAGGGAGAAGGCACCGGTCACGGCCGCCGCCAGGGCGAACTTGAAGGTCACCAGGCCCGACGCATCATTCATCAGCGCCTCGCCCTGGAGCATATGCATCAGCGGCGTCGGCAGACGGTTCTGGGCAATGGCGGAAACCGCCACGGCGTCGGTTGGTGACAACACGGCGGCCAGGGCGAAGGCCACCGGCAAGGGAATAGCCGGCAATAGCCAGTGAATGAAATAGCCGGCACCGACCACGGTGAACAGCACCAGCCCCACGGCCAGGGTCAGGATCGGCCCGCGCAGGCGCCACAGCTCGCGCTTGGGCATGCGCCAACCATCGGAAAACAGCAACGGCGGCAGAAACAGGAACAGAAACAATTCCGGGTCCAGGGCCACATGCAGGCCCAGGGTCGGCCAGGCCAGCAGCGCCCCCGCCGCAATCTGCACCAGGGGCAGCGGCAGCGGGATCACCCGCCAGAGCAAACGCGAGACGCCGACCAGCATCAGCAGGATCAGAACGGTGTAGGCCGTCTGCATAAAAGGCATTCCCAATCGTTTAAAGCATATCTCTGGCAACGGTTTGCCGTCGAAGTGCCATATTAGCCGCTTATGCTGCCGCCCGGACGCTGCACCAAAGTCGCAGTCGGCAGGGGAAGATGTAACCGCACACGACTAAGGCGCCTAAGCGGCCCGGTCGTGGCATAATCTTCAACCTTTCATCCCTCGCATCTCCAAAGGGGAGGCAATTGCTGTGACCGCTTCGAGCAAAACGTTGCACCTTTTCGGAATCAAGGCGTGTGACACCATGAAAAAGGCCCGCACCTGGCTCGACGAACAGGCCGTGCCCTACGCGTTCCATGACTACAAGACCGCCGGTATCGACCGCGAACACCTGACCCAGTGGTGCAACGAGCACGGCTGGCAAGTGGTGCTGAACCGCGCCGGAACCACCTTTCGCAAACTCGACGACGAACGTAAAGCCGATCTCGACCAGGCGAAAGCGATTGAACTGATGCTGGCACAACCCTCGATGATCAAGCGCCCGGTGCTTGATCTCGGTGACCGAACCCTGATTGGCTTCAAGCCAGATATTTATGCGGCGGCCCTCAACTGAGCCAGAGCGCTCAAGGCCCCCACTCATTTTGCAAGAGGTAACTGCATGTCCACTACTCTGTTCAGCCTGGGCTTCGGCGTTGGCACCCAGAATCGTCAAGGTGCCTGGCTGGAAGTTTTCTACGCCCACCCCCTGATTCAGCCGTCGGCCGAGCTGGTCGCCGCCATCGCGCCGATCCTCGGTTACACCGGCGGCAACCAGGCGATCACCTTCAGCACCGCCCAGGCCTCGCAACTGGCCGACGCCCTGAAAACCGTCGACGCCGCCCAGGCCGCCCTGCTGACCCGCCTGGCCGAAAGCCACAAGCCGTTGGTCGCCACCGTATTGGCAGAAGACGTCCAACTGACGTCTACCCCCGAGGCTTACCTCAAGCTGCACCTGCTTTCCCACCGTCTGGTCAAGCCCCATGGCCTGAGCCTGGCGGGCGTGTTCCCACTGCTGCCGAACGTGGCCTGGACCAGCCAGGGCGCCATCGACCTGTCGGAGCTGGCCGCCCATCAACTGGAAGCCCGCCTGCGTGGCGAGCTGCTGGAAGTGTTCTCGGTGGACAAGTTCCCGAAAATGACCGACTACGTGGTGCCGAGCGGCGTGCGTATCGCTGACAGCGCGCGGATTCGCCTGGGTGCCTACATCGGCGAAGGCACCACCGTGATGCACGAAGGTTTCGTCAACTTCAACGCCGGCACCGAAGGCCCGGGCATGATCGAAGGCCGCGTTTCGGCGGGTGTCTTCGTCGGCAAGGGTTCGGACCTGGGCGGCGGTTGCTCGACCATGGGTACCCTGTCCGGCGGCGGCAACATCGTCATCAAGGTCGGCGAAGGCTGCCTGATCGGCGCCAACGCCGGTATCGGCATTCCGTTGGGCGACCGCAACACCGTGGAATCGGGCCTGTACGTGACCGCCGGGACAAAAGTGGCGCTGCTCGACGAAAACAACCAGCTGGTCAAGGTGCTCAAGGCCCGCGACCTGGCCGGCCTGCCGGACCTGCTGTTCCGTCGCAACTCGGAAACCGGTGCGGTGGAATGCAAGAGCCATAAGTCGGCCATTGCGCTGAACGAAGCCCTGCACGCGCATAACTGAGCAGGATTGTTGTAGGGGCCGGCTTGCTGGCGGGGGTGCCTGTGAGGCCGCCTTCGCGGGCAAGCCCTGCTCCTACAGGTTTATGTCGTACGCAAAACCTGCGCTCGGCGCCCTACTGTAGGAGCAGGGCTTGCCCGCGAAGAGGCCTTCAAGGTCGGCAAAAACTTCACGAGCCAGACCAATGCCTACAGGTTTCGCGCCCCCTCGCCCACGCTCACCAGGGCCGAACACCATGTTGATACCTTCTCCCTGGCGCGCCGACTTCCCGGCCATCGCCGCCCTGCAACGGCAAGACCAGATCTACCTGGACAGCGCCGCCACCACCCAGAAGCCCCAGGCGCTGATCGATGCCCTGGCACACTATTACAGCAACGGTACGGCCAATGTGCACCGTGCCCAACACCTGCCCGGCGCCCACGCCACCCAGGCCTTCGAGGACAGTCGAAGCAAGACTGGCCAGTGGCTCAATGTCGGCAATAGCGGACAGATCGTCTTCACCCACGGCGCCACCTCGGCGCTGAACCTCCTGGCCTATGGCCTGGAAGCGCTTTTCCAGCCCGGCGACGAGATCGTCATCAGCGCCCTGGAGCATCACGCCAACCTGCTGCCCTGGCAGCAACTGGCGCAACGCCGGGGACTGCGCCTGGTGGTGCTGCCGATCACCGACAGCGGCCTGATCGACCTGGAAGCCGCCCGCCCGTTGATCGGCCCACGGACCCGCCTGCTGGCGGTCAGCCAACTGTCCAATGTGCTCGGGGCCTGGCAACCGTTACCGCAATTGCTGGCCCTGGCCCGCTCGTTCAACGCACTGACCGTGGTCGACGGCGCCCAGGGCGTGGTTCATGGTCGCCACGATGTCCAGGCGCTGGGCTGCGATTTCTATGTATTTTCCAGCCACAAGCTCTACGGCCCCGATGGAGTCGGCGTGCTCTATGGCCGCCACGAAGCCCTGAGCCAACTGCGCCACTGGCAATTCGGCGGCGAGATGGTGCTGGACGCGGACTATCAGCAGGCCAGCTTCCGCCCGGCCCCCTTGGGCTTCGAAGCCGGAACACCGCCGATTGCCAGCGTCATCGGCCTCGGCGCGACCCTCGACTACCTGGCCGGCCTCGACCAGGCCGCGGTCTCGGCCCACGAAGCGGCGCTGCACGCCCACCTGTTGCAAGGCCTGAAAGTCCGCAAGGGCATCCGCCTGTTGGGCGAGCCGCAACTGGCACTGGCCAGCTTTATCGTCGACGGCGTGCACAACGCCGATCTGGCGCACCTGCTGACCGAGCAAGGGATTGCCGTACGCGCCGGGCATCACTGCGCAATGCCACTGATGAAACAGCTCGGGCTGGCCGGCGCGATCCGCGTATCGCTGGGTGTGTACAACGACTCCGAAGACCTCGAACGGTTTTTCGAGGCACTGGATCAGGCCCTGGAGCTGTTGCGATGAGCCTGCCCGCTGAAGCACTGCTGGTTCTGGAAAATTTCCGGCACCTGGCGGGCTGGGAACAACGGGCGCGCCTGCTGATGCAATGGGGAGAGCGCTTGCCGCCCTTGAACGACGCCGACAAGACCGAGGCCAACCGCGTCCATGGCTGCGAAAGCCAGGTGTGGTTGACCGGTCGGCTGCATGACGGTCAGTGGCAGTTTGCCGCGAGCAGCGATGCACGAATGATTCGTGGGCTGGTGGCGTTGTTGCTGGTGCGGGTCAATGGCTTGAGCGCCGACGAATTGCAGCAGGTCGACCTGCCCGACTGGTTCAACCAACTGGGCCTGTCCCGACAATTGTCGCCGTCCCGCAGCAACGGCCTGAATGCCGTGCTTCAGCGGATGCGTGAATTGACCCAATAAGCCTCAGGCCTGCGGTTTGATCCGATCCGCCGGCCGGCGCATGCCCGCGACGATCTTGTCCACCGCCTTGGTCGCCGCCACCATGCCGAAGGTCGCCGTGACCATCATCACCGCGCCAAAACCACCGGCACAGTCCAGCTTCACCCCATCACCGACAAAACTCTTCTGTAGGCAGATGCTGCCATCGGGCTTCGGATAACGCAGCTGCTCGGTGGAAAACACACAAGGCACGCTGTAATGGCGGGTCACCGTGCGGGAAAATCCGTAGTCACGGCGCAAGGTCGAACGCACCTTCGAGGCCAGGGGATCGTTGAAGGTACGGTTCAGGTCGCAGACCTGGATCAAGGTCGGATCGATCTGCCCACCGGCACCACCCGTGGTGATGATCTGGATCTTGCGCCGCTTGCACCAGGCGATCAGCGCGGCCTTGGCATTGACGCTGTCGATGCAGTCGATCACGCAGTCGATGTCCGGGGTGATGTACTCGGCCATGGTTTCCCGGGTCACAAAATCGGTCACCGCGTGGACCTGGCAGTCCGGATTGATGCCCTTCAGGCGCTCGCCCATCACCTCGACCTTGGCCCGACCCACGGTGCTGTCCAGGGCATGCAACTGACGGTTGCTGTTGCTGACACAGACATCGTCCAGGTCGAACAGCGAGATCTCGCCGACACCGCAACGGGCAATGGCTTCCGCCGCCCAGGAGCCGACACCGCCGACGCCGACGATCGCCACATGGGCGGCCTTCAGCCGCGCCAGCCCTTCAATGCCATACAACCGGGCGACGCCGGCAAACCGCGGATCTTCTGCACTCATGACCATTACCCCAAAAACCGGCGCGCATTATAGGGCCGGGCGCCGGCCGAGGGCAGCTTTAGCCTATGAATGGCTGTCCATGAGCGTTAAATCACAACACTTTGACGAGAATAGAGCTACAAAGAATCAGGAAAGAACTTAAGCCCTGTCTCATTGCCCAATGCCTGCGCATATTCCACGGTACTGTACGGTCGACGGATAGCAAGTGTAGGATGCGCGCCGCTCTGTTCCCTGTTCTAGCCCTTTTCGGAACCCGAAATACCTATGTCATCGCGTAAATTTGGACTCAACCTGGTCGTAGTGTTGGCAATTGCCGCGCTATTCACCGGTTTCTGGGCGCTGATCAACCGCCCGGTTTCGGCGCCTGACTGGCCCGAGCAGATCGCCGGCTTCTCCTACTCGCCTTTCCAGCAGGGACAATTCCCACAGAAAGACCAGTACCCGACCGACGATGAAATGCGTCGCGACCTGGAGATCATGAGCAAGCTGACGGACAACATCCGTATCTACTCGGTCGACGGCACCCTTCAGGACATTCCCAAGCTCGCCGAAGAGTTCGGCCTGCGGGTGACCCTGGGGATCTGGATCAGCCCGGACCAGGAGCGCAACGAGCGGGAAATCGCCCGCGCCATCGAACTGGCTAACACCAGCCGCAGTGTCGTGCGGGTGGTGGTCGGTAACGAGGCGATCTTCCGCAAGGAAATCACCGCCAAGGACCTGGCCGTGCTGATCGACCGCGTACGGGCGGCCGTCAAGGTGCCGGTGACCACCTCGGAACAGTGGCATATCTGGGAACACAACCCGGAACTGGTCAAGCACGTCGACCTGATCGCCGCGCACATCCTGCCCTACTGGGAATTCATCCCCATGGACAAGGCCGGCCAGTACGTACTGGACCGCGCCCGCGAACTCAAGCGCATGTTCCCGAAAAAGCCCCTGCTGCTCTCGGAAGTGGGCTGGCCGAGCAACGGCCGCATGCGTGGCGGTGCCGATGCGACCCAGGCCGACCAGGCCATTTACCTGCGCACCCTGGTCAACAAGCTTAACCGCCAGGGCTTCAACTACTTCGTGATCGAAGCCTTCGACCAGCCGTGGAAGGCCAGTGACGAAGGTTCGGTGGGCGCCTACTGGGGCGTGTTCAACGCCGCGCGCGAGCAGAAGTTCAACTTCGAAGGCCCGGTGGTAGCGATTCCGCAATGGCGCGTACTGGCCATCGGTTCGGTGGTGCTCGCACTGCTCTCGCTGACCCTGCTGATGATCGACGGCTCGGCCCTGCGCCAGCGCGGCCGGACCTTCCTGACCTTTACCGCGTTCCTCTGCGGTTCGGTGCTGGTGTGGATCGGCTACGACTACAGCCAGCAATACAGCACCTGGTTCAGCCTGACGGTGGGTTTCCTGCTGGCCATCGGTGCCCTGGGCGTGTTTATCGTCCTGCTCACCGAGGCCCACGAACTGGCCGAGGCGGTCTGGACCCACAAGCGCCGGCGTGAATTCCTGCCGGTGGAAGGCGACTCGCACTACCGACCGAAAGTTTCGATCCACGTACCGTGCTACAACGAGCCGCCGGAGATGGTCAAACAGACCCTCGACGCCCTCGCGGCCCTCGATTATCCGGACTACGAAGTCCTGATCATCGACAACAACACCAAGGACCCGGCGGTCTGGGAACCGGTGCAGGCCTACTGCGAAACCCTCGGCCCGCGTTTCCGCTTCTTCCACGTCGCGCCGCTGGCCGGTTTCAAGGGCGGGGCGCTGAACTACCTGATCCCGCACACCGCCAAGGACGCCGAAGTCATCGCCGTGATCGACTCGGACTACTGCGTCGACCGCAACTGGCTCAAGCACATGGTGCCGCACTTCGCCGATCCGAAGATCGCCATCGTGCAATCGCCCCAGGACTACCGCGACCAGAACGAAAGCACCTTCAAGAAGCTCTGCTACTCGGAATACAAGGGCTTCTTCCATATCGGCATGGTCACCCGCAACGACCGCGACGCGATCATCCAGCACGGCACCATGACCATGACCCGCCGCTCGGTCCTGGAAGAACTGGGCTGGGCCGACTGGTGCATCTGCGAAGACGCCGAGCTGGGCCTGCGGGTCTTCGAAAAAGGCCTGTCGGCGGCTTATCACCATGACAGCTACGGCAAGGGCCTGATGCCCGATACCTTTATCGACTTCAAGAAACAGCGTTTCCGCTGGGCCTACGGGGCGATTCAGATCATCAAGCGGCACACCGCCAGCCTGCTGCGCGGCAAGGACACCGAACTGACCCGTGGCCAGCGCTACCACTTCCTCGCGGGCTGGTTGCCGTGGGTGGCCGACGGCATGAATATCTTCTTCACCGTCGGCGCGCTGCTCTGGTCGGCGGCGATGATCATCGTGCCGCAACGGGTCGATCCGCCGCTGCTGATCTTCGCGATCCCGCCACTGGCGCTGTTCGTGTTCAAGGTCGGCAAGATCCTGTTCCTCTACCGCCGCGCGGTCGGGGTCAACATGAAGGATGCCTTCGCCGCCGCACTGGCTGGCCTGGCCTTGTCCCACACCATCGCCAAGGCAGTGCTGTACGGTTTCTTCACCAGCAGTATTCCGTTCTTCCGCACGCCGAAAAACGCCGATAACCACGGTTTCTGGGTAGCGATTTCGGAAGCCCGCGAAGAGATGTTCATCATGCTGCTGTTGTGGGCCGCGGCGCTGGGGATCTTCCTGGTGCAGGGCTTGCCGAGCAACGACATGCGCTTCTGGGTAGTGATGTTGCTGGTGCAGTCGCTGCCGTACCTGGCGGCACTGATCATGGCGTTCGTCTCCTCGCTGCCGAAACCGGTCAGCGCGGCGGAGCCGGCATCCGTCGCATAAACGCGATGCACGACACGAAACGGCGGCCTGCGGGCCGCCGTTTTGCTTTAAGATATCCACCCTTTGCGCGCCCCTATCTTCCTGTAGGAGCGAGCTTGCTCGCGATGGTCGTCAACGATAATGCTGGGCACCTGATACCCCGCGGAGCCTGAACCACCCTCGCGAGCAAGCTCGCTCCTACATACCCGTTTCGGAGCTTTCCCATGACGGCCCACGCCGACCTTTCGCCGACCCTGCAACTCGCTTGCGACCTGATTCGCCGCCCTTCCGTGACCCCGGTCGATGCCGACTGCCAGAAGCTGATGATGCAGCGCCTGGGCGATGCCGGTTTCAAGCTTGAGCCGATGCGTATCGAGGACGTCGACAACTTCTGGGCCACCCACGGCAAGCATGAAGGCCCGGTGCTGTGTTTCGCCGGTCACACCGACGTGGTGCCGACAGGTCCGCTGCAGGCCTGGCAGAACGATCCGTTCGATGCCTTGATCGACGAGCACGGCATGCTCTGCGGTCGCGGCGCGGCCGACATGAAAGGCAGCCTGGCCGCGATGCTGGTGGCCGCCGAACGTTTTGTCGCGGACTACCCGGACCACCGCGGTTCGGTCGCCTTCCTGATCACCAGCGACGAAGAAGGCCCGGCCCACCACGGCACCAAGGCCGTGGTCGAGCGCCTGGCCGCCCGTAGCGAGCGCCTGGACTGGTGCATCGTCGGCGAACCGTCGAGCACCACCCTGGTCGGTGACGTGGTGAAGAACGGCCGCCGTGGCTCCCTCGGCGCCCGCCTCACCGTGCGCGGCGTACAGGGCCATGTGGCCTACCCGCACCTGGCGAAAAACCCGATCCACCTGGCCGCTCCGGCCCTGGCCGAACTGGCCGCCGAGCATTGGGACAATGGCAACGCCTTCTTCCCACCGACCAGTTTCCAGATTTCCAACCTCAACTCGGGGACCGGTGCGACCAACGTGATCGCCGGCGAACTGGTGGCGTTGTTCAACTTCCGCTTCTCCACCGAGTCCACGGTTGAAGGCCTGCAACAGCGGGTCGCGGCGATCCTCGACAAACACGGCCTGGATTGGCACGTGGAATGGGCGCTGTCCGGCCTGCCGTTCCTCACCGAGCCGGGCGCGCTGCTCGATGCGGTGTCGGCGAGCATCAAGACCATCACCGGGCGTGACACCAAGGCTTCCACCAGCGGCGGCACCTCCGACGGGCGCTTTATCGCGACCCTCGGCACCCAGGTGGTCGAGTTGGGCCCGGTCAACGCGACCATTCATCAGGTCAACGAGCGGGTCCTGGCCAGCGACCTCGATGTGCTGACCGAAATCTACTACCAGACCCTGATCAAGTTGCTTGCCTGATGCTCACCTGCCCCCTCTGCAGCGCGCCCCTGAGCGCGGTCGACAACGGCGTGGCCTGTCCGCTCGGGCATCGTTTCGACCGGGCACGCCAGGGTTACCTGAATCTGTTGCCGGTCCAGCACAAGAACAGCCGTGATCCGGGCGACAACCTGGCCATGGTCGAAGCCCGACGGGACTTCCTCAACGCCGGCCACTACGCGCCGGTGGCCCGCCGCCTGGCGGAGCTGGCGGCCGAACGGGCGCCGGGACGCTGGGTCGATATCGGCTGCGGCGAGGGCTACTACACCGCGCAACTGGCCGAGGCCCTGCCCGCGGCTGACGGCTATGCGCTGGATATTTCCCGCGAGGCGGTCAAGCGTGCCTGCCGGCGCAACCCGCAACTGACCTGGTTGATCGCCAGCATGGCGCGGGTGCCATTGGCCGACGCCTGCTGCCAGTTTATCGCCAGCGTGTTCAGCCCATTGGACTGGCAGGAGGCCAAACGCCTGCTGAGCCCCGGTGGCGGCCTGATGAAAGTCGGACCGACCAGCGGCCACCTGATGGAACTGCGCGAGCGTCTGTACGATGAAGTGCGCGAATACACTGACGACAAGCACCTGGCCCTGGTACCGGAGGGCATGGCGTTGCAACACAGCGAAGTGCTGGAGTTCAAGCTGAGCCTGGCCAGCGCCCAGGACCGGGCGAACCTGCTGGCCATGACACCCCACGGCTGGCGGGCCAGTGCCGAGCGCCGGGCGCAGGTCATCGAACAGCCGGAGCCGTTCGAGGTCAGCGTGTCGATGCGCTACGATTACTTCGTTTTGCAATAACCCCACTCTTCATGGCCTTGGACACGGGTTCAAGGCCGGCAAAATCCGCGAATGGATTTTTCGAACAACCGCAGCGAGGATTTCCATGCGCCAGCCCGATATCGAGATTTACCTCAAGGACGACGACGTCGATCACAAGGCCGTTGCCGCCTGGCTCGGCGCCGCCCTGGGGCCTTGCAGCGACTGGGTCCAGAAAGGCCAGACCTGGAAGTGCCAGGCCGGCAGCGTGCCGGTGACCTGGTTGCCCAAGGCCGTGGGCAAGTGGAACAGCCTGTACCTGGAAAGCGACCAGACCCCGTGGGACGACGACATCGCCTGCGCCCGCGCGGCCTTTGCCGCGCTGAACGTGGAAGTGCGTTGTGCCCCGGGCAGCTGGGTCGAGGAAGAGGGCGAGGAGACGGCCGATCGCTGGATCCGCATCAGCGCCGATGGCGAAGAAGAGATCACCTGGCGTACGGCCTGACGCTCACTGACTCCGGGCAGGGGGCTTGCCATAGCAAGCCCCTCTCACTCACAGCCCGACCACATCCTCGGCCTGCAGGCCTTTCTGGCCTTCCACCACCGCGTACTCCACCTGCTGCCCTTCGGCCAGGGAGCGATGGCCTTCGCCACGAATCGCGCGGTAGTGCACAAACACATCCGCCCCGTCTTCGCGCAGAATAAAGCCGTAGCCCTTGGCATCGTTGAACCACTTCACATTGCCCGTCTCGCGAGTTGCCATGAATCCGTACTCCGTCTTGTTATTGTTGGGGCGGGCCCGGCTCGACGGGTCCTGCCTGCTGCGTCGCCAGAACATCGTGCTGCGCGGATGAATCCTACCGTTCATGGCGAACGACCGAGTATAAGACAGGTCAAAAAACTCTCAATCAATATTAGTTCGCCGCGTTTTTGCCGATTTTTGACGAATACGGCACACTAGCTGCCCCGAGCAAACGCTCGGTTCAATCCATTTGCCTGCAGAAGCCGTATGACCCGTTCCCCGTTCCGCCGTCTCGTGTTTGGTACCTTGCGCCGCCTCCTGTACCTGTGGGTGCGCTCGGAGACGATCAACCAATCGTCGCTGACTCTCGACCTCGACCGCAGTCGGCCGGTGTTCTACGTCCTGCAATCGCCCTCGCTGACCGACCTGGCCGTGGTCGACCGCGAATGCACCAAGGCCGGCCTGCCGCGCCCGGTGCTACCAGTGTCGGTGGGTTCGCTCATGGAGCCTGCGGCGTTCTTCTACCTGACCCCCGAGCCCGACTGGCTCGGCCGCCAGGACAAGCGCGGCGCGCCACCGACCTTGACCCGCCTGGTCAGCGCCTTGAGCGAGAACCCCGCCGAAGATGCGCTGATCATCCCGGTCAGCGTGTTCTGGGGCCAGTCGCCGGACAGTGAATCGAGCCCCTGGAAACTGCTGTTCGCCGACAGCTGGGCGGTCACCGGTCGCCTGCGCCGCCTGATGAGCATCCTGATTCTCGGGCGCAAGACCCGCGTGCAGTTTTCCGCGCCGATCCACCTGCGCGGCCTGATCGAACACAACAAGGGCCATGAGCGCACCGTGCGCATGGCCCAGCGGATCCTGCGGGTACACCTGCGCAACCTCAAGGCCGCGGTGATCGGCCCGGACATCTCCCACCGGCGCAACCTGGTCAAGGGCCTGGTCAACGAGCCGATGGTGCGCCAGGCGATCCTCGAGGAGGCCCAGCGCGAGAACATCTCCGTGGAAAAAGCCCAGGCCCAGGCCCTGCGCTACGGCAACGAGATCGCCTCGGACTACACCTACACCGCCATCCGCTTCCTCGAAGTGGTGCTGAGCTGGTTCTGGAACAAGATCTACGACGGCATCAAGGTCAACCATATCGAAGGTGTGCAGGCCGTGGCCCAGGGCCATGAAGTCATCTACGTGCCTTGCCATCGCAGCCATATCGACTATCTGCTGCTGTCGTACCTGCTGTTTCGCAATGGCCTGACCCCGCCGCACATCGCCGCCGGGATCAACCTCAACATGCCGGTGATCGGCAGCCTGCTGCGCCGCGGCGGGGCGTTTTTCATGCGCCGTACCTTCAAGGGCAACCCGCTCTACACCTCGGTGTTCAACGAGTACCTGCACACCCTGTTCACCAAGGGTTTCCCGGTGGAGTACTTCGTCGAAGGCGGTCGCTCGCGTACCGGGCGCATGCTGCGGCCGAAGACCGGCATGCTGGCCATCACCCTGCGCAGCTTCCTGCGCTCCTCGCGCATGCCGATCGTCTTCATCCCGGTGTATATCGGCTATGAACGGGTGCTCGAAGGTCGCACCTACCTGGGTGAACTGCGTGGCGCGAGCAAGAAGAAAGAATCGATCTTCGACATCTTCAAGGTCATCGGCGCACTCAAGCAGCGCTTCGGCCAGGTCGCGGTCAACTTCGGCGAGCCGATCAAGCTGGCCGAGTTCCTCGATCAGGAACAGCCGGACTGGCGCGCCCAGGAACTGGGTCCGCAATTCCGCCCGGCCTGGCTCAATGAAACCACCAACCGCCTTGGAGAGCGCGTCGCCCGCCACCTCAACGAAGCCGCGGCGATCAACCCGGTGAACCTGGTGGCCCTGGCGCTGCTCTCGACCACCCGCCTGGCCCTCGACGACCGCGCCATGGCCCGGGTCCTTGACCTCTACCTGGCGCTGTTGCGCCGCGTGCCCTACTCGCCGCACACCACCCTGCCGGAAGGCGACGGTCGCGCGCTGATCCAGCACGTCAAGGACATGGACCTGCTGGCCGAGCAAAGCGATGCCTTGGGCAAGATCCTCTATCTGGACGAGCAGAACGCCGTCCTGATGACCTATTACCGCAACAACGTGCTGCATATCTTCGCCCTGCCGTCGTTGCTGGCGAGCTTCTTCCAGAGCGCCTCGCGCATGAGCCGCGAACAGATCCTGCGCTACAGCCGCGCGCTCTATCCGTACCTGCAGGCGGAACTGTTTATCCGCTGGTCACTGGACGAGCTGGACGCGGTGATCGACCAATGGCTGGAGGCGTTCGTCGAACAGGGCCTGTTGCGCCTGGAGAATGACGTCTACCTGCGCCCGGCACCGAGCTCGCGGCACTTCGTGCTGCTGACCCTGCTGTCGCGGAGCATCGCCCAGACCCTGCAACGGTTCTACATGGCCATCTCGCTGCTGCTCAACAGCGGCCAGCACAGCATCAGTGCCGAGGAGCTGGAAGACCTCTGTACGGTCATGGCCCAGCGCCTGTCGATTCTCCATGGCCTGAACGCCCCGGAATTCTTCGACAAGAGCCTGTTCCGCCACTTTATCCAGACCCTGCTCGACCTCGATGTACTGCGCCGCGACGCGGCCGGCAAACTGGGTTATCACGAACTGCTCGGCGAGCTGGCCGAGGGCGCGGCGAAACGGGTACTGCCAGCGGAAATCCGCCTGTCGATTCGCCAGGTGGCCCTGCATCGCAGCGAAGATGCCGCCGAACAGAACCCCGAGTCGGGTTCTGACGTAGGATAAGACGAACCACCCACATCAGACCATTCGGTAAAGCAGCAAGGATGCTTCTCCGCCGGTTTTCAAGCGCAAAGGCCCGTGTAGACTCAATCTTGCGTTGCCTTTGACGCGTTCGATAAGGACATCGAGATGACCGCAAAAAACGTCGTGACCGCTGTTTTCCACTTTCCACCGGACTACAGGATCCCGGCCAAGGCCGAAACCCGTATCACCCTGCGCAACCGCTGCAGCGACACCCTGCTGGGAACCTGGACCAGTGCGCAACTACCCGACCAGTCGCCGTGGCGCTTTACCTTCGAACTGCCGGCGGACCTCAAGCGTAACTGCAAGGTCGAGATCGACATCGACCTGAGTGTCGCCGGCACCTCGCTGCTGCCGGACATCAAATACAGCTTCCGCTGGCGCCGGGACAACCAGGAAGAAACCTTTCACCTGAGCCCACCGGGGTACCTGTACCTCAGCGCGGCGCTGGTGCCGATGATCGGCACGCAGGACAACACCCTGGCTACCCTGAGGCTGGTGGCCCAGACCGAACCGGGTATTCCGGTGCATGTCCTCAGCGAGGAAATCACCTTCTTCAAGGGCTCGATCCCGCGCTACCTGCGCTACGACGTGAACAAGGTCAAGCCGGGCCAGATCTACGAGACCCAGGGCACCTTCGGCAGCCGCCGTAAATTCACCATGAAGCCCATTCCGCGCAGCGTCGTACTGCTGAAAGAAAAACCCCAGAGCCTGATCCTCAGCGCCTGAGTGGCAGGCAACACCTGTAGAAAACTGGTGTTTGCCGATAAATCCGTTAGATTCTTACTGGCTGGCGCCAGGTTTCTCCTGGCGCCACGGATTTCCCCACTGATCCCAACAAGGAAGCTTCCATGCTCCGTCCCTCCCTTCGTCTGGTCGGCCTCTGCGCAGGCCTGCTGATTTCCGTCAACGCCCTGGCCTTGTCCCTGGGCAGCCTCTCCCAGGGTGAAGCCTCCGGCGGCCTCAAGGACGCGCTGGCCCAGGGTGCCGTCGCCGCCGTGACCAACCTCGGCAAGCCGGGTGGTTTCAGCAACAACCCTGCGGTGAAGATCGAACTGCCGGGCAGCCTCGGCAAGGTCGCCAGCAAGATGAAGCAGTTCGGCATGGGCGCCCAGGTCGATCAACTGGAAGCCAGCATGAACAAGGCGGCGGAAGCCGCCATGCCACAGGCCCAGGCGTTGCTGGTGGACGCCGTGAAGAAAATGACCGTGACCGATGCCAAGGGCATCCTCACCGGTGGCAAGGATTCGGCGACCCAGTACCTGGACAAGACCAGCCGTGAGCAGATTCGCGCCAAGTTCCTGCCGATCGTCAAGGAGGCTACCGACAAGGTGGGCCTGGCCAAGCAATACAACTCGTTCGCCGGGCAGGCGGCGACTCTCGGCGTACTCGATGCCAAGAGTGCCAACGTTGAAGGCTACGTAACGGAAAAAGCCCTGGACGGCCTGTTCAAGATGATCGCCCAGAAGGAAGAAGACATCCGCGCCAACCCGGCGGCGGCGGCCACCAGCCTGGCGAAGAAGGTGTTTGGCGCGCTCTGACACCTCACCCCTTGAACTGTCTTGCCAGCGATAAGGTCTGCAAGATCGCCAAAAGCTTCGCTGGCAAGCCAGGCTCCTACATGACCGAGTCGATCACCTATATTGCATACGACAAAAACCTGTAGGAGCAGGGCTTGCCCGCGAAGAGGCCCTCAAGGTCGCCAAAAGC
This sequence comes from Pseudomonas sp. MWU12-2345, assembly GCF_023242385.1. Classification (NCBI taxonomy): domain Bacteria; kingdom Pseudomonadati; phylum Pseudomonadota; class Gammaproteobacteria; order Pseudomonadales; family Pseudomonadaceae; genus Pseudomonas; species Pseudomonas sp. MWU12-2345. The sequence goes on along the minus strand of NZ_JALLJA010000014.1, from coordinate 77,999 downwards.
TTCGCTGGCAAGCCAGGCTCTACAAAACGGCCGCGCTTTAGGGGGCCGTCTTCTTCACCCTGAACCACCCCGCATACAGTGCCGGCAGGAACAGCAGGGTCAAGGCCGTCGCCACGATCAAACCGCCCATGATCGCCACGGCCATCGGTCCGTAGAACACGCTGCGCGACAACGGGATCATCGCCAGCACCGCCGCCAGGGCGGTCAGCACGATGGGGCGGAAACGCCGCACCGTCGCTTCGATAATTGCCTGCCATTGCGACATGCCCGCGCGGATATCCTGTTCGATCTGGTCCACCAGGATCACCGAGTTGCGCATGATCATCCCCGACAGGGCAATGGTCCCGAGCATCGCGACAAAACCGAACGGTTGGCGGAACACCAGCAGGAACAGGGTCACCCCGATCAGCCCCAGCGGCGCGGTGAGGAACACCAGCGCCACCCGCGAGAAGCTGCGCAGTTGCAGCATCAACAAGGTCAGTACCACCACTATGAACAGTGGCACGCCGGCATTCACCGAGGCCTGGCCGCGCTCCGAATCCTCCACGGTACCACCGACCTCCAGCAGGTAGCCGTCCGGCAACTCGGCGCGAACCGGATCCAGGGTCGGCATGATCTGCTTGACCAGGCTCAGGGGCTGCTCCTGGCCGTAGATGTCGGCGCGGATCGTCACGGTCGGCAAGCGGTTGCGGTGCCAGATAATGCCTTCCTCGAAACCGTACTCCAGGGTCGCGATCTGCGACAGCGCCACGCTGGTGCCGTTGTCCGTCGGTACCGCCAGGCTAGGCAATGCCGACAACTGGTTGCGTTCCTGGACAGTGCCGCGCATGAGGATTTCGATCAACTCGTTGTCCTCGCGGTACTGGCTGACGGTCGAACCGGTCAGCGACAATTGCAGGAAGCGCGACAGGTTCGAAGTACTCACCCCCAGCGCCCGGGCCCGATCCTGATCGACGTTCAGGTAGACCACCTTGCTCGGCTCTTCCCAGTCCAGGTGCACATTGGTCACGTGCGGATTCTCACGGACCTTGGCCGCCACCTTGCGCGCCAGGGCACGGACCACTTCGATATGCTCGCCGGTCACCCGGAACTGCACCGGATAACCCACAGGCGGTCCGTTCTCCAGGCGTGTCACGCGTCCGCGCACATCGGCGAACTGCTCGTCGAGGACCTTGATCAGCCAGGTGCGCAGCACTTCCCGATCCTCGATGCTCTTGGCCAGCACGACGAACTGGGCAAAGCTGGTGGCCGGCAATTGCTGGTCCAGCGGCAGGTAGAAACGCGGCGAACCGGTACCGATATAGGCGACATAGTTGTCGATACCGGGATGATCCTTGAGCAGGGCTTCCAGACGCGCAACCTGTTCGGTGGTGTTGTTCAGGGACGCGCCTTCGGCCAACTTCAGGTCGACCATCAGCTCCAGCCGCCCCGAGGCCGGGAAGAACTGCTGCGGTACAAAGCGGAACAGCAGCAACGAGCCGATAAACAGCGCGACAGTCAGCACGATCACGGTTTTACGACGGCGTACACACCACTCCACCATGCGCCTGACACGCTGGTAAAACGGTGTGCCATAAGGGTCCGGTTGTTCGCTGCCATGCTTGGCGGCGTGGATCTTCGCCAGGTCCGGCAGCAGCTTTTCCCCCAGGTAAGGTACGAACACCACCGCCGCGATCCACGACGCCAGCAGGGCCAGGGTCACCACCTGGAAAATCGAGCGGGTGTATTCGCCGGTGCCCGACTGCGCGGTGGCAATCGGCAGGAAACCGGCGGCGGTGATCAGGGTGCCGGTGAGCATCGGGAACGCCGTGCTGGTCCAGGCAAAACTCGCCGCCTTGAGGCGGTCGAAGCCCTGCTCCATCTTGATCGCCATCATCTCCACGGCAATGATTGCGTCATCCACCAGCAAGCCGAGGGCCAGTACCAGCGCGCCGAGAGAGATCTTGTGCAGGCCGATGCCCAGGTAGTACATGGCGGCAAAGGTCATCGCCAGCACCAGCGGAATCGCCAGCGCCACTACCATCCCGGTGCGCACACCCAGGGAGAAGAAACTCACCAGCAACACAATGACCAGGGCTTCCACCAGCACCTGGACGAACTCGCCGACGCCGGTCTTCACTGCCGCCGGCTGGTCGGAGACCTTGCTCAGTTTCATCCCCGCCGGCAGGTTTTTCTGGATACGCGCGAACTCGATCTCCAGTGCCTTGCCCAGCACCAGGATATCGCCGCCCTCGTTCATCGCCACCGCCAGGCCGATCGCGTCTTCGCCCATGAAGCGCATGCGCGGTGCCGGTGGATCGTTGAAGCCACGGTGCACCTCGGCGACATCGCTGATACGGAAGGTGCGGTCACCGACGCGGATCGGGAAGTTCTTGATCTCGTCGACGGTCTTGAAGTTACCGCTGACCCGCAGTTGCACACGCTCGGTCGGGGTCTCGAAGAAGCCGGCGGTGGACACCGCATTCTGCTCCTGCAGGGCCTGCTGCACCGCACTCAGCGGCAGGCCAAGGGTCGCCAGCTTGACGTTGGAGAGTTCGATCCAGACCTTTTCGTCCTGCAGACCGAGCAGATCGACCTTGCCCACGTCCTTGACCCGCTGCAACTGGATCTGGATACGGTCGGCGTAGTCCTTGAGCACGGCGTAGTCGAAACCCTCGCCGGTCAGGGCGTAGATATTGCCGAAGGTGGTGCCGAACTCATCGTTGAAAAACGGCCCCTGGATATCCGGCGGCAAGGTCTGGCGGATATCGCCGATCTTCTTGCGGACCTGGTACCAGAGGTCGGGAACCTCCGAGGAATGCATCGAGTCCCGGGCCATGAAGGTCACCTGGGATTCCCCTGGCCGGGAGAAGGAGATGATTTTCTCGTACTCGCCGGTCTCCATCAGCTTCTTTTCAATGCGTTCGGTGACTTGCCGCGAGACTTCCTGGGCCGTGGCCCCCGGCCAGTTGGTCTTGATGACCATGGCCTTGAAGGTGAACGGCGGGTCTTCGCTCTGCCCCAGCTTGGTGTAGGACAAGGCACCAACCAGCGCGAGCAGAATCATCAGGAACAGTACGATCTGGCGATTACGCAACGCCCATTCGGAAAGATTGAAACCCATCGGGGACTACTCCTTGGCCGCCAGATTGACCACGCGGTTGGAGCGATCCACCGGGCGAACCAGGTCGCCGTCATGGAGCACATGCACACCGGCCGCCACCACCCAATCGCTGGCCGAAAGGCCTTCGAACACCGGCACGGTCTTTTCGCCAAAGGCACCGACCCGCACCGGGGTCCGTTTGAGGGTGTTGTCCGCCTGGACCCGCCAGACATAGGTCGCACCGTTTTCCGCGGTCACCGCCGACAGCGGCACCGACAACGGCACCACACCGGCGGCCTGGATAAACACCCGGGCGCTCTGCCCCAACTCAGCCGGCACCTTGCCGGCGCTGAAGGCGATACGGGCGGCGAAGGTCCGCGACTTGGGGTCGGCGGCCGGCGACAACTCGCGGATCCGCCCGTTGAAACGCTGGTCCGGCTGCGACCAGAGTTCCACGGCCACATCCTGGCCGATCTTGAACCGTCCGAAAGCCTGCTCCGGGAAGCTGATCAGCACTTCACGCTCGCCGTCGGCGGCCAGGGTAAAGACCGTCTGGCCGGCGGCGACCACCTGGCCGACTTCCACCAGGCGCTTGGCGACTACACCGTCCTGGGGCGCACGCAACACGGCATAACCGGCCTGGTTGCTGGACACGTCGAACTCGGCCTTGATCTGCTTGAGGCGGGCTTCACCGGAGCGGTAGAGGTTTTCCGCATTGTCGTACTGCGAGCGGCTAACCATCTGTCGGTCGAGCAGGGTCTTGTAGCGATCACGCTCGGAGCGCACCAGGTTCAGGTTGGCCTCGGCGGCCGCGACCTGGGCACGGGTCGCTTCCAGTTGCAGGCGCACGTCCTGCGGGTCGAGCTCCGCCAGGGGCTGGTTGGCCTTGACCCGCTCCCCCTCCTCCACCAGTCGTCGGCTGACCTTGCCACCGATACGAAAGGCCAGGTCGGGCTCGAAACGCGCCCGCACTTCGCCGGGATAACTGTCCATGGCCTGGGCCGAAGGCTGTGGCTGCACCACCATCGCGGGACGAACGCTGACCTGGGCCGGCTCTTCATGACCACAACCGGCCAGGAAAAGGGCTAAACTGACGGGCAACGCAAGGGGCATGACATAGCGGAGCATGGTGTAGGACCTTTCGCTAGTGGTGCTCAGAATATTTATACTGGCCAGTATGGTATTAATACCAAACTCACCAGTCCAGTATTAACTAAGAAAATGTCCGACAATCTTTCAGTGCCCAGCGGCCCCGGCCGCCCCAAGGACCTGGCAAAACGCCAGGCCATCCTGCAAGCGGCGAAAGATCTGTTCCTGAGTAATGGATACGCCAGCACCAGCATGGACGCAGTCGCTGCAGCAGCAGGTGTTTCAAAGCTGACGGTGTACAGCCATTTCAACGACAAGGAGACACTGTTCTCCGCCGCCGTGGTGGCCAAATGCGCAGAACAGCTGCCCGAGCTGTTTTTCGCCCTGCCCGAAGGCGTGCCGGTGAAAAGCATTCTGCTGAACATCGCCCGGGGGTTTCATCACCTGATCAACAGTGACGAGTCGGTGAACCTGCATCGGCTGATCATGGCCCTGGGCAGCCAGGACCCGAAGCTCTCGCAGATCTTCTTCGAGGCCGGGCCCCAACGCATGCTCACGGAGATGGAGCGGCTGCTGAGTCGGATCAACCAGGGCGGTGCCCTGGTGATCGACAAGCCGCACTACGCCGCCGAGCACTTCTTCTGCCTGCTCAAGGGCGCGGCGAACTTCCGCCTGCTCTACGGCTGCGGCGAGCCGCCGAGCGAGGCCGAGGGCGAAGCCCATGTGCGCGAGGTGGTGGGGTTGTTCATGCGCGCCTACCGGCCTTGAGCACTCGGGCGCCTGTCAGACCGCTATCGCGAGCAAGCTTGCTCCTACAAGTTTTGCGTACTGCATAGACGGTGCTCACGACACAAATCCTGTAGGAGCAAGCTTGCTCGCGATGAGGCCCTCAAGATCGCCCAAACCGTCACGCCAAGCCTGCTTTCAAGGCTTCAGGGCTTTCTTCGGGTAGATGTCATAGCGACTCGACTTGCCGTCCAGGCCATGGCTCGGTTTCGGCCCGTCGATACACGGCGCCTTGCGCGGGCGCTTGACCACCACCCGATGGGTCGCCAGGGCCAGTGCCGCCTCCAGCAATGCCGGTGCATCCGGGTCATCGCCCACCAACGGGCGGAACAGGCGCATTTCCTTCTTCACCAGGGCGGTTTTCTCACGGTGAGGAAACATCGGGTCCAGGTAGATCACCTGGGGCGCCTCGCCTTCCCAATTGCGCATCACCTCGATCGAATTGCCCTTGAGCAAGTGCATGCGCGAAACAATCGGCGCCACGTCGAAATCTTCCAACCCACGGGCCAGGCCATCCTCGAGCAAGGCGCCAATCAGCGGCTGGCGCTCGATCAGGCTCATCTCGCAGCCCAGGCTCGCCAGCACGAACGCATCCTTGCCCAAGCCAGCAGTGGCGTCCAGCACCCGCGGCCGTACGCCCGGTTGAATGCCCACGGCCTTGGCGATCATCTGCCCGCTGCCGCCGCCATACAGACGCCGGTGCGCCGCGCCGCCTTCGACAAAGTCCACCCGGACCGGTCCAGGCGCCTCAGGTCCCAGTTGCTGCAACTGCAACCCCTGCTCCGACACCTGCAAAGCGAACTCCGCTTCGGCTTCCTGCAACGGCAAACCGAGGCGTTCGGCCCAGGCTTCGGCCCGGGATTGCAACCCTTCGGCCAGGGCCTCGACTCTGATACGGACCGGTGCTTGCTGCTCACTCATGAAAAACACGCTCAAAAATTTAATGATCGGCAAAAGCTGCCGATAAAAACATTATCCAGCATTTTGCCAGACCTGAGCGTCACTCGAGAGCCATGTCAGACATTCGCACTACATCCATAGGTTATCTGTCGCCCGTCGACAATTATGGCCTGCGCAATTCCCAGGCACTGAGCGGTGTCAGTCACCTGTGGCAAGATTTCTTTGCCCGGGCGCTGGCCGAACAGGTCGGGGACGCGGCGGATGCAAAGAATGTCCAGGCACAACTGCCGGTCGACGGCCCGGTGGAGCCCACCGCCGGTGCCGAGCTGCTGGCGCAGATCGTTGACCAGCGCCAGTGTGACGTAAAGGACACCCCGGTCCGTCCGCCGGAGCCGCTGTTCCTGCCGATTGCCGAATTCGATCTGGACCTGCTGAAGCGGCCCGTGCCTTACCCGCCGGAAGAAGTTGTCGCGCAACAGAAACAGCAGGATTTCGAAAGCGGCTGGGTTCGCCCTATCGTCCTCAACGCCGGCCAGCCGCTGCCAGCACCGGGCCCCGCGCCGCAAGCGCGTCCGCTGCACCTGCCGATTGCCGAGTTCGAGCTGGATCTGCTGGAGCCGCATGTGCCGTTCGACGAAGAAACCCTGGTCAAGCAGCAGAAAGCCATGGACTACGACCTGAACTGGGCCCGTCCGCTGGTGGCACAGAACCTGCGCCTCGCGGCCTGAGTGTTTACCTAGTTCTTGAACATCTGATTGATCCGCGCAAAGGGCATGGCCTGATCCAGCGCGCTGAACGTCCCCTGCCCACGCATCTCCTCGGCCGCCCGATAGAAGGCGCCGTACGCCGCCCGGGCCAACGCCGAACCGACACTGATGCGCTTGACTCCCAGTTCGCCCAACTCGGTCACCGACAGGTTGACCCCGCCCGACATCAATACATTTACCGGCTTGGGCGCCACGGCCTTGACCACCGCCTGGATCTCCTCACGCGTGCGCAGGCCTGGCGCATACAGCACGTCGGCACCGGCCTCGGCGAACGCCTGCAAACGGCGAATCGTATCCGGCAGATCCTGGCGCCCGTGCAGCAGGTTCTCCGCCCGCGCCGTGAGCATGAAGGGGAACGACAGGCTGCGGGCCGCGGCAACCGCGGCCTCGACCCGTTCTACCGCGTGGTTGAATTCATAGATGGGGTCCTCGGCATGACCACTGGCGTCTTCGATCGAGCCCCCCACCAAGCCGGCTTCGGCCGCCCGCAAAATCGCCTCGGCACACCCGGCGGGGCTGTGGGCAAAACCATTTTCCAGATCGGCCGCCACCGGCAGCGTCGTGGCCAGGACAATGCTCCGCGCGTTTTCCAGCGTATCGTTCAGCGAGTTGGCCCCTTCCGCATCCGGACGTCCAAGGGAAAACGCCAGGCCCGCGCTGGTGGTGGCCAACGCCTCGAAGCCCAGTGCGGCGAGCATTTTTGCCGAACCGGCATCCCAGGGATTGGGAATCACAAAGGCTCCGTCACGTTCGTGCAGGGCCTTGAAGGCTTGGGCTCGAAGGGTTTGCGCATCCATGGGTCGACTCCTGGCAAAGAGAGTGTGATGCCCTCAGAGCAAGCCGAGTTGCTCCGTGGCGGGCCCTCTGTATAGCTCAGGCAGCGCCGGCAAGCCAGGCAGACGCTCCATCAGCCGAGCATGGAAACGTTGCGCCAGCGCCGGTGCGAGGCGGTTGTCGGAGGTATGCAGAAACACGTAGGGCGTGCGCCCCTCCTCGATCCAGCCGGCGACCTTTTCGACCCAGGGCGTCAGGAAAGGCTCATTGGCCTCCAGTTCCGGGTGCCCGATAAAACGCACCTGCGGAAACAGCGTGAACGCTGCCGGCCGTGGTGGCACCTTGGGCTTTTTCGACTGGGCGTGCAGCACCGAGGCATCGGTGGAAGTGCAACTGAACAGCGCCCGTGGATCGAGGCAGATCCGTTCGACACCCCGGTCCAGCAGCAGGCGGTTGAGCATCCGCTCGGCGTCGCCCTTGGCGAAGAAATCACGATGACGGACTTCAATCGCCAACGGGCGCTCCAGCGCGTCGATAAACCCGACCAGCTCGGCCAGGCGCTGCGGCGCAAAACTGGCCGGCAATTGCAGCCACAGCGGCGCCACCCGCGGTCCCAGCGGCTTGAGCAGTTGCAGGAAGTCTTCAGCCGCCTGGACCTGCTCACGCAGATCACCGCCATGGCTGATATCCCGAGGAAACTTGGCGGTGAAGCGAAAGTGTGCGGGCATGGTCTGCGCCCAGCGTTCTACCGTGGCGGACGCGGGCCGTGCGTAGAAGGTGGTGTTGCCTTCGACGGCGTTGAACACCTGGGCGTACAGGTCGAGAAAATCGCTCGTGCGCGCGGTGGGCGGGTACAGGTACTCGCGCCAGGCGTTTTCGCTCCAGGAGGGGCAACCGAGGAAATAAGGCAGCAGGACAGGATCAGTCATCGACCCGATTAAATCAGATATGCAGGTCGAGCCCCAACACTTCCATGTCCCACTCGACGAAACCGGCGGTGGTCAGGTAGCTGGCCAGGGCGTTGGCGACGCTTTTGCTCATGGCGCGATGGAAGATCATGTCCTGCGGACGGGCCGGCAGGTTGGCCAGGCGGCTACCGGCCGCTTCGGCGCGGGCGGCCACCTCGGAGAGATCCTCGCTATCGCCCTCCGAGACATCGGCCTCGTCGTCGACCACGACGCTGCCTTTACGCGGTTTGCGCTTGATGGGGTAGGACTGTGAGGAAACGCCGTCTATACGCATTGGGGCATGCTCGGTGTCGATGATGGCAATTTAGCAGCACGCACCGCACTTAGCTATTGCCCGAGTGATAACTGGACCACAGAACCTGAAAAAGGTTTTCACACCCTGGTGCCTGGGTGGGGAAAACATGACGAACGGCACATTTTTGACTATCTGGGCGTTTTTTCGGGTGATCGGTTTAACGTTCAGTTTAGCCTGAATTTTATCAGTTGCCGCCCGGCGTCAGCGGGCCTTGGGCGTCGCCACCTTGTCGCGCAGGTAAACCGGCTGGGCCTCGTCGGCCGGAATGGCTTCGCCGCGCGCCCAGGCAAAACGCGCCAGACTCAACAGATCCTCGGCGTGGGGCAGCAGGCTGGCATCCTGGCCGCTCAACGCGACCTGGATCCGCTCGCCATAACCCCAACCCGTGCCCGCGCCGAACCACTCGCCAGCGGCATCGTCCGGCAAGGCCGCCAGTTGCGGAGCCAGCACCGCCTCGACCCCGGCCAGACGCATTTCCCCGGCTTCTTCGCGATAGCAGCCCCAATACACCTCGTCCATCCGCGCATCGATGGCCGCGGCCACCTGGCGCACACCGCGCTCGCGAAAGGCCCGCTGCGCCAGCACTGCCAGGTTCGACACCGGCAACACCGGACGCTCCAGGGCAAACGCCAGCCCCTGAACCACACCGATGGCAATCCGCACCCCGGTAAAAGCCCCGGGACCACGGCCAAAAGCAATCGCATCCACCGCCGACAGGCTGATACCCGCGTCGGCCAGCAACTGCTGGATCATCGGCAGGAGCTTTTGCGCATGCAGGCGCGGAATCACCTCGTAGTGGCTCGTCACCTTGCCGTCATGCAGCAAGGCGACGGAGCAGGCTTCAGTCGCGGTGTCCAGGGCCAGCAAGGTGCTCATCGATGTATCCGTCAGGTCGAAATGAAAAAAGTGCAACAGTATAAACAACAACAGCCCGCAAGCGGGCTGTTGTACACATAGCAGCTACAGCGATCAGCTCAGGGCTTCAAGCACCTTGCTGGTGATCGATTCCACGGAGCCGACACCGGCGATATGGCTGTACTTCGGTTTGCCCTGGGCGGCCGAGAGATTCTGGTAGAAATCCACCAGCGGCTTGGTCTGGGAGTGGTAGACCGACAGGCGATGACGCACGGTTTCTTCGGTGTCGTCCTTGCGCTGGACCAGGTCGTCCCCGGTCAGGTCGTCCTTGCCTTCGACTTTCGGCGGGTTGTAGACGGTGTGGTAGACGCGCCCGGAAGCCTCGTGAACACGACGGCCGGCGATGCGCTGGACGATCTCTTCGTCATCGACGGCGATCTCGACCACGTAGTCCAGCTCGACACCGGCATCCACCAGGGCTTCCGCCTGGGGAATGGTGCGCGGGAAACCGTCGAACAGGAAACCCTTGGCGCAGTCGGCCTGGGCGATACGGTCCTTGACCAACGCGATGATCAGGTCGTCGGAGACCAGCCCGCCGGCGTCCATGATGCCCTTGGCCTTGAGGCCCAGCTCGGTGCCGGCCTTGACCGCGGCGCGCAGCATGTCGCCAGTGGAGATTTGCGGGATGCCGAATTTCTCGGTGATGAACTTAGCCTGAGTACCTTTACCGGCCCCGGGAGCTCCCAGCAGAATGACGCGCATCGATGTGCTCCTCAATTTTTTATTTAGAAACGCTCGGATTCGCCTCGTGGGGCCAATCTCAAAAATAGGGTCATGGCCGCAAAACGGCCAAAGGCTGATCAAGATACACAGCCGACCGGAGCCACACAAGCCGCCGAAAGTCGCAGTCACTCATGCCTGCACAAGCGGTGAAACCTGCTACGCCGGGTCGCCCCCGCCAATAAAGTGCCGCCACACAAAAACGACCGCCCCTGACTGGGCGGTCGCTTTTGTCCCATTACATGTGACAACTCTTCCCACACACCTTAGCCAGTATTGCGCAGCCCGGCGGCAATCCCCGCCACAGACACCAGCAAAGCCTGTTCCAGAGGGCTGTCCTGGGCCGTTTCCTTGCGCCGCGAACGAGCCAGCAGCTCGGCCTGCAACCGGTGCAGCGGGTCCAGGTAGGTGTTGCGCAGACGAATGAACTCCAGGGTCTCAGGGCTATGGGCCAGCAGTTGCGACTGGCCGGTCAAACCCAGTACCACCGCGCACGCCTGCGACAATAGGTCGCGTAAGTGCACACCCAATGGCAGTAGTTCGGCATCCACCAGACGTTCGTCATAGGAGCGGGCGATATCGCTGTCGGCCTTGGCCAGGACCATTTCCAGCATGTCGATACGGGTGCGGAAAAAAGGCCATTGCTCGCGCATCTGCGCCAGCAGCTCGCCTTCACCCCGTGCCAGTGCCTTGCGCAGCGCCGCTTCCCAGCCGAGCCAGGCGGGCAACATCAGGCGCGTCTGGGTCCAACCGAAAATCCACGGAATCGCCCGCAGGCTTTCGATTCCGCCGGCGCGGCGCTTGGCCGGACGGCTGCCCAACGGCAGGCGCCCAAGCTCCTGTTCCGGGGTGGATTGGCGGAAATACTCGACGAACTGCGGATTGTCGCGCACCTCGGCGCGGTAGGCACTGACACCGTCCGCGGCCAATTCATCCATCAATTTACGCCAGGCCGGTTGCGGCGGCGGCGGCGGCAGCAAGGTGGCTTCGAGCACGGCGGCCAGGTAGAGGTTGAGATTCTGTTCGGCGATGTCCGGCAGGCCGAACTTGAAACGAATCATTTCGCCCTGCTCGGTGGTGCGGAAACGCCCCGCCACCGAACCCGGCGGCTGCGACAGGATGGCCTCGTGGGCCGGGCCGCCGCCACGGCCGACGGTGCCGCCACGACCATGGAACAACAGCAGTTCGACCTGCTGCTCGCGACAGATCTCCACCAGCCGTTCCTGGGCCCGATACTGCGCCCAGGCCGCCGCCGTGGTGCCAGCGTCCTTGGCCGAATCGGAGTAGCCGATCATCACTTCCTGCGGACCTTGCAGGCGCGCGCGATAGCCCGGCAGCAGCAACAGCCGCTCCATCACGGGACCGGCGTTATCCAGGTCGGCCAGGGTTTCGAACAACGGCACCACGCGCATCGGCCGCAGCACGCCGGACTCCTTGAGGAGCAACTGCACCGCCAGCACATCGGAGGCGGCACCGGCCATGGAGATTACGTAGGATCCGAGGGAGGCGGCCGGCGCCGCAGCGACTTCCCGGCAGGTCGCCAGCACTTCGGCGGTGTCCGCGGAAGGTTTGAAATAGGCCGGTAACAGCGGGCGGCGATTGGCCAGCTCGCGCATCAGGAAGGTCAGGCGATCTTCTTCATTCCAGTCTTCGTAACGGCCCAGCCCTAGATAGTCGGTGATCTCGGTCATGGCGGCGGCGTGACGGGAAGAGTCCTGGCGCACGTCCAGGCGCACCAGGAACAGGCCGAAGGTCACCGCCCGGCGCAGGCAATCGAGCAACGGGCCGTCGGCAATCACGCCCATGCCGCACTCGTGCAAGGACTGGTAGCAGAGTTGCAACGGTTCGAGCAGTTCGCGGTTGTTCTGCAGGACTTCGTCCGGTGCCGGTTGCGTTGTAGCGAGGGAGGCCTGGGCCCAATTGCGGGTAGCCCGCAGCCGCTCACGTAATTGTTTGAGCACGGCGCGGTAAGGTTCGGCGCTCTCACCGGCGCGGGCAAGCAGGGCCTCGCTGGCCTGCTGCATCGACAACTCGGCGGCCAACTGATCAACATCACGCAGATAGAGGTCCGCCGCCATCCAGCGGGCCAGCAGCAGAACCTCACGGGTGACCTTGGCCGTCACATTGGGGTTACCGTCACGGTCACCGCCCATCCAGGAAGCAAATCGAATCGGCGCGGCTTCCAGGGGCAGGTGCAAGCCGGTGGCCGCGAACAGCGCCCGGTCGGCTTTGCGCAGGTAGTGCGGAATGGCCTGCCAGAGGGAATGCTCGATCACCGCGAAGCCCCATTTGGCCTCGTCCACCGGGGTCGGCCGGGTCCGGCGGATTTCCTCGGTGTGCCAGGCTTCGGCGATCAGTCGCTGCAAGCGCTGGCGGATCTGCTCGCGTTCGGCAGCGGTGAGGTCGCGGTGGTCCTGCTCGGCCAATTGCGCGGCAATCGCATCGTATTTCTGGATCAGGGTCCGCCGCGCCACCTCGGTGGGGTGCGCGGTGAGCACCAGTTCGATCTCCAGGCGGCCCAGTTGCCGTGCCAGGGATTCGGCGCCATGGCCTTCGGCGAGCAGCCGCGCCAGCAACTCCGGCAGCACCCGCGACTCGAAAGGCGCTGGCTGCGACTCGTCGCGGCGGTGAATCAGCTGATATTGCTCGGCGATATTGGCCAGGTTGAGAAACTGGTTGAAGGCCCGGGCCACCGGCAGCAGCTCGTCGTCGCCAAGGCTGTCGAGGCTGGCACTGAGCTCGGCATTCGCCGAACCGCTGCGGTCGGCCTTGGCGCCCTTGCGGATACGCTCGATCTTGTCGAGGAATTCGTCACCGTGCTGGTCACGGATGGTATTGCCCAGCAGTTCACCTAACAGGTGGACGTCTTCACGCAAACGTACATCAATATCGGACATCGACAGACTCTCCGGGGGACGCTGAGATGGCTCACAGGCTCAAGAGTGCACCAGCGCGGCGAACGCTTACAAGCCTGGCAAAAATCCCCACTGAACCTCGTCACATAGAACTAGTCTGATAATAAGCCTCACGAAGGCTTTATCGCCGGTACAGGCCGGTCACTCATCAATACCCGCTATCAACGGGTGCGAATTGAGGTCGATATGAAAATCCGCGAGCTTGCCCAGCACTGGGAAGAAAACGCCAAGGGTCGGTTGACCGACACCGGCTATGTCATTCATCTGGATGTGGAAGCTGCGGCGCGACTGGCGGCGGTGATCGACATGTACCCCAAACGGCGCCCGGAAGAACTGCTCGGCGAGTTGGTCGGTGCGGCGCTGGAGGAACTGGAAGCCAGTTTCCCCTACATCCAGGGCTCACAGGTGGTGGCCACTGACGAAGAAGGCGACCCCCTTTATGAGGACGTCGGGCCGACACCGCGTTTTCTCTCGCTGTCGCGACGACATCTGCATGACCTGGCGTCCCAGGACAAACCGAAACATTAAAGCCTGACGCGATTCCCCTTGCGGATAGCACCCTGTTCCTTGAGGGGCCAACACGGACCTGTAGGAGCAGGGCTTGCCCGCGAAGAGGCCCTTGAGGCCGCTAAAAGCTTCGCGGGCAAGCCCTGCTCCTACAGGTTCAGCGGTGTATTCAAAAAACCGTTCTCCCTCCTCCACTCCCTCCATCCGATACCCCCAAACACCGCGAAAGTTCAGACTTTTCGTACTGACTACTCGGTCAGATTTTTTTCGAGCAATGGGCCATCTTTTCCTGAACTATTCAAAAAAGCCTTGGGTCACACCCAGTAGCCATCACCGGAGCAGTTGCAGTTAAAACGCTCCCGGAACCCCTACCGGACACGGCGCGACAAGCTCCCGGAACCGTGATGGACGATGACGTCATTCAGGAGCTATCCAATGGAGTTGAAGATCATGAAGACCCACACTGTCCAATCGTCGTTTACCCCCCTGCGCGGACTGAAACTGGCCGCGCTGGTACTCGGCAGCAGCCTGCTTCTGGCCGGTTGCGCCGGTAACCCGCCGACCGAGCAGTACGCCGTGACCCAATCGGCGGTCAATAGCGCCGTCAGTGCCGGCGGCACCGAATACGCAGCGGTGGAAATGAAGTCGGCCCAGGACAAGCTCAAACAAGCTGAAATGGCCATGCACGATAAAAAGTATGACGAAGCCCGTCGCCTGTCCGAACAGGCTGAATGGGATGCCCGCGTCGCCGAACGCAAGGCCCAGGCCGCCAAGGCCGAGCTGGCCGTGAAGGACTCACAGAAAGGTGTTCAGGAACTGCGCCAGGAAAGCCAGCGCTCCGTGCAACCGGTGCAGTAAGCATCGGCCCCGCTTGACGCCTGCTTTCCCTGAAGCTTGAACCCTAAAAAGGATGAACCATTATGCGTAAACAATTGATGATCCCCGCCCTCCTGGCCCTCAGTGTCGGCCTGGCCGCCTGCTCGTCGCAGCCCAATGCCAACCTGGAGCAGGCCCGTACCAACTTCTCCGGCCTGCAAGCAAACCCGCAAGCAAGCAAGGTCGCCGCCCTGGAAACCAAGGACGCCAGCGACTACCTGGACAAGACCAACAAGGCCTACCAGGACCATGAAAAGGTCGAAACCGTCGACCAGCTGGCTTACCTGACCAACCAGCGGGTTGAAGTGGCGAAGCAGACCATCGCCCTGCGCACCGCCGAAGCCAACCTGAAAAACGCGGCCGCCCAGCGGGCCCAGGCCCGCCTGGACGCCCGTGACCAGCAGATCAAACAGCTGCAGGAAAGCCTCAACGCCAAGCAGACCGAGCGGGGCACCCTGGTGACCTTCGGTGACGTGCTGTTCGCCACCAACAAGGCCGACCTGAAATCCTCCGGCCTGGTCAACATCAACAAACTGGCGCAGTTCCTCCAGGAAAACCCTGATCGCAAGGTGATCATCGAGGGTTACACCGACAGCACCGGCGGTTCGGGTTACAACCAGAGCCTGTCCGAGCGCCGCGCCACCTCGGTGCAAGTGGCACTGATCAAGATGGGCGTCGACCCGTCGCGTATCGTGACCCAGGGTTATGGCCAGGAATACCCGGTAGCGGATAACGGCAGCGTTTCCGGCCGCGCCATGAACCGTCGCGTGGAAGTGACCATTTCCAACGACAACCAACCCGTGGCCCCGCGCTCGTCCATCAGCAGCGCCAACTGACAGGTTAAAAAAACCGCCTGATTCAATCAGGCGGTTTTTTCACGTCCGGCCTCTGGAAAAACCTACTGCACCAACGTCGGCGTTTCCTGCCCCATGCAGCGCACCGCCTGCTTCTGGCTGTTCACCAGTACGCCGGTCAAGCCCTTCTGTTCGGTGTCGAACAGCACCAGCACCCCGTCAATGCACTGCGCGGTTTGCGCCGCCGGTTCCAGCGAGATCTTGTAATCCTCCCCGGGCACCGTCTTGAGCATGGTGAACTCGTTCAGCAGCAGCGCATCCTCCGGTTTGGCGAAATGCAGGTAACCGTAGTACCACAGGCACGCGACCGTACCGATGATGCTGCAGATACCGGTGAGGATCAGGGGAATGGCGTTACGTTCTTCAGTCATTGCGGACTCTCTGGTTCAACATTCGAATTCGGGACAGGCGGATAATTCGGGATCTCGCCCAGGCGGCGCAGGCCGTTGAAGTGCTGCGGGTCGTCGAGGTAACGCAGCATCACCAGGCGCCAGGTCGGGTCGCCGAAGGTCTGCACATGGCCGCCACGGGTCAATTGCAGTACCCGCGGCGGTGGTGCTGCCTGATACAGCTGGATGCCATTGACCAGCGGCACGACCGGGTCGTCGAGGCTGTGGAAAATCAGTTTCGGCACCCCGGTCAGGCGCGGCATGGCCTTGATCGCGCTGTCGCCATCGGGCACCAGCCAGGACAAGGGGATTTGCAGGGGCCAGGTCAGCCAGGACGACGCAAGGGCATCACGCCCCACCGAACGGTAGCTGGCCGGCGCGCCATCAAGTACCAGGGCCTTGAGCCGCGACTGGTATTCGGGATGGCGCTCCACCAGGTAATGCACCACCAGCGACCCGCCCAGGCTCTGCCCCAGGACCACCAGGGGTTTGCCCTGGACTTGCGGGGCCTTTTGCAGCCAGTCGAACGCCGCATCGATATCCTGGTAGACCGCCGGCAGGCTCGGTTCGCCTTCGGACACGCCATAACCGCGATAATCGAGCATCAATACCTGGTAACCCTGCTCCGGCAACCACCAGCTGCCGCCCAGATGCCCGGACAGATTGCCGCCGTTGCCATGCAAATGCAGCACCGTGCCCTTGACCGCCACGCCGGCCTTGACCGGCAGCCACCAGGCGCGCAAGCGCACGCCGTCGGCGGTGGTCAGGGTGACATCGCGGTATTCGAGGTGCGCTTTAGCGGGAGTGAACGGCAGGCCGCGATCGGGGTAGAACAGCAGGGAGCTACAACCGCCCAGGGTCAGCAGCAGGCAGAGCATGCCGAGGATTCTCATCCGTTTGAAGCCTCGCTAGATAAGGAGAAATGTCGCCAACCCTCACCTGTAGGAGCGAGCTTGCTCGCGATGGAGGCACAGGCACCTCGGGGCACCAGATGCCCCGCGTTATCGTTGACGACCATCGCGAGCAAGCTCGCTCCTACAGGGTCGGCGGTCAGAGGATATTAGAGTAATCCGCCTCGATCCGATCCAGGCTCAAGTGGTTCAGGAAGTTGCTGAAACACATCCAGGCCGACAGCGCATTCATGTCGCGGAACTGTTCCGGCAGGTACTTGGGCGGCACCACCAACCCCTCATCCACCAGTTGGCGCAACGTGCGCATATCCTCCAACGTGGTCTTGCCGCAAAACAGCAGCGGCACCTGCTCGAGCTTGCCCTTACGCACGGCCAACTGAATATAGTTGTAAACCATGATAAAGCCTTTGAGGTAGGACAAGTCTTTGGTAAATGGCAGCCCCGTCGGTGTCGAGCCACGGAAGATCCGACTGGCATTGCCATAGCTTTCCGCCATTTCGAAACCCTGCTCGCGGAAGAACTCGAACACCTGGAGGAAATCCGCGCCCTGCTCCACCATGTCGATGGCCCGGGTACGGTTGGTCAGCTTGCGCAGGCGGGTCGGATAGGAGGCGAAGGCAATCACCTCCATCAGAATCGCCAGGCCTTCCTGGGTCACTGTCGACGACGGTGGGCCCTTGGACAGGAAGGTGCAGATCGGCTGGTTCAAGCCGTTCAGGGTGGTGCCGACATGCACCAGGCCTTCATGCACCTCCAGCGCCCGCACATCCCGCGAATTGAACATCGCATCGGCGCGGATCTTGATGTAGTCGGCGCCCGCCGCCGCGTCGGCGACAATGCCGTCGGACTCGAACACCCGGATGGTTTCCTCGGCCTCGCCGAACACCTTGTTCAGGCGACTTTGCAGCATATCGACCGCCTCCTTGGCGGTCAGGGTCTTGGGCTCGTCCTTGAGATCACCCCGGCCGTCGATATTGTTCAGGTAATCGGAGAGCATCAAGCCGAGGTCGGCCAGGGTCGGATCACCGGCGTGGAACGCATCCGAAGCAGCGCCGTACAACTCCTGGGAGATCAGGCCGAAATCCGCGGTGCCACGGGCTTCGAGCATCCGCACCACCTGCCGGTACTCGCGGCACATGCGGCGCATGATCTGCCCGACCGGGTTGAACTGGCCGAGCCGCCGGGTGATATCGCGCTCGATATTCTGGAACTCCAGTTTCACCGCGCTGGAATCGAACGACAGCGGCCGCGAGGCATAATAGTCGCGATCCACCGCCGGCATTTCCTTGCCCTTGCCCTTGAGAAACGCCTTGCGGATGTTCTCGTCCCACTTCACCGCGTCGAGCACGCGAATCGGCGTCTGTGCCAGCACAATGCGATCAGAGAGGCTGCGTATCGTCTGCTGGTAATCGTCCAAGGGTGACTCCTGAAGGTGATACCGGTGAATAGCCATGCACAGAGCCTAGACCGAGGCCAGCACCAAGTGCATGTAGCGCGAGAGGATCCCCAGCATGTCCTGTTCGGACTGGACCTCGGCGTCGTTGAGCAGGCCCTGATATTCCATCCGTCCGATAATCGCCGTCAACACTTTGGCATCCTGCTGAGGCTCTTTGGTACCCAGTACCTGGACAAACTGGTAGGCGCCCTGCAGGAGAATCTGTTGGTGCGAACGCACCAACACCGCCAGGCGTGGATTGAGCAGCGCTTCCTGACGAAACGCCTGCTCAGCCATCAGGTGCTCGCGACGGTTGTGCAGTTGCCGCTGGATGTAGTCGACAATCATATGGGCGATGTCGTCGGCCACTTGCGCCCGCGAGGCCGCACTGCCGTCACCGTAGGCGACCATTTCCCGCAATATGCCTTCGGTGTTTCCCCACAGCTTGGCCATGAAGGCCGCACTGCGCTCGACATACTGGGCGAAGGTATCGGTGAGCAGGTCATCGATATCCTTGAAGTAATAGGTAGTGGCCGACAGCGGCACATCGGCCTCGGCGGCCACCGCGCGGTGCCGCACCCCACGCACACCGTCGCGCACGACAATGCGCATGGCGGCGTCAAGAATCGCCTGTCGTCGTTGCTCGCTTCCCTGTCGACTGGCCTTGCGCCCTTGATACTGAACGCTCTCAGCCACCGCCGTAGCGACGCCAGCTGCTCCCTTTTGCGCCATTGCACGCTCCACTACCGGTCTTCCTCTCTTGTAATAATCTGAAACATCAGTACCAATAGACAATAAAAAAGCCGCCTTGTGAGGGCGGCTTTTTCAACAGCAATTTTATGCTTGCGGCCGCATGTGCGGGAACAGGATCACATCGCGAATCGACGGTGCGTTGGTGAGCAACATCACCAGGCGGTCGATACCGATGCCCTCGCCCGCCGTCGGCGGCATGCCGTACTCCAGCGCCCGTACGAAGTCGGCGTCGTAGTGCATGGCTTCGTCGTCGCCGGCGTCCTTCTCGGCCACCTGGGCCTGGAAGCGCTCGGCCTGGTCTTCCGCGTCGTTCAACTCGGAATAGGCGTTGGCGATTTCACGACCGCCGATAAACAGCTCGAAACGGTCGGTGACGTTCGGGTTCTCGTCATTGCGACGGGCCAGCGGCGAGACTTCGAACGGGTACTCGGTAATGAAGTGCGGCTGTTCCAGCTTGTGCTCGACCAGCTCTTCGAAAATCATCACCTGCAGCTTGCCCAGGCCTTCAAAGCCGAGCACCTTGGCACCGGCCTTCTTGGCGATCGCGCGGGCCTTGTCGACGTCCTGCAGGTCGGCGGCGGTCAGCTCAGGGTTGTACTTGAGGATCGAGTCGAACACCGACAGGCGCACGAACGGTTCGCCGAAGTGGAAGACCTTGTCGCCGTACGGCACGTCGGTGCTGCCCAGAACGGCCTGGGCCAGTTCACGGAACAGCTCTTCGGTCAGGTCCATGTTGTCTTCGTAGTCGGCGTACGCCTGGTAGAACTCCAACATGGTGAACTCAGGGTTGTGCCGGGTCGACACGCCTTCGTTACGGAAGTTGCGGTTGATCTCGAACACCCGCTCGAAGCCACCGACCACCAGGCGCTTGAGGTACAGCTCCGGCGCGATGCGCAGGTACATGCCCATGTCCAGCGCGTTGTGGTGGGTTTCGAACGGCTTGGCCGCGGCACCACCGGGGATGGTCTGCAGCATCGGCGTTTCCACTTCCATGAAATCGCGCTGCATCATGAAGTTGCGGATATGGGCGATGACCTGAGAACGCACGCGGAAGGTCTGGCGCACTTCTTCGTTGACGATCAGGTCGACGTAGCGCTGGCGATAGCGGGTTTCGGTATCGGTCAGGCCGTGGTGCTTGTCCGGCAGCGGGCGCAGCGACTTGGTCAGCAGGCGCACGTCGGTCATTTCAACGTACAGGTCGCCCTTGCCGGAGCGGGCCAGGGTACCAACGGCGGCAATGATGTCGCCCAGGTCCCAGGTTTTCACCGCGGCCAGGGTCTCTTCCGACAGGGTCTTGCGGTTGACGTAGACCTGGATGCGCCCGGACATGTCCTGGATCACCATGAACGAGCCACGGTTGAGCATGATGCGACCGGCAACCTTGACCGGGATCGCCGCCTCAGCCAGCTCTTCCTTGGTCTTGTCGGCGTACTGTTTCTGCAAGTCTTCGCAGTAGGCGTCGCGACGGAAGTCGTTGGGGAAGGCCTGACCCTTGGCGCGCTCGGCAGCCAGCTTTTCCTTGCGCAGGGCGATCAGGGTGTTTTCTTCCTGTTGCAGGGCTTGCGGGTCGAGTTGTAGGTCGCTCATGTCTTTAGATTTTCCATCACAGGTTCGTTGCCCCCGGCCTTCGGCAGGGGTTCACGGCAGGCGGCGCGCCTTGGTGCGCGCCGTCGCCGCAGTGCCTTAAAGCCCTTGCTTGAGGCTGGCTTCCAGGTATTCGTCGATATCGCCGTCCAGCACCTTGTCGCAGTCGCTGCGTTCGATGTTGGTGCGCAGATCCTTGATCCGCGAGGCGTCGAGTACGTAGGAGCGGATCTGGTGACCCCAGCCGATATCCGACTTGGTGTCTTCCAGGGCCTGGGAAGCGGCATTGCGCTTCTGCACTTCCTGTTCGTACAAGCGCGCCCGCAACATTTTCATCGCGGTGTCTTTGTTCGCGTGCTGGGAACGTTCGTTCTGGCAGCTGACCACGGTGTTGGACGGTACGTGAGTGATCCGTACGGCCGAGTCGGTGGTGTTGACGTGCTGACCACCGGCACCGGAAGAACGATAGGTATCGATCCGCAGGTCTGCCGGGTTGATCTCGATTTCGATGTTGTCGTCGATTTCCGGGGAGACGAACACCGCCGAGAACGAGGTGTGACGACGGTTGCCGGAGTCGAACGGGCTCTTGCGCACCAGACGGTGCACGCCGATCTCGGTGCGCAGCCAACCGAAGGCGTACTCGCCCTTGATATGCACGGTGGCGCCCTTGATCCCGGCGACTTCGCCGGCGGACAGTTCCATGATGGTGGCGTCGAAACCGCGTTTGTCGGCCCAGCGCAGGTACATGCGCAGCAGGATATTGGCCCAGTCCTGGGCTTCGGTGCCGCCGGAACCGGCCTGGATATCCAGGTAGGCGTTGTTCGGGTCCATTTCGCCGCTGAACATCCGGCGGAATTCGAGTTTCTCGAGGGCGGCGCGCAGGCGTTCGACTTCAGCGGCGACGTCGTCGACGGCACCCTGGTCTTCTTCGGCGGCGGCCATTTCCAGCAGGTCGCGGGCATCGCTCAGGCCGCTGGACATGTCGTCCAGGGTCTCGACGATCAGCGCCAGCGCGGAACGCTCGCGGCCAAGGTTCTGGGCGTATTCGGGGTTGTTCCAGACAGCCGGATCTTCAAGCTCGCGATTGACCTCGGTCAGGCGCTCATGCTTTTGATCGTAGTCAAAGATACCCCCGAATGGTTTCGGAGCGCTCGGACAGGTCCTTGATACTGTTAAGGATCGGGTTGATTTCCATGGCGGGCAGCACTCGTCGGTGAACTTTTGAAAGCCGACGAGTATAACCGAGTTGCACGCGTCCCGGCAGCCCGCTTGGCGGGGTGATTTCAGTTTTCGCCGCGAAACTTCTGCGCCAATCTGGCCAGGTATCGCATCAGCTTCTCTTCCCGCGCCCTGGCATGCCCATCGGGATACAGGACCGCAAGAAGACAGTAACGATGTTCTTCCAGCTCTCCGCGCACATAAACAAGAGCGGCGTCCTTTTCCGGAGCGCTTCTACGACAGACTCGATCGATCTGAGGAAGGTTCTTGGGAAACTTTTCCGGCGGAAGCTTCAAGTGGATATGCATGAGGTTTGCATTAAACGCAGCTGCCGGCCAGACGTAGGGAGCGTCGCGCCCAAATCGATCTGAAGGAATGCCTGTCTGCTTATAGGTAACGAAATCATTCAGTAGAGCGGTGTCCAGTCCTGGATAATCCTTTAGAACATCCAGAAAAAGCTCGCGGTAGGACTCCGGATGAAAGATGGCTGACGCCCTGGACATCAGGCGTTAGCCAACTCAATCAGCCTCTGGGTGGAATGCTCGGCCAATGCGCGCAGCCCTTCTCCATCAGCAGTACTTTCAAAGGATTCCGGCACTGTCAGCATTTGAGAGAGCAGGCTGTGGGTAATCGCCATTTTCTCCCTTGCACGAGCCATGGACCGACGAAGATCCATATGGACCTCGGCCAACCCCTCCGGGACAATCGCACTGCGTAGCGTCAGTTCCATGCCGCGAAAGCTGTCCAGATTCCGCCCCAGATCTTCAAGTTTTGCTTGAGCATCCAGTCCTTCAGGAGTACGGGCCGGATCTCTGGCAAGCATGTCTTTGATGATGCTTGCGAACCCGTTTTCTACCTGCTTCGCCTTTTTTATCAGCCCGTGAATCTCGATAGCGAGCTGACTGGACTTCTGGCTGGCCTCATTTCTGAAGCCGCTATCGTGGTCCGCAGCAGCCTGAACCGATACCGCAGCACCATACCCACCGATCAACGCGAGCGCAGCCAATAGCAGCGATGCGGTGGGGATGCTGGGTGGTGATTCAGGCTTCATGTTGAAATACCCGTTCAAGGAGCGGTCTGCTCAAAAGTATTTTGGTGTGCAATTATTGTACAGCATCACACCGTATCGTGATATTTCAGCAACCCTCCACCTGCTTAAGCCCCCCAGCAGTAGCACTTTCACTTCTTCTGGCAAAAAATTCCGCTACCGCGTCAGTCTTTTTAACCTTGAAATGTAAGGCATTTCTGTTTTTTCACAGACCTATTCAACGCGCCGCCGAGGACAAGCAGACTCCCCCCTTACCGCTTGAGTAAGGGACTACGAATGTTCATTTCAGCGCCGTTAAACCGCTTTACCCTGACCCTCCCGGGCCTTGCCCCTGAACTCCAGGTACTGGCCTTCAAAGGCAGTGAAGCCATCAGCCAGCCCTATCGTTTCGAGCTGGAACTGGTCAGCCGCCGCCCGGACCTGAACCTCGACGAGCTGTTGCACCAGCAGGGCTTTCTCGCCTTCAACGATAGCGGCGCGGGTATTCACGGCCAGGTCTACAGCATCGGCCAGGGTGATACCGGTCAGCGCTGGACCCACTATCACCTCACCCTCGTGCCGCAACTGACCTACTTGGGTCATCGCTTCAACCAGCGCATCTTCCAGAACCAGACCGTACCGCAGATCATCGCCCGGGTGCTCAAGGACCACGGCATCCTCGGCAACGCCTTCAGCTTCAATCTCGCCACACCCCTGCCCGCCCGCGAGTACTGCGTGCAGTACAACGAATCCGATCTGGATTTCATCCAGCGGCTGTGTGAGGAAGACGGCCTGCACTACCACTTCCAGCACAGCCCGGCCGACCATCACCTGGCCTTCGGCGATGACCAGACCTTCTTTCGCCGGCTGTCCAATGCCGTGCCCTATGTGCCGGACAGCGGCACCGTGGCTACGACCGCGAGCATCAAGTCCTTTGACCTGCGCCTGGAGACCCGCAGCAGTCATGCGGCCTTGCGTGATTACGACTTCGAGAAGCCGCATACCTTGCTGGAGCGGACGACCCACTGCTCGGATTCACTACCGAAACCCGTGTTGGAGGACTATCGCTATCCTGGCCGCTTCAAGCATGACGACGCTGGTAAACGACTCAATCGCCGTCAGTTGGAGCGCCATCGCGCCGACTATCGACAGGCTTCGGGCAAGAGCAATGCGCCACAACTGGCCAGCGGTCATCTCCTGACCCTGAGCGACCATCCACAGCCGGACTGGAATGATCTCTGGCTGCTGACCCACCTGACCCATGAAGGCAAACAGCCGCAGGTCCTGGAGGAGTCGGCACCGATCCCGAGCGTTGCCGACAGCGATTTCCGCCAGGGCTACCGCAACAGCTTTCTCGCCACGCCGTGGGATGTGTTCTTTCGGCCGCCGCTACAGGTGCGCGAATCCCGTCGCCTGAATGCCCAGACCGCTATCGTCACCGGCCCGCCCGGCGAAGAAATCCACTGCGACGAATATGGCCGGGTGAAGGTGAAGTTTCACTGGGATCGTTCCGACGAAACCGGCGCCCACAGCAGTTGCTGGTTGCGGGTGGCGTCCGGCTGGGCCGGGCCGAGTCATGGCGCCGTCACCCTGCCCCGTGTCGGCATGGAGGTGCTGGTGACCTTTCTCGAAGGCGACCCCGATCAGCCACTGATCGTCGGTTGCCTGAACAACGCGCTGCAGCAAGCGCCCTACCCTCTGCCTGCGCACAAGACCCGCAGTGTGTTCAAAAGCCAGAGCAGCCCCGGGGGTGGCGGCAGTAATGAGATCCGCATCGAAGACCTCAAGGGCCAGGAACAGATCTATGTGCATGCCCAACGGGATTTCGAGCAGCACATCGAACATGACCAGCATGTACAGATCGGTCATGAGCGGCATGAAAGCGTCGGTGCCAACAGCTACGTCGAGTTCAAGGCCGAAGAACATCATACGGTTCACCAGGATCGACGTTGCGAGGTGAAGGGTGATGATCATCTGACGGTGGGTCGAAGCCAGCAGGTGAAGGCGGGGTTGGGTTACCTCGTTGAGGCTGGTCAGGAGATCCATTTCTATGCAGGCAAAAAAATCATTATCGAGGCCGGTGCCGAATTGACGATCAAGGTAGGCGGTCACTTCATCAAACTCGATGGCAACGGCATCAGTCGTGTAGGCCCCGACGCCGCTGGGATCGCTGGTACGGCAGCGAGAGCTGCCGTGTTGACAGCCCTCAAACCCGCAGCCGAGGGACAGGCCGGAACTACACATCACATACCCGGCAGCTCGTCCCAAGAAGCCCACGACGAGCAGATGCAACTGCTCAGCCGCTCCGGTACGCCGCTGAAAGGGATCAAGGTCACCGTTGCAGTGCCTGGAGAAACTGCCCCTCAGGTTGTCACCAGCGATGCCGACGGGCTTCTCCCTCGCATCAAGACCCAAACCGCCCAGGACCTAAAGGCGTTTCTGAGCTGGGACAAATTCCATGTCCCGGAAGGCGCTGACAGTTACGAAAGGAGTCGCAAGCAATGAGCGCAGATCCGATCCTCACATGCACCACCAATACCCGACCCGGCTCGGTCTCTCAGCAGACTTTTGACTGCGCAATACTCTGGGCCTGGGGTCAGCAGGAAGCGATACGTCGGCTGACAGTAGAGAGGCGCGATCCCTATTCGCAACACGTACGCAGCGAATTGGTCGCCAGTTTCAGTGCCCGTGCCGCGCGTATCGCGGCGACCTATGCGCGGTTCTATCTGGAGTTGGAAGACGGTGGAAAGCCCGAACTGAAGGGACGTTTCTACTGGATGGGTCTGGCGGCCTTTGCCAGTAAACAAGTCAAGTGCGGGTTGGACTTCATACCGGACGCTCTGGCTGTCTCAGTAGGGGATTATCTGCCCAATCCAATGGCCATCGGCAAGGACGGGCTGGGTAAGGGTAACTTTTGGTTGTTCCAAGACATTTTTGTCTGGCACTGGTTTTACAGCCAATTTCCCGAACAATTCGAAGAATGTGCGTTGGAGCGTAATGCGCTGAACTGCCCTGAGTTGGCACTGGCGGGACTAAAA
Organism: Pseudomonas sp. MWU12-2345; assembly: GCF_023242385.1. Lineage (NCBI taxonomy): Bacteria > Pseudomonadati > Pseudomonadota > Gammaproteobacteria > Pseudomonadales > Pseudomonadaceae > Pseudomonas > Pseudomonas sp. MWU12-2345. Next base: position 52,196 of record NZ_JALLJA010000014.1, on the reverse strand, counting down.
ATCTTGCCGTGGGCGGAGGAGGCGTTGGCAACTTTGAATAACTTCAAAGTAAATTCTTATATTCTTGAAGCTTTTGAAATCATCAAGAAGTGCGAGCAAGCCACCACGGAAAACAAGCCAGACCTGCAGTTCGACTCCCTTTTAGCCATAGCCAACCATGAACAGCTAGAAATCCTGCAGCCACTTATCTACGAGAATCAAATTTTCCAAAAAGTTTTGGACCTCCAAGCATTGACAGAAGGGTTTCCCGGCTTCCCCTTAAGGGTTGCAGCTTTCAGTACGACATGTGATGTAGAAGAAGAAAAGCTTCGAGAGCAAATGACGGAAGGGGATCTGTACAACGAAACGCACAGAATGAATTTCATTACAAAAATTGCAAACACATATCATTTACTAATGCAATACAATACCGAATACATGGAGGAGTGCATTACCTCTATATCCAACTGGTCTAATGCCGCATGAAAAAAATCTTGGTGGCAACACTAATACTTGGACTCACTGCTTGCGACACCTCGAGTAATCCAGAGAAGCAAAAAATGAAAGACAGCCCCCCTATCATCAAAATCAACCTTCACGAAGATATAAATGATGTCATAGCGCGCAGCCCAATACCATTCAAATCTGACTGCTTAGCGGCAGCGGGTGTATGCTGGCATGAAATATCTCGTTCACCCAATAGCAAAGAGCTCCCTATCGCCAGTATAAAGACGGGGGCTCACACACTACTATTAAAGAATGTTTCAAGAATAAGCACTGCCATCTTTGACAGATTCGGCAGCCAAATCGAAAACATAGAAATCGTTTTGAGAGGCCTTCCCGACAACAGCCTACACACGGACCATCAAAATGCCATATACCACCTAATCGACGGTATCCAACGTGCTGGTTGGACTCACTACTACCGTAGGAGCGACCCTAGAGTTTCGGGCAAAGAGATGGACAAAATCGACACGCCGCGGGAAGTCCTTGGAAAATTCACATCCAGCCATCCTTGGCTAGACCCAAACTATAGAGTCGACATAGATCGCTGGCTTAAAGTAGGTTCATTTTATAATTGGTTTTTTACAACAACGGCTCATATCTGCACCTTAGAGCGTGGCGTCGACTTTCAAAAAAACACCCTAATGAAAGAGGAACCTATCTAATAAGCCTGGAGTTCTCGACAGAGGTAGAATTTTGGCGAACTCCCTTCCAAGGCGAAGACAAGCTTCGTTGGAAAGAGTTACTACCAGATGTGCTAGCGACCGCTAAAAAACAACGCAAAGAGCAGGAAACCAAAGCCCGAGCCGCGGGTATAGAAATTGATGAATCGTATCAAGACCCGTTGATCAACGCACTGAACTTGTGACCGTTGGAAATCCCGATCTTTCTTCCGATTGATATCGAGGAGCTTGCATGAATTTAAAAATATTCATCGAACGGGCCAAACGCTTGTGCACCGAAACAACGCCCACGATACTTAAAGCCGATGAGCCGACAGGCGAAACACCGATGGAGCTATTCATTATTGACGACCACACAACCCATTACCTCTCGTTCAAAACAGGAGAAGAGTCATTTCTGGGAAAAATAACGGGTATCGTTTTTTTAATTTTCACCCCTCCATTTCTGATCATGGCCCTGCTCTTTCTTCTGAGCGGGGATTGGGAGGACGCACTTTTACCTTTTGCAGTTGCCGTCACGGTATTTCCGATTTCTTTTTATGGGAATCTCGCAAACACCTTCCACCGCCCATTCTATTCAACAGGCGCACGAGGGAAGTTTATTTCAATCACAGAGGAGAGTTATTTCATACCCCTTGGGATGACATTCAGGCCATCGCCTATGAGTTCAAAATTTTCTCCCCCCATACTGGTAGCCTGCAAAGCGCCGCTCTGGAAATACTCATTCGCAGACTGGGTGAACCAGAAAATGCGCTAATGCTCAGCTTAGGACTGCCAATGGGAAAAAATTTGACCATGCAAAAAAGCCTTTGGGAGTACTTGCGATCTTATATGAATAATGGCCCCTGGTTTAATGAACATGGAAACCATAGCGAGTCAGACGAATACATCAAAGAGCAACTGGCTTTTGATGCACGCCCTTCAACCTTTTTGGGGCATCAACTGAAAACGGTAGCTGAAGAGAAAGAAGCAGCCAATGGTAAACCTTACCCAAACTCTACAAACATCATTCTTCTTGCAGGTTTTTTCTTTCTCCACCCGGCAAGCCTCATAGAGGATCGAATATACAAAATAGCCAAGCGTCGCAGCTCTAATCACTGGCCAGAAATAGTATTGGAGCGCCTGCGCCCCGATGGCCCAACCACCCGATTGATTGATTTGGAACGTGAGCGCGGGCTGGACGTTTAACTCACACAACCTTTCAGGCCAACGTCGGCTCGTGTCGGAGCCGGCTTTATTGGTGATAAGACTCTCAAGATTTGCATCGCCAGAACTGACGCCTTCGCGGGCAAGCTCCGCTCCCACAGTATTTGAGTCGACCCCGGATATTGTGTACGACACAAAACCTGTGGGAGCGGAGCTTGCCCGCGAAGAGGCCCTTGAGCCTTGCACTGCCCTTGCGGACGTCATCGCCAGCAAGCCGGCTCCCACACGAGTGATGTTTAGTCAGGAAACCGGGGCGCTGCGGGCTCGGTCGGTGAAGCGGCCCTGCATCGCGTCCAGCGCGTCGCAGCCATCCTGCAACAGCAGGTAAGAGGCACTGGCGAAGTGCTGAAGATCACGGTCGCAGGTGTTGCCGATGCTCATGCAAGTCAGGCTGTGGCTCAGGTCGCGGGCGGCCTTGATGCGCTGGATGGCACACTCATACAGGTCACGCACCGGGGCATCGAGATTGAGGTAGAGAACGGGGACTTCGGTGAGGTTGCTTTGTAGCGGACGAAAATTACTCATGGTGTTTCTCCCAAGAATGCAAAGGAGCTACCACCGACTACTGCGGCTAAACACTAGGGTGGCGGCTGTACGCGGGTTAGCCGACCGGGGCATTCTTGGAAAACCCGGCACATCCGAAGATGTCCCGCGCACAGCCGCCATTGCACAAAATGCCAAGCAGCAAAAAGCGCCGACATCATGATACGAGGGCGCTTGTGCGTCCATAAATGCCTTTCGACCGGCTAAGATCGATCACCGACACATCGGTGACGACCGAACTATAGTCCAGCCACTCACCCAATAGTCGCCGCTTTTACACCTTGAAATACGAGCCACTGCGGATGCCAGTAATGGCGATTTATCCGCCTCAACCAACCCCCACCTGATTACGCCCACTGTTCTTCGCCGAATACAGCCCCTTGTCCGCCGCCGAAATCAGATCGCGACAGTTGCTGCCCTGCTGCGGTATCACCGTGGACACCCCAATGCTGACCGTCAGCACCGCCCCCTCGCCCGGCATATTGTGGGGGATCTTCAGCCCCGCCACGGTCTGGCGCAGTTTTTCCGCCACCAGTCGCGCCCCGCCTTGGGAGGTGTTCGGCAGCACCAACGCAAACTCTTCGCCACCATAACGCGCCGGCAGGTCCGACGGCCGGCTGCTGGACTCACGGATCGTCTCCGCCACCTTGCGCAAGGCTTCATCGCCGTCCAGGTGGCCAAAGCTGTCATTGAAGGCTTTGAAATAGTCCACGTCGATCATCAGCAACGACATCTGCGTCTGCTCGCGCTGCGCCCTTCTCCACTCCAACTCCAGGTACTCGTCGAAGTGCCGACGGTTGGACAACCCGGTCAAACCGTCAGAGTTCATCAAACGCTGCAGCACCAGGTTGGTGTCGAGCAATTGCTGCTGGCTGACCCGCAACGCCCGATACGCCGCATCACGCTGCAACAAGGTCATGTAGGAGCGCGAGTGATAACGAATGCGCGCCACCAGTTCGATATTGTCCGGTAACTTGACCAGGTAATCGTTGGCCCCGGCGGCAAAGGCCGCGCTCTTGATCAACGGGTCTTCCTTGGTCGAAAGCACGATGATCGGAATGTCCTTGGTCGCCGGGTGATTGCGGTATTCGCGCACCAGGCTCAGGCCATCGAGGCCGGGCATCACCAGATCCTGCAGGATCACCGTCGGTTTGATGCGGATCGCCTGGGCAATCGCCTGGTGCGGATCAGCACAAAAGTGGAAATCGATATTGCTCTCAGTGGCCAATCCGCGCCGCACCGCCTCACCGATCATGGCCTGGTCGTCAACCAGCAACACCATCGCGGCGTTTTCGTCGGTGGTCTTGAAATCATACATCTGTAAATCATTCATACGCGGTCACCTGAAGTACTGCTTTCAAGCCAGGACTGCTGACTATAGAACTCATGTCGGAAATATCTCCAGCAAACGTGGAGCGATCTTGTTCAGTGGACGAATTTCAACAGCCGCATCGATAGCCGCCGCTGCCTTGGGCATGCCGTACACCGCACTGCTCAATTGGTCCTGGGCGATGGTCAGGTAGCCACGCTCGCGCATCAGCTTCAATCCCTGGGCACCGTCGCGCCCCATGCCCGTCAACAGCACACCCACCGCATCACCATTCCAGTAACTGGCGACACTCTCGAAAAACACATCGATGGAAGGCCGGTAGATCTCGTTCACGGGCTCGGCGGTATAGGCCAGGGTGCCGTTTTTCAACAAGCGGATATGGTGGTTCGTCCCAGCCAGCAGTACGGTGCCGCGTTGCGGCGCCTCGCCGTCGCGGGCCAGGCGCACCGGCAGGCCGCAGGCGCTGCTCAACCATTCGGCCATGCCGGCGGCAAATACCTGGTCGACATGCTGGACCAGAACGATCGCGGCGGAAAAATTAGCAGGCAAACCTTTCAGCAAGGTTTCCAAGGCCGCCGGCCCCCCGGCCGAAGAGCCGATGGCCACCAGCTTCTGTCGCGGACTGTCGTCCCGGGCCGGGCCGGGCACGCTGCGCACCTGGCTGCCGCGCTGGCCGATCAGCCAGCCGATATTGAGGATCTTGCGCAACAGCGGCGCCGCGGCTTCCTTCGGGTTGCCACCACCAATGGCCGGGGTATCGACCACATCCAGGGCACCGTGGCCCATGGCCTCGAACACCCGGTGCACGTTCTGTTGCCGGTCGACAGTGACAATGACAATGGCACACGGAGACTCGGCCATGATCCGCCGGGTAGCTTCGACGCCATCCATCACCGGCATGATCAGGTCCATCAGGATCAGGTCCGGGGTGTCCTCGGCGCAGTATTTCACCGCTTCGGCGCCATTGCCGGCGACCCAGATCACTTGGTGTGCCGGCTCGAACGCCAGGGCTCGACGCAACGCTTCTACCGCCATGGGCATATCGTTGACGATGGCGATCCTCATCCCTGGGCTCCCCCGATCAGCTCGACCACGGCATCCAGCAAGGCGTCGTCATGAAAACTGGCCTTGGCCAGATAATAGTCAGCTCCGGCGTCCAGTCCACGTCGACGGTCTTCTTCACGGTCCTTGTAGGACACCACCATGACCGGCAGCGACTGCAAGCGCGTGTCTTTACGCAAGAGTGTGACCAATTCAATCCCGTCCATTCGTGGCATATCGATATCGGTGATCAACAGGTCAAAGTCTTCGGCGCGCAGGGCGTTCCAACCGTCCATGCCATCCACCGCGACCGCCACCTCGTAACCCCGGTTGAGCAGCAATTTGCGTTGCAGTTCGCGCACGGTCAGGGAGTCGTCGACCACCAGCACGCGCTTGCGCACGGCCTCGCTGGCCTGGCGATTGCGCCGGTCGATACGTTCCAGGCGACCAGTGTTGAGCAGCTTGTCCACCGAGCGCAGCATGTCCTCGACGTCGACGATCAGCACCGCCGAACCGTCGTCGAGCAAGGCCCCGGCGGAAATATCCTGGACCTTGCCCAGGCGCGGGTCCAGCGGCAACACCACCAGGGTGCGCTCGCCGATAAAGCGCTCCACCTCGACCCCATAGACCGCATCACGCTCGCGGATCACCACGACCTTGAGGTTGCCATCATGGTGTTCGCTGGCCGGGCGCTGCAACAGCTGGCTGGCCGCCACCAGCCCGACATGCCGGCCTTCATGCCAGAAGTGCTGGCGCCCCTCGAGTTGCACAATGTCCTCGGGGGCCAGGTCGCACATGCGTTCGATATGGGCCAGGGGAAAGGCATAGGCCTCGCCACCGACTTCCACCAGCAGGCTGCGCACAACCGACAAGGTCAGCGGTACTTCGAGGTGGAAACGGCTGCCCTTCCCAGCCACCTGCTCCAGCACCACGGCACCGTGCAACTGGCGAACCATATGCTGCACGGCGTCGAGGCCGACCCCGCGCCCGGAGACTTCGGTGACCTTGTCCCGCAGGCTGAACCCCGGCAGGAAGAGGAAGCTCAGCAACTCCTCTTCGCTCAGTTGCGCGGCGGTCTCGACCGGGGACAAATGCCGGTCGACAACGCTGCGACGAACCCGCTCCAGGTCCACCCCGGCGCCGTCGTCGCTCAGTTGCAGCACCAGTAACCCGGCCTGGTGCGAGGCCCGCAGGCGAATCAGGCCTTCCGCCGGTTTCCCGGCCAGCACCCGCAACTCCGGGCTTTCGATGCCATGGTCCACGGCATTGCGCAGCAGATGGGTCAGCGGCGCTTCGAGCTTTTCCAGCACGTCGCGGTCGACCTGGGTTTTCTCCCCTTCGATTTCCAGACGCACCTGTTTGCCCAGGCTGCGGCCCAGGTCGCGGACCATCCGCACCTGACCGCTCAGCACATCGGCAAAGGGCCGCATACGACAAGCCAGGGCGGTGTCATACAGGACCTGGGCGCGCTGGCTGGACTGCCAGCCGAATTCGTCCAGTTCCAGGGTTTGCGCCGTCAGCATCTGCTGGGACTCGGCCAGCAAACGCCGGGCATCGCCCAGGGCCTCCTCGGCTTCCAGGCTCAGGCCGACGGTCTTCAAGTGATCGCTGAGCTGGTCCAAGGCGCGCAGGCCTTTGTCCTGCATGCGCCGCATCCGTTGCATCGTCGCCAGATAAGGCTTGATGCGCTGGGTTTCCACCAGGGACTTGCTCGACAGGTCGAGCAGGCTGTTCAAACGTTCGGCGGTGACCCGCAACACCCGTTCACCACCTTCGGCGACCCGACGGCCCGGGGGCGTCAGTTCCGGCGACGGGGGTTCCGCCAACGCGCTATCAAGAGGCAGAGCTTCAAGATCGGCGGCCACAGACGACGGCACGAACGCGACTTGCGCCGGCTCGGGCGCCACCGGCACCACCCGCGCAGTGGCCGCCGTCGGATCGAGCAACGCCTGCAACCGCAGGACATAGGCTTCGATCTCCACCGGCCCGACATTGGCGCTGGGCGTGGCGATGCGCATCAGCAAGTCAGTGCCGTGCAGCAAGGCGTCGATATGCTCCGCTTGCAGATACAACCGACCTTCCTGGGCGCTGACCAGGCAATCCTCCATCACATGGGCGACGCTGACCCCGGCATCCACGCCGACAATCCGCGCCGCGCCCTTGAGGGAATGGGCTGCACGCATGCAGGCTTCGAGCTGATCGGCCTGGGTCGGATTACGCTCCAGGGCCAGGAGGCCGGCGCTGAGCACCTGGGTCTGGGCCTCGGCCTCCAGACTGAACAGTTCCAGCAGCGACGAGTCGCGCATTTGATCGGGGGTCATGTGAAGCTCCGGGTCACGGCCGACAGCAATTGCTCTTCATCCAGCCAACGCAGGCTGCGCCCCCTGAACGGCAGTACACCACGGGTAAACCGCGCGCTGGCCTGGGGCCCGGCGGCGCTGGCATTGTCGAGCAGGCGCTGGTCGATGGCATGGATGCCGTCCACTTCATCCACCGGCAGCACCACCGGACCGCCCTGGGCGCCGACAATCAGCATGCGCGGCATGATCCGACCGCCTGGCGTGGCCGTGATCGAGGCGTCCAGCCCGAGCAACTCCACCAGTGACAGACAGGCCACCAGGGCACCGCGCACATTGGCCACACCGAGCAAGGCCCGCGAGCGCTGGTGCGGCAGGGAATGAATCGTCTGCAGCGGCGCGACTTCCACCAGGCAGCGGGTGGCCAGGCCCAGCCATTCCTCGCCGAGGCGGAACATCAGCAGCGAACGGGTGAGCACATCACTGGCGGCCTCGACCACCGCGCCCTGTTCGGGACGCTCCTGTTGCAACGAGTAACGGTCCAGCAGGCGCGTGGCCGCGGCGGAATACACCGCACAGTTGCGACAGTGGATATGTTCGATCAGCAGCGGGCAGGACTTGTCGCCGTGGATGCCGATGCGGTTCCAGCAATCGTCGATTTTCTCGGCGTCGTGGTGGGTCAGGTTCAGGTCTGTCAAACCGCTCATCGTTTACGCTCACTGTCAGCGGTGCGCTCGCTACGGGCGGCGCGTTCCTGCAATCGCCGGGCGCCTGCCACATCCCCCTGGGAAGCCAGCAGGGCCGCCAGGTGGACGAGGGCCTCGGGATGTTGCGGTTCCAGGTATAAAGCCTTGCGATAAAACCCCTGGGCCTCCAGCGCACTGCCGGCCACGTCGCTCAGCAGGCCCAGCCAGTAGAAGACCTGGGCCACCGGCTCGTGTTGGCGCAGGTAGGTTTCGCAGGCCTGGCGCGCCTGGGCGCCGTTGCCTTCGTTGGCCAGGGTGGCAATCCGCGCCAGCAGGCCGGCCGCGTCGTTCGAGACCAGCGACACTGGCGCGGCGGGCGTGAACACCGCGCTTGGGGCGAACGGTCGGCGCAGAGGCAACACCGGCGCGCTGACGGGTTGCGACACACGCACCGGCAAAGGCGGCGGGACGATCACCGGCAGGGGTTGGGGCTCGACTTCCGTCGCGCGGCGAAAGGCAAAGGACTGCGCCGCGCCGATGGAGCGCATGCCCATCCGCCCCAGCAGGTTGCCCTCGGCCGGGCCGATAAACAGCACACCATCAACATGGGTAAGGCGCTTGAGAATGTCGAAGACCTGGCGTTGCGTCGCCAGGTCGAAATAGATCAGCAGGTTGCGACAGAACACGAAGTCATAGACCTCGCCGACCCGCAACTCGGGGTCAAGCAGGTTGCCGCTCTGCAAACGCACCTGTTCGCGAACTCGCTCGCTGAGCCGGTAACCGTCCGCCAGGGCAGTGAAATGCCGCTCGCGAAACTCGAGACCCTGGCCGCGGAAGGAGTTCTTGCCGTACACCGCGCGCTTGGCCCGATCCACAGACAACGGGCTGACATCGATGCCGTCGACCTTGAACTGGTGCGGCGCCAAGCCTGCATCAAGCAGGGCCATGGCAATCGAATAGGGCTCTTCGCCGGTGGAACAGGGCAGGCTGAGGATCTTCAAGGCACGCATGCCCTTGATCTGTGCCAGCCGCTCGCTGGCCAGGCGCGCCAGGGTCGAAAAGGATTCCGGATAACGGAAGAACCAGGTTTCCGGGACAATCACCGCCTCGATCAACGCTTGCTGTTCCTCGCCGTTGGTCTGCAAGCGGGTCCAGTAGTGGTCCGCCGAGGGCATCTGCAACTGAGTACAACGCTGGCGCACGGCACGCTCGATAATCGCCGGGCCGACCGAAGCCACGTCGAGGCCGATGCGGTGCTTGAGGAAATCGAAAAAGCGCTGGTCGTCACTCATGGCCGCGCCTCATCCACCGTTGGAAACAGCAGCGCGCGCACCTCGGCATTGAGCAGGTCGTTGACCCGAATACGTTGCAGCAGGCCCTGGGCATCTTCGCGCACCGGCCCCAGGTAGGGCGCCGCGCGGTTGTCCAGGCCATAGGGCTGGAAGTCCGCCGGGTTGCAACGCAGGGTATCGGTGGCCTGTTCGAGAATCAGCCCGAGCAACTGCCCGGGCACCTCGTCGGCGGGACGGTAATGCACCAGCACCAACCGTGTGCTGGTACGCGCCGCCGCCGGTTCGCCGAAGGTCATGGCGCTGACGTCGATCACCGGGACCATCGCGCCACGATGGGCCAGCACTCCCGCGACCCAGGCCGGGGCCTGGGCAATCGGCTTGAGTTGCAGGCGCGGCAGCACCTCGACCACTTCCACGGCCTCCAGGGCAAAGCGTTCGCCCTGGATACGAAAGACCAGGAACAGGCTGTTCCTGGGCTGCGCGCTGGCGACGCGTTTCGCCCCCCACTCGCTCATCAGACTTTGAAACGCGAGACGCCGCTGCGCAGGCCCACCGCGACCTGGCTCAGCTCGTCGATGGCGAAACTGGCCTGGCGCAGGGATTCGACGGTCTGGCTGCTGGCATCGCCCAGTTGTACCAGGGCGAGGTTGATCTGTTCGGCACCGGTGGCCTGGGCCTGCATGCCTTCGTTGACCATCAGCACCCGCGGCGCCAGGGCCTGGACCTGATGGATGATCTGCGACAGTTGCTCGCCGACCTGCTGCACTTCGAACATGCCGCGGCGCACTTCCTCGGAGAACTTGTCCATGCCCATGACCCCGGCGGACACTGCCGACTGGATCTCGCGGACCATCTGTTCGATGTCGTAGGTGGCGACGGCGGTCTGGTCCGCCAGGCGCCGCACTTCGGTGGCGACCACGGCAAAACCGCGACCGTACTCACCGGCCTTTTCCGCCTCGATGGCGGCGTTGAGGGACAACAGGTTGGTCTGGTCGGCGACCTTGACGATGGTCACCACCACCTGATTGATGTTGCCGGCCTTCTCGTTGAGGATCGCCAGCTTGGCGTTCACCAGGTCGGCGGCGCCCATCACCGAGTGCATGGTTTCTTCCATGCGCGCCAGCCCTTGCTGGCCGGAACCGGCGAGCACAGAGGCCTGGTCGGCGGCGGTGGAGACTTCGGTCATGGTCCGCACCAGGTCGCGGGAAGTCGCGGCGATTTCCCGCGAGGTCGCGCCGATCTCGGTGGTGGTCGCGGCGGTTTCGGTGGCCGTGGCCTGCTGTTGCCTGGAGGTGGCGGCGATTTCCGTCACCGAGGTGGTGACCTGCACCGAAGAGCGCTGGGCCTGGGAAACCAGGGCCGTGAGCTCGGTCATCATGTCGTTGAAGCCGGTCTCCACCGCCCCGAACTCGTCCTTGCGCGCCAGGTTCAGGCGGCTGCTCAGGTCACCGGTACGCATGATTTCAAGAATTTCGACAATCCGCTGCATCGGCGCCATGATCGCTCGCATCAGCAGCAGGCCACAGAGGCCGGCGGCGATCACCGCGATCAGCAGGGAAACACCCATGCTGAGTTTCGCCGCTGACACGGCGGCGGAAATCGAGTCCGTGTCCTGGTCGGCGACGTCCTTGTTCTGGTTGATGATGTCATTGAGTTGCTTGCGACCTTCGGCCCAGGCAGGCGCCAATTGCTCGTTGAACATCCGGATAGCCTGGTCGTTCTGCTTGTGCTGATAGAGATCGAGCACGCTGGTCAGCAACTTGTCGTAAGCCACCCGCTCACGCTTGAATACGTCGAAGGCCGCTTGGTCTTCCTGGCTGAAAATGGTCTTCTGATAGTTCTCGATCTGCACGTTCAGACGGTTTTCGAAGTCCTTGAACTGCGCCTGGTCAGCGGCACTGATATCGCCGTCGGCGGTGAACCCCAGCAATTGCTGGGTCAGCACATAGCTGTCGACCCAGGCACTGCGGATCATGGTGCTGTAGTAGACCCCGGGAATGGCGTCGGTGCGCACACTCTCCTCGCTGGACTCGATCGACAGCAACCGGGAGTACGAAGCAACGACCATCAGCAGCATGATCGCGATGATGACGGCAAAGCTTGCCAATATTCGTTGGCGCAACGTCCAGTTCTTCACTCGCAGTCCTCTGGAACCATTCAAATGAAGGGCAGTATAGCCGAGCGTGTGTCATCCTTGAGTAATCCGTTCGAGGAACCCAAGCCATGCCCGTCCTGCCCAGCTTACGCAGTCGTTTTGCGTTGATGATCGCCGTGCTGGTCAGCCTGCTGAGCTGGTTGCTGGGTTCGTTCATCAGCCACGATTCCAATTCGCGGATGATCAACGAAATCGGCCAGGATCTCGGCGAAAACGCCTACCAGATGGCGGATCGGCTGGACCGCGACATGGCCAGCCGGATTCACCTGCTGAGCGTCATCAGCCGGCTACAGGTGATGCAACAAGCCTCGGATACCCCACAGATCCGTCACCTGCTCGATCATTTGCAGGAAGAATTCCCGAGTTTCGCCTGGGTGGGTTTCGTCGCGCCCGACGGCGTGGTCAAGGCCGCGACCCATGGCGTTCTCGAACAGTCCGATATCAGCGAACGTCCCGTGTTCAAACAGGGCCGGGAACGCTTGTTCGTCGGGGACGTGCATGATGCCAAGCTACTGTCCAGACTGTTGCCCAACCCCACTGGCGAGGCCATGAAGTTCGTTGACATCAGCCTGCCGGTGTTCAGCGACGAGTCCGTCAACCTATCGTCACAAAATAAAGTAGGGGTACTCGCGGCGCACCTCTCCTGGGGCTGGGCCGAAGAGCTGCGCCAATCCTTGTTCGAACCCCAGCAGGCCCGGCGCAAGGTGGAGTTTTTCGTACTCGCGGCCAACCATCAGATCATCCTCGGTCCCCGCGAGTCGATCGGCCAGGCATTGCCCCTGCCCTTGTTCGACAACCTCGACCCACAACAGACCCGCTGGGGCGTCCAGCGCTGGCCGGACGGCAACGACTATCTCACGGGGATTGCCATGAGCCACGGTTATGGCAGCTATGCAGGGCTGGGCTGGACCGTGGTCACGCGCCAGACGCTCGATGAAGCCTACGCCCCGGCCAAGGAATTGCAGCGTGACATCCTGGCCTGGGGCATTGCCCTGGCGGTGGTGATCGCCTTTGTCGGCTGGTTGCTGGCCACCTGGTTTACCCGACCGCTGCACGCTATCGCCCGGGCCGCCGACCGCTTGAGCCTCGGTGAATCCATGGAAATTCCCGAGGTCAGGGGCACCCGGGAAATCGCCCAGTTGAGCCAGTCGATCCGCCATCTGGTGGACAGCCTGAGCAATCAGCAGACCGCCCTGGGGATGATGGAAAGCCTGGCCCACCATGACGCCCTGACCGGCCTGCCGAACCGTGCCGCCCTGGAGAAATACCTGCCGCGCGCCCAGCAGCGCAGCCAGGCACAGAACCAATACCTGGCGTTGCTGTACCTGGACCTCGACGGTTTCAAGCCGATCAACGACCAGTTCGGCCACGCCGGCGGCGATGAGCTGCTCAGGGAAGTGGCAAGTCGCTTGCGCGTCTGCCTGCGCGAAGGCGATCTGGTGGCACGCCTGGGCGGCGACGAGTTCCTGATGGTGCTGCAAGTGCCCCGCCACGATGCCATTGACCAGGCACGCGGCATTGCCGAACGCGTGCTCGCCAGCCTGGGGCAATCCTTCCGGGTGCACGATGTCCCGGCCTGGATCGGTTGCAGCATCGGCGGCGCGTTGTGGCCCCTGGATGCTGCGGACCTGAGCGACGTGCTCGGCCTGGCGGACCAGGCCTTGTACCGCGCCAAGCATGCGGGCAAGGGCCAGGCGCACTTTCATGAAGCAGCAGAGGCTGGCGGGTCGCACTGAGGCGCCCACCACCTGCAAGGCCATCGATTAAAAAGATATACACTGGGTCGCATCCATAAAAACAACCCGCCGGCTAACCGGCATCGGTGCGCACCCCATGATGACCCTGCGTCAGATCCGTCACTTTATCGCCGTGGCCGAGACCGGCTCGATCTCGGCCGCCGCCCAGGCGGTGTTCATTTCCCAGTCGACCCTGACCCTGGCGATCCAGCAACTGGAACAGGAGATCGGCGTCAGCCTGTTCAACCGCCATGCCAAGGGCATGACCCTGACCCACCAGGGCCACCAGTTCCTGCGCCAGGCGCACCTGATCCTGGCCACCGTCGACAACGCCAAGCGCAGCCTGCAACAGAGCACCGACCAGGTGGCCGGGCAACTGACCATCGGCGTGACCAGCCTGGTGGCCGGCTACTACCTCGCCGACCTGCTGACCCGTTTCCAGCGCGCCTACCCCAATGTGGAAATCCGCGTGATGGAAGACGAGCGGCCCTATATCGAGCACTTGCTGGTCAGCGGCGAGATCGATGTCGGGGTGCTGATCCTCTCCAACCTCGAAGACCGCCACGCCCTGCAGACCGAGGTCCTGACCCACTCGCCCCATCGCCTGTGGCTGCCGGCCCAGCACCCGCTGCTGGAACACGACAGCATCAACCTGGCCGACGTCGCCCGCGAGCCGCTGATCCAGCTCAATGTCGATGAAATGGACCGCAATGCCCAGCGCATGTGGCGCGGCGCCGGCCTGCAACCGCGGATCACCTTGCGTACCGCGTCCACCGAGGCGGTGCGCAGTCTGGTGGCGGCCGGGCTGGGGGTGTCGATCCAGCCGGACATGACCTACCGGCCCTGGTCGCTGGAGGGCGACATCATCGAAGCCCGGCCGCTGGCCGACCTGAGCCAGACCCTCGACGTCGGCCTGGCCTGGCGCCGGGGCACCGCCCGACCGCCGCTGGTGGACCCGTTCCTGACCGTGGCCCGCGAACAACCCCACGGCGGCCGCAAGCCATCTATTTAATCGAACGCCGCATTCAGTATTTAGTATTTGTCGACCTCCCGTCCGCCCACTAGTCTCTTGCCATCCATCTAGAGAAAGGCCGGACTCCAGCGATAGGGGAAGCTCCATGGCCACACAAGAAAAGAGAACTCGCAAAATGGCTGGCGCACACCCGACCCCACTGTTCACCGCCTTGCTGATCGACGGTGAGCTCGTTGCCGGCCAGGGTTTTGTCGAGCCGATCCTCAACCCGGCCACGGGCGAGGTGCTCACCCATATCGCCGAAGCCAGCAGCGAACAGGTCGAAAGCGCCATCCTCGCCGCCCACCGGGCCTTTGCCGGCTGGTCGCGGACCACTCCGCAGCAACGGGCCAATATCCTCCTGGCCATTGCCGATGCGGTGGAAAAAAACGCCGACCTGCTGGCCCGCCTGGAATCGCTGAACTGCGGCAAGCCCCTGCACCTGGCCCGCCAGGACGACCTGAGCGCCACCGTCGACGTATTCCGCTTCTTCGCCGGTGCCGTGCGCTGCCAGACCGGTCAGTTGTCCGGCGAGTACCTGCCGGGCTACACCAGCATGGTCCGCCGCGACCCGATTGGCGTGGTGGCCTCCATTGCACCGTGGAACTACCCGATCATGATGGCCGCGTGGAAAATCGCCCCGGCCCTGGCCGCCGGCAACACCTTGGTGTTCAAGCCCTCGGAACACACACCGCTGTCGATCCTGGCCCTGGCGCCGGCCCTCGCCGAGCTACTGCCGCCGGGGGTGATCAATATCGTCTGCGGCGGTGGCGAAGGGGTCGGCAGCCATCTGGTCAGCCACCCGAAAGTGCGCATGGTGTCGCTGACCGGCGATATCGTCACCGGCCAGAAAATCCTCCAGGCCGCCGCCAAAAGCGTGAAGCGCACCCACCTGGAACTGGGCGGCAAGGCCCCGGTGATCGTCTGCAACGACGCCGACCTGCAGGCCGTGGTCGAAGGCGTGCGCAGCTACGGCTACTACAACGCCGGGCAGGATTGCACCGCCGCCTGCCGGATCTACGCCCAGGCCGGGATTCACGACAAATTGGTGGCCGAACTCGGCGCGGCGGTCAGCAGCCTGCGGTTTGCCGGCAAGCGCGACGCCGACAATGAAATCGGTCCGCTGATCAGCACCCGCCAGCGCGACCGCGTCGCCAGCTTTGTCGAACGCGCCCTCGGGCAACCGCATATCGAACGGGTCACCGGCGCGGCCGTACATTCCGGGGCCGGCTTCTATTACCAGCCGACCCTGCTCGCCGGTTGCAGGCAGAGCGACGAAATCGTCCAGCGCGAAGTGTTCGGCCCGGTGGTTACCGTGACCCGCTTCGACGAACTGAGCCAGGCGGTGGACTGGGCCAACGATTCGGAATACGGCCTGGCCTCGTCGGTCTGGACCCAGAACCTGGACAAGGCCATGCAGGTGGCTTCGCGCCTGCAATACGGCTGCACCTGGATCAACAGCCATTTCATGCTGGTCAGCGAAATGCCCCACGGCGGCCTGAAGCGCTCCGGTTACGGCAAGGATCTGTCCAGCGATTCGCTTCAGGACTACAGCGTGGTGCGGCACATCATGGCGCGCCACGGCCAGCATTTGTAAGACGCTCTACTCTAATAACCAGCCCGCAAACGGCACGCTGCATCACGTTCAACTGCCCCGACCATAATTAAAGAAGAGGGAATCCCCATGTTCGTGCACAAGACCGCACTGCTCAGTGCAATGACCACCGCGCTGCTGGCCAGCGTCTCGATCCAGGCCGCCGAGCCGCTGAAAGCCGTCGGGGCGGGCGAAGGCCAACTGGATATCGTCGCCTGGCCCGGCTACATCGAGCGCGGCGAAAGCGACAAGGCCTACGACTGGGTGACGGGTTTCGAGAAGGAAACCGGTTGCAAGGTCAGCGTGAAAACCGCGGCCACCTCCGATGAAATGGTCAGTCTGATGGCCAAGGGCGGTTATGACCTGGTCACCGCCTCCGGCGACGCCTCCCTGCGGCTGATCGTCGGCAAGCGTGTGCAACCGATCAACACCGCGTTGATCCCGAACTGGAAGAACCTCGACCCGCGTCTCAAGGATGCGCCGTGGTATGTGGTCAACAAGCAGACCTACGGCACGCCTTATCAGTGGGGCCCGAACGTGCTGATGTACAACACCAACGTGTTCAAGCAGGCACCGACCAGTTGGGGCGTGATCTTCGATCCGCAGAGCCTGCCGGACGGCAAGCCGAACAAGGGCCGCGTGCAGGCCTATGACGGCCCGATCTATATCGCCGACGCGGCGCTGTACCTGAAGTCGGCCAAGCCGGAACTGGGCATCCAGAACCCCTATGAACTGACCGAAACCCAGTACAAGGCCGTGCTCGACCTGCTGCGCGCGCAACAGCCGTTGATCCATCGCTACTGGCATGATGCGACCGTGCAGATGAGCGACTTCAAGAACGAGGGCGTCGCCGCCTCCAGTTCCTGGGGTTATATGGTCAACGGCTTGCAGGCGGACAAGCAGCCGGTGGCGTCGACCATTCCGAAGGAAGGCGTCACCGGCTGGGCCGACACCACCATGCTGCACGCCGATGCCAAGCACCCGAACTGCGCCTACAAGTGGATGGACTGGTCGTTGCAGCCCAAGGTCCAGGGTGATGTCGCGGCCTGGTTCGGCTCGTTGCCGGCGGTCCCGGCGGCGTGCAAGGAAAGCGAGTTGCTGGGGGCTGAAGGTTGCAAGACCAACGGCTTCGACCACTTCGACAAGATCGCCTTCTGGACCACTCCGCAGGCAGCGGGCGGCAAGTTCGTGCCGTACAGCCGCTGGACCCAGGATTACATCGCGATCATGGGAGGTCGTTGAGTCCCACGCGGTCCTGAACACAACCCGAAACCTGTAGGAGCAGAGCTTGCTCGCGAAGAGGCCCGTGAGGCCGCTAAAAGCTTCGCGGCGATGCGGCGTCCCGACAAGCCCTGCTCCTACAAGGGATCTGTGTCGCACACCGAGGTTGCGCACGACACAAATCCTGTAGGAGCCGGCTTGCCGGCGATGGCGTCCGAACAGGCGGCGCGCTGTGAGTCAGACCGCTCTCCACCGTTTCAGCTTTTTCAGAAGTCCAGGCCGGGCCGCTGCGGCGACCCACGCCTTCTCGGAGCACCGCATCATGACACTTGCAGTCCAGTTCACCCACGTTTCCCGTCAGTTCGGCGAAGTGAAAGCCGTTGACCGGGTTTCCATCGATATCCAGGACGGCGAGTTCTTTTCCATGCTCGGCCCTTCCGGCTCGGGCAAGACCACCTGCCTGCGCCTGATCGCCGGTTTCGAACAACCCAGCGCCGGCTCGATCCGCATCCATGGTGAAGAAGCCGCCGGTCTGCCGCCCTATCAGCGCGACGTGAACACGGTGTTCCAGGATTACGCGCTGTTCCCCCATATGAACGTGCGCGACAACGTCGCCTACGGTTTGAAAGTCAAAGGCGTCGGCAAGACCGAACGCCTGAACCGCGCCGAAGAAGCCCTGGGCATGGTCGCCCTGGCCGGCTACGGCGAGCGCAAGCCGGTGCAACTCTCCGGCGGCCAGCGCCAGCGTGTGGCCCTGGCCCGCGCCCTGGTCAATCGCCCCCGCGTGCTGCTGCTCGACGAACCCCTCGGCGCCCTCGACCTCAAGCTGCGCGAACAGATGCAGGGCGAGCTGAAAAAACTGCAACGGCAATTGGGCATCACCTTCATCTTCGTCACCCACGACCAGACCGAAGCCCTGTCCATGTCCGACCGCGTGGCCGTGTTCAACAAAGGCCGCATCGAACAGGTCGACAGCCCGCGCAACCTCTATATGAAACCAGCCACCGTGTTTGTCGCCGAGTTCGTCGGCACCTCCAACGTGATTCGCGGTGACCTGGCAAAACAGCTCTGTGGCAGCGACCTGCCGCTGTCGATCCGCCCGGAGCATGTGCGCTTCGCCGACGGCCCGGTGCAAGGCCATGAGGTCGAGATCAGTGGCCTGCTCCACGATATCCAGTACCAGGGCAGCGCCACCCGCTACGAACTGAAACTGGACAACGGCCAGACCCTGAATATCAGCCAGCCCAACAGCCAATGGCAGGCCATCCATACCGGGCACCAGGCCGGCCAGCGCATCACCGCGCGCTGGGCGCGGGAAGCCATGACCGTGCTGGCGAGCGAGGCCTGAGATGAACACCCTCGCCCTCCCCCAAGCGACCGCGGCCGGCTCGCCGATGCGGCGCTTCGCCAACCTGCTGTACCGCCGCCCCAACGTCTACCTGGCGCTGCTGCTGGTGCCGCCGCTGATCTGGTTCGGCGCGATCTACCTCGGCTCGCTGCTGACCCTGCTCTGGCAGGGGTTCTACACCTTCGACGACTTCACGATGGCGGTCACCCCGGACCTGACCCTGGCCAACTTCGCCGCCCTGTTCGCACCGTCGAACTTCGACATCATCCTGCGCACCCTGGGCATGGCGGTGGTGGTGTCCATCGTCGCCGGCCTTATCGCTTTCCCCATCGCCTACTACATGGCGCGCTACACCACCGGCAAGACCAAGGCGTTCTTCTACATCGCGGTGATGATGCCGATGTGGGCCAGCTATATCGTCAAGGCCTACGCCTGGACCCTGCTGCTGGCCAAGGGCGGCGTCGCCCAGTGGTTCGTCCAGCACCTCGGGCTGGAGCCGCTGTTGCAGTTCGTCCTGGGGATTCCCGGGGTTGGCGGTAGCACCTTGTCGACCTCGCACCTGGGACGCTGCCTGGTGTTCGTCTATATCTGGCTGCCGTTCATGATCCTGCCGATCCAGGCCTCCCTGGAGCGCCTGCCGCCGTCGCTGTTGCAAGCATCCGCGGACCTCGGCGCCAAGCCGCGCCAGACCTTTATGCAGGTGGTCCTGCCGCTGTCGATTCCGGGCATCGCGGCGGGGTCGATCTTCACCTTCTCGCTGACCCTGGGCGACTTTATCGTGCCGCAGCTTATCGGCCCGCCCGGCTACTTCGTCGGCAGCATGGTCTACGCCCAGCAGGGCGCCATCGGCAATATGCCGATGGCCGCGGCCTTCACCCTGGTGCCGATCGTGCTGATCGCTGTGTACCTGTCCATCGTCAAACGCCTGGGGGCCTTCGATGCGCTCTAATTCACAACATGGGGACAAGGCCTCCCTGGGTCTGCGCCTGGCCGCCTGGGGCGGGCTGGTGTTCCTGCATTTCCCGATCCTGATCATCTTCCTCTACGCCTTCAACACCGAGGACTCGGCCTTCAGCTTCCCGCCCCAGGGCTTCACCCTGAAGTGGTTCAGCGTGGCCTTCGCCCGGCCCGATGTACTGGAAGCCATCAAGCTGTCGTTGCAGATCGCCGCGATTGCCACGCTGATCGCCATGCTGCTCGGCACCCTGGCCTCGGCCGCCCTGTATCGCCGGGACTTCTTCGGCAAGCAGGGCATCTCGCTGATGCTGATCCTGCCCATCGCCCTGCCGGGGATCATCACCGGGATCGCCTTGCTGGCAACCTTCAAGACCCTGGGGATCGAGCCGGGGATGTTCACCATCATTGTCGGCCACGCGACCTTCTGCGTGGTGATCGTCTACAACAACGTCATCGCCCGCTTGCGGCGCACCTCCCACAGCCTGATCGAGGCCTCGATGGACCTGGGCGCCGACGGTTGGCAGACCTTCCGCTACATCGTCCTGCCGAACCTCGGCTCGGCGTTGCTGGCCGGCGGCATGCTGGCGTTTGCCCTGTCATTCGACGAGATCATCGTCACCACCTTTACCGCCGGCCATGAACGCACCTTGCCGATCTGGCTGCTCAACCAGCTCAGCCGGCCACGGGATGTGCCCGTGACCAACGTGGTCGCCATGCTGGTGATGATGATCACGATGCTGCCGATTCTCGGCGCCTACTACCTGACCCGTGGCGGCGAAAGCGTGGCGGGCAGTGGCGGCAAATAACCCATTTCCAAGGATCAACACCGAACCTGTAGGAGCAGGGCTTGCCGGCGATGGCGTCCTGATAGGCGATGCAGGGCTCAAGGGCCCCTTCGCGGGCAAGCCCTGCTCCTACAAAGGTTCGGTGTTTATCGAAATATCTGATTGCGTCATGAGGACACCCATATGCAAACCAAACTGCTGATCAACGGCCAACTCGTCAACGGCGAAGGCCCGGCCCAATCCGTATTCAACCCGTCCCTGGGCCGGGTGCTGGTGGATATCCACGAAGCCAGCGAAGCCCAGGTCGACGCCGCCGTGCGCGCCGCCGCCAGCGCTTTCGAAAGCTGGTCGCAGACCGCGCCGAAAGACCGCTCCCTGCTGCTGCTGAAACTGGCCGACGCCATCGAGGCCCATGGTCCGGAGCTGGCGAAACTGGAATCGGACAACTGCGGCAAACCCCTGAGCGCCGCCCTCAACGACGAGATCCCGGCCATCGCCGACGTGTTCCGCTTCTTCGCCGGTGCCAGCCGCTGCATGAGCGGTTCGGCGGCGGGCGAATATCTGCCCGGCCACACCTCGATGATCCGCCGCGACCCGGTGGGCGTGATCGCCTCCATCGCGCCGTGGAACTACCCGCTGATGATGGTCGCCTGGAAAATCGCCCCGGCCCTGGCCGCCGGCAATACCGTGGTGCTCAAACCCTCGGAACAGACCCCGCTGACCGCCCTGCGCCTGGCCGAACTGGCGGCGCAGATCTTCCCCGCCGGCGTGCTCAACCTGGTCTTCGGCCGCGGCCCGACCGTGGGCAATCCGCTGGTGACCCATCCGCAAGTGCGCATGGTCTCGCTGACCGGTTCCATCGCCACCGGCTCGCACATCATTTCCAGCACCGCCGACAGCGTCAAGCGCATGCATATGGAGCTGGGTGGCAAGGCCCCGGTGATCATCTTCGACGACGCCGATATCGACGCCGCCGTGGAGGGCATCCGCACCTTCGGTTTCTACAATGCCGGCCAGGACTGCACCGCCGCCTGCCGGGTCTACGCCCAGGCGGGGATCTACGAGAAGTTTGTCGAGAAACTCGGCGCGGCGGTCAGCACCATCAAGTACGGCTTGCAGGACGATCCGGAAACCGAGCTGGGCCCGCTGATCACCGCGCAGCACCGTGACCGCGTGGCCGGCTTTGTCGAGCGCGCACTGGCCCAGTCGCATATCCGCCTGGTCACCGGTGGCAAGACGGTGCCCGGCAATGGCTTCTTCTTCGAACCAACGGTCCTCGCCGATGCCCAGCAGGATGACGAAATCGTCCGCCGAGAGGTATTCGGGCCGGTGGTGTCGGTGACGAAGTTTTCCGATGAAGCCCAGGTACTGGGTTGGGCCAACGATTCGGATTACGGCCTGGCATCGTCGGTATGGACCGCCGACGTCGGTCGCGCCCACCGTCTGGCGGCCCGTTTGCAGTACGGCTGCACCTGGGTCAATACCCACTTCATGCTGGTCAGCGAAATGCCCCATGGCGGGCAGAAACTGTCCGGTTATGGCAAGGACATGTCCATGTACGGGCTGGAAGACTACACCACCGTGCGCCATGTGATGTTCAAGCACTAAGTACCAACCCACCAAAACAATACCGAACCGGGACGGGCCGTCATGGCCCGGCCACGGTTTCGGACACCTGAAATCTGCCGATTTTCCGGAGCAATACCGTCATGACTGCACAACCCCATCTCGGCGCAGCCGCCGACAGCGATGCCGAACAGCTGCGCAAACTGGGCTACACCTCGAACTTCAATCGCAGCATGAGCCTGTGGGAAAACTTCGCCCTGGGCTTTACCTACCTCTCGCCGGTGGTCGGCGTCTACACCCTGTTCGGCCTGTGCCTGGCCGCCGGCGGCCCGCCGATGTTCTGGGCCTATCTGCTGGTGGGCTGTGGACAACTGCTGGTGTGCCTGATCTTCGGTGAAGTGGTCTCGCAATTCCCGATTTCCGGTGGCGTCTATCCGTGGGCCCGGCGCCTGGTGGGTAAACGCTGGGCGTGGATGGTCGGCTGGATCTACTCCATCGCCCTCTGTGTGACCATTGCCGCCGTAGCCGTGGGTGCCGGCCCTTACCTGGCGGCGATGCTCGGTTTCGAACCGAGCAACAATACCAATATCGTCATCGCCCTGGTGCTGACACTGTTCGCCACCCTGGTCAACCTCAGCGGTACCAAGGTCCTGGCGCGCATCGCCATGTTCGGCTTTCTCTGCGAACTGGTCGGTGCGGTGATCGTCGGCGTCTACCTGCTGGTGTTCGAGCGTCACCAGCCGATCAGCGTGCTGTTCAACACCTTCGATATCCGCGTCGACGGCTCCTACCTGCCGGCGTTCCTCACCGCGTCCCTGGCGGGCATGTTCCTCTACTACGGCTTCGAAGCCTGCGGCGATGTGGCCGAGGAAACCCCGAATCCGAGCAAGCAGATCCCGGTGGCCATGCGCATGACCATCTATATCGGCGGTATCGCGGCGATGTTCGCCTGCCTGGCGCTGATCCTCGCCGTGCCGGACATGCAGGCGGTGATCAACGGCACCGACAAGGACCCGGTGACCACCATCCTCAACAACGCCTTCGGCAGCGTCGGTTCGAAAGTGGTGATGGGCGTGGTGATGATTTCCTTCATTTCCTGCGTCATCAGCCTGCAAGCAGCCGCCAGCCGTCTGCTGTACTCCTACGCCCGGGATGAAATGGTCATCGGCAGCAGCCTGCTCAAGCGGCTTTCACCGACCACCCAGGTGCCGGTGGCGGCACTGTTCGTCTCCGGCGTCCTGCCGGCGCTGATCATCGCTCTCGGTTTCTTCCTGCAGGACGCGGTGGCGACCATCGTCAGCTTCGCCGCCATCGGCATCTACCTGGCCTTCCAGATGATCGTGCTGGCCGCCCTGTTCGCCCGGGCGCGCGGCTGGAAACCCAGCGGCAAGTTCACCTTGGGCGCCTGGGGCCTGCCGGTGAATATCGGTGCGCTGGTCTACGGCGTCGGCGCCATCGTCAACATGGCCTGGCCGCGCACCCCGGATGCGGCGTGGTACATCAACTACGCCATGGTCCTGAGCACCGCCATCGTCATCGGTCTCGGCCTGCTCTATATGTGGCTGGGCAAGCCTTATGACCGTGGCACTGCGCCGGCGGGCGATGCCTGGAAAATCGGTCGGTAACGGCAAGCACTGAAATGGAATAGCGCAATGCATGGCCCCGCCTGTGAATTAGGCGGGGCTTTTTTAGATCAGTTGCGGCTTGGACAGGCTTTCGAATTCATCCATCAGAAGATGAATTTCGGTGCTGGGATTAAGCTCACCATCCCTGGCTGCTTCATCAAGAATACGGGGCGCGAGCTTTCTGGCCTGAGTGAAAGGAGCCCCCAGCAGTTTCCCAAAATAGCTGGTTTCGCGGCCTTTCTCGTA
The DNA here is from genome assembly GCF_023242385.1 of Pseudomonas sp. MWU12-2345. Taxonomy (NCBI): domain Bacteria; kingdom Pseudomonadati; phylum Pseudomonadota; class Gammaproteobacteria; order Pseudomonadales; family Pseudomonadaceae; genus Pseudomonas; species Pseudomonas sp. MWU12-2345. The sequence goes on along the minus strand of NZ_JALLJA010000014.1, from coordinate 28,390 downwards.
AGCAGCCATTTCCGCTTTTTCCCGCAGTTTCCTGGAAACCTGGTCGGCTGGGGAATATTTGCCCGCTGCGGCAAAGGGCTGCCGGTTGTAGCCGAAATGGAGCAACAGCCAGAATTCGAAGCAGGGGAATGATTTGATGACCTTGATCTTTCGATGAGGCTTCGCTAAATCCAACGCCCTATCGAAACAGAGATGGGTATCCCTATCCAGGGCACAGAACACTTTATCAAAGCTCTTCTGGCGTTCAATCGCTCTTTCCACGATGCCACTGGGATGAGTCACCCCGCAGTGAGCAATTTCAACCTGCGCATGAGCACGAAAGTGAAAAGCAGCATCCTCCAGATAACGCTTCCCTGACTTGCTGTCTTCACACAGGATCAACACTTTCGGCTGCGGCTTGAACCGCGAATCCTTTCGCTTGAATGAGTTTGCCGAGCGCGCCATGGTTACTTCCTCCTGATCAGCGGCAGACCACGGTAGCGGCCTTCAAAATAGCGCTTTTCGACATCCTCGCCCTCGCGCCCCTCGAAATCGTGAATGGAGAATAAATTCGTGGCGCCGTTGGCATCCCGCTCGGTAATCCAGAATTGATCCCGACGAAGGATTTTGGCGTTCATGAGATGAGTATCATGCGTTGTGAAAATCAATTGAGTCTCCAAGCCAATATCCAAATGCTTTTCTATCAGGTCGGCCACGATATCTGGATGAAGACTGCTATCAAGTTCATCTACCACCAGAACTCCGCTGCTATGTTGCAACGGTAAACTCAAGCTGGTCCACGGCAACCAAAAGCCAATTAAATTTTTGGTTCCACCCGACTCCTCGGAGAACTCAAACTCAGCCTCTCCTAACAAGCTGCGGTGTGTCAGAGTTGTACGGACTTCCCCACCTGGTGCTACGCTATGTTCAGATACATTTTTTCCAACCGACTCCATTCGTTCCGCCTCTCCCTCATCAACCCGAATTTTTGAAATCGGCACATCAACTTCTTGTAGAAAACCGGCTAAATTGCTGGCCAGTTCATCATTATTTTTCAAGATGCGCATAGAGATATTTGACCATCCAGGCATGGTGCCCTGCGCCAAGACAGTAAGATTTCTTGCAAACCACTCAAAAGGCGCTCTCAACTGCACCAAGTCTTCACTGCTATTTGCAACAGCCTGGGCAATAAACAACACCCTTGGACTCGTCAGCCTTTGCCATATCCGATGTATATCTTTTCCGCCTTCAAGCCCTTCGCCAAAAATGTACACCTCCCCAGTACTGTCAAGCCTCCGCTCATACAACAAAGTTTCCTTGCCCCTAGGAAAAAAAACCAATTTTTCATCAACAATACGCTTTTCAGTCAACCCAACATTAAACTGATAACGATTTCCACCTTTGATGAAATTGTACTCAAATCGACTAGGTTCCTCCTTCAGAGAGGCGTCGAACCGAAATGGTTTAACGGGCAAAAGACTTTCAGTGGCACTCGGCGCTGACGTTATTAACTTACGAACAACGTCCAATGCCTCCAGTAGAGATGACTTACCCGATGCATTGGGTCCATAGATAGCCGCTACTTTCAGCAGGTCGGGGAATTTTTCGCCGGTCACAGGCGCCTTGACCACATTCCGCTTCTTGCTAAGGCGTGGTGTAGCCACCATCGAGAGAGTTTTCTTCTCCCGAAACGAGCGGAAATTGGAGACTGAGAATTCGATAAGCATGTAGAAAACCCGCATTTCACGCGAAAAATTGCACTAAATATAGCCATATTTTCACAGGAAGTGCAGTTTTTCTGTAGTTCGTAAAAAATCACCGCACCTAAGGTTTTCCTACGAGCCTACCAGACACATCTCGCGCCCACTGCTGACCAAGAAGAATTGCACAAGCCCGCAACCTCTATAGGCTTCACATGATCGTTGCCAACTCAGCAAACCGGTGTCGAAGCCGGAAGATCATCAACATGGCGTAGCTCAACTTTTTCTTGGAGACTACCCCATGAACAACGTTTTCAAACCCACCGTTTTCCCACGCCACAACCGCTTCCTCAACGCGCTAATGCTGAGCAACCAAGCATGGTTCTGCATCCGAGATCTCGCCCGCTTAATGGGCCGTCCCCTGGACGAGCGTATGACGCGCAAACTCGACCCCGACCAGCATCGCTACATCTGGCTACTCAAAGCCGGACTGCTCACTCGCAGTCTGATGGTCAGTGAATCAGCTGTGTACGCGCTGCTGATCCAGCACTACATCCCGGAAAACCGCAGCTTGCGGCAATGGCTGAGCAATGAGGTGGTTCCGGCTCTACGTGGAGAGCAACCGCCGCAGGCATCGAATATGCCCAGCCTCAGTACCTTGCAATGGGCTGGGATGTCAGTGCGGCTGCTGCACTGGCAGGACGAGCCGTGGATCAAATGGCGGGATATGCCCGATCTGCTTCAAACAACGCAGTGCCCACCAGAGCTTGAGCAGGTAGCAAGGTAGGAAAAAAGGAGCTGGGCGGCTGCTCTTCGACCGCCCAGCGTTACAGCACGAGGACACCCAGCACCACAGGCAAAATGATCCATATAAAGATCATCAAGCCTATCCGTGATCTTTATATGGATCATTTTGTCTGAGGCCCCCGTCGTACAGGCTTCAAAACCGCGAAACGCCCTCCATCACATTCAACAGGCAGCCCAGCGCATTGCGGTCCTCTTCCGACAACGCGCGATAACGCGCCACCAGTTGCAGTTCCTCATCGCTGAGCTTGCGCACCCTGGGTCTGGGCGCGGCCCTGAAGGTCCAGAGAAACAGCATGAAACCGAAGATACTTCGCTGCTTTGACATGGACGCCTTCCCTCTGTGACAGGACCGGAATCGCCTGGAAAAACCGCCTCAGACTTAGCCTAAGGGTAGGAACAATCCGAATTCACCTAAGATCATTTCGAAATTTCCAGAAGGAAAATCTCCTTAACTGTGCAGGGCAGCCCCACTGGTATCCCGATGATGACAGGTGAATATCCTCCGAGCGGGCTCATTCATACCGCACCACCTCAAATGCTTCCTCCACTGCCGGCGCTTCGAAATAGCGGGAAATCACCTCGAACTCGGCCTCGGTGGTCTTGAACGGGTGATCGCCCATTTCATTGCGGACCTTCAGGCGCGCCCTGCACACGTCATCGCCCACATCGAGAAAATGCAGCCGATGGGCAACGCCCGCGCGCTCAAAGACCGACCGGGCCCAAAGCCGGCTGGCCACGGTATTGGACGGAAAATCGAGCACCACCGAGATCCCCGCTTTCAATAGAGCAACGAGATGCTCGGCCAAGGCCCCGCGCAAGCGGGTGGCGCAACGCACGTAGTCGGTGATCTCGCTGATTTCTCCCGGATACAGCCGCGCAAGCCAGACGTCCTCGCTGATCAACACCGTCGAGGGTGCCGCTGCCAGATGTTGCGCCAGCGTCGATTTGCCTGCACCGATCTTTCCACAGACCAGGTGCAGGGTCGGAACAGTATCGCCAGGGCCAGGGGTTTCAGGTTGCGACATTTCAATCTCCTTTTGACGTCCAGTAACCCAGAGAAGCGGTCAGAAAAAACCCGCCTCGGTGGGCGGGTTTCGGGTGTTTTCAGAACACGCGTCAGCCCACCCTCGGATCGAGGGTGGGAATAATCGAGATGTTCAAATGTGAGCTCATGAAACCGACCTTATTCGCTCAAACGCCTTACAGCAAGCTTCCAACCCTCAATCACGCAAATCCGACTCATGAATCGGCTGATCGCGATGGGTCGCACGCTGATACTGCGCCGGCCAGATCGCCTTGCGCCCTCCCAGGTCATCATCGGCATGCAGCGGCCAGTAAGGGTCGCGCAACAACTCACGGGCCAACAGGATCATATCCGCCTGGCCGGTGCGCAGGATATGCTCGGCCTGGGCCGGTTCGGTAATCAATCCGACGGTACCGGTGGCGATATCGGACTCCTTGCGTACGCGCTCGGCAAAACGGGTCTGATAACCGGGACCCGTGGGGATTTCCGCATTGGCAGCGGTGCCGCCCGAAGACACGTCGATCAGGTCGACACCCAAGGCTTTCAGACGCCGCGCCAACTCCACCGTTTCGTCCGGATTCCAGCCGTCTTCCACCCAATCGGTCGCCGACACCCGCACAAACAGCGGCAACTCGTCAGGCCAGACCGCCCGCACCGCTTCGGTTACCTGCAACACCAGACGAATCCGGTTTTCGAACGAACCACCGTATTGGTCACGGCGCTGATTGCTCAAGGGCGATAGAAACTGGTGCAGCAGATAACCATGGGCCGCATGCACTTCGACCACTTTGAAACCAGCAATCAGTGCCCGCTTGGCGGCCGCGACAAACGCCTGGATCACCTCGGCGATCTGGCTCTCGTCCAGGGAGGTGGGCGATGTGTGCTGCGGATCGAAGGCAATCGACGAAGGGCCGACCGGGGTCCAGCCACCGTCCTCGGGCTTGACGCTGCCATGCTTGCCCAGCCAGGGTCGATGGGTGCTGGCCTTGCGCCCGGCATGGGCCAGCTGGATCCCCGCCACCGCGCCCTGGGCGGTGATAAACCGGGTGATGCGTTGCAGCGGTTCGATCTGTTCGTCGTTCCACAGGCCCAGGTCCTGGGCGGTGATCCGGCCATCGGCGGTGACCGCGGTGGCTTCGGTGAAAATCAGCCCGGCCCCGCCCACCGCCCGACTGCCCAGGTGGACGAGATGCCAATCGTTGGCGAGGCCGTCGACACTGGAGTACTGGCACATAGGCGAGACCGCGATGCGGTTGAGCAAGGTCAATTGGCGAAGGGTATAGGGTTCGAGCAGCAGACTCATGGGGCACCTCTCAAATCAAGTGGGCTGGCTCCAGGGTTCTGTTAGAACGTCGGCAAGTGACAAGAGTGGTGGAGAACCGCCCCCCAGCGGGTAAAAAACAGGACGACGTCACAAGACCATTCAGACAGTGCTTACAGACTAGTCGACAACGGCACAGGCGGGAGGGTTCAGCGGATTTAAACCGGCTGAATCGCCTGTAACCTGCCCTCATAACATCGATCAACACGGTCCCTGCAGGAGCCGGCTTGCCAGCGATGGCGTCCGGGCAGGCGATGCAAGACCCCAAGGCCTCATCGCCGGCAAGCCGGCTCCCACGGAAGACGGACCGCATCCCCTCAACAGGTCTCAGCGCGGCTCGATATGGGCAATCATCAACTGTACGCTTTCCTTGCCACGGAACTCGTTGAGGTCGAGCTTGTAGGCCAGCTCCACCCAGTCGACCCGCGCGTTGGTCCACAGCTCCGGATCGATACCGAAGGCAATACCATCAAGTTTCAGCGAACCGCATTCGCTTTTCAGCACCACCTTCAGATGCCGCTCGCCGACGATGCGTTTTTCCACCAGTTGGAACACACCATGGAACAGCGGCTCGGGGAAATGCTGGCCCCAGGGACCGGCATTGCGCAGCGCCCGGGCCAGTTCCAGGTTGAACTCCTCGATGGCCAGCGAACCATCGGTCTGCAGGCGTCCGGTCAGGTCGTCTTCCGACAGCTGACGGCGCACTTCGGCGTCGAAGGCTTCGGCAAACAACGGGAAATTTTCCTGGGGCAGGCTCAGACCCGCCGCCATGGCGTGACCGCCGTACTTGCCCATCAGCTCCGGGTATTGCGCCGCCACCACGCTCAAGGCATCGCGAATATGGAATCCCGGCACCGAACGGCCGGAGCCCTTGAGCATGCCATCGCCCGCATCGGCAAAGGCGATGGTCGGACGGTGATAACGCTCTTTCATTCGCGAGGCGAGGATACCGATCACCCCCTGGTGCCAGTCCGGCTCGAACAGGCACAGGCCGAACGGCATCGACTCCAGCGGCAGGTCCTTGAGCTGGGCCAGCGCTTCGCGCTGCATGCCCTGTTCGATGGACTTGCGGTCCTTGTTCATCTCATCGAGCTGGCTGGCCATTTCCAGGGCCAGGGCCGGGTCCTCGCAGAGCAGGCATTCGATGCCCAGGCTCATGTCGTCCAGGCGCCCCGCCGCATTCAGACGCGGGCCGAGGATAAACCCCAGGTCGGTGGAGGTCAGCCGTGAATGGTCGCGCTTGGCCACCTCCAGGATCGCCTTGAGCCCCGGCCGCGCACGCCCGGCGCGAATCCGCTCGAGGCCCTGGTGCACCAGGATGCGGTTGTTGGCATCCAACGGTACCACGTCGGCGACGCTGCCCAGCGCCACCAGGTCGAGCAGTTCGCCGATATTTGGCTGCGGCGCGCTGGCGTACCAACCCAGGCTGCGCAAACGCGCACGCAAGGCCATCAGCACGTAGAAAATCACCCCGACGCCGGCCAGGGCCTTGCTCGGAAACTCGCAGCCCGGCTGGTTGGGGTTGACGATGGCATCGGCCGCCGGCAATTCGCTGCCGGGCAAGTGGTGGTCGGTGACCAGCACCTGAAGCCCCGCCGCCTTCGCCGCCTGCACACCCTCGATGCTGGAAATGCCGTTGTCCACGGTGATCAGCAATTGCGGCTCGCGCTGCAAGGCCACGGCGACAATTTCCGGAGTCAGGCCATAGCCGTATTCAAAGCGGTTCGGCACCAGGTAATCGACATGGGCCGCCCCCAGCAGGCGCAGACCCAGAACCCCGACCGTGCTGGCGGTGGCGCCGTCGGCATCGAAGTCGCCGACGATAAGGATGCGCTGACGCTGCTCCAGCGCCGTCACCAGCAGGTCCACTGCCGCGTCGATGCCCTTGAGTTGCTGGAAGGGAATCAGCCGCGCCAGGCTCTTGTCCAACTCGTCCTCGGACACCACGCCACGCGCGGCGTACAGGCGGGTCAACAACGGCGGCAGATCACCGAGAAACGGCAGTGTGGCGGGCAGCGGGCGGGGTTCGATACGCATGGGAATAATTAACCGCGCTCGCCCATCAGCCATTCCAGCTGGACTTCATGCTGGCCACGATCGTCGGTGACGAAGATCGTGCCTTCGCTGATCATCACGTCCCACTTGATCACCCGCGGCATGTCCTTGGCCAGGGTCTCGAGGATTTCCTGGGGCACGGCGGCGATATTCACGTTCTTCAGGTTCTTCACCGCGTCGACCACCTTGGTCTGCCAGACCCGCAGGCTGCCGTAGGCCAACAGACTGGTACGCTCGGTACGACGGGAGCACCAGGTCAGGCGATCGGCGTCCGGCTGGCCGACTTCGATCCAATGCAGTACACGATCATCCAGGCTCTTTTCCCACAGTGCCGGCTCATCCACTTCCGACAGACCCCGACCAAAGGACAGCTGCTCGTTGTACCAGAAGGCGTAGGCCAGCAGACGCACGGTCATGCGTTCCTCGGTTTCCGACGGGTGGCGGGCGATGGTCTGGTTGACGCTCTCATAGACCCCGCGATCCAGGTCGGTGAGGTTCAGGTTGAATTTGTAGGTCGTGGACGGCTGGGCCATGAACAGGGCTTCTAAGGACGAGGAAAGGCGGCCAGTCTAACCGATACGCGGGGCAAGCAACGACTGCTCGCAGTTATGCGGATGGCGCCAGCCATGATAAAAGGCTCTATTGCCCCGTGTTGTCCTACAGGATCTACCATGCCGCTCACCGCCAAACCCCTTTCCGGCCTGAAGGTCATTGAGCTCGGTACCCTGATCGCCGGCCCTTTCGCCTCCCGCATCTGCGCCGAATTCGGCGCCCAGGTGATCAAGGTCGAATCGCCGGACGGCGGCGACCCGCTGCGCAAATGGCGCAAGCTCTACGAGGGCACCTCGCTGTGGTGGTTTGTCCAGGCGCGCAACAAACAATCCCTGACCCTGAACCTGAAACACCCGGACGGCCTGGCCATCCTCAAGCAGTTGCTGAGCGACGCGGACATCCTGATCGAGAACTTCCGCCCCGGCGTGCTGGAAAAGCTCGGTCTCGGCTGGGAAACCTTGCATGCGCTGAACCCGAAACTGGTGATGGTGCGCCTGTCGGGCTTCGGCCAGACCGGACCGATGAAGGATCAACCAGGCTTCGGCGCGGTCGGTGAGTCCATGGGCGGCTTGCGCTACATCACCGGCTTCGAGGACCGCCCACCGGTGCGCACCGGGATTTCCATCGGTGACTCGATTGCCGCGCTCTGGGGCGTGATCGGCGCGCTCATGGCCCTGCGTCATCGCGAAGTCAACGGCGGCAATGGCCAGGTGGTGGACGTGGCCTTGTACGAAGCGATCTTCGCCATGATGGAAAGCATGGTCCCGGAGTTCGATGTGTTCGGCTTTATCCGCGAGCGCACCGGCAACATCATGCCGGGGATCACGCCCTCTTCGATCCACACCACGGCCGATGGCAAGCATGTGCAGATCGGCGCCAATGGCGATGCGATCTTCAAGCGCTTCATGCAGGCCATCGACCGCAACGACCTGGCGGACGACCCGGTACTGACCAGCAATGATGGCCGCGACGGCCGGCGTGACGAACTCTATGGCGTGATCGATCGCTGGGTGAACAGCCAATCGCTGGACGCGGTGCTCACCACCTTGAACCAGGCCGAGGTGCCGGCCAGCCGGATCTACAGCGCCGAAGACATGTTCAGCGACCCGCAGTTTCTCGCCCGGGAAATGTTTATCCAGGCCAAGCTGCCCGACGGCAAGGCTTTCAAGATGCCGGGGATTGTGCCGAAACTGTCGGAGACCCCGGGCTCCAGCGAATGGGTCGGGCCGGAACTGGGCGAGCACAACACCCCGATATTGGCTAGCCTCGGTTATGACGCCGCGCAGATTGCCCGCTTGCGCGATAGCGGCGCTATCTAGGGTGCCGTGGTGGCAAGACTTTGACCTGACTGCGCAGAAGGTATGGACCTCATGAGTCCTCGATTTCTCTGGCAACACGTGCTCTGTCGACGACCAGCCCTCGCCCTGCTGGCGGCGCTCGCCTGCGCCCTGCCGAGCGTTGCCGAGGCCAAGGACACGCTGATCTGGTTGCTGCGGGACCTACCGCCACTGACCATTTTCGACGGCCCGCAAAAAGGCCTGGGCGCCATCGATCAACTGCGCCAGCTGTTGACCGCCGCCATGCCCGAGTACGAGTACACATCCTTCCGGGTCAACCGCGCACGGGCCATGCAGATGCTCGCCGAGCCTTCGTTCACCTGCGACCCGGTCCTGCTCTGGACCGCGGAGCGAACCAAGAAAATTGTCTTCTCGATTCCCAGCCTCGGCCTGGCCAGCAACGGGCTGGTGGTACGCCAGGAGGACCGTCGGCTGATCGAGCCGTTTGTCCAGGACGGTGAGGTCGACCTCGCCGCCCTGCTGGCCAGCGACCAGCTCAAACTGGGGATTGTCGCTGGACGCAGCTACGGCCAGTCGATCGACGATCTGTTGCAACGGACAGCCGCGACCCACCTGACGCCGCATTTCGGCAACGATGCCCTCGGCAACCTGTTGCAAATGCAGCGTCTCGGACGCTTGACCGCGCTACTCGGCTACTGGCCGGAAGTCCGCTACCTGGCCCAGCAACAAGGTATCGCCACCGAGAGCCTGGCGTTCTATCGGCTCAAGGGCACCGCCAAGTACCAGTTCATTCGCGTCGGTTGCTCGGACACGGAGCAGGGGCGCACGGCTGTCGCGCACATCAACCAGATCCTGCGTGAAGTGCGCCAGCATCAGTTGCTCGATTTCTATGTGCAATGGCTCGACCCGCAACAACGGGACAGCTATCGGGAAGACGCCAGGCAGTTTTTCCTGGCGCCTGAGGACCAGTGACAAACGCCGGACAAAAGAAACCCCGAGAAGTGGGGAAACGACTCGGGGTTAAACGTGGCCCACAAAGACCAGTACGACAAGCTACAAGCACCGGAGCACAATGCCTGATCCTGCCGTTATAAATCTGACACCCCTTTCGGAAAAAAGGTTCCCCAAAAAATTCTACACTCGAGCCGAGCGGAACATCTTGTCCTCAGCCGCATGACGCAAGGCCGCGATCACGCAGGGTTCCAGGCGTCCTTCGGCAATGCGCAGGTCGCGATGCAACCCATCGACCACATCGGTCAACAAGCGCTTGTCGTTGAGTTGCGCCTGGCTGATTTCACGGGTCAGCAGGATCAGGCCGGCGCGACTGTTCACCGTCAGCAGACACTCACCGTGACTGCCCGAGGGCGTCAGGGTGACGGGATAAGGACTCAATGCTTCATTCAGCAACAGACTGATACTTTCCATCTCGATCACCACTCAATAGTCAAAACCCGACAGGTCAAAAACAAGGGGGCTGGAGTCAAAGACCGCCAGTCAGAGAAGAAAGTTCGTCAAGCCAGCTAACCTGATATCGGTAGAAGCCGCGCCTCAAGACGCTGCGTCTACCGTTCCATTGCGAGCATGAACGAGAAAGATGACAGAGAGAAAACAACGAAATTCAGCGTCCCCGCCGCCTTTGCGCATCATGCTGGCAGACGATCATCCGATTTTCCTGATCGGCCTGCGCGCCGTCCTCGAACGCGATCCCGGACTGAGTGTGGTCGGCGAGGCCAGCTCGCCAGAGGATCTTCTGGAGCTTCTGCAACGTTGTACCTGCGAGGTACTGGTCACCGACTTCATGATGCCGGTCGAACAGCAGAGCGACGGCCTGCGCATGCTTGAAAGCGTGACTCGGCAACACCCGCAACTGCCGGTCGTGGTGGTGACCATGCTCAACAACGCCGGGCTGTTCCGCTCCATTCTCGATCTCGGGGTCATGGGACTGCTGAGCAAGGCCAGCCTGGCCGCCGAGCTGCCGGAGGCCATCGCCCAGGTCCGCCACCGACGGCCCTATGTGGCCAACTCGATTCGCCAGACCCTGGCGCTGGCCGGCGAGGTCGGCGAACACCGCCTGGGCGACCAGGAGCAACTTTCACCCCGGGAGCTGGAGGTGACACGCCTGCTGGCGGCCGGACGCACCGTCGGTGAAATCGCCACGCAGTTGTGTCGCAGCAAGCAGACGGTGAGTGCGCAGAAGGTCAGCGCCATGCGCAAGCTCGGCCTGTCCAACGATGCGGCGTTGTTTCTCTACCTGCAGGAACATGGCCTGGCCTGAGTGGGTCGGACGCTACAGATTGACGCTGTGCAGGGCGGCGTGTTTCAAAGGCCCGGCCAAGGGGTAAACCGGGCCGAACCCCGCCACTTCAAGCCAGGACAAGAGTTCGGCGCGGCTCATGGACACGGCGACGAAGTCCCCCTGAACCAGCGAGTCGCCCAGGGCCATGACGGCCTGGTAGTCGCTTTCGCTCTCGATCCCGCTGAGCACCACCTGCAAGTTCATGCCCCGCGCCATGCGCAAGGCTCCGGCGACAATCGCCGACTTGCGTGAATCCGCGGCCATCCCGACCACGAAGGGCGCGGTGATCTTCAGTTCGGTGAAAGGCAGTTCGAGCAGGCGCTGCAGGCTGCCGCCGCCCATGCCGAAATCGCCGACGGACAGCTGGCAGCCCAGCATGCGCAACCTCAGCAAGCCTTCAGTCAGCGCAACGCTGCTGCTGGACTCGGCGCTTTCCAGTACCTCAAGGGTCAAGCGCTCGGCGGGTAACTCGAAGCGCTCCAGCAAGGCCTTCAGCCGCTCGGCGAAGTCCAGTTGCTCCAGCAGGCTCCCCGGAATACTCACCGCCAGCGGCAAGGCCTCATCCGTGGCGAAACGTACCTCGGCCGACAGACTCACCGCCAACTCCAGCACCTGCCAGATCAGCGGCTGCGCCAGCCCCGCGTACTCCAGTACCGGCATGAAACTGCCAGGCAGCAACAGGCCTTGCTCCGGATGCTGCCAGCGCGGCAACACCTCGACCCCGGCGACTCGACCGTCATGGGTCAGCTTGGGCTGAAAGTGCGCGGTCGCGTATTTTTCGATAGCCGAAGCCCCGGCGCAGGCCTGGAGTTCGTGCAGCGACAGCAACTCGCAGACCTGGGCCAGCGGCAGGCCAGGGCGCTGCCGGGCGAAACGTTGCTGGTAGCTCGCCAGCAAGTCCGCCAGGGCCGGGGCCGACGCCGGTTTGCGCAGGCAGCCGAGGACATGCAACCCCTGCTGGCGTGCCATATGCGCAGCCCCCTCGAGCACCTCCTGCTCGGCACTGCTGAGAATGATCAGTGCCTGCGCTTCCCGCCCCTCGGCCAGGGAACGAATCAACTCCAGGCCGTCACCCGCCTCCAGTTGCAGGTCGCAGATGGCCACATCGATAGGGCCGCGATTGGCCAACGACTGGCGGGCACTCTCGACGTTTTCCGCCGTCAGCACATCAAAGACGCCGGTGGCATTGAGCATCTGGTGCAGGGCCATCAGTTGAAAAGAGTTGTCTTCGAGAATCAGGACTTTGAGTGCTCGCATCGAGGGTCTCCACAAAATAAGGCGGTCGTGGTCCGCAATGACCCTCGACTTTAATCAACCGCCCACCCGCGCCCCATAGGACAAGTCCTAAAATGCCGGGATATCCGCCTGCAGATGCGGCTCGATATCCTCCAGCACCCGTTCGATGGCCTGCTTGAGTGCCTGCCAGTCCGCCGCCACCCGTTCGTTGGACTTGAGCCGCACGCAGCTGTCGAGGTCGGCGCAGGCATGGGCCAGGGCGATGGCATCGATCAGACAGGCGATGCCCTTGAGCCGATGGACCGCTACCGCCAGGCCTTCCCAGTTGTGCAACTCGGCCGCGACCTCCAGGGCCCCGCGCTCCTGTTCGAGATTCTTGCGCAACTCCAGCAACATGCGGCGCATGACCTCCGCATTGGCACAGGTCATGGCGCTCAGGGCCTGAATATCAAAGGAACGCCCGGGCACGATGCTCGCCAGCAGTTGCGCCAGCTCGTCCAGGGAAACCGGCTTGACCAGCAGTTCGGTCATGCCCGCCTGCAGGCAGCGTTGGCGTTCGTCGCTCATGGCATTGGCCGTGCAACCGACCACCGGGCACGGCGGACGCCGCTCCTCGGCCTCGATCCGGCGTATCGCCTCGGCCAGCGCATAGCCGCTCATGTCCGGCATATTGCAATCGGTGATCACCAGATCGAACGGTTCCTGCTGCAAGGCCTGTAACGCCGCCTCGCCACTCTGGCAGGCAACGACCTGCTGGCCGAGAAAGCTCAACTGCTGCTTGAGCACCAGGCAGTTGGCGGACAGGTCGTCGACAATCAACACCTTGAGCGACGGCAGCCGAGGCCTGGACTCCTCCACTGCGGCAGGCGCGGCCGGGGCCTGCTCCACGGGCTTGAGCGCCAGCTCGATGCGCACCCGCGTGCCGTCTCCCGGCCGGCTCAACAAGACGATACTGCCGCCCATCAACTCCACCAGTTGCTTGCAGATACTCAAGCCCAGGCCCGTGCCGCCATATTCTTCATCGGCCTGACCACGGATCTGGACAAAGGGCGCGAAGAGCGTCTTCTGCTGTTCGAGGCCGATCCCCTTGCCGCTGTCTTCGATGCTGATGCGCAGGGTTTCCAGGTCCGCGGTGCACGACACACTGCACACGTGAATGTGCACGAAGCCCTCGGCGGTGAATTTCAGCGCATTGCCGATCAGGTTGTTCAACACCTGGCGCAAACGCAGCGGGTCGAACCAGTAATCCCCCTCCAGCCCTGGCTCCACCTCCAGGCTCAGCTCAATGCCCTTGCCCCGCGCCGCGGCCTCGAACAGTTGCAGCACGCTTTCCAGAAACCCGACCAGGGAACCGGCACGCAACGCCAGGTGCATGCCGCCGGCCTCGATCTTCGCCAGATCGAGGCTGTCGCCGATCAAGGCCGTCAGTTCCTGCGCCGATTGATACGCCACCTGCAGCGCCTGGGAGAGTTCCTGTCCATTGGCCCGAGCCTGCTCGCGCTCGAGTTCGAGCAGGCCGATGATGGCCACCATGGGGGTGCGGATCTCATGACTCATGGTGGCCAGGAACGCGCTCTTGGCCTGGTTGGCCTGCTCCGCCTGCTGGCGCGCTTCCATCAGCTGGGCCTCGAGCTGCTTGCGTTCGGTGATGTCGATCCAACCACCGAGCAGTCCCTGCAACTGCGCCTCCGCCGAGTAGAACGGCACCATCCACTGATAGATATCGATCCGGCCGCTGGCGAAGTCGAGCTGGCGGTCCTGGAACAGCGGCTGCTGGGTCTCGAACAACTGGATAAACTCGGCATGCAGTTGCTCCGCGGTGGCCTGGGGCAAAATATCCACTTCGGTGATCCGTCGGCCCTGTACCTGCTCCAGGGTGGTGGCAAAACGTTCCTCGTAACTGCGGTTGCAGGTTATCAGGCGACCGTCCAGGTCGCGCACGAAGATGGGATTGGGGATACCGTCCAGCAAGGCGCGCTGGAAGGCCAGCTGATCGCTGAGCTCCTGTTCGGCCCGGCGGCGCTGGCGAATCTGGACGTTCAGTCGGCGGTTCCAGGCCAGGGACACGCCCCCCAGCAGGATCATCACCGCCGTCAGGCCATAGACCCAGCGCGGCACCCGCTCCCAGACCGGGCGCATCGGCGCCACGCCGATCGCGCCATGCCATTTGATCCGCAACGCGCGCAGCTCGGCCACGGGAAACGCCTCCAGGGCCTTGTTCAGGATACTGAGCAGTTCCGGCTCGGTCTTGACCACCGAGAAACTGTCCGCCGACCAGAGTCCCTCGACACTGCGCCCGACCTTCAGTCGTCCGGGTGGATACAGGTAGGCCCGCGTATCGCTCTGGATCGTCGCGGTCGCCTCGCCGCGCTCGACCATCGCCCTGGCCTCCTCCGGCGTCTTCACCGTGATCAGTTGGATATCCGGGTAGTTTTTGCGGATCATCGGCTCCAGCGCATGTTTCTCCGGCATCACCAGCACCCGCCCGGACAACTGCGAGAGCGAGCCGAGGGGCGAGTCGTGCACGCGCACCACGAACACCCAGGCGCTGCCGCCAAAGGCATAGGTGAAGTTCAGGAAGGTCTTGCGCTCGACACTTTCGGCCAGCGTGGTGCTCATCAACGCCTTGCCGTCGTGAAGCAGATCGACGCTTTCAGCCGTGGAGCCGGTTTCGCGGAACTCGAATTGCAGGCCGGTCATGCGCGAAATGCGCGACAGCAGGTCCGGATTGAGGCCGACCCAACGGTTGTGACCATCCTTGTAGATATGCGGCGGATACGGCTGGGCCACCACCGTGACCTTGGGGTGACGGTCGATCCAGGCCCGCTCCGCGGCGGTGAGACTGATGCGCTGCTGGGTGATGTCCGAGCCGAAGCCGGTGGTCCAGCGGGCGAGGATCTCCCGCCGCGTGGCGTTGTCGGTATTGTCCAGGACCCGCTCCACCAGAGCGCTGAGCACATGATCGGACTCACGCGTGGCAAAGGCGAAGCCAATCGGCGGCAAGTCGCTCTTGTCCTTGATGTGCACGCCCATGTAGGGCCGCAGGCTCTTGTAGGCGCGGACAATCACCTCGTTACCGATAAACGCCTCGACCTCGCCCTGGGACAACGCCTCCAGGGCACTGTAGAGGGTCGGGGCGAGGATGATTTCGCTCTGCGGGTAGGTGGCGTGTACCACCTGGGCGTCGGCGTAACCGTCGAGCAGCACCACCTTCTTGCCGTTCAGGTCGTGAAAGCCATGACCGCCGACGCGGCCGACGATCACCGAACGGTCCGGCATATAGTCGCTGGAGAACGTCAACCCGGGCACGCCTCGCTCGTAACCGTTGGCACTGGTGAGGATATCGATCTGCCCGCTGCGCAGGGCCTCGACCGCCTGGTCGCGCTCGCCGAAGCCGAGGACCTGGACTTCGACCCCCAGGCGATCGCGGATCAGCCCGACGTAATCGGCACTGATGCCCTGGTAGCGGTTGCGATCGTTGGTGATGTCGACGGGTTCATAGTCGGCAACCGAAATCCCCACCCGCAAGGTCCGTTCGGGCCCCAGCCATTGCTCCTCCTCCGGGCTCAGGGACAGCCGGTCGACCTCGACGAACGATGGCGGCAAGCTGAACGGCAGGCCCTGGGCCGCCATCGCACTGACGGGCACGCAGAGCAACAGCCACCCGCACAGACTGGCCAGAACGGATTGTATGGATCGACCCAAAAACACCATGACGAACTACCTGCCCCCTTCGGTCCATTTCAGGAAATGGCAAAAAAACAAGGCAAGTTTGACATGCGAAAACGATAAAGCCCGCCAAGGGGCGGGCTTTAATGTGTGACCGTTCTAGTCTGTCAGAGCGGCTTACCACGGTTACCATGCTGGCTGACAAAGGCCTGGACGACTTTCAAGTCATTGGCCAAGACAGTGCAACGCTCATCTCGCTCAAACAAATCGGAAAGGTGTGCAGGCAGCTCGAGTGCTTTTCCTACGCCAGCCTTCTCCACAGCCTCAGGGAATTTGACCGGATGCGCGGTCCCCAGGATCACCATCGGGATGTCCAGGCTGCGTCGGCACTCACGGGCCGCGCGCACGCCGATGGCGGTGTGCGGATCGAGGACTTCACCGCTCTGGGCGAAGACTTCGGCG
The DNA here is from genome assembly GCF_023242385.1 of Pseudomonas sp. MWU12-2345. Taxonomy (NCBI): domain Bacteria; kingdom Pseudomonadati; phylum Pseudomonadota; class Gammaproteobacteria; order Pseudomonadales; family Pseudomonadaceae; genus Pseudomonas; species Pseudomonas sp. MWU12-2345. The sequence goes on along the minus strand of NZ_JALLJA010000014.1, from coordinate 11,991 downwards.
ATGGTCTCGCAGGTCTGGGCATCATCCACGGCCAGGGAGTCGAACAGCTTGCGCGCTTCACTCCAGCGGTCCTGGTCGACACTGAAACCGCCACCCTGCTTGAAGGTGTCCATCAGCCCGGCGATGGCCGCGCCGTTGCGCCCGTGCAGATCGAACAGCAGGCGTTCGAAGTTCGACGAGACCATGATGTCCATGGACGGCGACAGGGTCGCGTGCAGGGTGTCCTTGACGTACTGGTTGCCGCTCATGAAGCGATGCAGGATGTCGTTGCGGTTGGTCGCGACGATCAGTTGACTGATCGGCAGGCCCATGTTGCGTGCCAGGTAGCCGGCGAAGATATCGCCGAAGTTGCCGGTCGGTACCGAGAACGCCACCGAACGGGCCGGGCCGCCCAGTTGCAGGGCGGCGTGGAAGTAGTAGACGATCTGGGCCATGATCCGCGCCCAGTTGATCGAGTTCACCGCGACCAGGCGTGTGCCCTTGAGGAAGCTCTGGTCGGCGAAGCTGTTCTTGACCATTTCCTGGCAGTCGTCGAAGTTGCCTTCGATGGCGATGTTGTGGATGTTGTCGCCGAACAGGGTGGTCATCTGCCGACGCTGCACCTCGGACACCCGGTTGTGCGGGTGGAGGATGAAGATGTCGACGTTCTCGCAGTGCTTGCAGCCTTCGATGGCGGCCGAGCCGGTATCACCGGAAGTCGCGCCGACGATCACCACGCGCTCGCCACGTTTGGCCAGCACGTAGTCGAGCAGGCGACCGAGCAGTTGCAGGGCGAAGTCCTTGAACGCCAGGGTCGGGCCGTGGAACAGCTCCAGCACCCATTCGTTGCCGTTCAGTTGGCGCAGCGGTGCCACGGCGCCATGGGAGAAGGCGCCGTAGGTTTCCTCAAGGATCTTCTTGAAGTCCGCATCCGGAATGCTGCCGGTGACGAACGGGCGCATGACCCGGAACGCCAGTTCGTGATACGGCAGGCCGGCCCAGGAAGAGATTTCCTCCTGGGTGAAGCGCAGCAGGTTTTCCGGCACATAGAGGCCGCCGTCGCTGGCGAGGCCCGCCAGCAGCACGTCTTCGAAGTTCAGGGCCGGTGCCTGGCCACGGGTACTGATGTAACGCATGAAAAATTCCTCTTGATCGGCAGCGCCGGCTTAGTTCAAGTGCTCGACACGGATCCGCACGACAGGGCCGACCACGCCTTGCAGGGCCTCCAGCGCCGCGATGGCGTCGTTGATATGCTGTTCGCGCACGCGGTGGGTCAGCAGGATCATCGGCACCAGGCCGTCGTGTTCTTCGACTTCCTTCTGCATGATCGATTCGATATTGATGCCGCGCTCCGACAGGATGCTCGCGACCTGGGCCAGCACGCCCGGGTGGTCCTTGGCCTGGATGCGCAGGTAGTAGGCGCTTTCGCACTCTTCGATCGGCAGGATCGGGTGGGCCGACAGCGAGTCCGGCTGGAAGGCCAGGTGCGGTACACGGTTTTCCGGGTCGCTGGTCATGGCGCGAACCACGTCCACCAGGTCGGCGATGACCGACGAGGCGGTCGGTTCCATGCCGGCACCGGCCCCGTAGAACAGGGTCGAACCGGAAGCGTCGCCATTGACCATCACCGCGTTCATCACACCATTGACGTTGGCCAGCAGGCGGTCGGCCGGGATCAGCGTCGGGTGCACTCGCAGCTCGATACCGGCGGAGGTGCTGCGGGCCACGCCCAGGTGCTTGATGCGGTAGCCCAGGGCCTCGGCGTAGTTGACGTCGGCGGTGGTGAGCTTGGTGATGCCTTCGGTGTAGGCCTTGTCGAATTGCAGCGGGATACCGAAAGCAATGGACGCCAGGATCGTCAGCTTGTGCGCGGCATCGATGCCTTCGACGTCGAAGGTCGGATCGGCTTCGGCGTAACCCAGGGCCTGGGCTTCGGCCAGCACGTCTTCGAAGGTACGGCCCTTCTCGCGCATTTCGGTGAGGATGAAGTTACCGGTGCCGTTGATGATACCGGCGACCCAGTTGATACGGTTGGCCGAGAGGCCTTCGCGAATCGCCTTGATCACCGGGATACCACCGGCCACCGCGGCTTCGAACGCAACGATCACGCCCTTCTCGCGGGCCTTGGCGAAGATTTCATTGCCGTGCACGGCGATCAGCGCCTTGTTCGCGGTGACCACATGCTTGCCGTTCTCGATGGCGCTGAGCACCAGCTCGCGGGCAACGGTGTAGCCGCCCACCAGTTCGACGACGATATCGATTTCTGGGTTGCTCGCCACTTCGAAGACATCGTGGGTAATCGCAATACCGGTGGTCTGGAACTGAGGCTTTGGCGTACGCATGGCAATTTGAGCCACTTCGATTCCACGCCCGGCACGGCGGGCAATCTCCTCGGCGTTACGCTGAAGTACGTTGAAGGTGCCGCCACCGACGGTACCTAACCCACAGATGCCTACTTTGACCGGTTTCACTCTGAACTCCCCATGAAACGGCCGACACGAGGTCGGCCGTGGAAAACAGCCGCTGGACTGCCAGCGGCTCGCTATTGATGACCCGGAAACCCTGTCCCGCGGGCCATGCTCGTCACAGGTTGAACGTGACGAGGCTGAATTACTTGGCGGACAGTGCCAGTTTGGCAACTTGTGCCGCCGGCTGGTAGCCCGGAATTACCTGACCATCGGCCAAAACAATTGCCGGCGTGCCATTGACACCAATGGATTGACCGAGGGCGAATTGCTTGGAAACCGGGTTGGCGCACTTGGCGGCCTTGATTTCATCGCCTTCGACCATCTTGTCCATCGCCGCTTTCTTGTCGGCCGAGCACCAGACCGCCTGCAACTGCTCGTCGCCCGGCGAGCCGAGACCCTGGCGCGGGAACGCGACGTAGCGCACCTCAATGCCCATCTTGTTCAGCGCCGGCACTTCGGCATGCAGCTTGTGGCAGTACGGGCAGGTGGTGTCGGTGAACACGGTGATATGCGACTTGGTTTCGCCGATGGCCGGGTAGACCACGGTTTCGGCCACCGGAATACCGTTGATCAGCTTGGACACGCCCAGGCGTTCGGTTTTCTCGGTGAGGTTGACCGGCTTGCCGTCCTTGAGCTGGAACAGGTAGCCCTGCATGACGAACTGGCCGTCGGCGCTGGCGTAGAGCACGCGGCTACCCTTGAGCCGGACTTCATAGAGACCGGCCAGGGGGCTGGCGCTGATGCTCTCCACCGGGGTTTCCAGTTGAAGGCTTTCGAGGCTCTTGCGAATCGCCTGCTCGGCGGTGTCGTCGGCCAAGGCCAGGGAGCTGACCAGGGCGAGGGCAGCAGCGGCGAAAATCTGGGTCAAACGCATGGGAACTCCTGAAGGCGGGCAAAGGGGCCGAGGCTGATACGACCGCGGGGAAACTGATCGGTTTCAAGCGCCCGCTTTGCAAACCGATAGAGCCTATCACATAAGCCCGGCGGGGCCGAACCCCTGTGTAGCTTAGCCGCGCGGGTGATGTTTGGCATGCATATCCTGCAACCGCGCACGGGCCACATGGGTGTAGATCTGCGTGGTCGACAGGTCGCTGTGGCCGAGCAACATCTGCACCACCCGCAGGTCGGCGCCGTGGTTGAGCAGGTGGGTGGCGAAGGCATGACGCAAGGTGTGCGGCGACAACGATTTACCGATCCCGGCGACCTTGGCCTGGTGCTTGATCCGGTGCCAGAAGGTCTGGCGGGTCATCTGCTCGCCGCGCTGGCTGGGAAACAGCACATCGCTGGGGCGTCCGCCGAGCAGTTCGATGCGAGCATCGCGCATATAACGTTCAACCCAGACAATCGCCTCTTCGCCCATGGGTACCAGCCGCTCCTTGCTGCCCTTGCCCATGACCCGCAACACGCCCTGGCGCAAGTTGACCTGTTCCAGGGTCAGGCTGATCAGTTCGGTGACCCGCAGCCCGCAGGCGTAGAGCACTTCGAGCATGGCCCGGTCACGCTGGCCGATGGCCTCGCTCAGATCCGGGGCGGCCAGCAGCGCTTCCACATCGGCTTCCGACAGGGATTTGGGCAATGGCCGGCCCAATTGCGGCATCTCGACCTGCAAGGTCGGGTCGACGGCAATCAGCTTTTCACGTAACAGGTAACGATAGAAGCCGCGCACACCGGAGAGAAAGCGCGCGGTGGAGCGCGGTTTATAGGCCTGCTCCAGGCGCCAGGCCAGATGATCGAGGATCAGCTCGCGACCGGCATTGGCCAGCTCCAGGCCTTTTTCCTGCAACCAGCCGTTGAACAGCGCCAGATCGCTGCGATAAGCGTCACGGGTATTGTCGGACAGACCTTTTTCCAGCCACAGGGCGTCGAGAAACTGGTCGATAAGCGGGTGATCGATGGCGGGCATAAGGGCTCGAAAAGCAAAAGGCGATAAGCAGATGAGCATTGTGGGAGCTGGCTTGCCGGCGATGGCGTCCGGATAGGCGCTGCACGTCTCAAGGGCCTCTCGCTGGCAAGCCAGCTCCTACAAGGTGTTCACTGCAACCCAACTGTGACAGCGGCAAGCGGCTTTTTCAAAACCCGAAATGCAAAAAAGCAGCCCGTAGGCTGCTTTTTTCTGCATCGGAAGCTGGACTTAAGCCAGTTTTTCCTTGATGCGAGCTGCTTTACCCGACAGGTCGCGCAGGTAGTACAGCTTGGCCTTACGTACATCACCGCGACGCTTGACAGCCATGCTGTCGATTTGCGGGCTGTAGGTCTGGAAAGTACGCTCTACGCCAACACCGTTGGAGATTTTACGTACGGTGAACGCGCTGTTCACACCGCGGTTACGCTTGGCAATTACCACGCCTTCGAACGCTTGCAGACGCGAACGGTCGCCTTCCTTCACTTTCACCTGAACGACAATGGTGTCGCCCGGGGCAAAGGTAGGGATCTCTTTGGTCATCTGCTCGGCTTCGAGTTGCAGAATGATTTTGTTAGTCATGCTGTGCTCCTAAGGTAAATCGTTCGATCTACCATCGATACGTTGTTAACTATCGTCCCGCTCGCGGATGTATTCCTCGAGCAGCTTCTTCTCTTCTCCAGAAAGCGAGCGGCTTTCCAGAAGATCGGCGCGTCGTTCCGAGGTCCTGCCAAGGGACTGCTTCAGACGCCAACGCCGGATATGTGCGTGGTTGCCACTGAGCAACACGTCGGGAACACGCTGATCCGCATACACCTCCGGACGGGTGTAGTGCGGGCAATCCAGCAAACCATCCGTGAAGGAATCTTCCTCCGCGGAGTCCGCATGCCCTAAAGCTCCGGGCAGCAGCCGTGTAACCGCATCTATCAGGACCATCGCCGGCAGCTCGCCACCGGAAAGAACATAGTCCCCAATCGACCACTCTTCATCGACATGAGCATCTATAAAGCGCTCGTCAATGCCTTCATAACGACCTGCAATGAGGATCAAGGCTTCCTCTTTCGCCAGGTCGCGTACCGCCAACTGATTCAGCTGCCGGCCTTGGGGCGACAGGTAAATCACCTTCGCCGCCTCCCCTGCCGCTGCCTTGGCCTGAACCAGGGCGTCCTCAAGGGGCTTGATCTTCATCACCATGCCCGGACCACCGCCAAATGGGCGATCATCCACAGTGTGATGTCGATCCGTCGTGTAGTCCCGCGGATTCCAACAGGTCAGCTGCAAGAGCCCCTGTTTCACCGCACGACTGGTGATGCCGTAGTCGCTGATGGCGGAAAACATTTCGGGAAACAAACTGATCACTTCTACGCGTAGGCTAGCCATCGCTTAGAAGTCCGCGTCCCAATCCACCTTCATCTCGCCAGCGACCAGGTCGACAGCCAACACGCATTGCTCGGTATAGGGCAACAGGCGCTCGCGATCATCCAGGCTGCCCGGGCAAGGCTTGACCACCATGACATCATTCGAGCCAGTCTCCAGCAGGTGATCGATTTTCCCGAACAGTTGTCCGAGGGTGTCGATGACCTTGAGACCTTCCAGCTGGTACCAGTAGTACTCGCCGTCGGTCAGGTCTGGGAACAGGTTGCGCGGCACGCAGATCTCATAACCGGCCAGAAGACGCGCTTCTTCACGATCATCGAGATCCTTGAGCTTTGCGACCAGGAACTTGTCGTTCCCGCGTCCGCTGACCAGCTCCACCTGTTTCACGCTGCCTTCGCGCCGAAGCGTCCAGGTTTTGTAGTCCAACAGGTTTTTAATTGGATCAGTAAAGGAATAAACCTTCACTTCGCCGCGAACGCCATGAACGGAATAGATCTTGCCGATAACGATCAAATCATCGGTAGAGGCCGGCGTCGCGTTCATATTGCTCAGGCCGCAACCTTAGCGTTTTCCTTCAGCAACTGAGCAACACGCTCAGAAGGTTGTGCACCAACGCTCAGCCAGTAGGCTACGCGCTCTTGGTTCACGGACAGACGAACTTCCTGACCACGAGCAACCGGGTTGAAGAAACCCACTTGTTCTTTGTGCGAACCGTCACGAGCGTTGCGGCTGTCGGTTACGGTCAGGTGGTAAAACGGGCGCTTTTTGGAGCCGCCAAGGGCAAGACGGATTGTTAGCATGTGAACATCGTTCCTGTAGTCGGTGCTGCAAATCTAAATGCACAGCGGGCATGGGTGCCCGAAAGGCCGCATATTCTAAGGAATATACGGACTTTTGCAAATGACTTTTTCCGGCGCCCGGCGCCGTGCAATCTGGATTTGCCATAGAGCCGTCGTTAAAACGGCAGGTCAGCTCCCGCTGAACGCGGGTTTACTGGCGACCCCCCGCATCCCTGCGGGGGTAGCGCCGACCGTCAGGTCGACGCGAATCTTTTACATTTTCGGCATGCCGCCGCCGGGCAACATACCGCCCATGCCGCGCATCATCTTGGCCATACCGCCTTTGGCGGAGAATTTCTTCATCATCTTCTGCATCTGCTTGTGCTGCTTGATCAAGCGTCCGATGTCCTGCACCTGGGTACCGGAGCCCATGGCGATCCGACGTTTGCGCGAACCGCTGATCAGCTCAGGGTCGCGGCGCTCGGCCGGGGTCATGGAGTTGATGATGGCTTCCATCTGCTTGAACTGCTTCTCGGCCGCGCCCTGGGCATTGCCCATCTGCGCCAGATTGACCCCGCCGATATTCGGCAGCTTGTCCATCAGGCCACCGAGGCCGCCCATGTTCTTCATCTGTTGCAGCTGGTCGCGGAAGTCTTCGAGGTCGAAGCCTTTGCCTTTCTTCAGCTTTTTAGCCAGTTTGTCGGCTTTGTCCTTGTCGAGGGTCTGCTCGGCCTTCTCGATCAGACTGAGCACGTCGCCCATGCCGAGGATGCGCGAGGCAATCCGCTCCGGGTGGAAGGGCTCGAGCGCTTCGCTCTTCTCGCCCATACCGATAAATTTGATCGGTTTGCCGGTGATGGCCCGTACCGACAGTGCGGCACCGCCACGGGCGTCGCCGTCGACCTTGGTCAGGATCACCCCGGTCAGCGGCAGCGCATCGCCAAACGCCTTGGCGGTGTTGGCGGCATCCTGGCCGGTCATGGCGTCGACCACGAACAGCGTCTCCACGGGCTTGATCGCCGCGTGCAGTTGCTTGATCTCGGCCATCATCTCGTCGTCGATGTGCAGACGACCCGCCGTGTCGACGATGACCACGTCGATGAACTTGAGACGGGCTTCCTTGATCGCCGCCTCGGCGATGTCCACCGGCTTCTGGCTCAGATCGGACGGGAAGAAGGTCACGCCGATGTCGCCAGCCAGGGTTTCCAGCTGCTTGATGGCCGCCGGACGGTAAACGTCGGCCGAGACCACCATCACGGTTTTCTTCTTGCGCTCTTTAAGGAAGCGCGCCAGCTTGCCGACGGTGGTGGTTTTACCCGCGCCCTGCAGACCGGCCATCAACACCACCGCAGGCGGCACGGCGCTGAGGTTGAGGTCTTCGTTGGCGGCGCCCATCAGGCTTTCGAGTTCGGCCTGGACGATCTTCACGAACGCCTGGCCCGGGGTCAGGCTGCGCGACACCTCGGTGCCGACCGCGCGGTCCTTGACCGAATTGACGAAGTCCTTCACCACCGGCAGGGCGACGTCGGCTTCGAGCAACGCCATGCGCACTTCACGCAGGGTGTCTTTGATGTTGTCCTCGGTCAGCTTGGCCTTGCCGGTGACATGGCGCAGCGTCTGCGAGAGACGGTCGGTCAGGTTTTCAAACATGCGCGATCCTTTGAGGCCCTTATGGAGACCGAAGTGATGGCTGCCGGAACAAGGAAAAACAGCGCCTGGCGAGCCTGCGGCGTGGGCAGGTCGCGGATTATAGCGGAGACTGCATGCCGCCACTAGCGCCACGGTCTTTCGTGGACCGGGGGTTCTATGCCAAACTCAGCGTCTTTCGGGCTTGCCTAACAGGACTTATGCTCCCTTTGTCACCCAGTTTGCTGACCAGCCTCGCCGCCGCCTTCATCTACGCCGCTGCGACCCTCTATCAGGGCACCCGCCTGCGCCAGGGCGCCAAGGCGAACAAACGCCTGCTGGTCGGGCTCGGCGTAGTCGCCGTGATCGCCCACGCGGTGAGCCTGCTCACCCACCTGATGACCCCGATCGGCCTGGGCCTGGACTTTTTCAACGCCGCCAGCCTGATCGCCGTCGCCGTGATCGCCCTGACCCTGGTGGCCTGCTCGCGCATTCCGGTGGAAAACCTGCTGCTCCTGCTGTTTCCGCTGGGCCTGCTGACGGTGCTGCTGGCGCAGTTCGCGCCCTCGGGCACGGTGCAGATCATCGACGAGGAACCGGGGATCCTCGCCCATATCCTGCTGTCGATCCTGGCCTACGGCATGTTCACCATCGCGGTGTTCCAGGCGCTGCTCCTGCTGCTGCAGGACCGTCAGTTGAAAAACAAGCATCCTTCCGGGCTGATCCGCAACTTCCCGCCGCTGCAAACCATGGAAAGCCTGCTGTTCGGCTTCCTCTGGGCCGGCTGGAGCCTGTTGTCGCTGTCGCTGATCTCCGGCTGGCTGTTCGTCGAGAACCTGTTCGCCCAGCACCTGGTGCACAAGACCCTGCTGGCCTGTCTGGCCTGGGTGGTGTTCAGCGTGCTGCTGTGGGGGCGCAATCGTCTCGGCTGGCGCGGGCACAAGGCGATCCGCTGGACCCTGGCCGGTTTCTGCCTGCTGATGCTGGCCTATTTCGGCAGCAAGCTGGTCCGCGAATACATCCTGCACATCTGACGGGCACACAAGACCATGGACAACTTGCCCGCCGGGCCAATGCTCGCCGTATTGGCCCTGCTGATTCTCTGGTCGGCGCTGTTTACCGCCATTGAAGTCGCGCAGCAACAAATCGCCGCCCTGCGCCCGGCTTTACGCACGGGTGAAAAACCCACCGCCAGGATGAAGTTCCCCCGCGACAGCCTGATCCTGTGCAATACCCTGTGCCGGGTCGTGGTCGTGATCATCGGCACCCTGCTGTCAATCCTGGAGTGGGGCCAGCATGGGCCCTGGCTGGCCTGCCTCGGCGCCACGGTGTTGCTGCTGGTCTTCGCCGACTACCTGCCGCGCCTGCTCGCCGTCCGTTATCCCGAACCGATCCTGGCCACCGGCAATGCCCTCCTGGGCATTCCGCTGAAGATCCTCTACCCCGTGGCCTGGCTGCTCAACGGCATCGCCCAGTTGCTGCTGCGGCCCTTTATCAGCAAGGCCGGCACGGTCAAGCAGAGCGATGAAGACCAGCCGCCCCTCGATCCGGAAGATGAACCGGAGCACCCGCCACGCAGCCCGTCGCTGTCGAGTATCAAGGCGCTGGACAACATCACGGTCAACGACATCCTGGTACCGCGCAGCGAAGTGGACGGGATCAACCTCGACGACTCCATCGAGGAAATCACCGCGCAGTTGCTGAAGAACCGCCGTACCCGCCTGCCGGTGTTCCACAACGATATCAACCAGGTCGAGGCGGTGATCAATACCCGCCAGATCCTCAATCTGCTGTTCGATGCCAACCTCACCAAAGCCGCCCTGCTCGCCGCCTGCCACGAACCGTACTTCGTCCCGGAAAGCACGCCGCTGCAACTGCAACTGCTGAATTTCCACAAGCAGCAACGGCGCCTGGGCATGGTGGTGGACGAATACGGCGAAGTGCTGGGCATCGTCACCCTGGAAGATATCCTGGAAGAAATCGTTGGCGAATTCGAAAGCGAACACAGCCTCGACAACCCGCACATCCATCCCCAGCCCGATGGCCGGCTGGTGATCGAAGGGGCCGCGTCGATTCGCGAACTGAACAAGAGCCTGGGCTGGCACCTGCCCAGCGACGGCCCGAAAACCCTCAACGGTTTGGTGACCGAAGCCCTGGAAACCATCCCGGAGAGCGCCGTGTGCCTGAAGATCGGCCGCTACCGCCTGGAAATCCTCGAGACCGAGGACAATCGGGTCAGCCGGGTGCTGGTCTGGCACACCAGTTCGGTCCCGGTTGCGCCTTGATACAGCCTGCCCCCTTGTTTGATCGATAGACGCATTCCTATAATCGGGCGGGCTTATCCAGCCCCGCCGGAACGCCCGCTTACCCGCACCTGGCCTCCTCCGGCCAGCAATGCCTTGTCATGAATCCGCCGCCGACACTCACAGCCTGTCGCACCGGAACCAGCCCTTATCCCTGGGCCTTCAATACTAATAATTCGCACGCGCAAGACTTTCAGGGACGCCCGCAATGACCTCCAGCAGCACCTTTGACACTGCCACGCCGAGCAAACCGCTGAATTCGACCTCGAGAGTGGCGACCGCCAGCTTTATCGGCACGGCCATCGAGTTCTACGACTTCTACGTCTATGCCACCGCCGCCGCCCTGGTGATCGGCCCGGTATTTTTCCCCCAGACCGACAGCACCGCGCAGATGCTCTCGGCCTTCCTGACCTTCGGCATCGCCTTCCTCGCCCGCCCGCTGGGCTCGATCCTGTTCGGCCACTTCGGTGACCGCATCGGGCGTAAATCGACGCTGGTCGCTTCGCTGCTGCTGATGGGCGTGTGCACCACTCTGATCGGCGTGCTGCCCGGCTATGCGACCATTGGCGCCTGGGCGCCGATCCTCTTGTGCCTGTTGCGCTTCGGCCAGGGCCTGGGGCTTGGCGGGGAATGGGGCGGGGCCGCGTTGCTGGCAACCGAGAACGCCCCCGCAGGCAAGCGCGCCTGGTTCGGCATGTTTCCGCAACTGGGCCCGTCCATCGGCTTTCTCGCCGCGAACGGCTTGTTCCTGATCCTGGCCATGACCTTGAGCGATGAACAGTTCCGCTCCTGGGGCTGGCGCATTCCGTTCCTGCTCAGCGCCGCGCTGGTGATGGTCGGCCTGTATGTGCGACTCAAGCTTGAGGAGACGCCGATCTTCGCCAATGCCATGGCCCGCCAGGAACGGGTGAAAATGCCCCTGGTCGAGCTGTTCAGCCGCTATTGGGCGCCGGTGCTGCTCGGTTCGCTGGCGATGGTGGTGTGTTACGCACTGTTCTATATCTCGGCGGTGTTTTCCCTGAGTTATGGCGTGGCCAACCTTGGCTACAGTCGAGAGACGTTCCTGGGACTGCTGTGTTTTGCCGTGCTGTTCATGGCCGCGGCCACGCCACTGGCGGCCTGGGCCAGCGACCGTTTCGGACGCAAGCCGGTGCTGATCCTGGGCGGGGTGCTGGCGCTGTTGTCCGGTTTCACCATGGAGCCGTTGCTGGGCCATGGCTCGACCGCGGGCGTCGCCCTGTTCCTGTGCCTTGAGCTGTTTCTGATGGGGATTACTTTCGCGCCGATGGGGGCATTGCTGCCGGAGCTGTTTCCGACCCACGTGCGTTATACCGGCGCATCGGCGGCGTATAACCTGGGCGGCATCGTCGGGGCCTCGGCGGCACCGTTCTTTGCCCAGAAGCTGGTGGCGATGGGCGGTTTGAGTTGGGTCGGCGGGTATGTATCAGGGGCGGCGGCGTTGAGCCTGATTGCGATTTTCTGCTTGAAGGAAACGCGCTACAACGATTTGAACAAGGTGGCCTGAAGATCGGCGCCACTTCTGCGCCAAGCGCGACTAT
>NZ_JALLJA010000013.1:0-193142 GCF_023242385.1 Pseudomonas sp. MWU12-2345 | reverse complement strand
TGGGCCGCAGAAAACCCAGGCACTGCCGCCAAATCCCGGACATAAAAAAACCACCCAAGCAGGTGGTTTTTATAAGCGGGCTTTATTCTCCGCGATAGATACAGCCACTGGTGCAGGTCTCGTGGATGCGAATCGCCGACAGCTCGGGCAGCAACGGCTTCAACTCCTGCCAGATCCACTTCGCCAGGTTCTCGCTGGTGGGGTTCTCAAGGCCGGGAATATCATTCAGGTAGTTGTGGTCCAGGCGCTCATACAGCGGCTTGAAGATCGCCTTGATCTCCGAGAAGTCACGGATCCAGCCGGTATGCGGGTCCATATCGCCGCTCAGATGAATCGCCACCTTGAACGAGTGACCATGCAGGCGGCCGCATTTATGCCCGTCCGGCACGTGGGGCAGTTTATGGGCGGATTCGAACGTAAATTCTTTGAAGATTTCCACGGTAATGTCAGCTCTGAAGGTGGCCAGCGCGCAGCCGATAAATGCAGGCCGGCAGTTTAACAGCTTGCGCGGCGGCAATCGCCTCAAAGCGCCAACAGGCGTTCACCCAGGCGGCCATTGTCGACCAGTTCGAGAAACTCGTCGCCCAGCCGTCGGCTCTGCTCCATCGCCTTGCGCCAATAGGCCTGGCGGCCCTTATCGTCGCCCATATAACGCTTGAAGTCGTTACGGTCGGGCAGCTTGCCGTGGGGCAGGTGGGCCAGGTATTCCCGCGAGGGGGCGATCAGCAGCACGTCCTGCAACCTGTCCGGGTTGCCCCGGCGCCAGGGCAGGGTCTTGTCGAACCAGCCGGGGATGACCTTGTCGGTGAAGTGCGGGTACAGCACCACATCATCGCCGCTGTAGGGCAGGTCCAGGTGATAGTCCAGCAGCCCGCCATCGCGGTAGGTGCCGGCACCGACCCCGGCGATATCGCGCACGCCCTCCATCACCATCGGGATGGAGCCAGAGGCCAGCAAGCCCTGGCGCAGATTGTCGGCGGCCAGGGGCAGGCAGCGTGACGGAAAATCAGTGAGCGCCTGCAGGGGAGGGGCCAGTCGCGGATCATGCAGGATGACCCTCTCGAAATGCCGTGACAGGCGTGAGCGCTTGACCAGGTTGTCGGCGATCACCGACGACAGCCCAAGCCCCAGGCGCCCCCGATGATCATGGGCGAGCAGGCCATGGCTCTTCACGATCACCACGTTCAGGCGGTAATGGTGGTTGGTCAGGATCGATGCGTCGCGACCATCGAGCAGGTCATGGAGCATGCGCCGGCAGCTCTCGCTGACCTGGGCCATGGTCACGCCCTTGGCGAAGCTCTGCTCATTGTAGAGCTGGCCCAACCGCGTGATGCCCTCGGCGGCATTCGGCAGGCAGGCACTGGCGAAGCGCCAGGCGCCGATAGAGGCGCCGATCAGCGAGCGTTCCCGCGGGCTGGCCGGCAGCCACTCACCGAACAGGGCCAGGTCCAGCCCCTGGATACCGAGGGCCTTGGGACCGCCGGCCGCACCGGGCAAGGTGCCGACATCGGCGGCTTTCAAGCCCTGTTCGCGAATGCGTTGCAGGGTCCGCTTGCCGGCCTTGAGGGTCAAGGCGGGAAACTTGATATGGATGGCGGTCATACAGGCCTCGTTCTACCGGGGCAGTGATTATAAGGGCGCTCGCCGGCTTCGCGGGCGGTTGTTCCGCCCAAGACAGTGCCTGGGCTGATAAGGCTCTGAAAAATTCAGTTTCGATTAAGTTGCCGTGTCTACCCTGGGAAGCTGACGGATCAGCCAAGGCTGAGCGGAACAGGCAAGATGGCGACTTCACTTATCGGATAGAACTGCGCGACGCTCAGGGAGTTGAGTGGGAGGTTGAATCGGACGCCATCGGCGGGCAGGTTCCCAAGGATCATCAGGACAGTTAATGACATTGAATCTGCACGCTTGCACCCTGCTCGCGCTCGCGATCTTTTGCTCAACGGTTTCGGCCAATAACCTGGACCAGGACGAAGCCCTGCGCCTGCGTAGCCAGGGCGTCATCATGCCGCTGGAGCAACTGCTGCAGCAGGCCTTGAATCATTACCCCGGGGCAAAGCTGCTGGCAGCCGAACTGCTGAGCCGGCAGGACGTCTATGTCTATGACGTCGAGCTGCTGACCCGTGCCGGTGTCGTTCGGGATATCGAGCTGGATGCCAGCAGTGGTCGTTTATTAAAAGACAAGGAAGACGATTGATGCGGTTGTTGTTGGTGGAAGACCATGTTCCCTTGGCGGACGAGCTGTTGGCCAGCCTGACCCGCCAGGGCTATGCCGTCGACTGGTTGGCCGATGGGCGCGATGCGCTCTTCCAGGGCGCGGTCGAGCCCTATGACCTGATCATTCTCGATCTCGGTCTGCCGGGCTTGCCGGGGCTTGAGGTGTTGCACAAATGGCGTGCCGACAGCCTGGCGGTGCCGGTACTGATCCTCACCGCACGGGGTTCCTGGGCCGAACGTATCGAGGGGCTCAAGGCCGGTGCCGACGATTACCTGACCAAGCCGTTTCACCCGCAGGAGTTGCAGTTGCGGGTCCAGTCGTTGCTGCGCCGGGCCCGTGGCCAGGCCAACCAGCCGACCCTTAAGGCCGCCGGCCTGCACCTGGACGAAGGCCGCCAATGCGTCAGCCGCGAGGGTGGCGATGTCCAGCTCACGGCGGCCGAGTTCAGGTTGTTGCGTTACTTCATGCTGCACCCGGAACAGATTCTCTCGAAAAGCCATCTGGCCGAGCATCTCTACGACGGCGAAACCGAGCGCGACTCCAATGTGCTGGAGGTCCACGTCAATCACCTGCGGCGCAAGCTCGGGCGCGGGGTGATCGAAACCCGTCGCGGCCAGGGTTATCGCTTTGGTGGCGCGGCCCGGTGAAGTCGATTCAGCGCCGTTTGAGCCTGGGGCTGGTCAGTGTCTTGCTCGTCGCCGGACTGGTGGTGGCGCCGACCAGCCTCTGGCTGTTCGAGCTGGGCCTGCAGCGCTATCTGGAAGACGGCCTGCATGCGGACAGCGAGAGCCTGCTGGTGGCGCTGGTACGCACCCCTCAGGGGCTGAGGCTGGATGAGCGACGTTTGTCGCCAGCCTATCAGCGGCCTTTTTCCGGGCACTACTTTCGGATCGATTTCGCCGATCAACACTGGCGCTCGCGTTCACTCTGGGATCAGGAACTGCCCATCGTCGAAAAGGCCGGGCTGCACGCCAACCTGCAACTGGGGCCGGAAGGGCAGATGCTGCTGGTGCTGCGTTCGGACTATCGGCGGCTGGGGCAATCGATCAGTATCAGCGTGGCCCAGGACTACACCCCGGTCCGCCGCAGTTTCCAGCTGATGCAGCGTATCGGCCTGGGCATCGGCCTGGCGGCGCTGATCGCGATTCTGTTGTTGCAGCGGGTCACCGTGCGCCGGGCCCTGCGTCCGCTGGAGAACGCCCGCAAGCAGATTGCCCAGCTGCAACAAGGCCAACGTTCGCAACTCGATACCCAGGTGCCGGCGGAACTGGAACCGCTGGTGTCGCAGATCAATCGCCTGCTGGCCCACACCGAGGGCAGCCTCAAGCGTTCGCGCAACGCCCTGGGTAATCTCGGTCATGCGCTCAAGACCCCGCTGGCGGTCATGCTGAGCCTGACCTCCAGCGTCGAATTGGAAGCCCACCCGCTGCTGCGCCAGACCTTGCGTGAGCAACTGGAGCAGATTCGGCAACGCCTGGAACGGGAACTGGGGCGTGCCCGACTGGCGGGAGACACCTTGCCCGGCGCGGTCTTCGATTGCGATGCGGAACTGCCGGCGCTGTTCTCGACCCTGCGCATGATCCATGGCGAGCACCTGCAGCTGGAGCATGAGGTTGCGCCCGGCTTGCAGTTGCCCTGGGATCGAGAGGACCTGCTGGAACTGCTCGGCAACCTGCTGGACAACGCCTGCAAATGGGCCGATGCGCAGGTGCGCCTGAGTATTGTCGAGGTGTCGGCGGGTTATCGCCTGGGGATCGAGGATGATGGTCCGGGTATTCCAGCGCAGAGCAGGGCGGAAGTCTTCAGCCGCGGTACCCGCCTGGATGAACAGACCCGCGGGCATGGATTGGGCCTGGGGATCGTGCGCGATATCGTCGAGGCCTGGGGCGGCGATCTGCGTTTGTCGAGCAGCCCGCTGGGCGGGCTGTCGGTAACGGTCGACGTGCCACGCCGCTAGGCCCGGCCCCCGAGCTGTGCTTCATACGACGTGAAGTTTTTATTTATTTAATTGCTCAATAAAAAATAAATAAAACCTTCAGACAATCTCTATGTTACTGAAAAATATAATGTTATTGAACAAGTCGTGGCCGTTTCACGGGCGCCAGGAGTCGGCGTGGGGGGAGAATAGCGTTAACCCGTAATTGGCTGATATCCGTAGTACGTCATTTGCGTGTATCAATAGTCGCTATGCTCAACTTTGCTCGTTCCAAGCCGTTAACCCGTTAGACCGTCTATTCCTATAAGAGAGAACCATCATGGGTCTGAGCCTGAAGGCCAAAGTCGTGTCCCTCGCAGTGTTGCCGGTATTGCTCTGCGCCCTGGTGATCAGTCTGACCACGGTATGGATGTTGCAGAATCAGGCCAAGGATGAGGTGGAGGAAACCCGTCAGCGTTTGCTGTCGGAGTCCAAGACGACGTTGCAGAATTACGTCACCCAGGTGATGACCGCGATCAAGCCGCTCTACGATGCTTCGGCCCCGGGCGACATGGCGGCCAGGGCCCAGGCGGTAAAGCTGCTGTCGAGCATCAAGTATGGCAAGGACGGTTATTTTTTCGGCTATGACTCGCAGGTCGTGCGGGTGTTCAAGAGTGACAACCCGGATGGCGTCGGCAAGAGTTTCAAGGATGCTCGCGACCCGAATGGCGTGTACGTCAACCGTGACCTGGTGCAGGTCGCCAAGGACGGTACCCATTACCTGAAATACAGCGCGTCGTTGGCCACCAACGACCAGGTGCTGGTACCCAAGATCGGTTACACCGAATTCCTGCCCAAGTGGGACATAGCCATCGGTACCTTCGTCAACCTCGATGGCCTCGAGGCCCAGGTCGCCGAGGTGGAGGCCAAGGTCCATCAGCGTCTGGAGGGCGTGATTCTGAGCATTCTCGGGATCACTCTGGTGGTGCTGCTGGTGATCGCGGTCCTCGGAATACTGGTGGCCAATACCATTTTGCGCCCGTTGCAACTGATGAAGCTCAGCCTGGACGATATCGCGGCCGGTGAGGGTGACCTGACGCGGCGCCTGGCGGTCACCAGCCAGGACGAACTGGGGCAGTTGGCCGGTTCCTTC
The DNA here is from genome assembly GCF_023242385.1 of Pseudomonas sp. MWU12-2345. Classification (NCBI taxonomy): domain Bacteria; kingdom Pseudomonadati; phylum Pseudomonadota; class Gammaproteobacteria; order Pseudomonadales; family Pseudomonadaceae; genus Pseudomonas; species Pseudomonas sp. MWU12-2345. The sequence goes on along the minus strand of NZ_JALLJA010000013.1, from coordinate 187,856 downwards.
AACCGCTTTGTCGACAAGATCCATGGGCTGGTGCGGCAGATCAGCGAAATGACCGTGCAACTGACCACGCTGGTGTCCCAGGTCAGCGATCAGGCCCAGCGTTCGGAACAGGCGATGGAGCGTCAGCGCCACGAAACCGACCAGGTGGCCACGGCCATCAACCAGATGTCCTCGGCAGCCCAGGAAGTGGCACGTGGCGCGCAAGGGGCGGCGGTCGCCGCGCAGCAGACCGACGCCGAGGGCAAGACCGCCAAACGTGTGGTCGATGGCAGCATCCAGCAGATCCATGCGCTGGTGAAGGACATCCGCCACAGCGGTACCACCCTGGACAGCCTGCAGCAGGACGTGACCTCGATTGTCAGCGTGCTCGGGGTGATTCGTTCCATTGCCGAACAGACTAACCTGCTGGCCCTCAACGCGGCCATCGAGGCCGCGCGGGCCGGCGAGGCGGGACGTGGTTTTGCGGTGGTGGCCGATGAGGTTCGGGCGCTGGCCAGCAGGACCCAGCAGAGCACCCAGGAAATCCAGGGCATGATCGACCGTCTGCAAACGGGGACGCAGGTGGCGGTGGAGGCCATGCGTCGTTCCAGCGAGGCCGGTGACGGCACCTCGGACCGGGCCAACGAGGCGGGTGTGTCGCTGGATACCATGGCGCAGTTGATCGGCACCATCAACGCAATGAACGCACAGATCGCCAGCGCGGCCGACGAGCAGACCTCGGTGGCCGAAGAGATCAACCGCAGCGTGCACCAGATCGCTTCGGCGGTGGACAGCGTGGCGGATGAAACCCAGCGCAGCGCCCAGACCTCCCGCAGCCTGGCGGAGCTGGGACAGCGCCTGGGCAAGCTGGTGGGGCAGTTCCGGATCTAACAATCCGGCCCCACAGGGGCCGTGTTCGGCTTTAACTGCGTGGCGTCAGGGTTTGCCCGTTCGCCACAGTGTATTGTTCGCCGGTTGTGACATTCCGAGTCTACAAGCCGGACCGCAACTCCACTCCATAAGAGAGAACCAATATGCGCCTGAGTCTGAAGACCAAAGTCGTGTCCCTCGCGGTACTGCCGGTATTACTCTGCGCCCTGGTGATCAGCCTGACCATGGTGTGGATCCTGCAGAACCAGGCCAAGGATGAAGTGGAGGAAACCCGTCAGCGCTTGCTCTCGGAAGCCAAGGTGACCTTGCAGAATTACGTCAACCTGGCGATCACCGCGATCAAGCCACTCTACGATGCGTCAGCCCAGGGCGACATGGTGGCCAGGGCCCAGGCGGTGAAGCTGCTGTCGAGCATCAAGTATGGCAAGGACGGTTACTTTTTCGGCACCGATTCGCAGATCGTCCGAGTGTTCAAGAGCGACAACCCGGATGGCATCGGCAAGAGTTTCAACGATGCCCACGACGCGAATGGTGTCTACTTCACCCGCGAGCTGGTCCGGGTGGCCAAGGACGGTAGCCATTACCTGAGATACAGCGCGTCGCTGGCCACCAACGAACAGGTGCTGGTGCCCAAGATCGCCTACACCGAGTTCCTGCCCAAGTGGGATATGGCCATCGGTACCTTCGTCAACCTCGACAATATCGAGATCCAGGTGGCGGAGGTGGAGGCCAAGGTCCACCAGCGCATGGAAGGGGTGATCCTGAGTATCTTCGGGATTGCGCTGGTGGTGCTGCTGGTGATTGCGGTGATCGGGGTATTGATGGGCAATGGCATTCTGCGGCCGTTGCTGCTGATGAAACTCAGCCTGGACGATATTGCGGCCGGGGAGGGTGATCTGACCCGGCGCCTGGAGGTCACCAGCGAGGATGAACTGGGGCAGTTGGCCGGTTCCTTCAATCGCTTTGTCGACAAGATCCATGGCCTGGTGCGGCAGATCAGCGAAATGACCGTGCAATTGACCACGCTGGTGGCCCAGGTCAGTGAGCAGACCCAGCGCTCGGAGCAGGCGATGGAGCGTCAACGCCACGAAACCGACCAGGTGGCCACCGCGATCAACCAGATGTCCTCGGCGGCCCAGGAAGTGGCACGTGGCGCGCAAGGGGCGGCGGTCGCCGCGCAGCAGACCGATGCCGAGGGCAAGACCGCCAAGCGCGTGGTCGACGGCAGCATCCAGCAGATCCATGCACTGGTGAAGGATATCCGCCACAGCGGCACCACCCTGGACAGCCTGCAGCAGGATGTGACCTCGATTGTCAGCGTGCTCGGGGTGATTCGTTCCATTGCCGAGCAGACCAACCTGTTGGCCCTCAACGCGGCCATCGAGGCCGCGCGAGCGGGTGAGGCGGGGCGTGGTTTTGCGGTGGTGGCCGATGAAGTGCGGGCGCTGGCCAGCCGGACCCAGCAAAGCACCCAGGAAATCCAGGGCATGATCGACCGTCTGCAAACGGGGACGCAGGTGGCGGTGGAGGCCATGCGTCGTTCCAGCGAGGCCGGTGACGGTACTTCGGACCGGGCCAACGAGGCGGGTGTGTCGCTGGATACCATGGCGCAGTTGATCGGCACCATCAATACGATGAACGCGCAGATCGCCAGCGCCGCCGACGAGCAGACCTCGGTGGCCGAGGAGATCAACCGCAGCGTGCACCAGATCGCCTCGGCGGTGGACAGCGTGGCCGATGAAACCCAGCGCAGCGCCCAGACCTCCCGCAGCCTGGCGGAATTGGGACGGAACCTGGGCAAGTTGGTAGGACAGTTCCGGATCTAAGAGGCCTGCCCCTACAGTTTTGTGTCTGACGCAATTCCTGCGTACGGCACAGATACTGTGGGAGCGTGTCCGGCTTTAACTGGGTGGTATCAGGGCTTGCTCGCTATCCTCAGTTTATTGTTCGCCAGTCGTGACATCCCGCATCAACAACCCAAACCGCAACTCCACACCCTCCGGCACCGGCAGATACACCGTGTGCCCATCCCCGGGTGCCACCTCAATCCGCTCGCCACGCTCGTTGCGCAGCTCATCCAGATCAAAATGCAGATTGCCCTCGGGCGTCATCAGTTCCAGATGATCACCGAGCCCAAACCGATTCTTCACCTTGACCTGTGCCAACCCCTCACGCCGCTCCCCCGTCAGCTCCCCGACAAACTGTTGGCGTTCCGAGACTGAACTGCCGTGCTGGTAGTTCTGGTACTCGTCATGCACATGCCGACGCAGAAAACCCTCGGTATAGCCGCGCTGGGCCAATGACTCGAGGTCATGCATCAGGCTGCGATCAAACGCTCGCCCGGCCACTGCGTCGTCAATCGCCCGACGATAGACCTGGGTCGTTCGCGCACAGTAGAAATGCGATTTGGTCCGGCCTTCGATCTTCAGCGAATGCACGCCCATGCGGGTCAGCCGCTCGACATGCTGCACGGCGCGCAGGTCCTTGGCGTTCATGATGTAGGTGCCGTGCTCGTCCTCGAAGGCCGGCATCGACTCATCCGGTCGCTGGGCCTCCTGGAGCAGGAACACCTGCTCGGTCGGCGCCCCGAGGCCCAGGGTCGGTTCGACCGGATCGAACGCCTGGACAATCTCGCCCAGCAGGTTTTCCGCCGCCGGCTGCGCCTTGTACTGCCAGCGGCAGGCATTGGTGCAACTGCCCTGGTTGGCGTCGCGACGATTCATGTACCCGGAGAGCAGGCAGCGCCCGGAATAGGCCATGCACAGCGCCCCGTGGACGAACACCTCCAGCTCCATATCCGGCACCTGCTCGCGGATCTCGCCGATCTCCTCCAGGGACAGCTCCCGGGAGAGGATGATCCGGCTCAGCCCCAGTTGTTGCCAGAACCGCACACTGGCCCAGTTCACCGTATTGGCCTGCACCGACAGATGAATCGGCATCTGCGGGAAATGCTCGCGCACCAGCATGATCAGGCCAGGGTCGGACATGATCAGCGCATCGGGCGCCATGGCGATCACCGGCGCCAGGTCCTTGAGAAAGGTCTTGAGCTTGGCATTGTGCGGGGCGATGTTCACCACCACGTAGAAGCGCTTGCCCTGGGCCTGGGCTTCCTGGATGCCGAGGGCCAGGTTGGCGTGGTCGAATTCGTTGTTGCGCACCCGCAGGCTGTAGCGCGGTTGGCCGGCGTAGACCGCATCGGCGCCATAGGCGAAGGCGTAGCGCATGTTCTTCAGGGTGCCGGCGGGCGCCAGCAGTTCGGGGGAGGGGAGGGCCATGGTCGGATCGTTCGCAAAAGGTCGCGAGACTAAGTCATCGGACCGTGCGCGGTATTGATCCAGGTCTACTGTAGGAGCGAGCTTGCTCGCGATGGGCGTCAACGATAACGCGTGGCACCTGATACCCAGCGGTGCCTGGACTACCATCGCGAGCAAGCTCGCTCCTACAAGGGAAGTAGAAACAAAACACCCCGCCGGAGTTGCCTCGGGCGGGGTGTCGGGTACAGCCGGCGACTGCTTAGCTCGCCAGTACCGCGTGTTGCACTAGTTCCAGCAGCGGTTGCGGGTACAGGCCGAGGAAGAAGGCCAGTACCGCGATCGCCAGCAGCATCACGCCGCCCGCGCGCTGTTCCCAGTGCAGCTGGGCATCGACACGACGCAGGTTCGGTTCGATCAGGTACAGGGTGACCATCACGCGCAGGTAGTAGAACACGCCGATGGCGCTGCCCAGCACCAGCGAACCGATCAGCCACCAGTGATGGGACTCGACACCGGTCGCGATGATGTAGAACTTGCCGATAAAGCCGGCGGTCAGCGGGATACCGGCCAGGGACAGCATCATCACGGTCAGTACGGCGGTCAGGTACGGACGGCGCCAGAACAGGCCGCGGTATTCGTACAGGGCATCCGCGTCACGGCCTTTGTAAGGCGAGGACATCAGGGTGATCACGCCGAAGGCGCCGAGGCTGGTGATCACGTAGGTGACCAGGTACACGCCCATGGCTTCCATGGCCATGCCCTTGCTCGCCACCAGGGCGATCAGCAGGTAGCCGAAGTGGGCGATGGACGAATAACCCAGCAGACGCTTGAGGTTGTTCTGGGTCAGCGCCAGCAGGTTACCGATCAGGATCGACGCGATGGCGATCATCGCCAGCACATTGCTCAGGACGCCACTGCTGGCCACCGGAGAGATCTGGAACAGACGGATCATCACGGCAAACACGGCGACCTTGCTGGCGGTGGCAAGGAATGCCGCCACCGGCGCAGGGGCGCCTTCGTAAACGTCCGGGGTCCACAGGTGGAAGGGTACCAGCGACAGCTTGAACGCCAGGCCGACCAGCATCATGCCCAGGCCCAGTTGGGCAATCGGGCTTGGCAGGCCGGTGGCCGCCAGGGCGTGACCGATACCGGTGAAGCTCAGGGTGCCGGCTTCAGCGTAGAGCAGGGCCATACCGAACAGCAGGAAGGCCGAACCCGCCGCCGACAGCACCATGTACTTGATGCCGGCTTCCAGCGAACGCTTGTTGAAGAAGGCGTAGGCCACCAGGCCGTAGACCGGTACCGAGAGCAGTTCCAGGCCGATAAACAGGCTGGCCAGGTGCTGCGCGCTGACCAGGACCAGACCGCCGGCGGCGGCCATCAGGATCAGCAGGTAGAGTTCTTCACGGTTGCCCGGGTAGCCGTCGCCGCCATCGCCCAGGTAGGCATGGGCCAGGGTGACGCAGGCCAGGGTGGCGACCAGGATCAGCGCCATGTACAGGCAGGCGAAGTCGTCGATCTGGATCAGCGCTGTCACCGCCAGTGGCGCGACTTTCAGCGCCGGGATGATCGACAGCAGCGCCAGGTTGAGACCGGCCACCGAGAGCAGGAAGGTCTGTGAGTGGTTGCGGCGCCAGGCGATCGCCAGCATCACCACGACAACGGTGAGACTGGTGATCAGCAGCGGTGCAAGCGCAATAAAGTGTTGAGTCGTCAGGTCCATAGCGCTCTTACCGGGCCGAAGCGAGTTGAGTGAAGGCGGTGCCGATCCACTGCTGCACACCATGCATGGTGGCGGCGGAAGTATCGAGGAACGGTTGCGGGTACACGCCGATGTAGATCAGCAGTACCGCCAGTCCCAGCACCATGATCAGTTCGCGGCCATCCATGCCGTGCAGCACGGCATCGGATTTGGACGGGCCGAAGTAGGCACGGTGAATCATGATCAGCGAATAGACCGAACCGAACACCAGGCCCGAGGTGGCAATCGCGGTGATCCACGGTGCCGCGACGAAGGTGCCGATCAGGATCAGGAATTCGCCGACGAAGTTGCCGGTCCCCGGCAGGCCCAGGGAAGCGGCCGCGAAGAACAGGCTGATGGCCGGCAGGTAGGCGATCTTCGACCACAGGCCACCCATTTCACGCATGTCGCGGGTGTGGGTGCGCTCGTAGAGCTGGCCGCTGAGGATAAAGAGTGCCGCCGCCGACAGACCGTGGGCGAGCATCTGGATCACCGCGCCTTGCAGGGCCTGCTGGCTGCCGGAGTAGATCCCGATCAGCACGAAACCCATGTGCGAGACGCTGGAGAAGGCGATCAGGCGCTTGATGTCGGTTTGGGCGAAGGCCAGGAATGCACCGTAGAAGATCCCGATCAGACCCAGGGTCATGGCAATCGGCGCGAATTCCGCCGAGGCATTCGGGAACAACGGCAGGGCGAAACGCAACAGACCGTAGGCGGCGGTTTTCAGCAAGATACCGGCCAGGTCCACGGAACCGGCGGTCGGCGCCTGGGCGTGGGCGTCCGGCAGCCAGGAGTGGAACGGCACCACCGGCAGTTTCACCGCGAAGGCGATGAAGAAGCCGAGCATCAGGATGTACTCGGTGGTCAGCGACATCTTGGTTTTCAACAGGTCGGCGTAGTTGAAGGTAATCACGCCGGTGTTGTTGAAGTTGACCAGGACCAGGCCGAGGATCGCCACCAACATGATCAGGCCGGAAGCCTGGGTGAAGATGAAGAACTTGGTCGCCGCGTAGATCCGGGTTTTCTTGCCGTCCGAAGAACTGTGACCCCAGAGCGCGATGAGGAAGTACATCGGCACCAGCATCATTTCCCAGAAGAAGAAGAACATGAACAGGTCGAGGGCGAGGAACACGCCGACGACACCGCCCAGGATCCACATCAGGTTCAGGTGGAAGAAGCCCACGTGACGCTGGATCTCTTTCCACGAGCAGAGTACCGAAAGGATACCCAGCAGGCCGGTCAGCAGGATCATCAGCAGCGACAGGCCGTCGAGGGCCAGGTGCACGTTGATGCCGAAGCGCTCGATCCAGACGTGCTTGAACTCAAGCGCGAAGGTCGGAGCGGCGCCAGGCGCCGGTGCCAGATGGAAATCCCCGTGGGCCCACAGCCAGAGGCCGAGGGCGAGTTCGAGGGACATGGTCAGCAGCGCAATCCAGCGGGGGAGGGTGGAGCCGAAACGCTCACCCATCCAGCACAGCAGGCCGCCGATAAAGGGGATCAGGATTAGCCAAGGCAGAATCATGACGGGCTCAATTCCTTTCGCAATGTCGCAAGGTTCATAGTCAGACCGCTACCAGCACAATGGCGCCCAGCACCACGACGGCACCGGCGGCGATCGACGCGGCATACCAGCGCAGCTGACCGGTCTCGGTACGGCTCAGGGCGGTGTTGCCGCCTTTGGCCATACGCGGGATCAGGCCGATGGTCTGGTCGAGCGGGTCTTTGCGCAGCAGATGACTGATCGCCAGGTACGGCTTGACGAACAGCTTGTCGTAGATCCAGTCGAAGCCCCAGGCGGCGAACCACCAGGCCGAGAGGAAACGGCCGATGCCGCTGTTGGCGACCGCGGTCACGAAGCGACGCTTGCCGAGGAACAACACGGCAGCCAGCAGGATACCGGCCAGGGCAATGGCACCCGAGGCGATTTCCAGGCTGTGCTTGGCTTCGCCGCCGGCATGACCGGCGCTTTCCGGCAGGACACCGGCCAGTGGCGGATGAATCCAGGCACCGACGAAGGTCGACAGCACGATCAGCACGCCCAGTGGCAGCCAGTGGGAAATCCCGTGGCCGGCGTGGGCTTCGGTCTTGGCTTCACCGTGGAAGGTGATGAAGATCAGGCGGAAGGTGTAGAGCGACGTCATGAACGCGCCGACCAGACCTGCATAGAGCAGATTGTGGTTACCGCTGGCGAAGGCTTCCCAGAGGATTTCGTCCTTGGAGTAGAAACCGGCGGTCACGATCGGCAGGGCGGACAGGGCGGCACCACCGACGATGAAGCTGGCGTAGGCCAACGGCAGTTTCTTCCACAGGCCGCCCATCTTGAAGATGTTCTGCTCGTGATGGCAGGCGACGATCACCGCACCGGACGCGAGGAACAGCAGGGCCTTGAAGAAGGCGTGGGTCATCAGGTGGAAGATCGCGCCTTCCCAGGCACCGACGCCCAGGGCCAGGAACATGTAGCCGATCTGGCTCATGGTCGAGTAGGCGAGGATCCGCTTGATGTCGGTCTGGACCAGGGCGGCGAAGCCGGCCAGGACCAGGGTCACGCCACCGACGATGCCCACCAGGTGCAGGATATCCGGCGCCAGGGTGAACAAGCCGTGGGTACGGGCGATCAGGTAGACACCGGCGGTCACCATGGTTGCGGCGTGGATCAGTGCCGAAACCGGGGTAGGACCGGCCATCGCGTCCGCCAGCCAGGTCTGCAGCGGCAGTTGCGCGGATTTACCGACCGCACCACCGAGCAGCATCAGGGTCGCCAGAACGATCCAGAAGTCGCCGACCTGGAAGTGCTGAGGGGCCTTGACCAGCAGTTCCTGGATATTCAGCGTGCCCAACTGGGTGAACAGGATGAACAGGCCGATGGCCATGAACACGTCGCCGATACGGGTGACGATAAAGGCCTTGAGGGCGGCGTTACCGTTGTTGCGGTTGCTGTAGTAGAAACCGATCAACAGGTAGGAGCACAGGCCCACGCCTTCCCAACCGAAGTACAGGAACAACAGGTTATCGCCCAGGACCAGGAACAGCATGCTGGCGATAAACAGGTTGGTGTAGGCGAAGAAGCGCGAGTAACCGTCTTCACCGCGCATGTACCAGGAGGCGAACAGGTGGATCAGGAAACCCACGCCGACCACCACGCCGAGCATGGTGATCGACAGGCCGTCGACGTACAGGGCGAAGTTGGGGGCAAAGCCCTCCACCGACATCCACTGCCACAGCACCAGGGTGTAGTGGCCACCCTCGGGCGGCGCGACGTTGAATTGCCAGATCACATAGGCGGCGACGATGGCCGACAGGCCGATGGAGCCGACCCCGATCAGGGCCGAGAGGTTTTCCGAGAGGCGTCCACGGGAGAACGACAGCAGCAGGAAACCGATCAGGGGGAATACGAAAGTCAGAAAGATCATGTTCATCCGCGCATCTCACTGGCAGCGTCGATATCGAGCGTGTGGAAGCGGCGATACAGTTGCAGCAGGATCGCCAGGCCGATACTGGCCTCGGCGGCTGCCAGGCTGATCACCAGGATGAACATGATCTGTCCATCCGGCTGCGCCCAACGTGAGCCCGCGACGATGAAGGCCAGGGCGGCGGCGTTCATCATCACCTCCAGGCTCATCAGCACGAAGAGGATGTTGCGGCGAACCATCAGGCCGATCAGGCCGAGGCTGAACAGGATACCGGCGACAGCCAGGCCATGTTCCAAAGGGATAGCAGGCATGAATTACTCCTTCGCCTCGTTGCGGCCCAGGTGGAATGCCGTGATGGCTGCGGCGAGCAGCAGCATCGAGGCGAGTTCGACCACCAGCAGGTACGGACCGAACAGGCTGATGCCCACGGCCTTGGCGCCTACGGTGGTTTGACCGAGAGCCGCGCCGCTGCTGTGGCTGAACAGCACATAGAGCAGTTCGACCAGCAGCAGGGCGCAGAGGATCACCGGACCGATCCAGATCCCCGGCTTGAGCCAGTCGCGCTCTTGCAGCACCGAGGCGGGCCCCAGGTTCAGCATCATCACCACGAACACAAACAGCACCATAATGGCACCGGCGTAGGCGATCACTTCCAGGGCACCGGCAAAGGGTGCACCGAGGCTGAAGAAGGTCATCGCCACGGCAATCAGCGAGATAATCAGGTAGAGCAGGGCATGCACAGGGTTGGTGTTGGTGATCACGCGCAGCGTGGACAGAACAGCGACACCCGATGCGAAATAGAAAGCGAATTCCATCGTTCTTCCTTAAGGCAGCAAGCTCTTCACGTTGATCGGCTCGGCTTCGTTCTGGGCAGCGCCTTTCGGCTTCCCGGCAACGGCCATCCCTGCAACACGATAGAAGTTGTAATCAGGGTTCTTGCCGGGGCCGGAGATCAGCAGATCTTCTTTCTCGTACACCAGGTCCTGACGTTTGAACTCGGCCATTTCGAAATCCGGTGTCAGCTGGATCGCGGTGGTCGGGCAGGCTTCCTCGCAGAGGCCGCAGAAAATGCAGCGCGAGAAGTTGATGCGGAAGAACTCCGGGTACCAACGACCGTCGTCGGTTTCGGCTTTCTGCAGCGAGATGCAACCCACCGGGCACGCCACGGCGCACAGGTTGCAGGCCACGCAGCGTTCTTCGCCGTCGGGGTCGCGGGTCAGTACGATACGACCGCGATAACGCGGCGGCAGGTACACCGCTTCTTCCGGGTATTGCAGGGTGTCGCGCTTGCGGAAGCCGTGGCCGAAAACCATCACCAGGCTTCGCAACTGGGTACCAGTACCCTTAACGATGTCGCCAATATATTTGAACATGGGTCAAATCCTCACTGAACCGCGCCCGCAGGCGTGTTCAACAACACGATCGCAGCGGTCACCAGCAAATTGATCAGGGTCAGCGGCAGGCAGAATTTCCAGCTGAAGTCCATCACCTGGTCATAGCGTGGGCGCGGAATCGAAGCGCGCAGCAGGATGAACAGCATGATGAAGAACGCGGTCTTCAGGGCGAACCAGATGAACGACAGTTGCGGCAGGATGTCGAACGGACCGTGCCAGCCACCGAAGAACAAGGTGACCAGCAGCGCCGAGATCAGGATGATGCCGATGTACTCGCCAACGAAGAACATGCCCCATTTCATGCCGGCATATTCAATGTGGTAACCGTCGGCCAGTTCCTGTTCCGCTTCCGGCTGGTCGAAGGGGTGACGGTGAGTCACGGCCACGCCGGCGATGAAGAAGGTCAGGAAACCGAAGATCTGCGGGATCACGAACCACAGGTGTTGAGCCTGGTATTCGACGATGTCGCGCATGTTGAACGAGCCGACCTGGACCACGATGCCCATCAGCGACAGGCCCATGAACACTTCATAGGACACGGTCTGGGCCGAGGCGCGCAAGCTGCCCAGCAAGGCGTACTTGTTGGCGCTCGACCAACCGGCGAACAGCACCGCGTACACCGACAGACCGGCCATGGCGAAGAAGAACAGCAGGCCGATGTTCAGGTCCGCGACACCCCAGGTCGGGGTGATCGGGATGACCGCGAAGGCGATCAGCAGGGCGCTCATGGCCACCACCGGTGCCAGGGTGAAGATCACCTTGTCGGCAAACGGTGGCGTCCAGTCTTCCTTGAAGAACATCTTCAGCATGTCGGCGGCGATCTGGAACATGCCGAACGGGCCGACGCGGTTCGGACCGTAGCGGTCCTGCCACCAGCCCAGCAGGCGACGTTCGACAAAGCTCAGCAAGGCGCCGCAGACCACCACGGCCAGCAGCACCACGATGGCCTTGACGACCGAGAGGATCACGTCGATCACTTCAGGGGTGAACCAGGTCATTGAGCTGCCTCCTGCAGACCGTCAACGGATTTGCCAAAGATCGCTGGAGGAATGCCCGCCAGGCCGGCCGGCAAGGCCACCAGGCCAGCGCCCAGCTCTTCGTTGATCCGCAGCGGCAGACGCAGGGTCTGGCCTGCAACGTTCAAGCTGAGCAGGGCACCGTCGTTGACGCCCAGGCGATCGGCTTCGGACTTGGCCAGCGACACGTAGGCGGCCGGGATGCGCTCTTGTACCGGAGCGGCTTTCGAGGAGGTTTCCTCGCTGCCGAACAGGTGGAAGAACGGCACCACCTGCCAGGTACCCTGGGCCGGGTTGAAGGCGCGTGGCACGTTGGCGAACCAGTTCAGCGAATCGCCCTGGCTTTCGATCAGGCGGGTGCCCGGGTCGCCAGCGCGGATATGACCACCGACTTCGTCCTGGAACTTGTTCCAGGCCTGCGGCGAGTTCCAGCCCGGCGACCAGGCGAACGGCACCTGTTGGCGTGGTTCGACGGAGCCCGAGTAACCTTCCATGGAGAAGGCGAACGCGGTGTCGACGTCCTGGGAGGTACGCGGCTCGTGCACGCTGATATTGGCGCGCATGGCGGTCCGGCCGGAGTAACGCAGCGGTTCACGGGCCAGTTTCATGCCCTTGATGCGGAACGCGGCGGAAGGGGCTGCGTCGACGATACGGGCCAGTTGCGGGGTGCTCGAAGCGCAGGCGGCGGTGACGTGGTCCAGTTGGGTCCAGTCGATCGGCTGGTTCAGCAGGGTCGCGCGCAGGGCATGCAGCCAGCGCCAGCCTTCGTGAACCAGGATGCTCGCGTCGAGGTACTTCGGATCGAAGACCTGGAAGAAACGCTGGGCACGGCCTTCCTGGCTGACCAGGGTGCCGTCGCCTTCGGCGAAGCTGGCGGCTGGCAGAACCAGGTGGGCGCGGTCGCTGGTGGCGGTTTTCTGGTGGTCGGCAACGATCACTACTTTCGCAGCGTTCAGTGCGGCGTCGACCTTGGCCTTGTCGGTGCGGGTGTACAGATCGTTTTCCAGCACGACGATGGCGTCGGCCTTGCCGTCGATCACCGCTTGCAGGGCAGCGTCCAGGGACTCGCCACCGAACATGGCCAGGCCCAGGCTGTTGGCTTCCGGCACGATCAGGCTGATGGAACCGTTCTTCTCGCGCAGCTTCAAGGCCTTGGCGATGTTGGCCGCGGCTTCGATCAGCGCCTTGGAACCCAGGGAGGTGCCGGCGATGATCAGTGGGCGCTTGGCCGCCAGCAGGGCGTCGGCAATGCGTTGGGCCAGTGCCTGGGCTTCAGCGTCCAGGCCTTCGACGGCCGGGGCGCTGGCGTCGAGGGCGTGGGCCACGGCGAAACCGATGCGGGCCAGGTCGTCGGGCGCGGCGTGCACGCACTCTTCGGCGATATCGTCGAGCTTGGTTTCAGCGAGGCTGGCGATAAACAGCGGGTTCAGCGCGTGCTGGCCAATGTTCTTCACCGCGGCGTCGAGCCAAGGCTGGACACGCATGGCGTCAGCCATGTCCTCGGCCTTGCCCTTGACCGACTGGCGCAGGGCCAGGGCCATGCGCGCGGCGGTCTGGGTCAGGTCTTCACCGAGGACGAACACGGCGTCGTGGTCTTCGATGTCGCGCATGTTCGGAACCGGCAGCGGGCTGTCGTTCAGGACTTGCAGGACCAGGCGGATACGCTCCAGCTCAGCCGCTTCGATGCCCGAGTAGAAGTGCTCGGCACCCACCAGCTCGCGCAGGGCGAAGTTGCTTTCCAGGCTGGCGCGGGGCGAGCCGATACCGACGATATTACGACCGCGCAGCAGCTCGGCGGCTTTATCCAGGGCTTCGTCCAGGCTCAGCTTGGCGCCGTTGGCCAGCAGTGGCTGACGTGGGCGGTCTTCGCGGTTGACGTAGCCATAGCCGAAACGGCCACGGTCGCAGAGGAAGTACTGGTTGACCGAACCGTTGAAGCGGTTTTCGATCCGACGCAGTTCACCGTAGCGTTCGCCCGGGCTGATGTTGCAACCGCTGGAGCAGCCATGGCAGATGCTCGGCGAGAACTGCATGTCCCACTTGCGGTTGTAGCGCTCGGAGTGGGTCTTGTCGGTGAACACACCGGTCGGGCAGACCTCGGTGAGGTTGCCGGAGAATTCGCTTTCCAGGGTGCCGTCTTCGACGCGACCGAAGTACACGTTGTCGTGGGCACCGAACACACCGAGGTCAGTACCGCCGGCGTAGTCCTTGTAGAAGCGCACGCAGCGATAGCAGGCGATGCAGCGGTTCATCTCGTGGGAAATGAACGGGCCCAGTTGCTGGTTCTGGTGGGTACGCTTGGTGAAGCGATAACGGCGCTCGTTGTGGCCGGTCATCACGGTCATGTCTTGCAGGTGGCAGTGACCGCCTTCCTCGCAGACCGGGCAGTCGTGCGGGTGGTTGGTCATCAGCCATTCGACGACGCTGGCGCGGAAGACTTTCGCTTCCTCGTCGTCGATGGAGATCCAGCTGCCGTCGGAAGCCGGGGTCATGCAGGACATGACGATACGACCACGCTTGTCGTTCTCGTCGTTGAACTGCTTGACCGCGCACTGGCGACAGGCACCGACGCTACCGAGCGCGGGGTGCCAGCAGAAATAAGGGATGTCGAGGCCTAGCGACAGACACGCCTGTAACAGGTTGTCTGCCCCATCGACTTCGAGCGCTTTGCCGTCTACGTGGATAGTGGCCATGGTTCAAAGTTCTTCGTTGGCCCGCGTCCGCGGGCGTGGCTAATGGAATCCTGGTCCTCGCCTGGCGCATCACAAGTGCGTCTTCAGGCGAGCAAGAGGGCGGCACGGACCGCCCTCCCTTTCGATACGTTATGCGCCGACTACGATCGGCCGCGCCAAAGGCGGGACGGCTGCACTTTTGTGTGCGATGCCAGCCTCGAACTCCGGACGGAAATACTTGATGGCGCTGCCCAATGGCTCGATGGCACCCGGTGCGTGAGCACAGAAGGTCTTGCCCGGGCCGAGGAAACCGACCAGACCCAGCAGGGTCTCGATATCGCCGGCCTGGCCTTCGCCGTTCTCCAGCGCGCGCAGCAGCTTGACGCTCCACGGCAGGCCATCGCGGCAAGGGGTGCAGAAACCGCACGACTCACGGGCGAAGAACTCTTCCATGTTGCGCAGCAGCGAAACCATGTTGACGCTGTCGTCCACCGCCATGGCCAGGCCGGTGCCCATACGGGTGCCGACCTTGCCGATGCCGCCGGCATACATCTGCGCTTCCAGGTGTTCGGGCAGGAGGAAACCGGTACCGGCGCCGCCGGGCTGCCAGCACTTGAGCTTGAAGCCATCGCGCATGCCGCCGGCGTAGTCTTCGAACAGCTCGCGGGCGGTGATGCCGAATGGCAGTTCCCACAGGCCAGGGTTCTTCACTTTGCCGGAGAAGCCCATCAGCTTGGTGCCGTGGTCTTCGCTGCCTTCGCGGGCGAGGGATTTGTACCAGTCGATGCCGTTGCCGATGATCGCCGGCACGTTGCACAGGGTCTCGACGTTGTTCACGCAGGTCGGCTTGCCCCAGACGCCGACGGCGGCGGGGAAGGGCGGCTTGGAGCGCGGGTTGGCGCGACGGCCTTCGAGGGAGTTGATCAGCGCGGTTTCTTCACCGCAGATATAACGCCCGGCGCCGGTGTGGACGAACAGCTCGAAGTCGAAGCCGCTGCCCAGGATGTTCTTGCCCAGCAGGCCCGCTGCCTTGGCTTCTTCCACCGCACGGTTGAGGTGCTTGGCGGCGGTGACGTATTCGCCGCGCAGGAAGATGTAGCCCCGGTAGGTCTTCAGCGCGCGGGCGCTGATCAGCATGCCTTCGATCAGCAGATGGGGCAGTTGCTCCATCAGCATGCGGTCTTTCCAGGTGTTCGGCTCCATTTCATCCGCGTTGCACAGCAGGTAGCGGATGTTCATGGATTCGTCTTTGGGCATCAGGCCCCACTTCACCCCGGTGGGGAAGCCCGCGCCACCGCGACCCTTGAGACCGGCGTCCTTCACGGTCTGGACGATATCGTCTGTGGCCATGTCGGCGAAGGCCTTGCGGGCGGCGGCATAGCCGTCCTTGGCCTGGTATTCGTCGAGCCACACGGGCTCGGCGTCATCACGCAGGCGCCAGGTCAGCGGGTGGGTTTCTGCCGAACGCGCAATGCGGTTGGCAGGGCCGAAGGAAGTCAGGGTCATACGTAGCCCTCCAGCAGTTTGGCAACGCCAGCAGGCTGGACGTCGCCGAAGGTGTCGTCATCGATCATCAGCGCCGGGGCCTTGTCGCAGTTGCCGAGGCAGCAGACGGGCAGCAGGGTGAAGCGACCGTCGGCGGTGGTTTGACCCAGGCCGATGCCGAGCTTGCTCTGGATTTCGCCGACCACCGACTCGTGGCCGCCGATGTAGCAGACCATGCTGTCGCAGACGCGAATGATGTGACGACCCACCGGCTGGCGGAAGATCTGGCTGTAGAAGGTCGCGACGCCTTCGACGTCGCTGGCCGGAATGCCGAGGATCTCGCCGATGGCGTAGAGCGCGCCGTCAGGCACCCAGCCACGTTCCTTCTGGACGATCTTCAGGGCTTCGATGGACGCCGCGCGCGGGTCCTCGTAGTGATGCAACTCGTGCTCGATGGCCGAGCGCTCGGTTTCGCTGAGGGCGAAACGGTCTGTCTGGATAAGCGGGCTGTTCATGCTTAGCGGTCCACGTCGGCCATAACGAAGTCGATACTACCCAGGTACGCGATCAAGTCCGCGACCATGCTGCCTTTGATCACCGAAGGGATCTGTTGCAGATGGGGGAAGCTTGGGGTGCGGATCCGGGTACGGTAGCTCATGGTGCCGCCGTCGCTCGTCAGGTAATAACTGTTGATGCCCTTGGTCGCTTCGATCATCTGGAAGGATTCGTTGGCCGGCATCACCGGGCCCCACGAAACTTGCAGGAAGTGCGTGATCAGGGTCTCGATGTGCTGCAACGTGCGCTCTTTCGGTGGCGGCGTGGTCAGCGGGTGATCCGCCTTGTACGGGCCTTCCGGCATGTTGCGCAGGCACTGGTCGATGATCTTGATGCTCTGGCGCATTTCTTCGACGCGCACCATGCAGCGATCGTAGGCGTCGCCGTTGGCCGCCAGCGGGACTTCGAATTCGAAGTTCTCGTAGCCGGAGTACGGACGGGCTTTACGCAGGTCGAAATCGCAACCGGTGGAACGCAGGCCGGCACCGGTGACGCCCCATTCCAGGGCTTCCTTGGTGTTGTAGGCGGCGACACCGATGGTCCGACCCTTGAGGATGCTGTTCTGCAGGGCGGCCTTGGTGTACTCGTCGAGGCGTTTTGGCAGCCAGTCGACGAACTCCTTGACCAGCTTGTCCCAGCCACGTGGCAGGTCGTGGGCGACGCCGCCGATGCGGTACCAGGCCGGGTGCAGGCGGAAGCCGGTGATGGCTTCGATGACCTTGTAGGCGCGCTGGCGGTCGGTGAAGGTGAAGAACACCGGGGTCATGGCGCCGACGTCCTGGATATAGGTACCCAGGAACAGCAGGTGGCTGGTGATCCGGAAGAACTCGGCCATCATGATGCGGATGGTGTCGACCCGGTCCGGCACCTTGATGCCGGCCAGCTTCTCGACCGAGAGCACGTACGGCAGGTTGTTCATCACCCCGCCAAGGTAGTCGATACGGTCGGTGTAGGGGATGAAGCTGTGCCAGGACTGGCGCTCGGCCATTTTCTCGGCACCACGGTGGTGGTAGCCGATGTCCGGGACGCAGTCGACGACTTCTTCGCCGTCCAGTTGCAGGATGATCCGGAAGGCACCGTGGGCCGAAGGGTGGTTCGGGCCCAGGTTGAGGAACATGTAGTCCTCGTTGGTGCCGGAACGCTTCATGCCCCAGTCTTCAGGACGGAAGCGCGCGGCTTCTTCTTCCAACTGTTGCTTGGCCAGGGTCAGGCTGAACGGATCGAACTCGGTGGCACGGGCCGGGAAGTCCTTGCGCAGCGGGTGACCTTCCCAGGTCGGCGGCATCATGATGCGCGACAGGTGCGGGTGGCCGGGGAAATCGATGCCGAACATGTCCCAGACTTCACGTTCGTACCAGTTGGCGTTTGGCCAGATACCGGTCACGGTCGGGATGCTCAGGTCGCCTTCGGAAAGGGCGACCTTGATCATCACATCGCTGTTACGTTCCAGCGACATCAGGTGATAGAACACGGTGAAATCGGCGCCGCTCGGCAGGCCCTGGCGCTTGGTGCGCAGACGCTCGTCCACGCCGTGCAGGTCATAGAGCATGACGTACGGCTTGGGCAGGTTACGCAGGAAGGTCAGGACTTCGACGAGCTTGGCCCGGGTCACCCACAGCACCGGCATGCCGGTGCGGGTGGCCTGGACGGTAAAGGCCTCGGGGCCGAAACGGTTGTTCAGTTCGACGACCACATCCTGGTCGTCAGCCTTGTAAGGCGGGATGTACAGAGCACTGCCTGTAGTCATGGTTTCTTATCGCTTTGGGTCAACGTAAAGAATGAAGCCAGCTTCTCGTTTCTTTTTACAGAGCGGATCTGGATCAGACTTCGTCAGGGCTGCGCAGGTTGGTGACCTGGATACGCTGTTCGCGGCGCTGTTCCTTTTGCGACGGCATCTCGGCGCGGTATACGCCTTGATCGCCGACGACCCAGGAAAGTGGGCGACGCTCCTGGCCAATCGACTCCTGCAACAGCATCAAGCCTTGCAGGAAAGCCTCGGGGCGGGGCGGGCAGCCAGGCACGTAGACGTCCACGGGCAGGAACTTGTCCACCCCTTGAACCACGGAGTAGATGTCGTACATGCCACCGGAGTTGGCGCACGAACCCATGGAGATGACCCACTTCGGCTCGAGCATTTGCTCGTAGAGGCGCTGGATGATCGGCGCCATCTTGATGAAGCAGGTACCGGCAATAACCATGAAATCCGCCTGGCGCGGCGATGCCCGGATAACTTCGGCGCCGAAGCGGGCGATGTCGTGGGGCGCCGTGAAGGCGGTGGTCATTTCCACATAGCAGCACGACAAGCCGAAGTTGTACGGCCACAGGGAGTTTTTACGCCCCCAGTTGACCGCGCCGTTCAGCACGTCTTCCAGCTTGCCCATGTAGATGTTTTTGTGGACTTGATCTTCTAACGGATCGGAAACGGTTTCCCGTTGGCCGATCGGGTACTGCTCGTTAGGCGCATCCGGGTCGATTCGAGTGAGATTGTATTGCATTGCCAAAGCCTCATTGTTTCAGCTTCGCCTGCCGCTTCTGACGAGCTTGCGGAGCCCAATCAAGCGCCCCCACTCGGTAAAGGTAGACAAGACCTGCCAACAGAATTGCTATGAAAACGAGAGCTTCGACGAATCCGGTCCAGCCGCTTTCGCGGACGGACACAGACCATGCAAAGAGAAAGAGGGCTTCGATATCGAAGATCACGAACAGCATCGCGACCAGATAGAATTTGGCGGAGAGCCGCAAGCGGGCGCTACCGGTGGGTAGCATGCCGGACTCGAACGGTTCGTTTTTGCTGCGTCCCCAGGCTTTTGACCCGAGGAGGCTGGAAAGACCGAGCATGAAGGCGCAGAGGCCGACGACGCCGAGCAGGAAAATGGCAAAGCCCCAGTTGTGGGCCATGAGTCCGGTCGCTTCGGTCATGCGGGTAATCCTTAACAGAGCGCAAGGGTCTCTGAGCGTGATAAAGAAGTAAAAGCAGTGACGATATGTCGCAGTGCAATCTATCCCGGTGATTTTATGGCTAAACACCGGGCAAGTAAATTTTCTATAGCGAAATTATTGGCTGGAATAAGGACATGTAGAGGTCTCGATGGCTTGCAGGCCATGTACTGTGGGCATTAGGGGCCTTTTTGTTAATTATGTTTTATCCGCATTGTAATGAACGAAGTGAATATTGAATGATAATTGATATCATCTAGATCGCTCCAATGCTGGTGGTCGCCCGCGAAGGGAAGTGTAGTGGCTTTAAACGCCGGCGCGATGAAAGTTGCGTCGGGCGTCGTTTTAGCGCTTTTTGTCGCAATTGATACCGCTCTGGATCAATGACTTGCACGATTCCAGCGGGTAAAAAAACGCCCCGAACCAGTCGGGGCGTCAGGTCTTCAGGCATTCCAGTTAGTTCTGCTTCGCTCTGGAATGGCCGCTTGCTCGCTTACTCAGTGGAACTGCTCTTCTTCGGTCGAACCGGTCAGCGCGGTCACCGAGGACGAGCCGCCCTGGATCACGGTGGTCATGTCGTCGAAGTAGCCGGTACCGACTTCCTGCTGGTGCGCGACGAAGGTGTAACCCTTGGCAGCGTCAGCGAATTCCTGCTCCTGCAGTTTCACGTAGGCGGTCATGTCGTTGCGGGCGTAGTCGTGCGCCAGGTTGAACATGCTGTGCCACATGTTGTGGATACCCGCCAGGGTGATGAACTGGTGCTTGTAGCCCATGGCCGACAGTTCGCGCTGGAACTTGGCGATGGTCGCGTCGTCCAGGTTCTTCTTCCAGTTGAAGGACGGCGAGCAGTTGTAGGACAGCAGCTGGTCCGGGTATTCCTTCTTGATGGCCTCGGCGAAGCGACGGGCTTCGTCCAGGTCCGGCTTGGCGGTTTCACACCAGATCAGGTCGGCGTACGGCGCGTAGGCCAGGCCGCGGGCGATGGCCTGGTCGAGGCCGGCGCGGACTTTATAGAAGCCTTCCTGGGTGCGTTCGCCAGTCACGAACGGCTGGTCGTACGGATCGCAATCCGAAGTCAGCAGGTCGGCGGCGTTGGCGTCGGTACGGGCCAGGATGATGGTCGGCGTACCGGCAACGTCGGCGGCCAGGCGGGCGGCGGTCAGCTTCTGCACGGCTTCCTGGGTCGGAACCAGCACCTTGCCGCCCATGTGGCCGCATTTCTTCACGGAAGCCAGCTGGTCTTCGAAGTGCACGCCGGCGGCGCCCGCTTCGATCATGCTCTTCATCAGCTCGTAGGCGTTCAGCACGCCGCCGAAACCGGCTTCGGCGTCGGCCACGATGGGTGCGAAGTAGTCGATGTAGCCTTCATCGCCCGGGTTCTTGCCGGCTTTCCACTGGATCTGGTCGGCGCGACGGAACGAGTTGTTGATGCGCTTGACCACGGTCGGCACGGAGTCCACCGGGTACAGCGACTGGTCGGGGTACATGGATTCTGCGGAGTTGTTGTCCGCGGCCACTTGCCAGCCCGACAGGTAGATCGCCTGGATACCGGCCTTGACTTGTTGCACGGCCTGGCCGCCGGTCAGGGCGCCCATGCAGTTGACGAAATCCTTGTCCGGACGGAAGGACGGCTTGGCGCCCTGGGTCACCAGGTTCCACAGTTTCTCGGCGCCCATGCGGGCCAGGGTGTGCTCAGGTTGAACCGAGCCACGCAGGCGGACCACGTCAGCGGCGGAGTAAGTGCGTGTCACGCCTTTCCAGCGCGGGTTTTCAGCCCAGTCTTTTTCAAGGGCTGCAATTTGCTGTTCGCGTGTCAGTGCCATGGAGATAAACCTCGTCGCATAGGTCTTTAGGTGGAGAATTCCTTGCTCCGCCGGGTGTTCAAGCCGAGGGCTTGGACAAACGGCTGCTCGCTGACCAGAAGCTTAGGCGCTCAGGTGCGGTTCGGCGGGGAAGGCGACGATTGAACGATGGGCTCAAGGGGGAAGTGAGCGAGGCGAGGGCGAGCCGTCGGGCGCATTGGGGCATCGTGGGCCTTTATGCGGACTTCAGGGATCTTGCCGTTCTACCTATTACGCTTCCGTCCCTCGGGACAACTTCGTTCCAGTCGCAACCTCGTCAAACGCGCCTTGTGGGCGGTACAGACACGAATCGGCTCAGGTGGGTAGGTCAGAGCGGCGATCCGAAGGCCCTTGCCAGGGCCCCTGATTAGCGGGAGCGAGGCCATCATGCCTTCGGTTTTTTGGCTCGTCAAACATTTTGTAGTGCTTTTTTTCAGGCACTACATCTTTAGTCTAATACGACTCGCCAGTCAGTTTTTGGTGCTTTAGTCCAGGCTGTCGACTTTCACCCGCAAAGTCATGTCGTTACGCCCAGAGGTCGAG
This sequence comes from Pseudomonas sp. MWU12-2345, assembly GCF_023242385.1. Classification (NCBI taxonomy): domain Bacteria; kingdom Pseudomonadati; phylum Pseudomonadota; class Gammaproteobacteria; order Pseudomonadales; family Pseudomonadaceae; genus Pseudomonas; species Pseudomonas sp. MWU12-2345. The sequence continues at coordinate 166,138 of NZ_JALLJA010000013.1, read as the reverse complement.
TAGCTGCGGGTTAGCGCCTGTCGGTCGGCCTGGCTCTGGCCATTGACGCCGGCCAGGGTGATCCACTCGCCCAGGCGCCCGCTGACGGTTGTGTCGGTGCTTTGCACGTTCACTACATCCTGACGCTCCTGGCTGATCCGGTCACGATTGGTACTGATGGACAGGTGAACGATGTCGCCGGTGACGCTGGCGGTGACGTAGAAACCCTGGGTCACGTTGCGGTATTGGCTCTGGATCTGCGTCAGGGGCTGTTGATTGGGGTTCTGATTCTGGTTCGAGCCGTTACCCTGGGTCTGGTTGGTGCTGATGGCGGTGGTCAGCGGTACGCTCTGGCCGACCTGGATCAGCGCCGGGGTGCCTTCGACGGTCTGCACCTGCTGGATGCCGCCGTCGCGACTGGCGGTGCCATAGTTGATGACGCGGGTCTGGTTCTGGCCGTTGATCGTGTAGCCGTTGTTCTGGTCGTTGTTTTCGCTGGTGTCGACGCTGATCAGCAGGCGCTTGGCCGGGGTGTCGAGTTGGCCGAGGAAGTCACGCAGTTCCTTGATCTTGGAAGGTTCCGCATTGACGATCAGTTGGTTCTGGTAGGCGCTGGCCTTGCCGTCCTTGCCGAGAAAGTCCTGGGCTACCGGCAGCAGGTCGGCGCTGGTGCGGTAGTTCAGGGGAATGATTTCGGTGGCGGCCTGGGCGCTGAGGGTGCAGGTCAGTAGCAGGCCGGTGAGCAGGGTGCGTAGGGACATGTCCGTTATCTCCGCGTTGGACTGGGCAATGGGTTGAGTTTGACAGTTTCTCGGCCATTGGTGGGTCAAGTTGAATCGCGGACGGCAAAACGCCCCGATGGCGGGGCGTTCTGGGTGATGCTCAAACGGTGGAATCAGGCGGAGTTGCGCACCATATCCACGTGGGGAATCCCGGCTTCGAGAAACTCCTCGCTGACGATGCTGAACCCCAGGCGCTCATAGAACCGGGTCGCCTGGACCTGGGCACTGAGCATCTGTTGCTTGAGGCCACGTTTCTCGGCCTCGCCGATCACCGCCTGCATCAGCGCGTCACCGACCTTCAGCCCGCGCCAGTCCTTGAGGACCGAGACCCGGCCGATATGGCCGTCCGGCAACAGCCGGGCGGTGCCGATCGGGAAGTCCCCCTCGACGGCCAGGAAGTGCACGGCGCCGCTGTCATCGGCGTCCCACTCCAGCTCCGGCGGAACCGACTGCTCGGCAATGAACACCGACTCACGAATGCGCCGAATCTCGGCGTTATCCTTTTGCCAGTCCGCGACACGTACGTGAATTCTATTCATCGGCAAATCCCAGGCTTCCTTGTTTGACCAGCTGACACAGCAGGCTGCGGCCGTCTTCATCGGCCAACCATGGCGCCAGATTATCCGCGTGCAGCGCATCGGCCGCACAGATCATTTTCAACAGCTCGCGCAGTTTGCCCGGCAACAGGCGGCTCTGTCCGCTGGCGAACAGCAGCAGGTCGTCGTCGACTTCGGACCAGGCCAGGCGCGCGCTCGGGTTGCGGATCAGGATCGCGCCATCTTGCAGGCCGCTGAGCAGGTCTTCTTCTTCGAGTTCCGGGCCCACCACCAGTTCCGGATAACGCGGCTCGGTCATGAACTGGCCGAACCAGGTCAGCAGCAGGCGTTCGTCGCTCATATGCTCGGCCAGCAGGCTTTTCAGGCGGTCGAGGGCGTCGTGCTGGATCTGGTGCGGGTCAGCCACCGGTTGCGCGTCGGCATCGGTGTAGCGTTCTTCGTCCGGCAGGAACTGGGCGAGGAAGTCGGTGAAGTGGGTCAGCACTTCGGCGGCGCTCGGTGCGCGGAAGCCGACCGAATAGGTCATGCAGTCATCCACGGCCACGCCGCAATGGGCCAGGCGCGGTGGCAGGTAGAGCATGTCGCCGGGTTCCAGGGTCCACTCGGCGGTTTCCTCGAATTCGGCGAGGATGCGCAGGTCGGCGTGTTCCAGCAGCGGGCTGGCGGAATCGCACATCTGGCCGATTTTCCAGTTGCGCTTGCCGTGGCCCTGGAGCAGGAATACATCGTAGTTGTCGAAGTGCGGACCGACGCTGCCGCCGGGCGCGGCAAAGCTGATCATCACGTCGTCGATGCGCCAGCTCGGCAGGAAGCGGAAGTGCTCCAGCAGTTCGGCGACTTCCGGGACGAACTGGTCCACGGCCTGCACCAGCAGGGTCCACTCACGCTCCGGCAGTTGGCTGAAGGCGTCTTCGGCGAACGGGCCGCGGCGCAGTTCCCAGGGGCGTTCGCCGTGCTCGATGATCAGGCGCGATTCGACTTCTTCTTCCAGGGCCAGGCCGGCCAGTTCGTCGGCGTCGATCGGGCTTTCGAAATCCGGAATGGCCTGGCGGATCAGCAGGGGTTTCTTCTGCCAGTAGTCACGCAGGAATTCCCGGGCGGTGATGCCGCCCAGAAGTTGCAGAGGAGTATCAGGATTCATGTGTAACCTATTGAAAAAAAGCATTTTTAAGGCTGGAATAAAAACGCCCGGCTCAGCCGGGCGTTCAGAGCGGGTACGGCGCGATCAGATACGCTGGGCCTGGGCCACGGCGTTGCCGATGTAGTTGGCCGGGGTGAGCTTTTTCAGCTCGGCCTTGGCGTCCGCGGGCATTTCGAGGCCGTCGATGAAAGTCTGCAGCGCTTCGGGGCTGATGCCCTTGCCGCGGGTCAGTTCTTTCAGTTTTTCGTACGGGTTTTCGATGTTGTAGCGACGCATGACGGTCTGGATCGGCTCGGCCAGGACTTCCCAGCAGGCGTCCAGGTCGGCGGCGATTTTCTGCTCGTTGAGCTCCAGCTTGCTGATGCCCTTGAGGCTGGCTTCGTAAGCAATGACGCTGTGGGCGAAGCCGACGCCGAGGTTGCGCAGCACGGTGGAGTCGGTCAGGTCACGCTGCCAGCGGGAGATCGGCAGCTTGCTGGCCAGGTGCTGGAACAGCGCGTTGGCGATACCCAGGTTGCCTTCGGAGTTTTCGAAGTCGATCGGGTTGACCTTGTGCGGCATGGTCGAGGAACCGATTTCGCCGGCAATGGTGCGCTGCTTGAAGTAGCCCAGGGAGATGTAGCCCCAGATATCGCGGTCGAAGTCGATCAGGATGGTGTTGAAGCGCGCGATCGCGTCGAACAGCTCGGCAATGTAGTCGTGCGGCTCGATCTGGGTGGTGTAGGGGTTGAAGCCCAGGCCCAGTTCGTCTTCGATAAAGGCGCGGGCGTTTTCTTCCCAGTCGATCTGCGGGTAGGCCGACAGGTGGGCGTTGTAGTTGCCCACGGCACCGTTGATCTTGCCCAGCAGCGGCACGGCGGCGACCTGGGCGATCTGGCGCTCCAGGCGGTAGACGACGTTCGCCAGTTCCTTGCCCAGGGTGGTCGGCGAGGCCGGCTGGCCGTGGGTGCGCGAGAGCATCGGCACGGCGGCGAAGCGCTGGGCCAGTTCGCGGATGGATTCGGCGATCTGGCGCATCAGCGGCAGCAGCACGTCGTCACGGCCTTCGCGCAGCATCAGGGCGTGGGACAGGTTGTTGATGTCCTCGCTGGTGCAGGCGAAGTGGATGAATTCGCTGACGTTGGCCAGTTCAGGCAGCTTGGCGGCCTGTTCCTTGAGCAGGTACTCAATGGCTTTGACGTCGTGGTTGGTGGTGCGCTCGATCTCCTTCACACGCTCGGCGTGTTCCAGGGAAAAGTTCTCGGCGAGGGTGTTCAAGACCGCGTTGGCTTCGGCGGAAAAGGCCGGAACTTCGCTGATCTGGGCGTGGGCGGCCAGGCGCTGGAGCCAGCGCACTTCCACCAGCACGCGTGCACGGATCAGGCCGTATTCGCTGAAAATTGGGCGCAGGGCCTGGGTTTTGCCGGCGTAGCGGCCGTCAACAGGGGAAACCGCAGTGAGCGAAGAAAGCTGCATGGGGTGTTCTCGGACAGTCGGGCAACGAAATGGGGCGCGTATCATACATGAAAATACTCGCCGGTCTGTTGCCAACCGACCGGCGTCTTGCGCTTTTCGCGGATAACGGCGCCTAGGCGCTGTGCATCAGCGGGTAGAGTTCCTTGAGCAGCTTGCGCCGGCTGACCACCAGTTGCCAGCGATGGCCACCCAGTTGTCGCCACAGGCGCGCCGAGCGGATACCGGCCAGGAGCAGGGCGCGGATCTTCGAGGCGTTGCTCGGTTGTTGCAGGTTGCGCATGTCGCCGTGCACCTGGATACGCTGGCGCAGGGTGCTCAGGGTGTCCTGGTAGAGGGCGCCGCAGGCAGCCACGACGTTTTCGTGGGACGGGCCGAAATGCTCGACCTGGGACTGGATCTGCGGCAGGCGCTTGCCGATGATCTCCAGCAAGTCGTCACGCTTGGCCAACTGGCGCTCGAGGCCGAGCATCGACAGGGCGTAGCGCAGCGGTTCGCGTTGCAGGGCGCTGGGGTCGCGCTCCAGGGCGCCGATCAGCGCGCGGTAGCCGTCGCGCAGTTGGAGGTCGTCACCGCCGTAGACTTCCAGGGTGTCCTTGGGGTCGCGCACCAGCAGGCTGTTGAGCATGCAGCTCAAGCCGGCTTCGCTGGACTGGCCGCTCTTGGCGATCTTGTCCACCAGCACCGCGGCGAGAAACACGCCGCCCAGCGCCGTCAGTTGCTCCTGGGTCGGGCTCATGGGCGCTGTTCCTTGAAGGTCCAGGGCTCGGCGACTTCGATCACGCCGCCACCGAGGCAGACTTCACCGTCGTAGAACACCACCGATTGGCCCGGAGTCACCGCGCGCTGGGGTTCGTCGAACACGGCGCGATAGCCGTTTTCAGTCTGTTCCAGGGTGCAGGACTGGTCGCCCTGGCGATAACGCACCTTGGCCGTCAGCTTGCGCGGCACGCTCAGGTCCACCGGGTTGACCCAGTAGATCTCGGAAGCGAGCAGGGCGCGGGAAAACAGCCATGGGTGCTCGTTGCCCTGGCCGACGATCAGTTCGTTGTGCTCCAGGTCCTTGAGCAGCACGTACCAGGGCTCGTCGCCGGCGTCCTTCAGGCCGCCGATGCCCAGGCCCTGGCGCTGGCCGATGGTGTGGTACATCAGGCCGTGGTGACGACCGATGACTTCGCCTTCGGTGGTCTTGATCTCACCCGGCTGGGCCGGCAGGTACTGCTTGAGGAAGTCGCTGAAGCGCCGCTCGCCGATAAAGCAGATACCGGTGGAGTCCTTCTTCTTCGCCGTGGCCAGTTCGTGTTTCTCGGCAATGGCGCGCACTGCGGGCTTTTCCAGTTCGCCGACCGGGAACAGGGTCTTGGCGATCTGTTCGCCGCCGACGGCATGGAGGAAATAGCTCTGGTCCTTGTTCGGGTCCAGGCCCTTGAGCAGTTCGGTGCGGCCGTCGATGTCGCGGCGACGCACGTAATGGCCGGTGGCAATCAGGTCGGCACCCAGCATCAGGGCGTAGTCGAGGAACGCCTTGAACTTGATTTCGCGGTTGCAGAGGATGTCCGGGTTCGGCGTGCGTCCGGCCTTGTATTCGGCCAGGAAGTGTTCGAACACGTTGTCCCAGTATTCGGCGGCGAAGTTGGCGGTGTGCAGCTTGATGCCGATCTTGTCGCACACCGCCTGGGCGTCCGCCAGGTCGTCCATGGCGGTGCAGTACTCCGTTCCGTCGTCTTCTTCCCAGTTCTTCATGAACAGGCCTTCCACCTGGTAACCCTGCTCCATCAGCAGTACGGCGGAAACGGAAGAGTCTACGCCGCCGGACATGCCGACGATGACGCGCAGGTTTTCTGGGGCGGTGGCAGCTGGATCACGCATAGGGATTCAATGAGTGTCTTCGAAAAAGGACGCGATTCTAACAGGCCCGGGCCCGCAAGGCTAAAGAGAAGGGCGGATCAGCTCGAGACTGTGCAGGGGGCCGGCCAGATAATCGTCCAGGCAGCGGATGATCAGCTCGCTGCGCCATTGCGGGCGCAGGGCCAGCAATTCGTCGCGGGTCAGCCAGCGTGGGCCGATGATGCCGTGGTCCAGTTGATAGTCCGGGCGGTGCTTGAGCGCTTTGCCGGCAAAGCAGACGCGCTGGTAGGTCACGCCGTTGCTCGGGGCGGTATACAGGTAGATGCCGACGACGCCGGTCAGTTCCACCTCCCAGCCGGTTTCCTCGAGTGTTTCGCGGATGGCGGCCTCGCTGAGGGTTTCATTCGGGTCCAGGTGCCCGGCGGGCTGGTTGAGGACCGTTGCTGCTTCGTAGCACTCTTCGGTGAAGAGAAAGCGACCGTTGTCTTCGACGACAGTGGCGACGGTGATGTGGGGTTGCCATTCCATAGGGTAGTTTCTCTGGTTGTGAAAACACAAACCCCGGCACTGGGCCGGGGCTTGTGGTACTGCCGAGGAGCTTACACCAGCGCGGCAATCGCCGCGTTGAGGGTTGCGCTCGGACGCATGGCCTTGCTGATCAGCTCGGCGTCGGCGTGGTAGTAGCCGCCGATGTCCACTGGCTTGCCCTGTACGGCGTTGAGCTCGGCAACGATGGTCGCCTCGTTCTCGGCCAGGGTCTTGGCCAGTTGGGTGAACTGGCCTTGCAGCGCAGTGTCTTCGCTCTGGGCGGCCAGGGCCTGGGCCCAGTACAGCGCCAGGTAGAAGTGGCTGCCGCGGTTGTCGATGTTGCCGACTTTACGCGATGGCGACTTGTTGTTGTCGAGGAACTGGCCAGTGGCCTGGTCCAGGGTCTTCGACAGCACCAGGGCTTTCGGGTTGTTGTAGGTCACGCCCAGGTGTTCCAGGGACGCGGCCAGGGCCAGGAATTCGCCCAGGGAGTCCCAGCGCAGGAAGTTCTCTTCCACCAGTTGCTGCACGTGTTTCGGTGCCGAACCGCCGGCGCCGGTTTCGAACAGGCCACCGCCGTTCATCAGCGGCACGATCGACAGCATCTTGGCGCTGGTGCCCAGTTCCATGATCGGGAACAGGTCGGTCAGGTAGTCGCGCAGCACGTTACCGGTCACCGAGATGGTGTCCTTGCCGGCGCGGGTGCGGTCCAGGGTGAACTTCATCGCGTCGACCGGCGACATGATCTGGATATCCAGGCCAGTGGTGTCGTGGTCCTTCAGGTAGGTCTGGACCTTCTCGATGACCACGCCGTCGTGAGCGCGCATTGGGTCCAGCCAGAAAATCGCTGGAGTGCTGCTGGCGCGGGCACGGTTGACGGCCAGTTTGACCCAGTCCTGGATCGGCGCGTCCTTGGTCTGGCACATACGGAAGATGTCGCCGGCTTCCACGGTCTGTTCCAGCAGGGTACGACCGGTGCTGTCGGAAACCCGAACCACGCCGTCGGTCTTGATCTGGAAGGTCTTGTCGTGGGAACCGTACTCTTCGGCTTTCTTCGCCATCAGGCCGACGTTCGGCACGCTGCCCATGGTGGTTGGGTCGAAGGCGCCGTGTTGCTTGCAGTCTTCGATCACCGCCTGGTAGATGGTGGCGTAGCAGCGATCCGGGATCACCGCCTTGGTGTCGTGCAGCTGGCCGTCGGTGCCCCACATCTTGCCGGAGTCACGGATCATCGCTGGCATCGAGGCGTCGACGATGACGTCGCTCGGCACGTGCAGGTTGGTGATGCCTTTGTCGGAGTTGACCATGGCCAACGACGGACGGGCAGCGTAGACCGCCTGGATGTCGGCTTCGATCTGCGCCTGCTGCTCGGCCGGCAGGGTCTTGATGCGGGCGTACAGGTCGCCGATGCCGTTGTTCAGGTTGAAGCCGATCTGCTCCAGCACGTCAGCGTGCTTGGCCAGGGCGTCTTTATAGAACTCGGCAACGATCTGGCCGAACATGATCGGGTCGGAGACCTTCATCATGGTGGCTTTCAGGTGAACCGACAGCAGCACGCCTTGTTGCTTGGCGTCTTCGATTTCAGCGGCGATGAAGCTGCGCAGGGCGTTCTTGCTCAGCACGGCGCAGTCGAGGATCTCACCGGCTTGTACGTTGGTTTTCTCTTTCAGGACGCTGGCAGTGCCGTCCTGGGCGATCAGCTCGATCTTGACGCTGCCGGCAGCGTCGATCAGTGCGGCTTTTTCGCTGCCGTAGAAGTCACCGGTGCTCATGTGAGCGACGTGGGACTTGGAGTCGGCAGCCCAGGCGCCCATCTTGTGCGGGTGCTTGCGGGCATAGTTCTTGACCGACAGCGGCGCGCGGCGGTCGGAGTTGCCTTCGCGCAGGACCGGGTTCACGGCGCTGCCCTTGATCTTGTCGTAACGGGCGCGAGCGTCTTTCTCGGCGTCGGTGCCGACGGTTTCCGGGTAGTCCGGGATGTTGAAACCCTGGGCTTGCAGTTCCTTGATCGCGGCCTGCAGTTGTGGGACCGAGGCGCTGATGTTCGGCAGCTTGATGATGTTGGCTTCGGGGGTGATGGCCAGCTCGCCCAGCTCGGCGAGGTGATCCGGCACGGCCTTGGCGCCCAGTTGTTCAGGGAAGCTTGCGAGAATGCGGCCGGCCAGCGAGATATCGCGGGTTTCCACGGCGATATCAGCCGAAGCGGTAAAGGCCTCTACGATAGGCAGCAGTGAATAGGTGGCGAGGGCAGGGGCTTCGTCGGTGAAGGTGTAGATGATCTTCGAACGGTTGGGCATATTCGGATTAACTCTCTTCTTTGCTAAAGCATGCGCAGAAACTCGAGATGCGCCGGGTAAGCGCGTTCGTTCAAAAGTCATCCATGAGCCGAATGTCGAGGTTTCTTCGCGCGCGGTGATGTTGGGTGCATCAGTCGAGCGTCAAGCGGTCGGATTGCGATAACAACCCGGCTTTTTCAGGCGGAAAGTCTCGTTGTAGAGAGGTCGGCCGTCGTGACTCCATGGTCAGCGGCGCGATTATACATAGGTTGCTGGCAAAACGCCGATGCTTCATAAGCGACTACACTCGTCCATTGGTCTAAAGGTCGCAGGGCACCCTGTGGCGAGGTGTCGCAAGCAGTGCTCGACTTTGGCGCTTTTACCTTTGCTTTCAAGCTTGTAAGCCGCGAAATCGAGGTTTTTCGCGGCAGATGAGTCGGGTGTGAGGTTCCCACGGGCAAGCGCCTGGGGTACGCTCGAACGCAGCCAGATGTTCAATCCATAGATGGAGTTCAACATGGGATACAAGAAGATTCAGGTTCCGGCCGTCGGCGAAAAAATCACCGTCAATCCAGACCATTCTCTCAATGTTCCTGACAACCCGATCATCCCCTTCATCGAAGGCGATGGTATTGGCGTCGATATCAGCCCGGTGATGATCAAGGTCGTCGATGCGGCGGTACACAAGGCCTACGGCGGCAAGCGCAAGATTTCCTGGATGGAAGTCTTTGCCGGCGAGAAGGCCACCCAGGTCTATGACCAGGACACCTGGCTGCCCCAGGAAACCCTGGATGCGGTCAAGGATTATGTGGTTTCCATCAAGGGGCCGCTGACCACACCGGTGGGTGGCGGCATCCGTTCGCTGAACGTGGCCCTGCGTCAGCAGCTCGACCTGTATGTCTGCCTGCGTCCGGTGCGCTGGTTCGAAGGCGTGCCCAGTCCGGTGAAGAAGCCCGGCGACGTTGACATGACGATCTTCCGTGAGAACTCCGAAGACATCTATGCCGGTATCGAATGGAAGGCCGGTTCGCCGGAAGCGATCAAGGTCATCAAGTTCCTGAAGGAAGAAATGGGTGTCACCAAGATCCGTTTCGACCAGGACTGCGGGATCGGCATCAAGCCGGTGTCCAAAGAGGGCACCAAGCGACTGGCGCGCAAGGCCCTGCAATATGTCGTCGACAACGATCGCAAGTCGCTGACCATCGTGCATAAAGGCAACATCATGAAGTTCACCGAAGGTGCCTTCAAGGAGTGGGCCTATGAAGTGGCGGCCGAGGAGTTCGGCGCGACCCTGCTCGACGGCGGCCCGTGGATGCAGTTCAAGAACCCGAAAAACGGCCGCAACGTGGTGGTCAAGGACGCCATCGCCGATGCCATGCTCCAGCAGATCCTGCTGCGTCCGGCGGAGTATGACGTGATCGCGACCCTGAACCTGAACGGCGACTATCTGTCCGACGCCCTGGCCGCCGAAGTGGGCGGTATCGGTATCGCGCCGGGGGCCAACCTGTCCGATACCGTGGCAATGTTCGAAGCGACCCACGGTACCGCGCCCAAGTACGCGGGCAAGGACCAGGTCAATCCCGGATCGCTGATCCTGTCCGCGGAAATGATGCTGCGGCACATGGGCTGGATCGAAGCGGCCGACCTGATCATCAAGGGCACCAATGGCGCCATCGGCGCGAAAACCGTGACCTATGATTTCGAGCGTCTGATGGACGGTGCGACGCTGGTGTCGTCTTCCGGCTTTGGCGATGCGCTGATCAAGCACATGTAGGCTGACCGACGGTAAACGAAAACGCCCGGCCCAAGTGATTGGACCGGGCGTTTCTCTATCTGAAAGCGTGTGGCTTTCAGGCTCTGGCGGTTACAGCGGGGGCTTGTGTCGCAGCATTTTGCGGTTTGGCAACAGGTGCGGCAGCGGTGACCAGTTGCCGGATGTTGACCGCATGCAGCCCCTTGGGACCCTGGATGATCTCAAAGCTTACTGCCTGGCCAGCCTTAAGGGTTTTGTAGCCATCCATCTGGATGGCCGAGTAATGGGCGAACAGGTCTTCACTCTTGCCTTCTTCAATGATGAAGCCGTAGCCCTTGGCATTGTTGAACCACTTGACTTTACCACTCAGCATGCTCATATCCCTCTGCAAACGACCCCATCACTGGAGTATCATCCAGTTCATCCTTCACTGCGTGAACCAGAAAAACGGTTGACGGTATGGACCTTATTACCCAATGTGGGCTCTATTGGTTGTAACACCGTTTTGCCGATAGTCAAGGTGACGCGACGGCCAGTGTTGAAATCTGTCCGAAGTGCCCCCATCACTGCAATTGCTCAACTGACGAACCTTTCTTTCCATGCATGCAATCAGCCAGATTCGACTAACATTCAATCAGGATCGCCCGGATTCCCACGACGACGATTCCGCGGGTATTGCTGTACAGGAATCCAAGCCCGCGTTGCAGGCGCCACCGATGTACAAGGTGGTTTTGTTCAATGATGACTACACACCGATGGATTTCGTCGTCGAAGTGCTCGAGGTGTTTTTTAACCTGAATCGCGAGCTGGCGACCAAGGTCATGCTGGCCGTCCACACAGAAGGACGGGCAGTATGTGGAGTGTTTACCCGCGACATCGCCGAGACCAAGGCCATGCAGGTCAATCAGTACGCCAGGGAAAGCCAGCATCCGCTACTCTGTGAAATCGAGAAGGACGGTTAATGCCGACCACTTGGGTATGAGGTGAACTATGTTAAACCGCGAACTCGAAGTCACCCTCAATCTTGCCTTCAAGGAGGCTCGCTCGAAGCGTCATGAATTCATGACCGTCGAGCACCTGCTGCTGGCCCTTTTGGATAATGAGGCTGCCGCCACCGTCCTGCGTGCCTGTGGCGCCAATCTCGATAAACTCAAGCACGATCTGCAGGAGTTCATCGACTCCACCACGCCGCTGATCCCCGTCCATGACGAGGATCGCGAAACCCAGCCGACTCTGGGCTTTCAGCGTGTCCTGCAACGTGCTGTCTTCCATGTGCAGAGTTCCGGTAAACGTGAAGTGACGGGCGCCAACGTGCTGGTCGCGATCTTCAGCGAGCAGGAGAGCCAGGCGGTCTTCCTGCTCAAGCAGCAAAGCGTTGCACGTATCGATGTCGTCAACTACATCGCCCATGGCATCTCCAAGGTGCCCGGGCACGGCGATCACTCCGAAGGCGAGCAAGATATGCAGGACGAAGAGGGCGGTGAGTCTTCATCTTCAGGCAATCCACTGGACGCTTATGCCAGCAATCTGAACGAACTGGCGCGCCAGGGTCGTATCGATCCGCTGGTCGGGCGTGAGTTGGAAGTCGAGCGCGTGGCGCAGATCCTGGCGCGCCGGCGCAAGAACAACCCGCTGCTGGTGGGCGAGGCGGGCGTGGGCAAGACGGCCATCGCCGAAGGCCTGGCCAAGCGCATCGTCGACAACCAGGTCCCGGACCTGCTGGCCAACAGCGTGGTCTACTCCCTTGATCTCGGTGCACTGCTGGCCGGTACCAAATACCGTGGCGATTTCGAGAAGCGCTTCAAGGCGTTGCTCGGCGAGTTGAAAAAACGTCCGCAGGCGATCCTGTTCATCGACGAAATCCACACCATCATCGGTGCGGGTGCCGCTTCCGGCGGCGTCATGGATGCCTCGAACCTGCTCAAGCCGTTGCTATCCTCGGGTGATATCCGCTGCATCGGTTCGACCACCTTCCAGGAGTTTCGTGGCATCTTCGAGAAGGACCGGGCTTTGGCGCGGCGCTTCCAGAAGGTCGACGTGTCCGAGCCTTCGGTGGAAGACACCATCGGTATCCTGCGCGGCCTGAAAGGGCGTTTCGAGCAGCACCACAATATCGAGTACAGCGACGAGGCCTTGCGCGCCGCCGCCGAACTGGCGTCGCGTTATATCAATGATCGGCACATGCCGGACAAGGCCATCGACGTGATCGACGAGGCCGGTGCCTATCAGCGCCTGCAACCGATCGAGAAACGGGTCAAACGCATCGAGGTGCCTCAGGTCGAGGACATCGTGGCGAAGATCGCGCGGATTCCGCCAAAACACGTCACCAGCTCCGACAAGGAACTGCTGCGTAATCTGGAGCGCGACCTGAAACTGACCGTGTTCGGTCAGGATGCGGCCATCGACTCGCTGTCGACCGCCATCAAGCTGTCCCGTGCCGGCTTGAAGTCGCCGGATAAACCGGTCGGTTCGTTCCTGTTCGCCGGTCCAACCGGCGTCGGCAAGACCGAAGCGGCGCGGCAGTTGGCCAAGGCGATGGGGATCGAACTGGTGCGTTTCGACATGTCCGAGTACATGGAGCGCCACACCGTTTCGCGTCTGATCGGTGCGCCTCCGGGTTATGTCGGTTTCGACCAGGGCGGCCTGCTGACCGAGGCCATCACCAAACAACCGCATTGCGTGCTGCTGCTCGATGAAATCGAGAAGGCCCACCCGGAAGTCTTCAACCTGCTGCTGCAGGTGATGGACCACGGGACCCTGACCGACAACAACGGGCGCAAGGCGGACTTCCGCAATGTGATCGTGATCATGACCACCAACGCCGGTGCCGAAACCGCGGCACGTGCGTCGATTGGCTTCACGCATCAGGACCACTCGTCCGATGCGATGGAAGTGATCAAGAAGAGCTTCACGCCGGAGTTCCGCAACCGTCTGGACACCATTATCCAGTTTGGTCGCCTCAGCCATGAGGTGATCAAGAGCGTGGTGGACAAGTTCCTTACCGAGCTTCAGGCGCAGCTGGAAGACAAGCGTGTGCAACTGGAAGTCACCGATGCGGCGCGCAACTGGCTGGCGGAAGGTGGTTATGACGCGGCGATGGGCGCACGCCCGATGGCGCGTCTGATCCAGGACAAGATCAAGCGGCCGTTGGCCGAGGAGATCCTGTTCGGCGAGTTGTCCGACCATGGCGGTGTGGTGCACATCGATCTGAAGGATGGCGAGCTGACCTTCGAGTTCGAAACCACGGCTGAAATGGCGTGATCTAGACCCGCAAAACACAAAGGCGCCTTCGGGCGCCTTTGTTTTATCCGTGCTCCTGAAAACACCTCGCTCCCCTGCAGGAGCCTGTTTGCTGGCGATTCAGGCGGCGCGGTGTATCTGGCGCACCGCGTTATCGTTCATCGCCAGCAAGCCGGCTCCCACAAAAAAAGGGGCGGCGGGCCAGAAAGGCGCACAAACAAAAACGCCCGGCAAGTGCCGGGCGTTTTTGTATCGACTTGCTTAGCGGGCGCGGTAGGTGATGCGCCCTTTGCTCAAGTCGTAGGGCGTCAGCTCGACGCGCACTTTGTCACCGGTGAGAATACGAATGTAGTTCTTGCGCATCTTTCCGGAGATATGCGCGGTTACGACGTGCCCATTTTCCAATTCCACGCGAAACATGGTATTCGGCAGGGTGTCGACGACAGTGCCTTCCATTTCGAAGCTGTCTTCTTTCGACATGCAGTAAAGCCCTCGGTGTCCAGTGAATGGCCCGGTGCAACTGCGCCAGGCAAAAGCGGCGTGCATTGTGCCCGAAAAAGGGGGTTCACGCCAAGGGGTTAGTACCGGCCTGGAAAATACAGTTCGATTCCGGTGGGGGCGACGAGCTAACTGAGCGTCACCCAGCGCTGGTTGATCAGCAGTTCGATCGGTCGATATTGGGTCTTGTAGTTCATCTTCTTGCAGTTCTTGATCCAATAGCCGAGGTAGACCGCCTCCAGCCCCAGCCGCCGGGCTTCGCCGATCTGCCAGAGGATAGCGTAGCGCCCCAGGCTGCGACGCTCCTCAGCGGGCTCATAGAAGGTGTAGACCGCTGATAGTCCGTTGGGCAGCAGGTCGGTGACGGCCACGGCCAGCAGGCGCCCCTCCAGGCGGAATTCATAGAAACGTGAGAACGGCAGGTCGCGCACCAGAAAAGTGGAAAACTGGTCACGACTGGGTGGGAACATGTCGCCATCGGCGTGCCGTTGTTCGATGTAGCGTTGGTACAGGTCGAAGTATTCCTCGCTGAACCCCGGCTTGACGGCCCTGACCTTGAGCTCGGCGTTGCGTTTGAAGATACGTTTCTGCTGGCGATCGGGCAGGAACTGCGCCACGGGAATCCGCGCCGGCACGCAGGCGTTGCAGTTCTGGCAATGGGGCCGGTACAGGTGGTCGCCGCTACGACGGAAACCCATTTCCGACAGGTCTGCGTAGACATGCACGTCCATGGGCTGGCTAGGGTCGAGGAACAGCGTGGTCGCCTGCTCTTCGGGCAGATAGCTGCAAGAGTGGGGTTGAGTGGCATAGAACTTCAAGCGCGCCAGCTCGGTCATGATCGACCCTCGGAATAAGCTTTCAATTGCGTTGAATCAAGTGTAAGCCAGCCTGGGAAAAGACGCCTAGGTGCTGTGTGAAGGTTACCTGATCGTAGTGGGTCAGGGCAGCCAGGTCGCGCTGTTGGGCTGGTCCAGATGTTCGCCCAGGTAGCGGGCGAAGTCCTCCCGGGGAATGGCCCGGGCGCCAAGGCTGTGCAGGTGATCGGTGGGCATCTGGCAGTCGATCAGGACGAACCCCGAGGCCTTGAGGTGCCGGACCAGGGTGGCGAAACCGAATTTCGAGGCGTTGTCGGCACGACTGAACATGGACTCGCCGAAAAACAGCTGGCCCATTGCCAGGCCGTAGAGGCCACCCACCAACTCATCGTTATCCCAGACCTCCACCGAGTGGGCAAAACCGCGCTCATGCAATTGCAGATAGGCGGTTTGCATGGCCTCAGTGATCCAGGTGCCCTCGGCATAGGCCCGTGGGGCGGCGCAGGCGCGGATCACGGCGGCGAAATCCCGGTCGAAGGTGACCTGGTAGCGTTGCTGGCGCAACAGCTTGTTCAGGCTGCGGGAGACATGCAATTCATCGGGAAACAGCACGGTGCGCGGGTCCGGCGACCACCAGAGGATCGGCTGGCCTTCGGAAAACCAGGGAAAACAGCCATGGCGATAGGCCTGGATCAGTCGATCGGCGGACAGGTCGCCGCCGGCGGCCAGCAGGCCATTGGGTTCGCGCATGGCCTTGGCCAGGGGCGGGAAGGTCAGCGAGTTGCGTTGTAACCAGGTCAGCATCAGTTATCGTCCAGGAATTTCTCGGCATCCAGCGCCGCCATGCAGCCGGCGCCGGCCGAGGTGACGGCCTGGCGATAGACATGGTCGGCGACATCGCCGGCGGCGAATACCCCGGGGATTTCCGTTGCCGTGGCATTGCCCTCGCTGCCGCCCTGTACCCGCAAATAGCCGTTGTGCATGCTCAACTGGCCCTCGAACAGATCGGTATTGGGCTTATGGCCGATGGCGATAAACACCCCGGTCAGCGCCAGTTCGCGGGTTTCGTCGGTGTCGCTGTGGCGCAGGCGGGCGCCGGTGACGCCGCTGGCATCGCCGAGCACTTCATCGAGGTTCTCGTTCCAGTGCAGGCGGATATTGCCGTTGGCGGCTTTCTCGAACAGCTTGTCCTGGAGGATCTTCTCCGCACGCAGCTTGTCCCGGCGGTGCACCAGGTGCACTTCCTTGGCGATATTGGCCAGGTACAGGGCTTCCTCCACCGCGGTATTGCCGCCGCCGACCACCGCCACCACCTGGTTGCGGTAGAAGAACCCGTCGCAGGTCGCGCAGGCCGAGACGCCCTTGCCGGCAAAGGCCTCCTCGGATGGCAGGCCAAGGTACTGCGCCGAGGCGCCGGTGGCGATAATCAAGGCGTCGCAGGTATAGATACCGCTGTCGCCCTCGAGGATAAACGGGCGCTGCTGCAACTTGGCGGTGTGAATGTGGTCATAGACGATCTCGGTGTCGAAACGCTCGGCGTGTTTCTGCATGCGCTCCATCAGCACCGGGCCGGTCAGGCCTTCGACGTCGCCGGGCCAGTTGTCGACTTCGGTGGTGGTGGTCAATTGACCACCGGCTTGCAGGCCGGTAATGACCAAAGGCTTGAGGTTGGCGCGGGCGGCATAAACCGCCGCACTGTAACCGGCAGGGCCGGAACCCAGGATGATCAGGCGTGAATGCTTGGTTGCGCTCATAAAACACCTCATAAGCCTTTGTCACAAAAGAGAATGCGTGCTCAAATTGAACCGCGTGAAAAGTGCTGTCGGTTATGCTACACCCATGCGGTGACAGCGTGGCATCGGGCGGACAAATCCGTACAATGCCGGTTATGTAATGAAGCAGTGAATCATTTTGAAGAAATCCACCGCCACACCCTCTAAAGCAGTCGTTCCGCTCTGGCGGCAGCAGCTGCATTATCGCCTCAAGGAAGGTGCGCTGATTGCTATCGGCGCGTTGTGCCTGTTCCTGATGATGGCCTTGCTGACCTATGGCAAGGACGATCCCGGCTGGAGCCACAACAGCAAGATCGATAACGTGCAGAACTTCGGCGGTCCCGCCGGTTCCTACAGCGCCGACATCCTGTTCATGGTGCTGGGTTATTTCGCCTATGTGTTCCCCTTGTTGCTGGCGATCAAGACCTACCAGATCTTCCGCCAGCGCCACGAACCCTGGCAATGGAGCGGCTGGCTGTTTTCCTGGCGGCTGATCGGCCTGGTGTTCCTGGTGCTGTCCGGGGCCGCGCTGGCCCATATCCATTTCCACCAGCCCTTCGGCCTGCCGGCAGGGGCGGGCGGCGCCCTGGGCGAAAGCCTCGGCAACCTGGCGAAAAACGCCCTGAATATCCAGGGCAGCACGCTGCTGTTCATCGCCCTGTTCCTGTTCGGCCTGACGGTGTTCACCGACCTGTCCTGGTTCAAGGTCATGGACGTCACCGGCAAGATCACCCTGGACCTGTTCGAATTGTTCCAGGGCGCGCTGAATCGCTGGTGGTCGGCCCGGGTCGAGCGCAAGCAGTTGGTGGCGCAACTGCGTGAGGTCGACGACCGCGTTCACGAAGTGGTGGCGCCGAGCGTTCCCGACAAACGCGAGCAGGCCAAGGTCAAGGAGCGCCTGATCGAACGCGAGCAGGCCCTCAGCAAGCATATGTCCGAGCGCGAGAAGCAGATCCCGCCGGTGATTGCCCCGGCGCCAGTCAAACCGGTGCAGCAGAGCAAGCGGGTGGAGAAAGAGAAACAGGCGCCGTTGTTTGTCGACAGCGCGGTGGAAGGCACCTTGCCGCCGATCTCGATCCTCGACCCGGCGGAAAAGAAGCAGCTCAACTACTCGCCGGAATCCCTAGCGGCCGTCGGCCATCTACTGGAAATCAAGCTCAAGGAATTCGGCGTCGAAGTCTCGGTGGATTCCATCCATCCGGGGCCGGTGATTACCCGCTACGAAATTCAACCGGCGGCGGGGGTCAAGGTCAGTCGGATCTCCAACCTGGCCAAGGACCTGGCGCGTTCGCTCGCGGTTACCAGCGTGCGGGTGGTGGAAGTCATCCCCGGCAAGACCACCGTGGGTATCGAGATCCCCAACGAGGACCGCCAGATCGTGCGTTTCTCCGAAGTGCTCTCGACCCCGGAATACGACGACGCGAAATCCCCGGTCACCCTGGCCCTGGGTCACGATATCGGCGGCAAGCCGGTCATCACCGACCTGGCGAAGATGCCGCACCTGCTGGTGGCCGGTACCACCGGTTCCGGTAAGTCGGTGGGCGTGAACGCGATGATCCTGTCGATCCTGTTCAAGTCCGGCCCGGAAGACGCCAAGCTGATCATGATCGACCCGAAAATGCTCGAGTTGTCGATCTACGAAGGCATTCCGCACCTGCTTTGCCCGGTGGTCACCGACATGAAGGACGCGGCCAACGCCTTGCGCTGGAGCGTCGCCGAGATGGAGCGGCGCTACAAGCTGATGGCCAAGATGGGCGTGCGTAACCTGTCGGGTTTCAACCACAAGGTCAAGGAAGCCCAGGACGCCGGCACGCCGCTGACCGACCCGCTGTACAACCGCGAAAGCATCCACGATGAAGCGCCGTTGTTGGTGAAACTGCCGACCATCGTGGTGGTGGTCGACGAATTCGCCGACATGATGATGATCGTCGGCAAGAAGGTCGAAGAACTGATCGCCCGTATCGCCCAGAAAGCCCGGGCCGCCGGTATCCACCTGATCCTCGCGACCCAGCGGCCGTCGGTGGACGTGATCACCGGCCTGATCAAGGCCAACATCCCGACGCGCATGGCGTTCCAGGTGTCGAGCAAGATCGACTCGCGGACCATCATCGACCAGGGCGGCGCCGAGCAATTGCTCGGTCACGGTGACATGCTCTACATGCCGCCAGGCACCAGCCTGCCGATTCGTGTGCATGGCGCTTTTGTCTCCGACGATGAGGTTCACCGGGTGGTCGAGGCGTGGAAACTGCGCGGAGCACCGGAATACAACGACGACATCCTCAATGGCGTTGAAGAGGCCGGCAGCGGCTTCGACGGCGGCAGCGGTGGTGGCGACAGCGACGACGCTGAAGCCGACGCGCTCTACGACGAAGCCGTACAGTTCGTGCTGGAAAGCCGCCGGGCCTCGATTTCCGCGGTGCAGCGCAAGCTGAAGATCGGCTACAACCGGGCCGCCCGCATGATCGAGTCCATGGAAATGGCCGGGGTCGTGACCGCCATGAACACCAACGGCTCGCGTGAAGTACTCGCCCCCGGGCCGTCGCGCGACTGATCCGCGCCGCGTGGAGTCACGCGGCGCGCCCTTTCAACGAGTTCAATGAGGATTCCCATGCGTTTTATCCGCATGCTGTTGCTGCCGGTTCTGGCCCTGACCACGCTGTCGGCCCACGCCGATCCGAAGGACGTGGCGCGTTTGACCCAATTGCTCGAAAAGTCCCAGACCCTGACCGCGCGTTTCTCGCAGTTGACCCTGGACGGCGGCGGTACCCAGTTGCAGGAAACCGCCGGCGAGATGACCCTCCAGCGCCCGGGCCTGTTCTACTGGCACACCGATGCGCCGCAGGAGCAGACCATGATCTCCGACGGCCAGAAGGTCACCCTCTGGGACCCGGACCTGGAACAGGTCACCATCAAGAAGCTCGACCTGCGCCTGACCCAGACCCCGGCCCTGCTGCTCTCCGGTGATGTCTCCAAGATCAGCGAAAGCTTCGATATCAGTGCCAAGGAAGCCGGCGGCGTGATCGACTTCGTCCTCAAGCCGAAAACCAAGGACACCCTGTTCGACAGTCTGCGCCTGTCGTTCCGCAACGGCCTGATCAATGACATGCAACTGGTCGACAGCGTCGGCCAGCGCACCAACCTGCTGTTCACCGGGGTCAAGGCCAATGAACCCATCGACGCCGCCAAGTTCAAGTTCGTCATCCCCAAGGGTGCGGACGTGATCCAGGAATAAGAGGTTTCAGACGCCCGCCATGGACCTGTTCAGCCGTGCCCCGATTGCCCAGCCCCTGGCCGCCCGTTTACGCGCGACCAACCTGGATGAGTACGTCGGCCAGGAGCACCTGCTGGCTCGTGGCAAGCCGTTGCGCGAAGCCCTGGAGCAGGGCGCGCTGCATTCGATGATCTTCTGGGGCCCGCCGGGGGTGGGCAAGACCACCCTGGCGCGGCTGCTGGCGGAAGTCTCGGACGCCCACTTCGAAACCGTTTCTGCGGTGCTGGCCGGGGTCAAGGAGATCCGCCAGGCGGTGGAAATCGCCAAGCAGCAGGCCGGGCAGTACGGCAAGCGCACCATCCTGTTCGTCGACGAAGTGCACCGCTTCAACAAGTCCCAGCAGGACGCTTTCCTGCCCTATGTGGAAGACGGCACCCTGATCTTTATCGGCGCCACCACCGAAAACCCCTCGTTTGAACTGAACAACGCCTTGCTCTCCCGGGCGCGGGTCTATGTGCTGAAAAGCCTCGACGAAGCGGCCCTGAACAAGCTGGTGCAGCGGGCCTTGAGCGAAGAGCGAGGCCTCGGCAAGCGCCAGCTGAGCCTGGGCGAGGAAGGCTTCAAGATGCTGCTGTCGGCGGCCGACGGCGATGGTCGGCGGTTGCTCAACCTGCTGGAAAACGCCTCGGACCTGGCTGAAGACGGCGAGGAAATCGGCGTCGAATTGCTGCAAAGCTTGCTGGGGGATACCCGCCGGCGTTTCGACAAGGGCGGCGAGGCGTTCTACGACCAGATTTCCGCCTTGCACAAGTCGGTGCGCGGCTCCAATCCCGATGGCGCCCTGTACTGGTTCGCGCGCATGCTCGACGGCGGCTGCGACCCGCTGTACCTGGCCCGCCGGGTGGTGCGCATGGCCAGCGAGGATATCGGCAACGCCGATCCACGGGCCCTGAGCCTGTGCCTGGCGGCCTGGGATGTGCAGGAGCGACTCGGCAGCCCCGAAGGCGAATTGGCGGTGGCCCAGGCCATTACCTACCTGGCTTGCGCGCCGAAAAGCAACGCCGTCTACATGGGCTTCAAGGCCGCCATGCGCAGCGCCGCCGAACATGGCTCGCTGGAAGTGCCGCTGCACCTGCGCAACGCACCGACCAAGCTGATGAAGCAGTTGGGCTACGGCGACGAATACCGCTACGCCCATGACGAACCCGACGCCTATGCGGCGGGCGAGGACTATTTCCCCGAAGAACTGGAGCCCCAGCCCTTCTACCAGCCAGTGCCACGCGGGCTGGAATTGAAGATCGGCGAAAAGCTCAACCACCTCGCGGCCCTTGACCGCAACAGCCCGAAACAACGGAGAAAGCCTTGATCCGCACCGTCCTTGCCGTCTCCTTCGCCGGGATTATCGGCACCCTGGTGCGCTTCGCCACCGGCAACCTGATCAACGCCAATTGGCCGCGGCACTTCTATACCGCGACATTGGCCGTTAATATCGTGGGCTGCCTGGTGATTGGCGTGCTCTACGGTCTGTTTTTGCTGCGTCCCGAGGTGCCGATTGAGATCCGCGCCGGCTTGATCGTGGGATTTGTCGGCGGCCTGACCACATTTTCATCCTTTTCACTGGATACGGTGCGCCTGCTGGAAAGCGGGCAGGTACTGATTGCCCTGGGCTATGCGGCCCTCAGCGTATTCGGCGGGCTGCTCGCGACCTGGGCCGGCCTGTCCTTGACCAAACTCTGATAACGAGAAACCGACATGCTCGATTCCAAACTGTTACGTAGCAACCTTCAGGACGTAGCGGATCGCCTGGCCTCCCGTGGCTTCAGCCTCGATGTCGCCCGCATCGAAGCGCTGGAAAACCAGCGCAAGGTGGTGCAGACCCGCACCGAACAATTGCAGGCCGAGCGCAATGCGGTTTCCAAGAGTATCGGTCAGGCCAAGCAGCGCGGCGAAGACATCGCGCCGTTGATGGCCAGTGTTGAAACCATGGGCTCCGAGCTGAGTGAAGGCAAGGTTGCGCTGGATGCGATCCAGGCGGATCTGGATGCGATCCTGCTGAGCCTGCCGAACCTGCCTCACGAGTCCGTGCCGGTCGGTGCCGACGAAGAAGGTAACGTCGAAGTGCGCCGTTGGGGCACGCCGACCGCTTTCGACTTCCCGATCCAGGACCACGTTGCCCTGGGCGAGAAGTTCGGCTGGCTGGATTTCGAAACCGCCGCCAAGCTGTCCGGTGCCCGTTTCGCCTTGCTGCGGGGCCCGATTGCCCGCCTGCACCGCGCCCTGGCGCAATTCATGATCAACCTGCACATCACCGAACACGGCTACGAAGAGGCCTACACGCCTTATCTGGTCCAGGCGCCTGCTTTGCAGGGCACCGGCCAGTTGCCGAAGTTCGAGGAAGACCTGTTCAAGATCAGCCGCGAAGGCGAAGCTGACCTGTACCTGATCCCGACCGCCGAAGTGTCGTTGACCAATATCGTTTCCGGCGAAATCGTCGATCCGAAACTGCTGCCGCTGAAGTTCGTCGCCCACACCCCGTGCTTCCGCAGTGAAGCCGGTGCGTCGGGTCGTGACACCCGCGGCATGATCCGCCAGCACCAGTTCGACAAGGTCGAGATGGTCCAGATCGTCGAGCCGTCGACCTCCATGCAAGCCCTGGAAGGCCTGACCGCCAACGCCGAGAAGGTCCTGCAATTGCTGGAGCTGCCGTACCGCGTTCTGGCGCTGTGCACCGGCGACATGGGTTTCAGCGCCGTGAAGACCTACGACCTGGAAGTCTGGGTGCCGAGCCAGGACAAATACCGTGAAATCTCGTCGTGCTCCAACTGCGGAGACTTCCAGGCCCGTCGCATGCAGGCGCGTTTCCGTAACCCGGAAACCGGCAAGCCCGAGCTGGTCCACACCCTGAACGGTTCCGGCCTGGCCGTGGGCCGTACGCTGGTGGCGGTGCTGGAAAACTACCAGCAGGCCGACGGTTCGATCCGTGTGCCGGAAGTGCTCAAGCCCTACATGGGCGGCATCGAGGTCATCGGCTAAATGGAATTTCTGCCGCTGTTCCACAACCTGCGTGGCCGCCTTGTGCTGGTGGTCGGCGGGGGGGAGATTGCCTTGCGCAAATCCCGCCTGCTGGCCGATGCCGGTGCGGTGCTGCGGGTTGTCGCGCCCGAGGTCGAGGGTCAGCTGGGCGAGCTGGTCAGTGGCAGCGGCGGCGAGTTGCTGTTGCGCGGTTACCTTGAGTCCGACCTCGACGGTTGCGGGCTGATCATAGCCGCCACCGACGACGAGCCGCTCAATGCCCAGGTCTCGGCGGATGCCCATCGGCGCTGCGTGCCGGTCAATGTGGTGGATGCGCCGGCCTTGTGCAGCGTGATCTTCCCGGCGATTGTCGACCGTTCGCCGTTGATTATCGCGGTGTCCAGCGGTGGCGATGCGCCGGTGCTGGCGCGTTTGATCCGGGCCAAGCTGGAAACCTGGATTCCTTCGACCTACGGCCAGTTGGCCGGTTTGGCGGCGCGTTTCCGCAGCCAGGTCAAAGGCCTGTTTCCGGCTGTGCAGCAGCGCCGGGCGTTCTGGGAAGAAGTGTTCCAGGGCCCGATTGCCGACCGGCAACTGGCCGGGCAAGGCGCTGAAGCCGAGCGCTTGCTGCTGGAGAAGATCAGCGGTGCGCCGCCGAATGCGCCGGGTGAGGTGTATCTGGTGGGAGCGGGGCCGGGTGATCCGGACCTGCTGACCTTCCGTGCCCTGCGTCTGATGCAACAGGCGGATGTGGTGCTGTATGACCGCCTGGTGGCGCCGGCGATTCTGGAACTGTGCCGCCGCGATGCGGACCGGATCTATGTCGGCAAGCGTCGCGCCGATCATGCCGTGCCCCAGGATCAGATCAACCAGCAACTGGTTGATCTGGCGAAGCAGGGCAAGCGTGTGCTGCGATTGAAGGGCGGTGATCCGTTTATCTTCGGCCGTGGCGGCGAAGAGATCGAAGAACTGGCGGCCCAGGGGATTCCGTTCCAGGTGGTGCCGGGGATCACGGCGGCCAGCGGCTGTTCGGCTTATGCCGGGATTCCGCTGACCCATCGCGATTACGCGCAGTCGGTGCGGTTTGTCACCGGGCACTTGAAGGATGGCTCCACGGACCTGCCCTGGGCGGATCTGGTGGCACCGGCGCAGACGTTGGTGTTCTACATGGGGTTGGTCGGGTTGCCGGTGATCTGTGAGCAGTTGATTGCCCATGGTCGTTCGGCGCAGACCCCGGCGGCGTTGATCCAGCAGGGCACTACATCGAATCAGCGGGTGTTTACCGGGACCTTGGCGAATCTGCCGCAGTTGGTGGCGGAGCATGAAGTGCATGCGCCGACGCTGGTGATTGTCGGGGAAGTGGTGCAGTTGCGCGAGAAACTGGCCTGGTTCGAAGGCGCACAATCCCAGGTTTGATGCAAATCCCTACTGTGGGATCTGGGCCTGACGATATCTAAAGTGCGGTGTCGAGCACAATTTTGTGCACGACATCAACCTGTAGGAGCAGGGCTTGCCCGCGAAGAGGTCCTTGAGATCGCTAAAAGCTTCGCGGCGGTGCGGCGTCCGGACAAGCCACGCTCCTACAGTTTTGCGGTGTGTTAGAGGTCGCGCCAGACACCACGTCCAGCCAGTTTTTCCCGATCATGGCTTCCCATGAAATCCTGCTCCGGTCCCTTGGGCACAATCCCGGTCGGATTGATGGTCCGGTGACTGGCGTAGTAATGCCCCTTGATATGGGCAAAATCCACCGTCTCGGCGACGCCCGGCCATTGATATAGCTCTCGCAGCCAGTTCGACAGGCTCGGATAATCGGCAATCCGCCGCAGATTGCACTTGAAGTGTCCGTAGTACACCGCGTCAAAACGAATCAGCGTGGTGAACAGCCGTACATCCGCTTCCGTCAGGTATTCCCCCGCCAGATAACGGCTTTCCGCCAGATGCCGTTCCAACTGCTCCAACTCACCGAACGCATCATCAAAGGCTGTTTCATAAGCTCCCTGTGACGTGGCAAACCCGGCGCGATAGACACCGTTGTTCACCGCCGGATAGATGCGTTCGTTCCAGCTGTCGATCTGCGGGTGCAAGGCTTGGGGATAGAAATCCAGCTGATTGCCGGTCAGTCCATTGAACGCGCTGTTGAACATCCGGATGATTTCCGACGATTCATTGCTGACAATGCGCTGCAATTGCTTGTCCCACAGCACCGGCACGGTCACGCGGCCGGTGTAGTCGGCGGTATCGGCGGTGTAGCGCTGGTGCATGAAGGTGTGGTTATCCAGCGCATCGCCGCTGGAGCCGTAGGCCTTGTCGAAGGTCCAGCCGTTTTCCAGCATCAACCAGCTGACCACCGATACATCGATCAGGCTTTCCAGGCCCTTGAGCTTGCGCAGGATCAGGGTGCGGTGGGCCCAGGGACAGGCCAGGGACACATAAAGGTGATAACGCCCGGCTTCGGCCTTGAACCCGCCTTCGCCGCTGGGGCCGGGCCTGCCGTCGGCGGTCAGCCAGTTGCGGCGTTGCGCCTGTTCGCGCTGGAAGGCGCCGTCTTTGCTGCTTTCGTACCACTGGTCATGCCAGCGGCCGTCGATCAAAAGGCCCATCGGAAACTCCTCGGCAAGTGTGCAATGGAGTCCAGTCTAAAGGCCTTTGTTCGAAAAAATAGCGCAAACCCTGGGGGTTAATCATCGATCAGATCGATCTATCCCGTGCATCCCAGTAGCGCCGGGCCTGTTCGAAGGCCTCTTCGCGGGGCGTGCCGAGGCCGCGCAGGGCCAGGGCCATGGTCGAGATCAGGGCCAGTTGCGGGTAGCTGTCCTCGACGTCGCCGCGCCAGAGCGCCTTGAGGTGTTCGGGGTCCAGGGTCGCCGGTTTCACATGGCGTTGCTCGGACAGCGCCGGCCATTCCTCGTCCCAGCTTTCGCCGCCGGTGGTGCCGTAGAGATGGCTGCTGCTGTCCGGGTTGACCTCGATTTCGCCGCCGTCGCCCTTGATCACGATCACCGTGTCGCCCAGCAAGCCGCTGGCGTCGCGGTGCACCGCCTGGTAGCCGGGGTGGAAGATGCTTTGCAGGCCACAGCGCGCGCCCAGCGGGTTGAGCAATCGCGCCAGGGAATGGATCGGTGAACGCAGGCCGAGGATGTTGCGCAGGTCGATCATCCGCTGCAAGGGCGCGGCCCAGTCGCCCAGGGGCATAAAGGCGATATTGCCCTGGCCGATCGCCTGCTCGACGGCCGGCCAGTCGCGGCACAATGGAATCTGCAGCGTCTCGAGCAACTGTTCGGTGTAGAGACGGCCCGCAGTATGGGCGCCGCCGCCGTGCATGAATATCTTGATGCCGTTCTGTGCCAGGCACTTGGCGGCCAGCAGGTACCAGGGCAGGTGGCGTTTCTTGCCGGCGTAGCTTGGCCAGTCCAGGTCGATCGCCAGCTTGGGCGCTTGCAAACGCTCGCGCAGGGCTTCAGTGAAACCGGCCAGCTCCTCCGGGCTTTCTTCCTTGTGGCGCAACAGCATCAGGAAGGCACCGAGCTGGGTGTCCTCGACATTGCCGTCTAACAGCATGCCCATGGCCTCGCGGGCTTCTTCGCGGGTCAGGTTGCGGGCGCCACGCTTGCCCTTGCCAAGGATGCGGACAAACTGGGCAAACGGGTGCTCGGCGGGCGTTTCGATAATCAACGGCGTGTACTCGGTCATAAGCAGTTCGTCGGTTTGGGCAGGCCCGCCAGCTTGGCGGCGAGTTTGGCGGGGGTGCCTTTGAACAAACGGTTGAGGTGCAGGCTGTTGCCTTTCTCGGCGCCCAGCTTCAAGGCGGTGTACTTGATCAGCGGGCGGGTCGCGGGGGAAAGGTCGAACTCGCGGTAGAAGCCGCGCAGCAATTCGAGGATTTCCCAGTGCTCGGGGCTCAGTTCGAGTTCTTCCCGCGTGGCCAGGGCGGCCGCGACTTCCGGCGACCAGTCGCCCAGTTCGACCAGGTAGCCGTCCTTGTCCAGGGCGATGGCCTGTCCGTTCACCGTCAACGTGTTCATAGCCAGGTATTGACCTTGTCGTAACGGATCGACAGTTCGACAAATGCCGGGTAGTCGACGCTGGTGGCCCAGGTCGGGCACTCCAGGCCGCGGGCTTGCAGGTCTTCGTCAAGGAGGAACAGGCGCAGGTCATCAGCGCGTTCTTCCAGCGCTTCAAGCGGCAGGCTGCGCGGTTGCACGGCATGCACCGCGTCGCCACAGAGCAGCAGCGCATCCTCGCTGCCCAGCAGGCGCAGGCAACTGCCCAGGCGACTGTCGGTAAAAGGGGAGTGGGACAACACATGCAAGGTCGACATCAGAGGGTGATCACCTGGTCATAACGGTTAACAAGTGCACTGAGCTGTTCAGCGGTGAGCACCTCAAGGTCTTCGCCGGCGACCTGGGTCGGAAAAATCCCGCGGTCGGCCAGGCTGTCGGCGCAGGCGTACAGTTCGTCGATGCCGAACAGCGACAGGGCCTGGAGGTTGGCGGTCAGGTCTTTCTGTTGCAGGGCCTTGGCGTTCTGCCCGGGCATCAACTGGAAGACACCGTCGTCCATGAACAGCAGGCCGATGGGCAGATCGAACGCACCGCCGGCCAGCACGATATCCAGTGCTTCACGGGCGGCCGGGCCGGACCAGGGCGCCTGGCGGCTGATAATCAACAGGGACTTGGGCATTTCAAGGCCCTCCAAAGCAGATCAAGCGGTCGGCGGTTTGCACCGCATCGTGCAACTGGCCCAGGCCGGACAAGGCCCAGGGTGCGCTCAGATTGACCGCCGAGCGTTGATAGCGTTGGGCTTCTTCGTCGTTCAGCACGCCACGGCGCAAGGCCGCGGCGATGCAGACCACGCCGTCAAGTTGGTGTTCGCTGACGAAATCCGCCCATTGCCGGGGCAGGTCCTGCTCGTCCTGGGGCGTGACCACACTGCTCGACGCGCTGTGCACGCCGTCCTGATAAAAGAACAGCCGCACAATCTCATGCCCACCGGCGAGCGCGGCCTGGGCGAACAGCAGGGCGCGGCGGGAGGAGGGCGCGTGGGGCGCGGAAAACAGCGCAATGGCAAACTTCATGGGAGACTCTGTCAGCAAACCTGCCGTCATGATAAAGCCAGAACCCCCAAGAAGCTAAATCGCGGGCAAGAAAAAGCCCGCCGAAGCGGGCTTTTTGCTTAACAGCTGCGATCAATCATCGCGGCCCATGATGCCGAAGATCTGCAACAGGCTGATAAACAGGTTGTAGATCGACACATACAGGTTGATGGTCGCCATGATGTAGTTACGTTCCCCGCCCTGGATGATGGCGCTGGTCTGGAACAGGATTATGGCCGAGGAGATCAGCACGAAACCGGCGCTGATCGCCAACTGCAGGCCACTGATGTGGAAGAAGATGCTGGCCAGCATCGCGCCCAGCAGGACGAAAACGCCGACGGTGATGAAACCGCTGAGGAAGCTCATGTCCTTGCGGCTGATCAGCACGTAGGCCGACAGGCCGCCGAAGACCAGGGCGGTCATGGCGAAGGCCGAACTGACCACTTCGGAGCCGCCCTGCATACCCAGGTAGCGGTTGAGGATCGGGCCGAGCAGGTAGCCCATGAAGCCGGTCAGGGCGAAGGTGGAGACCAGGCCCCAGGCCGAGTCACGGAGTTTGTTGGTGAGGAAGAACAGCCCGTAGAAACCGATCAGCACCACGAATACGTTCGGGTAGCCGACGTGCATCTGCTGGGAGATATAGGCCGTCAGGCCACTGAAGGCGAGGGTGAGGGCCAGAAGGCTGTAGGTGTTGCGCAGGACGCGGCTAACTTCTAGCTGCTCAGCCTGCACGCTGTTAACGGCGTAATCCTGTTCGCGCATGGCGACACTCCTTCGGGTTTGAAATGTTCAGTCTCAAAGATCATACCAGAGGCTCTGTAACAAGCTATCACGAGAGTTTGACAGTGTGTTTCATTCCGGTATTATGGCGCCCGCAGTACATAGGAGGTGTGGCCGAGTGGTTTAAGGCAGCAGTCTTGAAAACTGCCGACTGTAACAGGTCCCAGAGTTCGAATCTCTGCGCCTCCGCCATATCGAGATACCTCAAAGCCCCGGAATCCGGGGCTTTGTCGTTTCTGGCGTGGTCAAATTGCAATCTTGAAAATTCTGATGCGCTCCACCGGAGCACGCAAAACCTAGGTCAGATTCAATCCTCCGTCTGACAGGAGTATCTCACCGGTCAAGTAGTCCGACTCGACCAGCATTAAAACAGCTTTTGCGATGTCGTCTGGGCTGGCGGCCCTGCGCATAGGTGCGCGGGTTCGCCACAACTCTTGGGCTTCTGTCCACTCTGCGGTCAGAGGCGTGTCGACCAAGCCAGGTGCCACAGCGTTTACGCGAATTTCCGGCCCAAGCGATACCGCGAGCAAGCGGGTCATGTGATTAAGCGCCGCTTTGCTTACCGCATAGGGAATCGATGCGCCCTTAGGACGGATACCGGCATGCGAACTGATGTTGACGACGCTACCTGCTCGACGGTAACGGGCGGCATCGCGCAATGCCGACTCGGCCAATGTGACCAGGTGGAACGGCGCCACGACATTAATCTCGTTAAGTTCGTGCCACACCGTCGAACTGGCAGCGGCCAGGTCGCCGTGGGGAATGACTCTGCTGATACCGGCGTTATTGACCAATACGTCGAGCTGCCCCCACGCGGCGATCGCCTCGTTAATAAGCCTGACCCTGTCAGCTTCGAAAGCAAGATCAGCTTGCACGTAAATAGCCTGCTTCATTTCGGCAGCCATAGCGCGTCCCGTATCCGCAGAATTTCGCGAATGGAGCACCAGCGCATAGCCTGCCTGGCTTAGTACACGTGCAATGGCTGCGCCGATACCGGAAGTGGATCCTGTAACCAACGCGACGCGTAATACGTTATCGATTGTCGGATCGGGTTTCATATGGATATCTCGAATGGGTTGCTAGAGAGCCATCACCGTAGACGCTTCTGTAGCTCTGCTCTGAGAGGCTGGCTTTTTTGCAGGCCAACAGGGGGGGCTTGCCGCTGCTCATGGCCACTTCGGCCAGGCGCAGTTTTACAATGATTGGTTCGGGCGGGAAGCTTTTTGCGTGGCCTCTTGTGTTGCGCCTTCCCGGGTTGAATTCTCTCCTTCGACCTGGACTCGAAACAACCAGTCACGAACGTTGCTCGACCCTCGGCCGGTGCAGTCGGTTGCACCCGACTTGAAGCGGACCTTCGATTTTTCGAATCGACCACAATATTTGCGTTTCTGAAACGTCTTCAGGCGTATTGAGCCACTTAATTGCGCACACGATGACCGAACGATACAGAGACATCACTGCAACCGTGGTGCGTGAGCGCGCCAGGCTCGCCAATTTTATCCGGCGTCGAATACGCGATCCGGGCGACGCCGAGGACATCCTTCAGGATGTATTCCATGAATTCGTGCAGGCGTACCGACTTCCAGCTCCGATCGAGCAGGCGAGTGCGTGGCTGTTTCGCGTCGCGCGAAACCGCATCATCGATAGCTTTCGCAAGAAGAAAGAGCAGCCGCTGCCAGAACTGTCTGGCGACGAGGATGACCCTGGCAGTGAGTATCGCTTGGACCTTGCCCTGCCTGCACGAGACGGTGGTCCCGAGGCCGCCTATGCGCGAGCGCTTTTGCTCAAGGCATTACAGGATGCGCTCGAGGAGTTGCCGCCGAATCAACGTGAGGTATTCATTGCGCACGAGCTAGAGGGGCAGTCCTTCAAGGATATGGCGGTGGAAACCGGTGTCACGCTCAATACGCTGCTTGCGCGCAAACGCTACGCGGTTTTGCATCTGCGCAAGCGGCTGCGGGCTATTTACGACGAACTGGGATTTTAGAGGAGTTGACGGATGAAATTTCGAATCAGATTTGTGGGTAAGGCGTTCCTGGTGGTGTTGGCTATAGGCGTGCTCGGCTGGGTGGTCATGGTTCTATGGAATTGGGTGATGCCGGGGCTATTCGTCGGAGCCCGGGAGATCGACTTCGCACATGCGTTGGGCTTGCTGCTGTTGAGCCGAATTCTGTTTGGCGGATTTCGCGGACACGGCGGCTGGCGCGAACGACGTCACTGGCGCAAATGGGAATCCATGACGCCCGAAGAGCGGGAGCAATTTCAGACGACCTGCCGATCAGACCGGGGTCGGCACGTGGGAGATCGAACATGACCGAGAATTCAAAGACCAATTGCAAACAGCAGCCGGGCGTGATTGCGCCAATCGTCGACCTGAAGCGTTGTGAAGGTAAGGGCGATTGTCTCGAGGTCTGTCCCGAGGATGTGTTTGAGATTCGGCGCATCGACGAGGTCGACTACCTTGACCTCGGCTTGATGCACCGTCTCAAACTACGAGTGCATGGAATGAAAGTCGCGTACACGCCTAACGCGGATGCCTGCCGGTCGTGCGGCCTTTGCGTGACGGCATGTCCCGAAAGCGCGATCAAGCTCGCCAGAACAGCATAGCTGTCGCACGTTCACCTCTGATGAAGGAAGGAGAACTCTGGCCGGTAGATACTCGCGTTCTTTGCATACCGGGCTGATATACAGGAACGTCTCCCGAGCTTATGGATAACGCCGCTACACCATTCGTCGCCTCTAAAAACCTGGCGCGCAATACACGACCCTCTCTGGCTTGCGGCTTGCAGAGGACGGTCGTAGCAGCCCCAGAACGACGTAATTCTGACGCGGCGGCAATCACATCAACGCTTCAGGACTCCAGCGATACGCTTGGTCAGTCACCGGGAGATGTACCGTGTCAACTCTCAATGAAATCGCAGCGAACCACGCGAGAATGGCCAAGGCAAAGGAAGAAGAGTCGACCGGACTGAGTGAGCTACACCTCCAGATAGTGTGTAGCTTCGAAATCCCATCCAGTGATGCTCAACAGCATATTCCGCTGCACCTCATCTCCGGAGCGCAGGACAATCTGCTCGGGCAAGCAGCCAGCGGCTTGCTCTGACTGCGCCAGGCCGAGCCAGTCGCCGGCTTGATCGAGCTGATCATTGAGATTGTTCGTCAGACCATTCGCAAATGGGGTAATGGAGCGTTTGTATGAGCATCAATTTAATAAATCGCAGCTTATCAGACTGATGCGGGTATTGGGGTCCCCCCCCCACACACAGGCGTGGTCCAAATAAGAGGAAATAAAGTCTCTGTGCTCTAGGCACTGTACGAAAAGAAATGTCGTAGACACCGCCGCCAGCAAGCCAGTGTGACCATCGCGGCGAAGCTTTCCGCCAGCTTGCAATAGCGTGTTCCCAGGCGGCGGTGTTCCTTAAGCCAACCAAATAACCGCTCTATTACATTCCGCTGCCGATATTTGGGCTTGTCGAAGAGACGCGGCAAGCCGGGCTTTGGCTTGCGTTTCATGTCCCGCAGGGGAATCACCGGCTGCATTCGATAACGATCGCAGTACCGGCGCAACGAGTCAGCGTCATACCCCTTGTCTGCCAAGAGCCAGCGGCATCGCTTGCGTGGTCTACCGCGACCAGAGGGGATGTGGACACCATCGAGCAGCGGTTGAGCATGTGAAATGTCGCTTGCCTGACCACCAGAGAGGGTGAAGTGGAGCGGTATGCCTCGGGCGTCGCAGACCATGTGAACTTTCGTCGTCAGTCCACCCCGACTTCGTCCAAGTGCGTGGTCCGCTGGTTCTTGCGCCCCCCTTTTTTGCCTGCGCCGGAAGAGGCTCGGGTGGCTTTCACTGCCGTTGAGTCGATGCACCAGGTATTCAGGTCGATCAGACCTTGTGCATTAAGTTTGACGTGTAGCCGCTTGAGCATCTTGTTGAAGGTGCCCTGGTTTCGCCAGTCTCGAAATCGCTGATAGACCGTCGACCAAGGCCCAAATCGCTCAGGCATGTCCCGCCATGCTGCACCGGAGCAAAGCACCCACAGCACGCCGTTGAGCATCAAGCGGTCGTCGACTCTTGGGCGCCCGGTGCGCCGATGTTCAGCAAAAAGATCAGCGACTATTTCCCAGTCTGCGTCGGAAAGTTCGTATCGTTTGGGCATGGCAGAGTCCTTCGCCTAAATGGCAAGAACTCTACGGAAACTCAGGCCGTCAGGGGCCGCGATGGGGTTTCAAAGGTTTTCATACAAAACCTAACGCAGCACAACGGATGGGCATTGACAAAAATGGCCATCATGTCCGGAGGTTCTATGCCAAATGGCGTCGAGAACCTTGGGCTTAAACCTGGTTTTTAGAAAGATCCTCCACTAAGGCCTGGAAAAATTAGAGCGAGCCGTTGACGCGCATTGATGAGGTGTGTCTAAATATTTGCATATGGAAAATTGCAGGAATGGCTCGTTGGTTTTATAGCCATTTCATGCTCAGGGAGTTGTGAGGTGATGATGTTGTTAAGCTGTAGTTCTTGCGCCTTCAATACCCCGCGCGCTTATCCTGTTCGAGGCGCATTGTTCGCCTCAAGCTTCGAATTGATCGTCGGTCCGCTACAGTTGCGCTGATGGGTTCGGCCAATATTGTTTGAGTCGATCAGCGGCTGTTCTCGAGTCGTTTTTTCTTGCCCGTTATTTCACGATTTTATGTGGCTCATAATAGGGGTGTGTATGGAGGCATAATCCTGGTAATCGCTAGTTTATTAGGTATGGTTGAAAAGTGATATTTCCTGGTCGGCGCGCTCAGCAGGCATCTGTCAGGAGTAATTAATTAAAAAACTCACATCAATATAGGGAAATATATGAAGCGTTTATTTTTGTTGCCTCTCATGGCTTTGCTGCCTCTATCGTTTCAAGCATCGGCCTGCTTGACAATTAAGGATACCTACACTGGAACTATTCCTGCCAATGGGACAGTGATTGCTTACGGTCCATTCACGATTGGCTCGACCTGTACCACGGCTAACATCGCCTCTACTATCACAGCCTCTGGTGCAGGGAGTACCCCGCAGTTGTATATTGACAAGCAGACTGGGGGGAGTTGGGTGCAGGTTGCAGGTAATACCGGTACTACCGCTTCGTATTTGGGAGCGCTGGGTACGTACCGAGTAAGGCAAGTTAATAACACGGCCGCCGCAAAAACTTATGTCGGTACGACTTCTTACGGTCACTAGTTTTAGTGCGATTGTAAAGGCGCGTCAGGTGTAAGGCGTGACGCGCCTTTATCATTGATTAGGCTCGCTAATTTTCTGAAAGAGTGCAATAAGGGCAGGTGCTCTACTCCGGGACCATTTCCCACACCTCTTCGAAGATCTTCCACGGCTCTACCATGAAAACCGTCACGTCCTGAACATCGTCGAAGGTGCAACCTGCCGGCTTACCGAGGCTTCATGGCAGACAAGACGATTGATTCAATCAGAGGCTGAGTGGCGACGTCTCTCTGCCCGTCTGGTGTATTCCATGAGTTGTAGAGGACCGGGCCAGCATCGCTCATCAAAATATCGCCATCCTTCAGAATCCTGAACGCCCAGATTTCTGGCCATGCCTCTTTTCCCTGCTCATCCAGCGTGTGTTTGCGCAGCACCACGCGAGCGAATGTCCCGTTCCCCTCATTTGCATAGACCAGGTTGGCCCTGACCAGGCCAAAGTGGCCTTCAATCTGGAAGTAGCTCCCCGAGGGAATGGAAAAACTCACGCCAAACCGGCTCGCCGTTAATTCGAAAAGGCCGGAAAGACGGTTTCGCAACCCATCGGTGTGTCTGTTGACTTGCTCGATGTCCTGGACGACATGACCGATTCCGCTGAGGGATTCTTCGGTATAGGCAGAAAACAACATGGCCCGGCTCCTTGGATGATTGGAACCGCATTATGCCGCTCAGTCGGCGCCTTATTAATGTCCTGGCTCATTGGAAAGGCTTGACGCAGGTGAGGTCGAAAAGAAGGCGACTTTTCCAGCAGAAACGTATATCTGCTTGAAGTCCTGCCCGTCGCGTAACACGAACAAGGCATCCATGCCGCGCTCCTGAGCCAGGCGTGGACCTTCGTTTTCGCCCAGCACCATCAGGGCCGTGGCCCAGGCGTCGGCGAGCAGGCCGGTTGGCGCCACTACGGTGACGGCCGCGAGGTTGTTGCTCAGCGGTGCGCCGGTCGCCGGGTCCATGGTGTGGGCGTAGGATCGACCGGCCACATCGACCCACCGTCGGTAGTCGCCGGAGGTTGCAATGGCGGCGTCGCTGAGCTCCATCACCCCCATCACTTCACGTACGCCTCGGTTGGGTTTTTCCAGGGCCACGGCCCAGGCCCTGCCGTCGGGTTTGGCGCCACGGGCGCGCATTTCGCCGTCGATACCCACCAGGTACTGTGTGATACCAACGTCTTCCAGGCTGCGGGCCAGTTCATCCACGCCGAAACCCTTGGCGATACCGTTCAAATCAAGGTTGAGCGCGGCGCGCTTGCGCACCTGATTGCGTCGTGTATCGACCACCAGGGCCGCGCTGGCCGACAGGCGGGCCGGTGGCGGGCTCGTCGCGGACGGCGGTTGTGTGACCGTCTGTTCGCCTGGGCCGAATCCCCAGGCCTGTACCCGATCACCAACGGCGATGTCAAAGGCGCCATTGGATTGCTGGTTGATTCGCAGCGCCGCGGACAACACCCCGATCATCTCCCTGGGTACCGGCACCCATTCCTGTTCGGGGGCGGCATTGAGGCGATTGAGGTCGGAGTCGGCCTTCCAGGTCGACATCTGCTGGTCCACCCGGCCCACGGCGTGCGCCAGGTCCTGGCCAATGGCATCGGTATCGATCCCCGCCGCGGCGTAGAACAAGGCGGTGTAGCGGGTGCCCATGGTTTCGCCACTCAAACTGTAGCGTTGCAGCTCAGTAGACATCTTCACGGTAGCGTCCTTGGGCTTTCAGGGTCATCACGCTGAGGTCGAGAGGCGCGAGTACTTCATCCAGCGCCTGCATCACCGCCCTGGCCATTTCGCGACGGCCACACACCAATACCTGGGCGCCTTTTTCAATCAGCCGGCGCAGGGACAGCGCATCGTTGATCAGTCGGTCCTGCACGTAGCTGCGCTCCTGGGTTTGGGAAAAAGCCGCGCGCAAGGCCGTGAGGCGTCGGTCAGCCAGATAGCGCTTGAGCTCCGGTTCGTAGAGAAAGTCCGAGGCCGGGTGGCGTCCACCCCAATACAGGTGCATCGCGTTACGCTCCTTGTTGTTACGGATAAAGCCGGCCAGGGGACCGATACCGGTCCCGGCCCCGATCAGGATCACCGGCTGGCTGCCGGATGCCGGACGGAATTGCGGGTTGGGCTGGATAAAGACGTCGATCTGCGCACCGATGTCCAGATCATGCAGAAACCCCGAGCACAGGCCGTCTTCATGTTTACGGACGCAGATTTCCAGCACGCCATCCTCCGAACGACTGGCCAGCGAGTAGACGCGAGGTACCGGGCTGCCCGGGGGGAGGATCCCTACCAGGTCACCGGCCTGGAAACTCGGTAACTCGCCGACCGCCTTGAAACGCAGTATCTGGGTTGGCGCATTCACTTGTTCGCCGTAGACGATGCGCCCCGTCAATCGCAGTGCCTGGGTGCGCGGGCGCTCGGGCGTGTGAGTCAGTGTCAGGTCCTGTCCCAGTACTCTTCCCAGTGCGTATCCCCAGCGGGCAAACTCTTGGGAGGATTGGCGGTTGATGGTTTCCAGTGCCAGCAACGCCGAGCCGCCGGCTTGCAGCATCGCGTTCTGGATCTGATGGGCAAACTGGCAGAACCGGGCAAACTGTCGATCACCAAAGCCCAGCACGGCAAAGGGCTGGCCGGGGTTGAGGCCGGTCTCACGAAGCCGCGCCAGGAACTGTGAAGCGGAGGCGGGTGCATCGCCGTCGCCATGGGTCGCGGTGAGAATGAACAGACGCTTGGCGCCAGGGTATTGGCCAGTCCATTCATTCATCGAGGTGCTGTGTACCTGATGGCCGGCCTGGTGCAAGGCTCGATGTAGAGCCTCGGCAAAGCCCCAGGTGCTGTTGTTTTCGCTGCCGACCAGAATCACGCTGTCGGCTGATTGCGCGTCGCTGTTGTGGCTCAGCTCCGGACCGGCCTGGCGGCGGCGCCACCACAGCAGGACGCCGGTCATGCTCATCAAGGGAACGCAGAGCGCACAGGCACCGAGTGGCAGGCCCAGCCACCAGAGACCTTCGCCCGTGTGCAACTGGTAAATCCATTCGTAAATCCTGAGCATCGCGTCATGGGGCTGATAGGACAGCCACTCCCCGCTGGCCGGATTCACGTAGCCGTCGCCCTGTGCCGTGCGCAGGGAAAACAGGTCCTGTGGGTTGTCGGGGCTGGGGTAAACCAGCTCGCGCAGATCATTCAGGTCGGTGGTTTGCAAGGCCCGCAGACTCGCCACGGGTAATGCCGGAGCAACATTGATCCCACTGGGGAAGGGCGGTTCATCCTGGCTGCCGTCGGCGATCAGTCCCAGGGTGCCGGCGGACATGTATAGCCCGCTCAGTGCCGACAGCAGCAGGCCGAGCAGGGCCAGGCGTCCGACTTCCGAATGCCAGCGCTGGCTGAACGTGCCCCGTAGCGGGCGCAGCAGATTGCGCCAGCCACCCAGGCGCCGCGCCAGCAATAGCGCGCCGGACACCGACAGCATCAGCATGAATAACGCGCCGGCGCCGGATACGGCATGGCCCGGTGTGCCGAGGAACAGTGAGCGATGCAGGTCTTTCACCCAGCGCGAAAAGGACGACGGTGCATAGGGCGCGAGGCCTTGGCCGGTCAATGGATCGACCGTTTCCATCGCGGCCTGATCGTTCTGGTTGTAGTAGACGATTACCGTTCCGGACGCGGTGCGGCGGATCTGCTCCACGCCTTGGAAATGCTCGGCAACGCGCCCGGCCAATTGCCCGACAGTGACCTGCCCGGTGGCACTCGGAACGCTGTGCAGGCGCTCGACGGCCGGGTCAATGGACAGCAGCGCGCCACTGATGGCCAGGAGCATAACCAGCAATGCAGCGATCAGGCCGGGCAGTGAGTGGAATTGGCGAAGCATGTTCAGCCTCCGGAAACAGCAGGTGTTACAGGTCGTAGGTAAAGGACTTGACGTAGGTATTACCGAGGGTTGTCTTGCCCGCCCCTTTGGCGGTCAGGGGCACGCTGACGTCGGCACGGCCTTCGCGTTGGTTCTCCACGGCGCTGTCGATACGGATCTGGAACCCGGCATCGATCAACGTGTCCGCCAGCTCGACGCTGACCTTGAGGGTGTCGCCGCTGCCGACGCTGGCGCCGCTGATCCCATCAAATTCGGCGGGTCTTTGGCCGCTCCCCCGCGCCCAGTCGCTCAGATGCCGGTAATACTTGGCCTTGCGGCCGGCGACCCAGAGGGTTTTCTGGTACTGGCCGTTGCCGTCGGTGAGGTAGATCGCCAGATAGGCGTCGCTACCGCTGTAGTCCTTGAGCTGGGTGGTCAGGGTCACTTCACGGGCCTGTGCCAACTCCGGCAGGGCGAGGGCGCCGACGAGGCAGGTTGCGGCGATGAGGGTCTTCATGACGGTATCCTGTTTGAACGGTGTGGCAAGAGTCTGGACCTGCCGGCTGACAGCAACCTGAACCCTTGGAAACAGCTGCCGGAGGAGGTCTGCGTGGCATACCCTGGAGCGCATTCCTGACAATCACCTGAATCTTCAGGTTCACGTCAGCAAAGGCGTTTAAGGTGTGCCACGACAACCATCACGAGAGGTGCCGCATGCGGGTTTTGCTGGTCGAGGACGCCGTAGGACTGGGGGATGCCGTACGCGAGCAGATCGCCGACGACGGCCACGCCGTGGATTGGGTGCAGTGCCTGGACCATGCACGCAGTAGCGTGCGCACCACGCCTTACGACCTGATCCTGCTCGACCTGATGCTGCCGGACGGTCGCGGGCTGGACTTCCTGCGTCAGCAGCGCACGGCGGGGGATGTGACACCGGTGATCATCCTGACCGCCCAGGATCAGATATCCGAACGTATAGCCGGCCTCAATGCCGGTGCCGACGACTACCTGGTCAAGCCGTTCGATCTGTTTGAACTCTCGGCCCGGGTTGCCGCCGTGGCCCGACGGTACAGCGGCAATCCCAACCCGCACATCAGACTCGGCGATCTGCAGGTCGATATGAGTGCCCGCACGGTGCAGCGCGGCGGCCTGATCGTGGACCTCACGGCCCGTGAGTGGGCGCTGTTCGAGGCGTTTGTCCAACGTCCCACGGCGCTGCTGTCCAAGTCACAGCTTGAGGAGCGGCTGTATGCCTTTGGCGCCGAAATCGAGAGCAATACCATCGAGGTCTATATCAGCCGCCTGCGTAAAAAGCTCGGCCGGGAGATGATTGAAACCGTGCGTGGCATGGGTTACCGGTTGATCTGCGAATGAAGCCGTCCGCAAGCCTGCAGAAACGCTTGGGCCTGGGCCTGACCCTGGGCCTGACCTTGCTGTGGTTGGGGGGCACTGTCGGCGCCTGGCTGGTGGTGCAGAATGAGCTGAACGAAGCGTTCGACAGTGCGTTGGAAGAAACCGCGCAACGCATCCTGCCGTTGGCGGTGCTGGAGATCGGCAGTCGTGACCGGGCGCCCGAGGCACAACACGTGCCCACCTTGAGAATGCACAAGGAATATCTGGCTTATCGGGTGCGCGATGCCGAGGGTGTAATCCTCATGCAGTCCCATGACGCCAGCCCGGAGATCTTCAGCAAACCGCCGAGCGAAGGCTTTTCCACCACTGAAAAGTACCGCCTGTACGGCGCCAGTGCGCGGCATGGAGCGGTGTTCATCGAGATTGCCGAGCCCCTGAGCCATCGTCGTGAAGCCGCGCGCGAAGCGCTGTTTGCCTTGTTGTTGCCGTTGCTGGCGCTGAT
This sequence comes from Pseudomonas sp. MWU12-2345, assembly GCF_023242385.1. Lineage (NCBI taxonomy): Bacteria > Pseudomonadati > Pseudomonadota > Gammaproteobacteria > Pseudomonadales > Pseudomonadaceae > Pseudomonas > Pseudomonas sp. MWU12-2345. Next base: position 126,471 of record NZ_JALLJA010000013.1, on the reverse strand, counting down.
TCCCATCAGTCTGCTGGGTACCTGGCTGCTGGTGCGGATCAGCCTGCGCAGCGTATTGGCCTATCGCCGGGCTGTCGAGGTTCGTGGCGTCGGTGATCTGTCGCCGATCAAGGTGGCGCGCCTGCCGGCTGAAATCGATCCGCTGGCCGAGGCGGTCAATCATCTGCTGGAACGCTTGCGCAAGGCGTTGGAGACAGAACGCAGCTTCACCGCCAACAGTGCCCATGAACTGCGTACACCGTTGGCCGCGACCCTGGCGCAGACCCAGCGACTGCGCCACGAAGCTCCCGAGGGGCCGTTGCGCGTGCGTGCGACCAAGATCGAAAGCTCCTTGCGGGAGTTGATCCGGCTCTCGGAAAAGCTTATGCAACTGGCCAAGGCCGAAGGGGGCGGGCTGCTGTCCGAAACGCCCCAGGACCTGATTCCCTTGCTGGCCCATGTGGTTGATGAGTGGAACCAGAACAGCGGTCGGCGGATCAACTTGCAACTTCCGGCGCGGGCCAGTGTTTGTGCGGCAATCGATCCGGACGCCTTCGGCATCCTGTTGCGCAACCTGATCGAGAACGCGTTGAAGTACGGCGCTACGGATCAGCCGGTCGAGGTCAGTCTCACCAACCAGGGGCTACTGCGGGTGGTCAATGCTGGGATTGCGGTGCCGGAGCCGGTGTTGCAGCGCCTGACCGAGCGCTTTGTCAGGGGCAGTAGCGAGAGCAGTGGTTCGGGGCTGGGCCTGGCGATCGCAAAGACCATTGTCCATGGGGTCAAGGCAAGCATGACGCTAGCCTCACCTGCGCCGGGCAGGACAGATGGTTTCGAAGTTGCCATCCAATTTCATCTCGCGCCGACGCTGTCCGGTTGAGCGCCGCCATTTGGCTTCAAGCGCCAGCACTCAGGTTTGAGGATGGCGCTGCTTTTCTGATTTTGAGTCGGTAGACAAGCGTCATTCATGTGAGCGGGGTGGTTTGAACAAATCACCCATGTGCCAATAAAGCAAAGAGGTATGTCATGCCCCACGAAACAGTCGTCCAACGTTACGCAAAAATATCGATAATTTTGCATTGGCTAATGCTGGCGCTCTTTGTCGGTGTTTATGCCAGTATCGAAATCAAGGGGTTGATTCCTCGTGGTGATGCCTTGCGCGGTTTCTTTCTCGGTACCCATGCAGTGTTTGGCATGGCCATTTTCGCCTTGGTATGGGTGCGCCTGTTAGGACGCTTGAAAGCAAGTCCGCCGATCTTGCCCAAGCCACCTGCCTGGCAAACGCTGTTAGCCCACATTACTCATCTGGCGCTGTATGGGCTGATGATCGCTACCCCACTACTGGCCTGGTTGATGCTCAGTGCTGCTGGCAAGCCGATCCCGTACTTTGACTTTATGCTCCCCTCGCCAATAGCGCTCGATCCTGATATGGCAAAGCAATTCAAAAGTTGGCATGAGTGGGTTGGGAATGCGGGGTACTGGCTGATCGGATTACACGCCTGCGCAGGACTTTTCCACCATTATTGGGTCGGCGATAACACGATGGTACGGATGATACCCAAACGTTTTCATCCCTAAGTGTGCAGTCTGGCAATGGAGTGGGCTGGATAACGCTAGAAACGACCTGTGGTCTTGACCCAGGCTTCTCAGTGTTGCGGTGCAACTGAATTGGGGCCAGGTCTGGGTCACATCCGGTCGCCGCTTCAGCCCTACTGACATTTATAACAACACAATGCCCGGCATAACTTGTAAATGGTCCGCGCCTAGCTAGGCTCCACCAAAGGTCATGTCACTTGACAGCCTCTTTCCAGAGGGCATTGAAATGTATCTGAAGGATGGCGACGCAGGCGGAAAGAAGGCGGTGATGTGGTCGTTTTTTTTCAGGATGCTTGGGCGGCCGGGAATCCTGCTGGGGGGGGTAATGTTCCTCCTGTTCTGTCAATTCGCCCAGGCTCTGCCTTCCTTTGCGCGTCAGACGGGGCAAAGCTGCGTTGCCTGCCATGCGGGTGGGCAATTTCCTGAGCTAACCCCTTATGGACGTCTGTTCAAGCTGACAGGGTATACCAACGGCGTACAAACCAACCCACTGGCCGCCATGATCGTCGGTGACCTCACCTCGACACGTAACAACAACGATGGTGCGGGCGGCTCGATTTCACCGAAGGACAAGCAATTCATCGCTGATTACGCCAGCGTGTTCCTGGGCGGAAAAATCACTGACGTCATCGGCGGCTTTGCCCAATTCACCTACAGCTCTTATGACCACCAGGATGGCTCGGGTAATTGGGTCAGTCACCTGGGCTCGGACAATTTTGATCTGCGCTACGCGGATCGCCGGGCAGATGCCTCACGGGATGTCATCTGGGGGGTTACATTGAACAACAACCCAACGGTGCAGGATGTCTGGAACAGCACTCCCGCCTGGGGCTATCCGTATGTCAGTTCCACATTGGGGGCTTTTGGCGGGGTCCCGGCCTCGACGCTGATTGAAGGCGGATTGGCGCAACAGGTGGCGGGCATCGGCGCCTATGTCTATTTGAACAAGTCGTTGTATCTGGAGCTGACCTCCTACCAGACAGCCAAGGATACGTGGGGCTTTCTCAGTCTGGGTAACAAGAAGGGTGACACCTACCATCCGTTGACGTACATGGATGGCTCAAGCCCCTATGCGAGGCTGGCTTATACCTATGAGTGGGGGGCCCAGAACATCATGGTGGGTGCCTTTGCGATGAAGGCCAAGATTCTTCCCATGGATGACTCCAACAATCCGGTCTACGGCCAGGGCAGCACTGAGTACCGGGACCTGGGCTTCGATGGGCAGTATCAGTACCTCCTTGAACCCCACGCTTTTACTGCGCAGATACGGTATGTCAAGGAAGAAATCAAAGATGACACCCATACGCTCTTTGACGGTCCGGCGTCCCTCCGATCATTCAAACTGAAGGGCAGTTATGTGTACCGTGCCAAATATGGTGCGAGCCTGGCCTATACCAATGTCAATGGCAGTTCGGATGCCATGGCGTACCCGGACAGTGCCAGTTTCTCACCCGATACACAGATGTGGACGCCAGAGATTTTTTGGTTACCGATGCAAAACCTGAGGGTCGGACTGCAATATAACTATTTCACCCGCTATTTGGGCGCATCGAGCAACTACGACGGTAACGGCCGTGATGCCAGCGACAATAACACCACGTATTTCTATATGTGGTACGCGCTTTGAACTGTTGAGCGCAGTGGTGTAACCCCTGGAGGCGATGGGCATGAAGGGTACTTTCAAGCGTTCACCTTTTTTTCTTGCCCTCTGCGTGGTTGTGCTCACGGGCTGTACGGGTACGAACGGGGAGATATCTAAAAAAACCTCCTCCCTGTCCGGTACCGCCATGGCGGAAAAGGTGTGCTCCATGTGCCATGGACTGACGGGGGAGTCTATCTCGCCGATGTTTCCAAAGTTGGCCGGCCAGCAAAAAGAGTATTTGAAGTTGCAACTGACTGACTTCAAGGGGCATGCTCGCAGCGATGAAACCGGTACTCAGTACATGTGGGGATTTACCCATTTGACAGAGGCCCAAATCAGCGAACTGGCAGACTATTTTTCAAGTCAGAAGCCCATGAAGGCTGACGCTGAGGCGCCTGATGCACGCGGCGAATTAATCTTTCGCCAGGGGCTGCCTGGGGCGGGTGTCGTCCAGTGTAATTCCTGTCATGGTGCTGACGGTCAGGGCAATGGCCCATTTCCGCGTCTGGCGGGTCAACATGCCTACTATCTGATCCGCCAGATCAAGATTTTTCAACAGACTGACCAGCGCCCCCGCGGGGCCCTGATGAAGCAGGTCACTCATTCACTGTCTGATGCCGATGCTGAGTCGGTTGCTCGCTACATTGCGACACTCGGGGCAAAAAAATAGGTGTCTTTGTGGCCCTCTGATACCGCCTTCGGGCTGAAAAAACCGCCCCCAAAAGCTTGAGGGCGGGACAAGAATGAGCCCCATCAGCAGGGTATGGATTGCATCGTTTAACGCGCTACTTCTTTAAGATAGAGATTGCGGGCCGCCAAGGCATTAGGCGTGAAATCGGTAAATACACCGTCAACACCGGCTCGGAAAAAGGCCAGGTATTCTGCCGCTGGATCCCCCTTATAGACACCTGCCAGGTATTTCGCCTCGTTGCGGAAGGTGAATATATGAACGAACAGATTGGCCTTGTGGGCGTCGCTGATCAGGCGGGTTGGCTTGAGGGTGTCGACCTTGTCCAAGCTGGGGTTGGACGACGAATCTTGAGCCGCGGCGACGGTGAGCGACATTGCTTGCGGCTTCCATGGACCAATGCCGTCGGCGTAGGTCTTGACCTCGGCCAATCCTGCCGGCGTCAGCATCGCACCGAAGGAGCGTGGATCACCTGCTACGGTCCAGCTATAGGGGCGGCCGCTGACGAACGTATTGGGTTTGTCAGTGATGAAAATGGTTTCGCCCGTCTGGAAGTTTATTCCGTTTCCATCGACCAACTGAACGGCTTTGGATTTCAGGCCGATAGAGCGCAGGTATTTCAAGCTGCCCGGATCAAAGCTTTGCACAAAGACCGGGGCTTCCTTGCGATTGAGGTCGTTGTCGTTGAGGGTTTTGAGGAACGCCTTCTCAAACGGATGACTGCCCGGTACGCCGCAACCATTGGCAATGGCTTGGGCATTGTTCCAGATCGGATTCTTGCTTTCTGGATAGACCGTAATGACGCGCCCTGTCGCTGCGCTTTTGGCTTTTGCAATGTCGATCACGTCCTGAAAACTCAGGATCGGCAACTTGCCGTTCAGTTCGGTTGGGCGCTGGTCGCGGGCATCGTAAGTGGTACCGCCTATCCATTGCCTGAGTTCGGCCATGGTGAAATCGCTGATTGACCAGTCGTTGGTGTGGTCTTCGCCATCAACGACCAGTGATTTCAATACTGATTTCGGATCGTTGGGGTTGGTCAAGTCACTCAGGTACTGTGCCGGACCATTTTCTGCCGTGGCGGGATATTTGACATTGACCAATACGCCTGGAACGGTGCGTTTACGGCGTGCAACTTCGGCGTTGGTCTTCGCGACTTCGCTGATGTTGGTGTTGTCGCTCAACCAGGGATTGTGTCGAGCCACCAATACGCAGTCCTTGGTCATGTGCAGATCCAGTTCGAGCGAATCTGCGCCAGCATCGGCGGCATGCTCGTAAGAGGCCCGGGTTTCTTCCGGATACAATCCCGGCAGGCCGCGATGCCCGATAATCAAGGGTGGCTTACCGTCGAGGGTTTTGAGCGAAGCAGATGCGGTTGACTGTGCGCCAGGTAAACTCCCGTTAGTACCGTCACAAGCACTCACTAACAAGCTGCATCCGAGAGCGATAAAGCGGGCAAGAGGCAGACCTGGGCGAGTGTACATGTGCAGTCCTTCAAGATGGGAAGAGCGGTTATCAACCAATAGTAATCACGGACACATGACAAAATCATGGCTCATCGGGTCCGCTCCCGGGCAAACCACCCACTGGCCGTAGGCACACTTATCGTCCGGATAAACTTCTATTTCTTCTTGGCCGCAGCCTCAGCGGCCAGGCACTCAAGGGCAAACTGCTCGGTGTACGTCATCTGGATAGGAGTGGTTTCTCCCTTGACGGTCCTTTCGCCATCGAGGATGTAACGAATGCGCTTGTCGGTCACGCCGATGCGTTTTGCGATCCAGGAGGGGGTTTGTCCGATGCGCGAAATCAGCTTGTCGGCATATTCGGTGGACGGGTTGTAATGTTCTGCGTTGGGTGTCATGTGACGTCCAGATAAAAGGTGGGTCTGTGATGCATTGGTGGGGTAGGGGACACGGTGCACCAATTATTGGACGGTGTCGCGGCTTCAATGAAGAAGCCCCGGAATCCGGGGCCTTGTCGTTTCTACAGTTTATCAGCCTGGTATCAACTTGCTTTCGGTTTATCGCCAATCGCATCCAGTTCGGCCAGCGTGTCCGGCGTGAGCTGCAACTGCCCGGCCTTCAGGTTTTCGCGCAGGTGCGCGACCGAGGACGTACCCGGAATCAGCAGGATGTTGGGCGAGCGGTGCAGCAACCAGGCCAGCGCCACTTGCATCGGCTGGGCTTGCAGGCGAGCCGCGATATCCGACAGCGCCGTTGACTGGATGGGCGTGAACCCGCCCAGGGGGAAGAACGGCACATAGGCGATACCCTGCGCCGCCAAGTCGTCGATCAACCCATCGTCCTCGCGGTGGACCAGGTTGTACTGGTTCTGCACGCAGACGATATCGGCGATCGCCTGGGCTTCCTTTATCTGCCCGGCGGTTACGTTGCTCAGCCCGATATGGCGGATAAGCCCCTCCTGCTGTAACTGCGCCGTGGCCTCGACCAGATGGCCGATGCTGTCCTGAGTCAGGCCATGGCCAAAGACACGCAGATTGACCACGTCCAGGGAGGCGAGGCCGAGATGGCGCAGGTTGTCCTCGACGGCGCTACGCAACTCTTGCGGGCTCTGGGCGGCCAGCCAGTCGCCCTTGTCGTTGCGGCGCGCGCCGATCTTGGTGACCAGGGTCAGGTTGTCGGGATACGGATGCAGGGCTTCGTGAATGATCTGATTGGTGATGTGCGGACCATAGAAGTCGGAGGTGTCGATATGGTCGACGCCGGCGGCGATGGCTTCGCGCAATACGGCGATACAGGCAGCTCGATCCTTCGGTGGCCCGAATACCTGCGGTCCGGCAAGTTGCATGGCGCCATAGCCCATTCGCCGGACCTTGCGACCCGCGAAGCTGAAATGGGCAGGGAGGGCGGAAGTGCTCATATGGGTTTTCCTCTATCGGTCTGTTTCGATGCGAGTCGCAGCGCGTTCCGCGGCGGGGTTCGATGGGCCGAATATAGTTCCAATTGCGCTGTTTGATAATCAGGCATAAAGTTTACGGGCTGTTTAAATTAGTGAACAATTGTCATGAAATTTAACGATATGGCGGCTTTTGTCGCTGTCGCACAGGCGGGTGGTTTTCGCGAGGCAGCACGCAGCGGTGGCGTTTCCGCCGCCAGCTTGAGCGTAGCCGTACAGCGTCTTGAGGCGCAGCTGGATTTGCGTCTGCTCAACCGCACCACGCGAAGCGTGGCTTTGACCGAAGCCGGGCAACACTTGTTAACCCGGCTGGAGCCACTGTTTTCTGAAATGGAAGCGTCATTGGATGTGCTCAATGGCTTTCGCAACAAGCCCTCCGGTACGCTGCGGCTCAATGTGCCCACCAGCGCCGCGCGTATCGTGCTGCCTGAGGTCATTGCCGGATTTCTCGGACGTTATCCGGATATCCGCATCAAGGTCGTGGTGGAAGACGGATTTGTCGACGTGCTTTCGGTGGGCTGCGATGCGGGCATCCGTTACGACGAAAGGCTGGAGCAGGACATGATCGCGATTCCCATCGGTCCGAGGGTGCAGCGCTTCGTCACGGCGGCGGCGCCCGGATATCTGGACCTGTATGGCCGACCGGCCCATCCACGCGAGTTGTTGACCCATTCCTGTCTGCGCTGTCAGTTCTCCGGCGGCAACAAACCCACCTGGAAATTCGAGCGCGATGGCGAGCAGATCGAGATTGATCCGCCCGAACGTCTGCTGGTGACGCCCAGTGGAGCCTTGGATCTGACGGTCAGCGCCGCTGTCGCAGGCCTGGGGGTGGTGCATCTGTTTGAAGACCTGCTGCGACCGCAACTGGACAGCGGCGAGCTCGAACCCATCCTGGAGCCTTGGTGGCCGACGTTTTCCGGCCCCTTCCTGTATTACCCTGGACGGCGTCATTTGCCGGCCCCGTTGCGTGCTTTTGTCGACTATCTGCACGAATTGTCGCAAGCGTTGCCTTCGCGAGCCTGAGTCTGATTACAATCGGGCATTCATCAACACACCCAACAAGAGTGGTTAACACCACCGAGTGATTCAGACCTTGATCGAACGACGCCAATTCAGTGGAGGCATGAAGGGGAAAAACCTCCGCTATCTGAATGAAAACCCCGGTGCGCCCGCGCAAATGGCCCGGACAGGCTTTTTGTTGCTCGAGCATTTCTCCTTGCCGGCATTCACCCAGGCCCTGGATACGCTGGTCACGGCGAACCTCCTGCGTCCAGGGTTGTTCTCTTCGCGAACCTTCGGTCTGCATGAAGGGGAGGTGATCAGTGACCTGGGCCTGGTGATTCGCCCCGATGCCCGTATCGATTCGGCGGCCATTCAAAGCCTCGACCTGCTGGTCATCTGCGGTGGCTACCGGACCGAGCTGAAGGTCGACGATGAGCTCATCAGCCTGCTGAGAGCGGCGTCAGACCAGGGTGTCAGCCTGGCCGGGTTGTGGAATGGCGCCTGGTTCCTGGGCAGTGCGGGTGTGCTCGATGGCTATCGTTGTGCGATTCATCCCGAACATCGGCCGGCGCTCGCGGAGATCTCCAAGGCGACCCATGTCACCAGCGAGGCCTATGTCATCGATCGCGACCGGCTCACCGCGTCCAGCCCCTCGGGGGCTTTCCATATGGCGTTGGACTGGATCAAGGGTTTGCACGATAAAGCCCTGGTCGAGGGTATCGAGGACATACTGGCGTTCGAGGAGTCGCGCTATCGGCGTATCAAACCGGCGGAGAATGTGTGCGTGAGCGCACCACTGCGGGAGGTGGTCAAGCTGATGGACGCCAACCTCGAAGAGCCTCTGGAACTGGAGCAACTGGCGGCCTATGCCGGCCGTTCCCGCCGGCAACTCGAACGCCTGTTCAAGGAGCAATTGGGCACCACGCCGCAACGCTATTACCTGGAGCTGCGTATCACCGAGGCACGTCGGCTGCTGCAGCACACCGAGCTGTCCCAGGTCGATGTGCTGGTGGCTTGCGGGTTTGTCTCGCCGAGCCATTTCAGCAAATGCTACAGCGCGTATTTCGGCTACCGGCCGTCCAAGGAAACGCGCCTGGTTAAATAGCGTGAGCGGTTCAGGCACATTACGTTGCATCGAACCCTTTCCAAGGCCGTTCATCACCACCCTGGCTAACGAGGGGGCACTTGAGCTGCAAGCGATGCGTGCCCAGGATCTGACCGCCGCGTGGTTGAACGCCACGCTGGAAGATGGCGATATCCTGTTTATCGATTCCACGCATACGGTAAAGACAGGGAGCGATTGCCTGCATATTTACCTGCGCCTGCTGCCGAAAATCACCAAGAAGATCTTTGTCCACGTGCATGATGTCTTTCTGCCCTTTGGCCTGCCGACGAAATGGCTGATTGATCATCAGATCTATTGGACGGAACAGTATCTGCTGCTGGCGCTGATGACGGATAACCCGCGGACGAAGCTGCTGTTTGGCAGCGCGTATCACGAACATTTCAATCATGATCTGTTGACCGCACTCATGCACGGTCGAGCCGAAAGTCACGGCGCCAGTTTCTGGTTCGAGTTTGATGGCCGGGGCAATGCCTAGTTTCGTCGGGCGCCAACCCTTGTAGTCCGCCAGCCAACACCAGCCCGCCAGCTTGGCGTGCTGGTTTTCCCATGCGCCCTGGGCGGCCCTTACAGGCCCGCCGAAGTCACTTCAAATACGAGCGCAGCGCCGACACCACTTCATCCACATCCTCGCGGCGCTGGGCCGGCGTGACATCGTCCGCGCCCAGGTGTTCGCGGATATGACCTTCCAGCACCTCGTTCATCAAACCATTGACCGCGCCACGGATCGCCGCGATCTGTTGCAGCACGGCGGTGCACTCGACTTCCATATTCAGCGCGTTTTCCAAGGCCTCGGCCTGGCCCTTGATGCGCCTGACACGGGTCAGCAGGCGCTTTTTATCCTTGATGGTATGCGGCATGGAATTGTCCCATTGTGTGTTATCTATACTGGGGTATAGTATGTTTCGACCTTGTCATCAGGACTGTAGCCCAATGTCTTCGCCCAATGCTACTCATCAGAACTGCCATTCGAAAATCCTCAACGATGGAAATCCCCTGGCGGAGACCAACACCCGGCGCGCCATGATCCTGACGGCCATCATGATGGTCGCCGAGATCGCCGGCGGCTGGTACTACAACTCGATGGCGCTGTTCGCCGACGGCTGGCACATGAGTTCCCATGCGTTGGCGCTGGGGTTGTCGGTGTTGGCCTATGGCGCTGCCCGGCGCCTGTCCAGTGACAACCGTTTTGCCTTCGGTACCTGGAAGATCGAAGTGCTGGGCGGCTACACCAGTGCGTTGTTCCTGGTGATGGTGGCGGGGCTGATGCTGTATCAGTCGGTTGAACGGCTGATTTCACCCGCGGCGATTCATTATGACGAAGCCATTGTCATCGGCATCGTCGGCTTGATGGTCAACCTGGCCTGCGCCTGGCTGCTCAAGGACGGCCATGCCCACGATCACCACCACGACCATCATCATGACCACGGCCATGAACATGCCCACGATCTGAACCTGCGTTCCGCCTACCTGCATGTGGTGGCCGATGCGGCCACCTCGGTGCTGGCGATCCTGGCGCTGATCGGTGGCAAGGTCTGGGGCGCGGCGTGGCTCGACCCGCTGATGGGGATTGTCGGCGCGGGGCTGGTGGCGAGCTGGGCCTATGGGCTGATCCGCCAGACCAGCCGTATCTTGCTGGACGCGGAAATGGATGCGCCGGTGGTCGAGGAAATCCGCGAGGTCATTGCGGCCAGCCCGATTCCAGCCAGCATCAGCGACCTGCATGTCTGGCGGGTCGGCAAGGGCCAGTTCGCCTGCGTGCTAAGCCTGGTGACGCACTTGCCGGCCACGCCGGACTACTTCAAGGCGCAACTGGCGATCCATGAAGAGTTGGTGCACGTCACGGTTGAGCTTCATCTGCTGGCGTGACGCTGGCCGTCTGTTCACCGGGTAAAGGCCGGTAAACTCATGATGGGCCCATCACACGGATATGGGCCTGCAGACACTCCACCAGCGCATCGAAGGTCGCCTTGCAACGGGGGCTGGTGCGCAGGTCCTCGTGCATGGTCACCCAGGTTTCCAGCTGGAAGGTGAACCGCTCCGGCAACAGCCGCACCAATGCCGGCGTGCGGATCGCCAGGGCGCTCTGGCAGATGCCGATGCCGCAGCCGGCGCGGATCATTGCCAGTTGCGCCAGGGTGCTGTCGGTGCGCAGCGTGAAGGCCTCGCGATTCCAGCCGGGCACTTGTTTGCTGGCGGCACGGATAAAGGGAGTGGCGACATCGAAGCCGATCAAGGCATGGCTCGACAGATCGGCCATTGTGCTAGGCGTGCCGTGTCGTTGCAGATAGTCCACATGTGCATAAAGCCCCAGTTCCACCTGGCCGACACGCCGGGCGATCAGCTGATCCTGTTTCGGCGCGGTCATGCGCACTGCAATATCCGCCTCCCGTTGCAGCAGGTCATGCATCTTGTCGGTGGCCAGCAGCTCGATTTTGAGTTGCGGATGCTCCTGGCGCAGCAGTGCCAGTGCCGGAGGTAGCACCTCGATGGCAATGATTTCACTGGCGGAGATCCGCACCGTGCCGTTCACCGTCTGACCCTGTCCAGTGGCGGCACGCTCCAGTGCGGCGGCGGTGTGCTGCATGGCTTCGGCATAGCCGCGTAGCGCCAGGGCGGTCTCGGTGGGCAGCAAGCCGGTCTGCGAACGGGTGAACAGCGGTTGCTTGAATGACGCTTCCAGCGCGGCGATATGTCGGCCCACGGTGGGTTGGGCAATGCCCAGCGCCCGTGCGGCGCCCGAGAGCGAGCCCTCCGTCAGCACGGCAAGCAAGGTTCGGTACAGCTCCCAACTCATGATCTGGTCCATGCATAAATGTATGGCGGATAGCTTGTGCTAGGCAATTTATTTCCTGAAGGGGCAGGCCCAGACTCTGTTCATCGTTACCTTCCTGGAGAATTGACATGGCAGCACAGAGCAACAAGGTTTTGGTACTGGGCGCCGGCGGTGGCATTGGCGGCGAAGTGGCGCGGCAACTGCGTGACGGCGGCTGGCAGGTGCAGGCACTCAAGCGGGGTTTGGCGACGGCGGCCGAACAGCGCGACGGTATCCAGTGGTTGCGTGGCGACGCCCTCAACCGTGACGACGTGGTGCGCGCGGCGCGGGGTTGCAGCGTGATCGTGCATGGGGTCAACCCGCCGGGCTATCGGCACTGGGCCGAGCAGGTGCTGCCGATGATCGACAATACGATTGCGGCGGCGCGTATTGAAGGGGCGACCGTCGTGTTGCCGGGCACGGTCTACAACTACGGCCCGGATGCCTTTGCCGAATTGAATGAACAGGCGGTGCAACGTCCGTTGACGCGCAAGGGGCGTATTCGCGTCGAGCTTGAGCAGCGATTGCAGGATGCGACGCGGGACGGGGTTCGAGCGATTGTCGTGCGGTCGGGCGACTTCTTCGGCCCGCAGGCTGGTAACAGTTGGTTTTCCCAGGGGATGATCAAGCCCGGGCAGGCAGTGAAAGTGATCAATCTGCCAAGTGATCCGGGCGTCGGTCATCAGTGGGCCTATCTGCCGGACGTGGCGCGGACCATGGTCGAACTGGTGGTGCGTCGAGGGGACTTGCCTCCCTTCGCGACCTTTCATATGGAGGGCTACTGGGACGCCGACGGCACCCAGATAGCAGCCGCTATCAGCCGCGTGGTCGAGCGCGCGGGCGGCCAGACCAGGCTGCGGCGCTTTCCCTGGTGGCTGGTAGGACTGGCCTCGCCGTTGGTGACCACCTTTCGGGAAATGCTGGAGATGCGTTACCTGTGGCGTACGCCGGTACGGATGAATAATGCCTATCTGTTGAGCGTGCTGGGGGCCGAGCCGCATACGCCGCTGGATCAGGCGGTGGAAGTAACGCTGAAGGGCGTGGGCTGTTTGTAGGGGGATCAGGCGCTCGAACCCTGACAAGATCAGGGCACAAAGGCCAGCACGGAGGCGGGGGAGCCGGATCCGTCCTTGAGTTTCAGGATCCCGATGACCAGCGTGGTGCCGGTGGCGGGCAATTGATCCAGATGAGTCAGGCACTCCAGAATGATTCCATTTTTCGCCAGGACTTGGTGGTTGGTGGCAAATGCCGTGTTCTGACCAGGATCGACCCCGTGGGTGTCGATCCCGATCCCGGCGACCTCACGCTCTTCGACCAGCAGCCTTGCCGCATCGGCGCCGACCCCGGGGAAGTGCAGGCCACCTTGGTCATCCTCATTGAAAAAGCGCTTGGGGTCGTTCCACAGCGCTTGCCACCCGGTATGGAAGAGCACGACACAGCCCTGGGCGATGCGACCATGGGCCTGCTCCCAACGCTCGATATCTTGAGGGCTGATCACATAGTCGGGATTGGCCTGTGCCTGCGCCCGCACATCGATTACCACGGCCGGTCGTACCAGCGACTCCGGGGTGTAGGCATCGATCCCGATGCCATCGGGGTGAAAACTATTGGGCGCATTCATATGGGTTGCGCTGTGTTCGCCCATGCTGAAACTGCGCAGGTAGTAACCGTCCTGTGCCTGTGAGGCCACCTCACTGAAGGCAACGGGAGGGTCGTGGGGCCAAAGGGGGATGGACGGCGTAATGACGTGGCTCAGATCGATGATTCTTTGAAACTGGATGCTCTGCATTCCTTTGACTCCCGGGTCCTTGGCGAAAGGGTGGAGGATAGCGGCCCGTTTCCACAAGGCCTGTCGTTGCGGCGGCACGTTTTCCGGGTGTGATGAATGGAATCGGCGTCACAGCGCTGACATTTTTTCGACTGGGGCCCGGTGTTCGCAAGCAATAAAAATTTACTCCCGGTGAAAGAAATGCGAAAAGCTTCTCAGCCTTTTCCATGGATTCGGATCCCCTCATGCCTCGATCAAAGTTGTTCACCAAACTGTTTGTCGCGCTGCTGGTCGGCGCCGGGCTCTGGTACATGTGGGTGATTACCAGCGCCAAGCTGGAGTGGGGCGGGAGCAGCCCGGACAAGCAGCAGGTCGGCGCCGTGCAGGACACCCGTCAGCGCGCGATGACCCAGTACTGCACCGGTGTGGTGGTGACCCCGCAGGGCACCTGGCTGGTGGGGCGCCTGGAGGGGGACGCGAAACAGCTGCAGCCCACCGCCGACGTGGTGGACCTGGATGCCGTACTCCATGGCAAGCCGGTTGAGAATAAGGATCTGGCGCCGGAAGACTCGGGGGCTTTCTCCGGCCTTCTCTCGGGCCGGGACAAGGAAACCTCCTTTATCTCGCGCCTGGACGCTCAAGGCCAGTTTCAAATGGTGGCCCATGTCAGCGACGCCGCCTGCCTGGTGGCCAGCCCGGATGGGGCCAGTGTTTTCCTGCTGACCGGGCTTGAGCGCCCCGAAGTCGCGGGCGCGAGCGGCGATGAGATCAGGCAGACCGTGATCTTTCGCAGCGACGATCAAGGCAAGCGCTGGACCTGGTTGAGCAAAGGCCTGTTCCCCAAGGCCGAGCAGTTGGCCTGGAACCTCAAGCCCTATTTTCATGGCCCGGATGAAGTCTGGGCCTGGGGCACCCCGAGCGGAACCGACAACGAGAGCGGCGAAGACAAGCCGGGTGCCATCTCCACCGGGGTGTTCTACTCCGCTGATCGCGGCGCGAGCAGCACCCCGATATTTGCGGCCGAGTCGCTGCTGGTGTCTACCGAGTATGCCCAGGGCAAGCGGCCTGACATTACTGAATGGCGCGACTCCGGTGCTTATGGGGAAATCCAGACCTATGTCACTCAGTTGGATGCGCAACGGGCGTTTATCTGGGTATCCCAGCGTTTCTGGGGGAGCAATCCCGACGGTGAAAGCGGCAGCCTGGCGATCAACGTCACGACCCGGGCACCACTGCAGCGCAAAGCAGGGAAGTGGCAGGTCGGGGCTGTGCAGCGCGAGGAGGGGCTGTTTATCGACGCACTGGTGGAGAATGGCAGCGCGCGGGTGATGGGCCTGATCGACCAGGGCGAGCATGGGCAAGATGTGGTGGCCGAGCTGGATACCGCCAAGCTGAGCTGGAAGCCGATGGGTGAGCTACCGAGTGTGTTCGCGCCGTTGGCGTCGGACAGCCAGTTGCGCGAGAAGAATTTCTGGGTGGGGCAGAACAGCCTGCTGATCAACACCTCAAGCGAACACCGGCCGCCACGCTGGCTCTATTGGTGGTCGGATGCGCAAATCTCCGCGAACGGGGTGTTCTACTCCAAGGACTGGGGGCACTCCTGGCAACGGCTGGCGGTTGACGGTTACCTGGGGATCCTCGGTTTTCAAGGGGCGCAGGACCGGGTGATCTGGGCCAAGGGCAACTGGTACAACAGCAATGATGCTGGGGTTTATTCCTATGGTTTGCAGTGAGGGTTGGGTTGTCTTGTGCCTATCTTGCAAGACGGCTCGCTTTCCATTGATTGGACATCCCTGGAAATATCTACCCGGTTGCCCCTGCCCGAATAGGTGACTAACCTGCACCCCGTCACCGCAAAATCGGTGGTGCAGACGTGCAAGTCTGGAATTCTGTTAGGACGTACAGCGCCCTCTGTCTGGGTGTTTTTATAGTTCGCCAGGAGTTTCAGACATGCTCAAGATCACGCCCAACTCTCCGATTTCATCCAGCATCGAAAGCATCGATCCGCACATCGTCGACCGTGCGTTGGCGCATTACAATTTGCCGCCAGGCGCGAGTTCGAAGCGACGCGGCGCCAATTCAACCCGCAAAATCAGCGCCGAACCTGAAAGTCGTGAAGAAATCCTGGTCGACGCCAGTTCGATTCTGGAGTCAGCGGCGGCCACCGCCTACGAACATGCCGATAATCTCACTGGCCCTGAGCGCAAGGTGGCGATGGGCGTGGTGCGTCTGATCGAGCTGGCGCAGGGGCGGGTGGATTCGGTGTTGGAGGATGAGTTCACCAGCGGCGCGCGCTGATCGCAGACAAGGGCAGGTGCTGTCCAAAGCGATCTCAGATCTGGCGCAGATTTGTGGCGAGCGGGCTTGCCCGCGCTGGGGCGCGAAGCGGCCCTAAAAACCGGTAATCGCGGTGTATCAGGCAAATCGCGACGGCAGGTTTTACGACTGCTTCGCAGCCGAGCGCGGGCAAGCCCGCTCGCCACAATATCGCGCTCGGATATGGCGACTTATCGCCCCTCATGCTGCCGCCGATAAGCCCCCGGCTGCACCCCGAGCGCTTTGGCAAACGCCCGGGTAAACGCCGCAATCGACTGATACCCCACCGCCGCGCACACCTGTTCCACGGTGTTATTGGCCCGCAGCAACTGACTGGCATGGCGCATCCGCAACGCCAGCAGCACCTGCCCCGGTGACTGCCCGGCCAGTTCGTTGAAGCGCTTGAAAAACGCCGAACGCGACATCCCGGTACAAGCCGCCATGCTCTCCAGCGACCAACTCTCCCCAGGCCGTTCGATCAACTGCTCCAGCAATGGTGCAAACCCCGGATGCCGGGCCAGTGCCACTAATCCACCCAGGCTCCGGTTCTCCGCCACCTGCTGGCGCAGCACATACAGAAACAACAAATGACTCAAGCGTTCCAGCAGCGCCGAGGAGGGCACCGGTGGCCGTTCGCACTCGGCCAGGATCAACTCGAACAAGGCCCGCGCCGCGCTCAACGACGGATCGCCCGCCCGCAGCACAATCCAGTCCGGCAACCCGTCGATAATCAATGACGACAGCCCGGACTTGAAATGAAAGAACCCGCACACCAGCCCCACGCCATCCTGCGCAGCGCTGTCTAGCCCGGTCATCGCCTGGCGCGGCAAGCGTTGCGCCTCTACGCTGTTTTGAGCACTCGACAAGCGATAATCCAGATCCCGCAGCAAAAACACCGCATCCCCGGCCTCCAGCCGCAGGCTTTCTTGCTGCCCATCAATATGCAGCCAGCAGTGACCCTGCACGATCAGGTGGAAGCTCGCCCGCGCCAAGCCATGGGTGCTGGCGTGCCAGCCGCCGCAATAACGGCCCACATGGAACAGGCTCGCATCCAGTTCCAGGCTTTCTAATAACCAATCAACCAGTGGACTCGACGAAATCATCTAATGGAAACACTCAGAAGCAAGGAATCGCTACTTTTGAATATGGATAGGAATTCTTATAACCAACAGACTTGTCGGACTCACCCTACAACAGGAGTCCACTCCATGTCGCGCGTCACTCTCCATACACTGCAAAGCGCTCCCGAAGCGGCCAAGCCTTTCCTGGAAAACGCCCAGAAGAATTCCGGGTTTATCCCCAACCTGCTCGCCGTCCTCGCCAATGCCCCGGCGGCGCTGGAAACCTACGTTACGGTATCGGCATTCAATGGCAAGGCCGAGCTGAGCCTGGCCGAGCGCGAAGTGGTGCAACTGGTGGCCGCCACCACCCACGGTTGCGACTTCTGCGTTGCCGGGCACACGGCGGTGGCCTTGAACAAGGCCAAGTTGCCGGCCGAAGTGGTCGACGCCTTGCGCGGACAGGACGAACTGCCCCAGGAAAAGCTCGAAGTCCTCGCCGCTTTTGCCCGGGAAGTGATCGCCACCCGCGGCAATGTCAGCGACGCGGTGTTCAGTGAGTTCCTCGCCGCCGGCTACACCCAGGGCAACGCCCTGGAAGTGATCCTCGGGGTAAGCCTGGCCACACTGTGCAATTTCGCCAATGTCTTTGCCCGCACGCCGCTCAATCCTGAGCTGGCGAAATATCGTTGGCAGTCGACAGATCAATGATTCATCGGCGTCGGCTATTATTCGACGTTGTCTTCAAGGAGAAAACGACATGCTCAATCCGGCACTGAGTCAATGGCTCGACGTACAAGCCCAGGCTCTGGATCTGGGGCAGTGCGACCCACAGGATGTGATTTCCCGATTGGCGACGGCCAAGGTGCTGCGCATCGGTGTTCCAGAGGCCCAGGGCGGCAGCGGCGGCACGGTGGCCGATGCGGTGGAAAGCATCGCCCAGGTGGCCAGCCATTCCCTGTCGGCGGCCTTTGTGTTCTGGGGCCAACGGGCTTTTATCGAGTACCTGCTGCACAGTCCCAACACGGCATTGCGCGCGCATCTGCTGCCGTCGTTGCTCAGCGGTGAACTGGCCGGCGCCACCGGACTGTCGAATGCCATGAAGTTCCTCTCGGGCATCGAGTCGCTGCAACTGCGGGCCCGCGATCAAGGCGATGGCTGGTGCCTGGATGGCCGTCTGCACTGGGTGACCAATCTGCGCAAAAGCGGTTTTGTGGTGGCGGCTGCCATTGAGCGGGAGGAGGGCGGTACGCCCTTTGTGCTGGCGATTCCGGATGCCCTGAGTGGTCTGCAACGCTCGGACGACTTGCAACTGATGGGCCTGCAGTCGAGCAATACCGCCGCCCTGGACTTCAAGCGGGTGGAAGTCAGCCGCGACTGGTTGCTCCACGACGATGCCCGGGTCTTTCTGCCGGCGGTGCGCCCGGCTTTCCTCGGCCTGCAATGCGGCATGGCCATCGGCCTGGCGCGCCAGGCGCTGAAGGAAGTGGACGGCCATCTGCAAGACACCCGCTCGATTCTGCGCGAACCCTTGCTGGAACAGCGCCACGCTCTTGAGCAAACGGTGGAGGAACTCAAGAACGGTCTGCACGACGGGCGCTTCCTGGCCCAGCCGAGCGCCTTGTTCCAGATCCGCATCGGCCTGGCCGAGTCGGTCGCCCAGGCGGTGCAACTGGAGTTGCAGGCCAGCGGCGGCAAGGCCTATCTGAATGAATACGGCAGTGGCTTCGCCCGGCGTTGGCGCGAGTCGGCGTTCGTGCCGATCGTCACCCCGAGCCTGGTGCAATTGCGCGCCGAGCTGCAACGCCAGGCCCGGGATACCGCGGCATGAGCGGGCCGTTGCTGGAGGCCCGGCAGATCAGCCTCGGTTATCCCCGCGAACAGGGCTGGCAAACGGTGCTGGAAGGTTTCGACCTGCAACTGCAAGCCGGCGAGGTGGTGTCGATCCTCGGCCCCAGCGGCGTCGGTAAATCCAGCCTGTTGCGGGTCCTGGCCGGTTTGCAGACGGCTCACGCAGGCCGCGTGCATTTCCTCGGCGACCCCCTGGACGGCCCGCACCCGCGGGTGGCGGTGGCCTTTCAGGACCCCAGCCTGCTGCCCTGGTTGAGCCTGGAAAAGAATGTCGCCTTCGGCCTCGACTTCGCCCGCCAGCCGCACCTGGATGCCCAGGAGCGCAAGGCGCGGATCGACCACGCGATTGCCGCCGTCGGCCTGCAACACGCCCGGGGCCAGTACCCGGCGCAGTTGTCCGGCGGCATGGCCCAGCGCACGGCGTTGGCCCGCTGTCTGGCCCGCCAGCCGCAGGTCTTGTTTCTCGACGAGCCTTTCGGCGCCCTGGATGAGGTGACCCGCGCCGATATGCAACAACTGCTGCTCAAGGTGATCGCCGAGCACAACACGGCGGCGGTGTTGATCACCCACGACATTGATGAAGCCCTGCTGCTCTCCGAGCGGATCCTGCTACTGGGCCACAGCCCGGCGCGGACCCTCGGCGAGTGGCGTATCGACCTGCCTCAGCCGCGTGCCGAGCTGGTGGAGGAACTGGGCGCCCTGCGTATCGAGATTCTCAAGACCCTTCGGCGGGCCAGCCGCCCCTCACCCCCTCATTCTTTGCTCGAAACGTCGGAGATGGCTCATGTGCCTGGATGACTTCACCCATACACGTCGTGACTTCCTCAAACTCAGCGCCTTGCTGACCGCCGGCGGCGCCTTGCCGCTGCTCAACAGCCTGCAGGCCCGTGCCGCGTCGGAGCCGAATGCGCCGGTGCGCATCGGCTACCTGCCGATCACCGATGCCACGCCGTTGCTGGTGGCCCATAACAACGGCCTGTTCGAGGCCGAAGGCATCCAGGCCGAGCGCCCGGTGCTGCTGCGCAGTTGGGCCCAGGTGATCGAGGCGTTTATTTCCGGGCAGGTCAACGTGATCCACCTGTTGTCGCCGATGACCGTCTGGGCGCGCTACGGCAGCAAGGTGCCGGCCAAGGTGGTGGCCTGGAACCATGTCGGCGGTTCGGGCCTGACCGTGGGGCCGGGTATTACCGAGGTCAAACAACTGGGCGGGCAGTCGGTGGCGATTCCGTTCTGGTACTCGATCCACAACGTGGTGGTCCAGCAACTGCTGCGCGACAACGGCCTGCAACCGGTGAGCAAGCCCGCCAGCAGCGTGCTGGCCGCCAACGAGGTCAACCTGGTGGTGCTGCCGCCCTCGGACATGCCGCCGGCCCTGGCCAGCAAGCGCATCGCCGGCTATATCGTCGCCGAACCGTTCAATGCCCTGGCCGAGGAACTGAAGGTCGGCCGGGTACAGCGCTTCACCGGCGATCTCTGGCGCAATCACGCCTGCTGCGTGGTGTTCATGCACGAGCAGGACCTGAACAACCGGCCCGAGTGGTCGCAGAAGGTGGTCAACGCCATCGTCAAGGCTCAGCTCTGGACACGTGACAACCGCGCCGAGGCGGCCAAGTTGCTGTCCAAGGACGGCGCCAATCGCTACACCCCCCACACCCCGCAGGTGCTCAATCGGGTGTTGGTACCCAATGCCGCCGATCGTGACGCCTACCTGGCCAGCGGGGCGATCCAGCACGGCAACTGGGACGAGCAGCGCATCGATTTCCAGCCGTACCCGTTCCCCAGCTATACCGAGGAACTGGTCAAGCGCCTGAAGAACACCCTGATCGAGGGCGACAAGGGTTTCCTCGCCGGCCTCGATCCGCAGCAGACCGCCCGTGATCTGGTGGACGACCGCTTCGTACGCAACAGCCTGGCGGCGGTGGGCGGGCTCAAGGCCTTCGGTTTGCCGGACAGCTTTGAACGCAGCGAGGAGTTCGGCATTTGATCGGCAAGCCTTCCTCATCGCTCCTGCATTGGGGGCTGGGCCTGGCGGGGTTGTTCTGCCTGCTGCTGCTCTGGTGGCTGGGCGTGCACCTGTTCGGCAGCCCTGACGGGCTGTCGGCGCGCTTCTCGCCCGAAGCAACACTGACCAGCCTGGTGGAGCTGCTCGGCCGTGCCGAGCTCTATGAAAACGTGCTGGTCAGCCTCAAGCGCATTCTGATCGGGCTGTTGCTGGCCCTGTTGGTCGGCGTGCCGCTGGGGCTGCTGATTGGCAGCTATCGGCACCTGGAGGCGGCGACCACCCCGGCGTTCCAGTTTCTGCGGATGATCTCGCCGTTGTCCTGGATGCCGGTGGTGGTGATGCTGATGGGGGTCGGTGACCAGCCGATCTATTTCCTGCTGGCCTTTGCCGCTGTCTGGCCGATCCTGCTCAATACCGTGGCCGGGGTGCGCCAGCTCGACCCGCGCTGGCTGCAACTGAGCCGCAGCCTCAGCGCGACCCGCTGGGAAACCCTGCGCCAGGTCATCCTGCCTGGTGTGCTCGGCCATGTGCTGACCGGCGTGCGGCTGTCCATCGGGATTCTCTGGATCGTGCTGGTGCCCTGCGAAATGCTCGGGGTCAGCGCCGGGCTCGGCTACTTTATCCTCGACACCCGTGACCGCCTGGCCTATTCGGAGCTGATGGCCATGGTGCTGTTGATCGGCGTGCTGGGTTTTATGCTTGATGCCCTGGCGCGCGGCCTGCATCGGCGTTGGGCGCATTCCTGACGCTAACCTGACAAATTATGCGGAATATACATATCTGTAACATTTTGAAATGTATACTTCCGCCCTGAGCCATACCCCCCACGTTTCAACCGCCACCCCCAGGAGATTCGAACTTGGACCCTGCCCATTCTCGGTAGGCCACGTAGCGGGATTTACAAAGGGATACCGCCGGTGCGCAGCCGTCGCCCCGGTATCCAGTCTGTAGCGTTCAGTACGTGGCCTTGCCTCGACGATTTTCCAACCACTTCTTCAGAATGTGCTGTGCTTAGACTGCCGGCGCCGTAGCGCTTCGTGCGTTCATACCCTGAAGTTCGTGGGCCTGTATTTCAGAACGCTGCTGGAATCATTGACGATGAATAAAGTATTACGCCACTACATCCCGGCCAGCACGCGGCGCCTGTTGCCTAACCGCTGGGACCTGATAGCGCTGCCGCTGGTGGTGGGTTTCCTGCTGTTTTTCTCGATCGGCGCGCGGGAAACCTGGGCACCGATCTCGACCTTGCAGACCCAGGTGATTTCCCTTGATCCGGGCAACTTGCCGGAATATGCCATACGCACCACCCTGCGCATGCTCGCGGCGATGGTCGCGGCGTTGATCTTCACCTTTCTCTACGGGACCCTGGCGGCCAAGAGCAAACGCGCCGAGAAACTGCTGGTGCCGGTGCTGGATATCCTCCAGTCGGTGCCGGTGCTGGGTTATATCTCGTTCACCGTGACCTTCTTTCTCCTGCTGTTTCCGGGACGGGTGCTGGGCGCCGAGTGCGCGGCGATCTTTGCGATCTTCACCAGCCAGGCCTGGAACATGACGTTCAGCTTCTATCAGTCGCTGCGCATGCTGCCGCGGGACCTGACGGAAGTCTCCGAGAGCCTGCAGCTGTCCGGCTGGCAGAAGTTCTGGAAGCTCGACGTGCCGTTCGCCATGCCCGGGCTGATCTGGAACATGATGATGAGCATGTCCGGCGGCTGGTTCTTCGTGGTGGCGTCGGAGGCGATTACCGTCGGCGACAAGACCATCACCCTGCCGGGCATCGGTTCCTACCTGGCCACCGCCATCGAACAGCGTGACCTCACCGCCGTGGGTTATGTGATCCTGGCGATGGTGGTGGTGATCCTGGTCTACGACCAGTTTCTGTTCCGTCCGCTGGTGGCCTGGGCGGACAAGTTCCGCATGGAAGACACCGCGGCCCAGGGCGGCGCGCCGGAATCCTGGGTGCTCAACCTGATCCAGCGGACCCGGGTCATCCAGCGTCTGATCCGGCCGATTTCACGCTTCTTTACCCGGATCGGCCATCTGCGCCTGAGCCTGCCCCGGGTCAAGTCCCGGGCCAGCGCACCCAACCCCTCGACGTCGCGGGTGGTTGATTGGGTCTGGGGTGTGTTCATCACCTTGCTCGCGGCCTATGCGCTGTACCACATTGCTATGTATGTCAGCAGTGAAGTGACCCTCGCCGATGTCGGCGAAGTCATTGGCCTGGGGGCAATCACCCTGGTCCGGGTGACCTTGCTGATCGCCGTGGCTTCGGTGATCTGGGTGCCGCTGGGGGTGATGATCGGCCTGCGTCCGCACCTGGCCGAGAAGATCCAACCCTTGGCGCAGTTCCTCGCGGCGTTCCCGGCGAACCTGCTGTTCCCGGTGTTCGTCATTGTGATCCTGCACTACAACCTGAACCCGGATATCTGGCTGAGCCCGCTGATCGTGCTCGGGACCCAGTGGTACATCCTGTTCAACGTGATTGCCGGCGCCAGTGCCTTCCCCAATGACTTCCGTGAAGCCGCGGCGAACTTCCATATCCGTGGCTGGCAGTGGTGGCGCAAGGTCATGTTGCCGGGGATCTTCCCGTATTACGTGACCGGTGCGATCACCGCTTCCGGTGGCGCGTGGAACGCCAGTATCGTTTCCGAGTTCGTTTCCTGGGGCCAGGACAAGGTCGTGGCCCATGGCCTGGGGGCTTATATCGCCCAGACCACGGCCGCTGGCGACTTTCCGAAAATCACCCTGGGCGTCGTGGTCATGTCGGTCTTTGTGGTGGCCTTCAACCGTCTGCTCTGGCGGCCGATGTACGCCATCGCCGAAAACAAACTTCGTCTGAATTAATCCGAGCCGCTCTTATGAACAGTCATATCGAATACACCAGCAGCGCCCGCGAAATCTACTCGCTCACCAATGTGAGCAAGGGCTTTGGCAACGGCAAGGATGAGCGTCAGGTACTCAGCGAAGTCGACCTGCACCTGCACGAAGGCGAAGTTGTCGGGCTGCTGGGGCGCTCGGGCTCCGGCAAGTCGACCTTGCTGCGGATCATTGCCGGCCTGATCCAGCCGACTTCCGGCGAAGTGCTGTACAACGGCGAAGCCCTGGACGGTCCGGCCAAGGGCGTGGCGATGGTGTTCCAGACCTTCGCCCTGTTTCCCTGGCTGACCGTGCTGGAAAACGTTGAAGCCGGCTTGCAGGCCTTGCAGGTCGAGCCCAAGGAAGCGCGCAAGCGCGCACTGGCGGCCATCGACCTGATCGGTCTCGACGGTTTCGAGAACGCCTATCCGCGTGAGCTGTCCGGTGGCATGCGCCAGCGCGTGGGTTTTGCCCGCGGCCTGGTGGTCAACCCGACCCTGCTGCTGATGGACGAGCCGTTTTCCGCCCTCGACGTGCTCACCGCGGAAAACCTGCGGACCGACCTGCTGGAGTTGTGGAGCGGCGGGCAGTTGCCGATCAAGTCGATCCTGATCGTGACCCACAACATCGAGGAAGCGGTGCTGATGTGCGACCGCATCCTGGTGCTGTCGTCCAACCCGGGGCGCGTCGTGGCGCAGATCAAGGTGCCGTTCGCCCACCCGCGCAACCGTCTGGATCCGATCTTCCGCAAGATGGTCGACGATATCTACGCGCTGATGACCAACCGTCGCAGTGCCGACGAACGCACCGGCAAGGCTGAGCTGCAACTGGGCAGCCGCCTGCCGGAAGTGCCGACCAACCTGATGGCCGGTCTGATCGAAGCCCTGGCGGCCGAGCCGTACCATGGCCATGCCGGTTTGCCGAACGTCGCCGAGCGCTTGCTGCTGGAAGTCGATGACCTGTTTCCGGTGGCCGAGATGCTCGAGCACCTGGGTTTTGCCGAACTGCGCGGGGCCGATATCAAGCTGACCGACTCGGGCAAGCGCTTTGCCGAAGACGGCACCCAGGAACGCAAGGTGATGTTTGCCGAGCACCTGCTGCGCACCGTGCCCCTGGCGGCGCGGATTCGCCAGGTGTTGCAGGAGCGTAACGGGCACTGGGCGCCGCGGGTGCGTTTCGAACAGGAACTGGAAGACTCCCTCAGCGAAGACTTCGTCGAGCAGACCCTGGAAAGCGTGATCAGCTGGGGCCGCTACGCCGAGATCTTCTCCTACAACGACACCACCGAAACCTTCAGCCTGGAAGACGTGGAAGGCGAGATCTGATAACGCAACCCCTGTAGGAGCTGGCTTGCCAGCGATGAGGCCCTTGAGCCTTGCGCTGTCCATTCGGACGCCATCGCCGGCAAGCCGGCTCCCAGAGGTTCCGCGGTGTGCAGGCCTGTTTGTACCTGACTGCGAACCCCTCGCAGATCCGGGATATCCGAAGTTTTCACCTGACCGTAACGGATCGGGTACATGCCGAGGATCAATCTCTCCCTTGCCTCCGGTTGTTTCGCAGGCGGGCCAGTTTGAAGGGTCGAGACAGTAAGTAGTGAACCGTGCTCCAGTCCAAGTCATGGCCGGGCACGTCTACTGATCCCAACTTAAGGAGAGTCCGATGTCCATCGGCGCAATTCCAGCTGCAAATCCAGTCTCTGTGCGTATTGCCGGTCAGTCCCAGGCGACCCCGACACCTGCACAGAAAACTTCCACTACTGCCACCACCACCACCGCCAGCGTCGTCGCCGATGCCTTGAAGGAAGCGACCGAAACCGCAGCACAAACCGCCCAGGAAGCCAGCCATGGTGACCGCGTAGCGCAGAAGTTGGTGCAAAAGCACCAGCACCAGCATCACACCACCACGGCCACTGCGGCACCGAAAGCCGTTTCCAACGGCAGCGGTCAGCCGATCGGCGAAACCATCAGCACCAAGGCGTAAGCCGCGGTCACAGGGTTCCATCAGTCAGCCCGGCCGGTACCGGGTTGACTGAGGTCGGGCGTTATCGTTTCAGATATGCAACGCGGCCAGGCCGCCGAGCACCACGCTGATACCCGCCGCGGTGTAGGCCAGGCGCTTGAGCCATTCCTTGCGGGTCAGCAAGGTGATCGCCGCCAGCGAAATGGCAATCTGGATCGCCGTCATCGCCTGGGCCCAGCGATGGTGCTGGTGCAGGACCTGCTCGGATTTGTCATCCCACTCGCGACTCTTGGCTTCCAGGCCTTCGGCATTCTGCCGCACGACTTCCTTTTCCTTCTTGTAGCGCTCGACCTCGGCGGTGTAATGCGCGGCGTCCAGGCCCGGGATATGGCTGGCCATCTCCGAGAGGTTCTGCCGGCTGGACTTGGCCTGGTAGTAGTTCCACTGGTTGGCGGCTTCGGTCTTGAGGATCGCGGCGTTGTTCTTGTCCATCGCCGCTTCGCTTTCCGTGGAGC
Organism: Pseudomonas sp. MWU12-2345; assembly: GCF_023242385.1. Lineage (NCBI taxonomy): Bacteria > Pseudomonadati > Pseudomonadota > Gammaproteobacteria > Pseudomonadales > Pseudomonadaceae > Pseudomonas > Pseudomonas sp. MWU12-2345. Next base: position 100,391 of record NZ_JALLJA010000013.1, on the reverse strand, counting down.
CCGCCTGGTAGCTGAGCATGGCGCCAATCGTGGCCATGATCGCGGTCATCACCGCGATCCGGCTGGCAAAGCCGTCTCCACGGGCATGGGCGTGTTCGGTGGTGTGTTCGACGTGTTTTTCGTGAGGGCTTGGGACTTCGAAGTTTTCGGTCATCAGGGACGGATCTTTGGGTGAAGAAGGGCGGGGACAAAGTGTAAAGCGAGTGCTGGCGGATGGCTCTCTCTCATTGATGAATATTCGAATATACCGAGGCGGGGGAGGCGTTCGCCGCAGGATGCTCGTCTTGCATATGGATGGTTTGCAGGGGGATATCCAGAGTGAACAGGGCGCCCCTGCCCGGACCGTCACTGTGCACGTAGAGGCGGCCGTCCATCTCGAGCGCCGCCAGGGCGCAGCTGTGCAGGCCGAAGCCGTGACCGTCCTTGCGGGTGGTGAAACCATGGGTGAAGATCCGCGCGAGGTTTTCCGGCGCAATGCCTTCGCCTTCATCCTTGACGCTGATGCGCAGGGTCTTGCCGTCGACCACCCGCACGCCCAGGGTGATGTCCCGGTCGCGGTTGGTCAGGTCCGACACCGCGTACTTGGCGTTGCTGATCAGGTTGATCAGGATCAGCAGCAGCCGGTGCTTGTCGCCGAGAAAGGTCGGGACCGGGTGGTAGTCCTTGAGCACCGTGACCTTGTGCCGGTTCAGGGCCCCCGAGTTCATGCGCAGGGCATCTTCGAACAGGTCGGTGATGTTCACCGCTTCCAGCAGCTTGGCCGCGCCGGCATAGGATTGCTGGGTGGCGACGATTTCCTTGATGTGGTCGACGCTTTTACTCAGTTGCGCCAGTTCCTGGATGATCTCGGTCTGCTCGGTGGCGACGGCCGCGGCCAGCTGGTTGAGGTAGGCCGGCAGCAGCTTGCCTTTTTCGTCACGGCTGACAAAGTCCCCCAGGTCGTCGGCGTGCTCGTTCATCAACTGTACCGCCTTGGTCAGCCCCTGGGCCTTGCTGGAGCGGATCTTGCGGGTCACCAGATCGGCGGAGATGTTCACGCTGTTGAGCACGTTGCCGACGTTATGCAGGACGTTGGTCGCGATTTCCGCCATGCCGGCCGTGCGCGCGGCGTCCATCAGCTCGCTCTGGGCTTCCTTGAGTTCGCGGGTGCGTTCTTCGACACGCTGTTCGAGGCGGTCGTTGGACAGCTGCAAGGCGCTGTTCATCTGATTGATCAGCGCATAGCTGCGCAACTGGCGAATGATCAGGTAGAACACCAGCACGGCCATCAGCGCCGCGCACACGCTGAGATAGATCAGGTACTGGCGGTCCTGGAGCTCGGCGCGGCGCTGGATTTCATTCAACAGTTCGTTGATGCCGTCGAGGCTGGCGGCCACCGGGATAAAGCCGATGCGGTCCAGCAGGTCATTGACCTGGGGTTGTTCGCTGACCACCACATTGGCCTGGGCGATCAGCTTGTCGATGGACGGGCCCAGGGCCGCTGGCAGGCTGGTCTTTTGTGCCGCCAGGTGCTGGATCTGCCGTTCGATCTTGTCGGCTTTGCCATTGGACACGTGCTGCGCATATTCCAGGGCGCTCAAGGTCAGCTTCGAGGCGCTGTAGAGCACGCTCAGGGTTTCCACCGGGTGTTCGGCGCTGAAGGGTTCCAGGTCGGTCTGGACGGTGTCTTCGATCGCCGACAGGGTTTCCAGGTCATCGCGCAAGGCGGTGTTGTGGGCCTGGAACTGCTCGATCAGCTTGTTCTTTTCCGCCGTGGCGTCGAGGTAGGCCTTCTTGCGCGCCTGCCAGATGCTGGAGTTGTCCAGGGAGCTGTTCTGCGCGACCAACTGGTCCCAGCGTCGGCTGGAATCGGCGATGGGGATGGCCAGCAGATTGTAATTGTATTCGTCGCTGATGCGGGTCTTGAGAATCTTCGCGTCGAGCCTGGCATCCAGCTGCTTGAGCTGCCGGAGCAGGTCGCGGGACTCGAAATAGGTGGAGGTTTCCCGGGAAAAGGCCTTGATCAGCAGGAACGCCAGGAGGCTGACCAGAATGGCAAACAGGGTCACCAGCGCCGCACTTCTATATCGGCTCCATCGCATCATTGCGTACTTCCTGTGTCCGGTTGACGTGGCGGCTTCGGCTCTTTTCGCAAAGTGTAGTGCCGCTGGGTCTGCAAGTGCTGGAAAAGTGTCATTTCTTTGCATGGGCGGCGTTCCCGGGGCGAGTCTCCAGGGGTTTCATCAACTGCAACTGTTGGCGGTACTCGTCGGTGACCTGCCGGGCCTCGCTGTTGCCGGTGATCACCCGCGGGGTGATCAGCACGATCAGTTCCGAGCGGCCGTGCTGGCGCTGGGTATTGCCGAACAGCCATTGCAGGCCGGGGATCTTACCGAGATAAGGGACGCTGTTGTCGGTGGCGCTTTGGTTCTGCTTGATCAGGCCGCCGAGCAGGATGGTCTGCCCGCTTTGCACCGCCACCTGGGTCGAGACCGCGCGGGTCGAGATGGTCGGGTTGCCGTTGGCATCGACGGTGGTGCTGGCATCGCTGACCTGTTGCTGGATCTCCATGTACACCAGGCCGCCGGGATTGATCCGCGGGATGACATCGAGGATCACCCCGGTCTGGATGTACTGCACCGAGCTGGTGCTGATGGTGGTGGTACTGGTGTTGATGGTGGTCTGGTTGATCGGAATGTTGTCGCCGACCTGGATCTGCGCCTGTTCGTTGTTCATCACCACCAGCGAGGGCGCCGACAGCACCCGGGTATTGCCGTTGGTTTCCAGGGCATGCAGGGCCACTTGCAGGTTGTTGCTGACAAACGAGTAGAACAACGAATCCGTGGCGCCGAGGCCCGCGCCACCCTGGCCCAGGGCGCCCTGGCTGCCGGAGGCGTTGGCGATGCCGGCGGTCGTCGAGTTGCCGGCCAGGCGCCCCAGGTACCACTGCACGCCGAGATTCAGCGAGCCGGTCAGGCCGACTTCGAGAATCCGGGTTTCGATCTGCACCTGCAGGGGCGGGTTGTCGAGCCGTTGGATCGCCGACTGGATCTCGGCCCATTGGGTCGGCCGGCTGCGCACCAGCAGTTGGTTGCTGCTTTTCTGCGCGGTGATGCGCACCGAGTTGGTCGGGTTGTTGGCATTGATCGGCGCGTGCGCGGCATTCGCCTGGCCGGGCGGGGCGAGTTGCAAGTCGTTGGTCTTTTCCGGCGAGGTGCCCGCCGTGCTGCTGACGGGCGGTGGCAGGCCCTGGCCGTTGCCGGTGCCGCCGGACAACCCCGCGCTGCTGCCGGCGGTGCTGCCCAGGCCGTTGCCCAAACCACTGCCGAAACCGTTGCTGTTCAGGGTCACGGTACGCAGCCCCGGCGCGACCTGGGCCGCGCCTTCTTCGGTGACCGCTTCGTCGCTGTAGATCTGGCGCAGGTAACGGGCCAGGTCGGTGGCCTTCATGTTGCGCACGTCATACACATACATCTGCGGTTCGTCGCCGCCGCCCTGGTCGATGGTGTCGATCCAGCGGCGTACATCATTCAGGTACTCCGGCTGCGGCGAGATGGCGACAATCGCATTGGTCCGCTCGATGGGCAGAAAACGCAGCATGCCGGCCAGCGGCGTACCGCTCTGGGCACCGAACAGTCGCTCAAGCTCCGGCATCAATTGGCTGACATTGGCGCGCTTGAGGCCGAACACCCCGATGGACATGCCCTTGAGCCAGTTGACGTCGAAGGTGTTGATGGTCTGCTGGTAGTTGTTCAGTTCATCCGGCGTGCCGGCCATCACCAGCACGTTGCGCGAGGTGTCGACAGCGAGGAAGGCACTCTCCCGGGCAAAGGGCTTGAGCAGTTTCTGCATTTCCAGCGGCGAAATGTACTCCAGCACAAAAAAGCGCGCGGTCAGGCCGCTGCCCGGTTCCGGAATCGACTGCCGGGGCGTGAGCTGGCCGGCGACCGCCTGGTTGGCCGGGAGAATCAGGTAGCGCTCGCCCTGGCGGATGATCGCGTTGTTGGTCCAGGACAGCAGGGTTTCGAGAATGGCAAACGCCTGGGCCTTGTCCACCGGCTTGGAGGTCGAGAAGGTCACCTCGCCGGTCACGCCCTGGCCGATGCTGTAGTTCTCCTTGAGTACATCGCCGAGGATGGTATTGATCACCGCCTGGATCGGCACGCCGGCAAAATTGAATATCGTGCCGTCATTGCCCTGGGACGTCGTCGGCGGCTTCAGCGGTGTGCCGCCACGTGCCACCAGGCTCTGGCTGCCGCGGATGATCTGTGACCCCGAGGTCGTTGCCGCCAGTGGCGTGGCCGCAACGCCAGCGCGGGGCACGGTCGGCGCCAGGGGCGGGCGATCCGGCCCGGTGCCGGACAGGCCGTCGCGCAGCAGTTGGTCGTCATGCACTTCATCATTGTTCGCCGGCGCGATGCAGCCCGAGAGCAGGATGAAACTGATGAGGCAGGGGTAGACGGCACGTTCGATCACAGTGGTTCATCCTTGTGCGGCCCTTACGGCACCTGCGGTGCGGGGCACCGAGGTGGTCTTAATGCACGGCGCTGGCCGGCAGTTTCAAAACGGGAAGGCTCAGTTCCTGCTGGGTGGACTTGAAGCTCAGGGACACGGTTTGCGCGGTGATCCGTTCGATCCGCCAGCCATTGGGCAGGGTTTCGCCTTCCGCGACGCTCAGGTTCTTGCCCTCCCGGGTCTTGAACAGCGCCTTGCGCAACGCCGGGGAAACGGCAATGCCATTCAGGGAAAATCCGGCGAGCGATTGCGTGTCGTGTTCGTTTCTGCTCACCGGGTCGGGCTTGCGGTCACGGTTGAACAGCGAGCGCTCCCAGATCTCGGCATAGGCCGCCAGCGCCGGGGGGGCTTGCACCGTGGTCGGTGTGACAGACGAGGTTGGCAGGCTATGAACCTGGTCGGGGTACCACTCGATGCCCGCGCCCAGGCCCTCGAACAGGGCGAGACAGAGGACCGCCAGCGATACCACGCAGGCGCTCAGCCAAAACGTCGGCCTGCCCGGGTTTTTCATGTTTTTGGCTCCCCTTTACTGACCGGGGGATCCTTCTCCGGCGGGTTGTTCAGGTAGGCGCCGATTTGCAGCTGCACCGCCAGGCGGTGATTGGCATCGGGGGCCGGCACCGGGTTGCGACGAATACTCAGGGCTTCGACAAACAGCGCCACCGGCTGGTGTTCCAGCTCATAGAGCAGATTCGCCAGGGGTTCGATGGCACAGTCGAGGTTGATGCTGACCTTGACCTGGCGGTACGGCGCGCTGTCGACGACCGGGATCGGCATGCGATTGGTCATGCTGCAGTCCCCGCCCTCGGGGGCCAGGGCCTGGAGTTGTGTCGCCACCCGTTGCATCAGCTGGGCGGTGGCCGCGCCGGTATCGGCGTCCGGCAGCAGGCTGTCGTTGCTGCTCGGCGCGTTGCGGGCTTGTGCCAGTTGCGCTTCGAGGATGGGACGCTGGAGCTCCAGGGCCTGGTAACGTTGGCGCTGGGCACGAAGGGTGTCCATGTCCTCGCTGATGGACTGCAAGGGCGCGGTGAACCACCAATGGATACCGATAAAGTAGGCCGCAATCAGCCCCAGCGCGGCCAATAGCAGGGCCGCCCCGCGTTGGTCACGGCGTGTCAGGCGCAAGGGCATGGCGCTCCTCCCGGGAACCCAGGTGGGCAGTCAGGTTGAGTCGGTCCTGGCCGGTGCCGGCGTCGGCTTGGATCACCCCCTGGAACTGCAGGTTGCGCAGGTCCGTGCAGGTCTTCATTTTGCCGATCAGGTCACTGGCCTGGCTGCTTTGCGCGCTGAGGGTCAGGGTGCCCTGGGCATCGAGATCCAACTGTTCCAGCCAGGTGTCGCCAGGAATGCAGGCGGTCAGTTCCTGCAGCAGCGCAGTCCTGGACAGTGCCAGGGTCTTTTGCGTTTGCACGTAGCGCCCGGTGTCGAGCAGGTCGTTGAGCTGCTGGCGCAGCCCCTGGATCTGCCGGGTGTCGTTGCGTAGCGCGGCGACCTCGGCGTTCATGGCGTCCAGGGCTTGCTGGCGGTTATGCACCCACATCAGCATGGCGAGCAGCAGCAGGCCTGCACCGAGCCATATCAGCCTGAGCCGCAGTCGTCGGGCCGGATGCCGCTCCTGGGGACGGCGCCGGGCGGGCAGCAGGTTGACGTGCAGGCGTGCGCCGTTGCGATCCAGCGCGTCGATGGCATCGATGCGCAGGCCGTTGCGCGCCGCCTCATCGAGGATCGCGTCGATCCGTTCGCGCAGGGCGACCACCAGGGTCAGTTCGAACACCGGCCGGGTGCGGTCTTCGCGCGGGTCGCGAAGGGTATCGAAATAGACCTGGGCGGCCTTGAACGGCGTGTACTTGTCCATCTCGAAGGCCAGCGCCGCATGGGCCTGGGCGGCGGCGGCGAGGGGTAGTTGCACGCGGCTGAGCAGGACCTGTTCGCTAGGTAGCAGCAAGACCTGGCGTTGGGCCGGTGCCGTCGCAGCCGAGTCGGCGTATTCGGCGGCGTGATGCAGGGCGCCTTCGTGCCAGTGCAGCAGGTGCTCCTGATTCGACGATTCCAGGCGCTCGCGCCAGCGCCGGGGCAGGCAGGCAATCAGCTCCCGGCGCCACCAGCGCAGGAACACCGGCAGTCGGGAGGCTTGCCAACGCTGCGCCAGCCGTGTGGTGGTGGTTTGCAGTGGGCCAAGCCAGGGCCTTTGGAGTGTCTTCATTCCTGCCACCGCAGCACGCGATAGAGTTGCGTGCCCTCGGCCTGTGGGTTGAGGAGGAAAGTCACGTTCAGGTTGGCGGTAAAAGGCGCCACCAGCATGGCCTGTATCTGGGCGCTGTAGATCGGGCCGGCCGGGCTTTCGGCCACGGGCGCCGGCAGCTTGAGCGCGGCCTGCAAGGGAGCGGTGGCATAGGTCGGGTCCGGCTGGGGCAGGCCGGTCCAGAGCGTCAGGTTCGGCGCCAGTTGCCCATAGAGCGCCCGGTCCATGGCAGAGAACCCCTGCAGTTGCTCGATGGTTCGTAGCGGGTCGTTGCCGCTGCGGCGAGCCAGCAGCTCCTGGGTCAGTTTGCGGCCCTGGGCGGGGCTGGCGCCCAGGTAACCCAGTACCTGGTCGAACGCTTCGGGGGTGACCTGATTGAGGTCGAGCTTGCCGCGTTCGCTGCGCAGTTCGACGGTCAGTTGCGCGTCTTCGAGGGTCAGGTGGTAGGTGCGGCCGTCGGCGATCATCCCCGGCACTTTGGCCACCAGGCTCTGCACCACCAGCGCCAGGCCGGACTCGGCGGCGAGCAGGGCGCGGGCGTGTTGCAGTGCATAGGCGCTCTGGCGGTTTTCCAGGCGCACCGTGCCGACCACCACGGCCATTATCAGGCTCAACAGCGCCAAGGCCCAGAGCGCCAGGACCAGGGCGGCCCCGCGTTGGCCGTTCATCGCGAGACCTGGGCTTCATCGAGGCCCAGGCTCAAGCGGATGACGACCACCAGCGGCGGCCAGGGAATGGGGCCGTGGGCCTGCAACTGGACGCGTATCGCCAGTGGCAGGCGCTCCGGCCAGGGCCAGCGGGGCAGCCAGTCGGTGGGCTGAGAACGTGGGTCCAGGCCACGGTAGCTCAATTGCCAGTTGTCCAGGTCGGGCAGCAGGATCTGCGGTTCGCCCCAGGCATGCAGGCCCTGGGAGTCGAACTGGAAGAACGCCACTTGCAGGTCCTTGGAACCGCGGCGGTTGTCCACCAGGGAGAACACGTGCAGTTGCAGGCCGCCAGCAAGTCGCGCGGGCAGCGGGGCGACGAAGCGCATCTGTTGTGTTTCGCCGTCGAACACCTCGGCGTTGTTGTTCGCGTCCCGTCGAAACACCGCCGGATAGGCCTGTTGCGCGGCGCTCCTGAGGAAGTCCTGGGCCGAGCGGACTTCGTCCAGGCGGTTGGAATAGCGTTCGCCGAGTTCCTGGGTGCGGTTGCTGGCGGTCAGGGCCGAGGCGATCAGCACCATCAACAGCCCGAGCAGGCTCAGGGCAACCAGCACTTCGAGCAAGGTGAACCCCCGCAGCCGCGATTTCATGGCGTGGCTCCCGGCATGATTCCTGGCGTGGCGCCCTGGGCGCGCCAGGTGACGAAGCGTTCCTGGCGGCTGCCCTGTTCCAGCACCAGTTCCAGTCGGTAGCGGTCCACCTGTGGGGTGCCCGGTTGCGGGGTGGCAGGCTGCGCGCTGGCGGTCAGTTGCCATTGCACCTGGGCCAGGTTGCCCTGCCAGTGTCCTGGCTTGAGCAGCTTGCGGCTCTGATCGTCGAACAGGGTCTTGGCCAGCAGCGCCATGCGCGTGCTCTGTTCGTCGCGCAGCAGGGCCTGGGTCGTGCTGGCCATGGCATTCAGGTAGACGGCGAAACCGATACTCAGCAGGACCACCGCCGCGAGCATTTCCAGAAGGGTGAAGCCGCCTTGGTTCGGTGTTTTCATGGGCCGGCACCGTCCTGCCAACTGACCTTGCCGGTCAGCCAGGCGACATCCACCCGCCAATGGCTCGGGCCGTGTTCCAGATAGACATTGCCGCCACTGGAACCGCCGTCGGGATAGAACTCGATCACCCCCTCGCGGGCCGATGACAGCTCGGCGGCGGTGGTCAGGCGCAGGTGCATGCCGGCGGGCAGGAGATGCTCGGCCTGGCCCGCGACCCGATAGCTGTTGCGGATCAGGTCGAAGTGCAGGGCGGTCGGCTGGCTGGTCAGCACCGCCTGGCTGCGCACATTACGCAACGCCAGGCTCAGCTCGCGCTTGGCTTGGCGGTCACGGGCGTTTTCCAGGCCGCCGGCGACGCTATGGGCGAGCAGGCTGGCGCCAACGGAGATGATCAGGATCACCACCAGCATTTCCAGCAAGGTGAACGCCCGGGCAGCGTGTGGCTTGGCCATGGCTATTCCCAGTTGCCCACATCGGTGTTGTAGCCGTCGCCGCCGGGTTGCCCGTCCTTGCCGTAGAAGATCAGGTCGAAGGACCCGTGGGCGCCGGGATAGCGATAGCCGAAGGGGTGGCCGTAAGGGTCCAGCAGGTCGCTGGGTTTGGCGTAGGGGCCGTTCCAGTTGTGCACATTGGCGGGGGCGGTGGTCAGGTCGACCAGGTCCCTGGGCGGGGTCCCGACCTCCAGGGCATAACCCTCGATCTTCATCGACAGGCTGGCCAGTTGCGCCTTGCCGGCGCCGTACTTGCCCTTGTCGACATTGGCCCCGATCTGGCGCACCACAATGGTCGCGATCACGCCGAGAAGGACGATCACCGCGAGCATTTCCAGCAGGGTGAAACCTTGGTGGCGGTAACGCGGTGAGCGACTGGCGGTCATGGCGGCTTCCTTTCAGAGGTTATTGGTCAGGCTCATCAGCGGCAGCATGATGGCCAGCATGATCAGTCCGACCAGGGCGGCCATCACCAGGGTCAGGGAGGGCACCAGGGCGGCGAGCAGGCGGTCGATATGGCGCCTGGCCTCGGCGTCGAAAATGCTCGCGACCTTGAGCAGCAGGCGGTCGAGTTGCCCGGACTCCTCGCCGACCTGGATCATCTGCAATGCCAGTTCCGGAAAGGTCGCGGTGGTTTCCATGGCCGCCGACAGCCGGCTGCCGTCCTTGACCCGGACGATGGTCTGGTCCACCGCGTCGCGGACCACCTGGTTGCGGCAGACCTGGCGGGCGATATCGAAGGCGCTGATCAGCGCCACGCCCTGGCTCAGCAGGGTGCCGAGGGTATGGGCCAGGCGGGCGGTTTCCAGGCGCAGCAGCAATGGCCCGATCACCCGGGCGCGCAACATCAGGCGATCCCATTGCCGACGGCCTTGCGGCGTGCGCAGGCGCCGGGCCAGCCAGCCGACCAGCACGGCCATGGCCGCAAGCAGGTAGAGGATGTAGTTGCCGAGGAACTGGCCGAGGGCAAGGATCGCTTCGGTGATCAGCGGCACGGGCACGCCGAGGCCGCTGAAGATCGGCACGAATTGCGGCACCACATAGGCCAGCAGCAGGACCAGCGAGCCGAGCACGCCGACCAGCAGGAAAGCCGGGTAGATCAGTGCATTGACCACTTCGCCACGGACTTTCTGCGCCCGTTCCAGGTAGGCCGCCAGTTGCCCGAGGGTTTCGCCCAGGGCGCCGCCGGCTTCCCCGGCGCGCACCAGGCTGAGGTACAACGGCGTGAACGGCGGGCCTTCCAGGGCCATCGCCGCCGACAACGGTTGGCCACCCTTGACCCGGTCGCGGATGCGTTCGAGCAGGCGTTTGGCCTGGGGTTTGCCCGGCTGACGGACCAGGGTGTTCAAGGCCCGCTCCAACGGTTGGCCGGCGTCGAGCAAGGTGGCGAGTTGCTGGGTGAAGCGCTCCAATTCATCGGCATTCAGCGGCGGGCGATTGAACCAACTGCCGCCCGGTGTGCTGCCGGCCGCTGCCGGTTCGATCTGCAACACCAGCAGGCCGCGTTCCTGCAACTGGCTGGCGGCGCCGTCCTCGCCCTCGGCGTCGAGGGCGCCGCTGACGGTACTGCCGGTGGGGTCCAGGGCGCGATAACGATAATGTTCCATGCTCAATCGCCGCGCGTGACGCGCAGCACCTCTTCCAGGCTGGTGATCCCGGCCAGGGCCTGGCGCAAGCCGTCTTCGTAGAGGGTACGCAGGCCGTTGGCCCGGGCGGCCTGCTCCAGTGTCGCGGCGTCGGCATGGCGCATCAGCAGCGAGCGCAGGGTCTCGTTCATCACCAGCAGCTCGCTGAGGGCGCTGCGTCCGCGATAACCGTTGCCGGGGGCATTCGGCCGTGGGCGGTAGAGGCGGATCGGGCGTTCGTCGGTAAACCGCTGCAGTTGGTGCTCGGTCACCAGTTCCGCCGGCGCCTCGAAGCTTTCCCGCCATTCCGGGGCCAGCCGGCGCACCAGGCGCTGGGCGAGAATGCCGTTGACCGTCGAGGCGATCAGGTAGCTCTCGACCCCCATGTCCAGCAGGCGGGTGATGCTCGCGGCGGCGCTGTTGGTGTGCAGGGTCGAGAGCACCAGGTGACCGGTCAGCGAGGACTGGATGGCGATCCGGCAGGTTTCCAGGTCGCGCATCTCACCGATCATGATCACGTCCGGGTCCTGGCGCACGATGGAGCGCAGCACCTCGGCGAAGTCCAGGCCGATGGCCGGCTTGACCTGGATCTGGTTGATCCCCTCCAACTGGTATTCCACCGGGTCCTCGACGGTGATGATCTTGCGTTCGGCGGTGTTCAGCCGGGCGAGGGCGGTGTACAGCGTGGTGGTCTTGCCCGAGCCGGTCGGGCCGGTGACCAGCAGGATGCCGTGGGGGCGTTCGAGCACGTCGAGAAAGGCTTCGAGGCGGGCGCCGTCGAAGCCCAGGCTGGGGAAGTCGAAGGACAGGGTCTGGCGGTCGAGCAGGCGCATGACCACCGACTCGCCAAAGCTGGTGGGCACGGTGGAGACCCGCAGGTCGAGTTCCTTGCCCTGCACCCGCAGCATGATCCGGCCGTCCTGGGGCAGGCGGCGTTCGGCGATATCCAGGCGCGCCATGATCTTGATCCGCGAGATCACCGCCGCCGAGGAGCTCACGGGTGGGGCTTCGGCCAGGTGCAGCACGCCATCGACCCGGTAACGGACATTGAGCTGGTTCTCGAAGGGTTCGATATGAATATCCGACGCGCGCTGCTCCACCGCCCGTTGCAGCAGCAGGTTGACCAGGCGAATCACCGGCGCTTCCGAAGCGAGGTCCTTGAGGTGTTCGATATCGGTCTTCTGGTTGCCGTTGTCGTCTTCCAGGTTCTCGATCAGCGTGCCCATCGCCGTGCGGCCCTGGCCGTAGTAGCGCTCGATCAGTTGCTCGATATCGCTGCGCAGGCCGATGGACAGGCGCACCGGGCATTGGCAGGCGTACTCCAGCGCGTGCAGGGCGTGGGGTTGGTTCGGGTTGGCGATCAGCACGTGCAACTCGCTGTCGGGGGCCGACAGCGGCACCAGGCAATGCTGTTTGAGAAAGCGTGGTGCCAGCTCGGGCGGGTTTTCCAGCAGATCGGGCGCACTCGCCAGCGCCAGCAGGGGCGCGCCGAGCAGGGTCGACCAGGCTTGGGCGAGGTCCTGTTCCGAAACCAGGCCCAGGCGCGTCAGCAACTCGGTCGAATCCTGTCGTGCACCGCCATCCTGCAGCTGCTGGGCCCGGTCGAGATCGGCGGGCTTCAGGCGGCCGGCGTCGACCAGCCAGTCGACGGCGAGCCTGCCCAGGTCATGGGACATCAGGGCGTTCATGGTGCTCTCTCCAGGCTCCATGCCTGTCGGAACAGCCTGAACCCGAAGCGCCTGGGCGGCTACTGTCAGAAATGACAGTTCTGACGACCGTTGGTCGGGTCGGAGCCGGCATTGTTGAGCTACAGGGCCTGCCTATCGGCATCGGCAACTTCGCCGGTGGTTTCGCTGACGCCCGTGGCGGTGTGCCCATCCGGCGACAAGGCGGTGCCGGCGCTGTTGAACCCGCCGCTCAACGTGCCGTCGTCGGTGACCGCCGTGCCGCCGGCCAGGACATGGCTCTGGTGCAGGTTGCCGCTGGCGGTTTCGCTGTTGACCAGCACCGTGTCGTTGTTGCCGATGGCCACTGCGGCATCGCGTAGAGCGCCGCTGATCGAAGCCAGGGCGACACCGGTGGTGGTGCTCGGATTCCAGAAGAAGGCCTCGGTTTCGCCGCTGGTGTTTCTGAAGTTGCCGGCGATATGCCCGGTGGCGTTCATGTCGACGGCGCGGTTGTGGGTACTGACTTGGGACACACCGCCGACCGCCACGGAACTCATGACGACCGGCGTGGCGCTGACACTCGACCAGAAGGTCGTTTGGTGGGTGCTGGTGGCAAAGGTGCAAGCGCCGACGATATTGCCGAGGACATTGACCTGGCCGACCTCGCAATATTTGGCCCCGGCGGGCAGGGCGACGGTGACCGCGTTGCTGCCCAGGGAGGTCCAGATCAGGGAGATGGGTTTGCCCATACCCGTGGCGCCAGACGGGCAGTTGGCCAGGACGACGGCCGGGGTGGCGTCGCTGATATCGCTGACGGCGCAATTGATCGGATCGGTTGAGAGCAGGCCCAGCAGGACCCGCACACCGGCCAGTTCCACGGCGCTGGTACTGCCGGCCGCCCAGTAGACCGGTGTATGGGTGCCGTTGCCGCTGATGCTGTCGCCGACGACGATACCGGCCAGGTTGACGCCGCTGGCGCTGGTGCGCACGTCCCCGCCCAGGCCGAGCAAACCGGTCCGGGGTGCAAGCAGCAGCGGGGTGGTGCTTGGGTTGTTGGCCTGCCAGGTGACGGCGTTCCAGACACCGTTGGCGTTCCGGCAGCGGCCGACGACAGTGGCGCTGGCCAGGGCCGTATGATTGATGGCCCCGGCCATGCAGGCATAGCCGGTGACCAGAGGCGCCAGGTCCACTTCGCTGCCCGAGGTCGCGGCGATATAGGCGAGGCGGGTGTTGGTGCTGCTGTCCGTGCAGGAACCGACTTCCACGCCGGCATCACTGATCGAGGCGGGCCTGCAATTGTTGCCGCCGGCGCTGCCTTCATCCACCAGGGCCGCCTGGGCCGCAGCGCTGAGCCCGGTGAGGGCCAGACAGAAAATGACGATATTGAAGGCACCGGTGATGGACGGTTTATTCGGTTTCATGAACGTATCCTCATGATGTCTCGTCAGGCTCCATAGCTATGGGAAAAAGACTGAGCCTTAATAAGCAGGGCGCCTACTGTCAGAAATGACAGTTCGCATTACCGTTCGTCGTTTTGGAATGGGGCTGTCAGATGAAGAGCGAACTTTATGTGGGCGAAAGGCGTTGATGTCATTTTTGCTGATGGTTGCGATCTGTTTTGTCGGAGGGTTTACTTCTCAGGCACACTCTCAGCCCCTACGTGACTTAGCGTCAGCATTTAGTGAGGCGTGGGGTGAAGAGCCGTTTATAAATCAGTTTGTTATCGATGAAGACTCTCCAAATAATTCAGTCGATAAGATCAAGCATAAAATTGGGTGGTGCTGAAAAAAGTGCGGTACGGCCCACCGTTGAAAGGTGAGATCGGCGCCGCTCGTCAGGGCATATCATGTTTCATGAATATTTCGTCATCTTTCCCGTGGGCGGAAGCGATGACGAACGCTGGATAGAATTCAATTGGCTAAGTGTCAGGGCGTTTATAAACTATTAGTTAATAAGCGCTGCCATTTCCTTAATCCATAGATAATGGTCGATTGAGAGCCTGCGCAGGTGCAGTCTGCCCAGCGCGGCGGGTTATTCCCTATTTCTCATATCGAGTCAGTGATCATGAATATCTATACCAAGTGCTTGACCGTTGCGGTCGTGCTTTTCAGTGCCCAAACCTTTGCCCTGGATAGAAAAGACATAGCGCAAGTTATCAGCGTGGAATCCGATCCTTATGCCTGCGGCATCGTCGACGCGAAGATGACCTACAAGACCCCGACCGGGGAGATCAAGGAGTACAAGTACAAGACCTGGGGCAGCGGTTGTTCCGGGGATTGAGTGAGCGAGTGTGTTGATAAGCAGCCTGGATTATTGAAAACACCACATCACCTAACTGTGGGAGCGGAGCTTGCCTGCGAAGCTTTTGGCGGCCTCAAGGGCCTCTTCGCGAGCAAGCTCTGCTCCTACAAGGATCGGTTTCTTACCAGATGGGGATCACATAACTCACGTAGAAGCGGTTCTCGTCCTGGATCGTCTGGCCGGTGATGTCCGGGCTGGCATGGGCATTCTGCCAGCGCACGCCGAGGCCTTTCAGCTGGCCGGTAGGGACGTTGTAGGCCAGGGAGATATCGCGTTCCCATTCCTTGGCATTCGGATCGGCCGGTGTACGGATCTGGTCGCCATGGACGTAGGTGGTGGCGAACACCAGGCCATTCACACCCAACTGGGCGAAGTCATATTTGTACTGCGCCAGCCAGCTGCGCTCACCCGCGTGCTGGAATTTGTTCAATTGCATATTGGTCAGGGCCGGACTGTCGGCGCCCGAACCCGGGCCCTGGAGTTCGGCACCGCTGTTCAGGCCGGAGTCCAGGTACGGGAAGTCGCTGTTGCCGCTGTTCTTCTGCACACCCAGGCCGACGGTGTGGCCGGACAGGCTGTAGCTTTCCATCAGGCTGACGGTCGACTGGTTGATCCGGCCCTTGGTCAGGCCGTTGCCGTAGTAGCCGGCGGCCGAGTACTGGCTGTCGCCATCGGCGTTGCCGCCGGTGCCCAGGCTGCGATAGGCGCGGAAGTCGCTGTCGATGGCGCCGACGGGCAAGGCGTCATGACGCTTGGCACCGACGAAGGCCTGTTGGTAGTAGTCCGACAGGTTCGAGTACCAGGCGCTCAGGGTGGTGCCCGGGATACCGGCGTAGTCGGCACCGCCGTAGAGGAAGCGATCGCTTTTCTTGGTGCCGCCGGCGGTGATCATGCCGGTGTCGCCGGTTTCGTTGCGGATCTTGGTCTGGGTGATATCGCCGACGGTGAAAGTGAAGTTGTCCAGGTCCTTGGACACCAGTTGCGCACCGGTGTTGGTCTGGTGGTACAGACGGCCGTCGGTGTTGGCCAGCATCGGGTTGTTCTGGTACAGGGTACCGATGCGCAGTTCATCCTTGAGGAAACGTGCCTTGAACGTCGGGCTGATCACGCCGAACTGGTCGACGGACTTGCCGTTGTCCAGCGGGAACATACTGCCGGGGTAGCGGCCCTGGTGGGTCTTGTCGTCCAGGTCGCCGCCGGAGTCGAGCTTCAGGCCGTAGAACGCCTGCAGGTCCAGGCCCAGGCCGATGGTGCCGTCGGTGTAGCCGGACTTGAAGTCGAACTGGAAGCCCTGACCCCAATCGTGATAGCTCTTGGCCTTGGCCGTGCTGCCACTGACGCCTTGACCATCCTGGTTCAGGTAACGGTTAAGGAGGGTCACGTCGGCGTGACTGTCATCGATGAAATCCGCATGGGCGTAGATCGTGACACTCGCCAGGGCGGCGCCCACTAAGGGGCTCAACAGCTTGTTCATTGGGTTCGGATCCTAGTCACAGAATTGAAATAAGAGCAGCAAACTCTTGAAACAATTAAAGGGTCGGTATGTGACAGTTCCGAGTCAAAAGCCCCTTGCAGGACATGAACTTTAGTTTAATAAGAGCCTGATTTCGGTCAGGTTTTTTTCTGGCTGGAAGGCTCAAGACGGCGGCTTTCAAGACCGCCGCCGGTTTCGCTGATCAGGCTTTTTGTGCTTCTGGCAGGAACCAGTTCAGCAGCAGCGCACAGATGCCACCGGTGGCCACCCCGGACTCCAGCACGTTACGCAGCGCCGCCGGCATATGGGCGAGGAATTCCGGTACCTGGGAGACGCCAAGGCCCAGGGCCAGGGACACGGCGATGATCAGCAGCGCGCGGCGGTCCAGGTGGATGCTGGCGAGGATATTGATGCCCGAGGCCGCCACCGCGCCGAACATCACCATGGCCGCGCCACCGAGCACCGGCTCGGGCACCGCCTGGATCGCCCCGGCCACCGAGGGGAACAGGCCGAGCAGCACCAGCATCAGCGCGATCCATTTGCCGATATGCCGGCTGGCGATGCCGGTCAGCTGAATCACCCCGTTGTTCTGGGCGAAGATCGAGCTGGGAAAGGTGTTGAACAGCCCTGCGAGCAAGGAGTTGGCGCCGTTGACCAGCACGCCGCCCTTGATCCGTTGCATCCACAGCGGGCCTTCCACCGGCTGGCGCGACACCTTGCTGGTGGCGGTGACGTCACCGATGGCTTCCAGGGAGGTCACCAGGTAGATCACCAGCATCGGAATGAACAGCGCCCAGGAGAAATCCAGGCCGAAATGCAGCGGCGTGGGGATCTGGAACAGCGCGGCCTCGTGCATGCCGGTGAAGTTCAGCCGACCCAGGTAGCCGGCCAGGGCATAGCCGACCGCCAGGGCGATAACGATGGCGCAGCTGCGCATCCACACCAGCGGGATACGGTTGAGGACCACGATGATCGCCAGCACCACGCCGGACAGCAGCAGGTTCTCGCCGTTGGCGAAGGTGCCGTTGGCCATGGCGCTGAAACCGCCGCCCATGCTGATCAGGCCGACCTTGATCAGGGTCAGGCCGATCATCAGCACGACGATGCCGGTCACCAGCGGGGTGATCATGCGTTTGACGAAGGGCAGGATCCGCGAGATGCCCATCTCGACAAAGGAACCGGCGATGACCACGCCGAAGATCGCCGCCATCACCGCTTCCACCGGCGTGCCTTGCTTGACCATCAGCGCGCCGCCGGCAATCAGCGGGCCGACGAAGTTGAAGCTGGTGCCCTGGACGATCAGCAGCCCGGCGCCGAAGGGGCCGAAGCGGCGGCACTGGACGAAGGTGGCGATGCCGGAGATCACCAGGGACATCGAGACGATCAGGTTGGTGTCCCGCGCCGACACGCCCAGGGCCTGGCAGATCAGCAGGCCGGGGGTGACGATGGGCACGATGATCGCCAACAAATGTTGCAGCGCTGCCAGAAGGCCGATCAGCAGGCGGGGGCGGTCCTCGAGGCCGAGGATCAGTTCGCTGGCCTGGGGCTCGGCGGCGGGCGGAGTCTGGTGAGCGGTCATGGCGGGGCCCTGGAAAAAATGAGGTCGCGATTCTACTGGGCTTGGCGCGGGGCGCCCAGCTTCGGTGGGGCTTATTCGAGAATATCGAAACCGCTGCTGCCCAGGCGCTCGCCATTGACCAGCAAGTGCACGGCGTGGTGGCCACTGTAGTGCTTGCGGGTAGTCAGTTCGCGGATGTGCTGGCGGCGGCTCAGGGTTTCACTGGCACCGGCGGCCAGGTGCAGGGTCTTGAGCTTGAAAACCTTGCTTGAGGTGGCGCCCGAGGCCTTCACGTAGTCGATAGCGTAGTCGATCACCAGCTTCTGGCTGGCGGTTGCGCTAGAGGCCAGGGTGAAGGAGAGGGTGACGCTGTCGCCGAGGCGGATCACCGCCGGTTCGACCTTCAAGTCCAGCACCTCGACCTGGGCCTTGGCACCTGCGCCCATCAGCGTAAGGGCGCGCGGGTTGCCCTGTTTGATCAGGCTGCGCAGGGCATGACGGGCAATCCAGGCGGTGCGCGGGTCGTCCAGCGACCAGCCTTCGATCAATTCGAGCACCCAGTCGGGATGCTCCTTGGTGATGTCGTTGAGGTGGTTGGCCACCGATTTGCGCACGTAGAGGCTGTCGTCGGCTTTGAGCGTGTCGAGTATGTCGGCGGCGAGGCTTGGGTCGGCCTGGATCCGGGCCAGCCGGAAGGACCATGGCAGGCGCGGTCGCGAGCCTTCGCTGGCAAGACGGCGAACATGTTCGTTGGGGTCCCGGGACCAGGTTTTCATCACCGCCAGGGTGCGTTCGAAATCGTTGAGCAGAAAATGCCGTATGGCGAACTCCGAGGAGCCGAAGGCGGTGAAGTACTTTAGCGCGTCCATCGACAGTTCGAAATCCTTGGCCCCGTAGCTCGCCACATAGTGCGGCAGGCACATGCTGACAAAGCCGCTGTTCAGGCGCGGGGCGAGCTGGCGCAGCAGCTTGAGGGATTGCTTGTAGCTCAGGGGCAGCACCGCGTGCAGGCTTTCGCTGACCCGCGCCAGACGCTGCATGATCGACAGCTCGTCCAGGCCCTCATGAGTGCGGCTGATAAAGCCGGCGCTGTCGAAGTCGGGGTACACCGCGCGCATTTCGTGGGCGATATGCAGCAGGCGTTCACTGTTGAAGATTTCCTTCAGCGCCGGGGCGGCTTGTTCGGTGCTCATGGCGGGACCTTGTCGGGTTAGAACGTCGGCGGGGTGATGACCCAGATGACCACGGCGTCGACCTCGCCGGGGTTGCCGTAGCGGTGCGGTTCCTGGCTGGAGAAGCTGAAGCTGTCACCCTCGACCAGCTGGAAATGACGCTCACCGACCCACAGCTCGAAAATCCCGGACAGCAGGTAGCCGGCTTCTTCGCCCTCGTGGCTGTAGCTTTGCTGGCTGTAGGTGCCCGGGGGGAAGCGCGAATGGAGCATTTCCAGCTGGCGGTTGGGTTGTGGGGTCAGCAGTTGGTCGACGATGCCGTCTTCATAGTGCACGCTCAGGCGGCTGTTCTTGCGCACCACGTAGCCGTTGTCTTCGGGGGCGGTGATGGCTTCGCTGGCGAAGAACCACTGGATGGTCACGCCCAGGCTGCGGGCGATATTGAACAGGGCCGGGATCGACGGGTAGGCGAGGTTGCGCTCCAGCTGGCTGATATAACCGGCGGTGAGTTCGGCCTGGGTCGCCAGTTCGGTCAGGGTCATGCCACGCCGTTTGCGCAGGCCGCGAATGCGCGTGCCGAGAAACTGCGGGCCCGCGGCGGCGCTGTCACCGGCGGGCGTTGGGGCGTTGCTCATGGCCTGCTCCAATCCTTGAAAGGGCCGCAGTATAAGGCACTTGGCGAGTGCTGAGGATGTGACTGTCAGATCTCCCAGGCGACCTTCAGCCCTTCATAGATCGCTTCCTCCACCGTGCGCGGCGCCAGGCAGTCGCCGATCCGGCGGAACTCCACCAAGCCCTGCAATTCATCACCCAGGGTATCGACCGGTTGATGCCCCTGGCACAGCACCAGGGTGTCGACCTCTTCGAACAACATCGGCTCGCCGCTGGCGGTATGTTGCAGGTACACAGTGCTGTCGTCGCAGCCATAGAGCCGGGCATACGGCGTGATGGGAATGCCCAGGCGATGCAGCTCGCCGGCCAGTTGATCGCGTACATACAGCGGCAGGCTCTCGCCGCAATGGGTGCCGTTGACCGCCAGTCGCACCTGATGCCCGGCCCGCACCAGACGCTCGGCAATCCCCGGCCCGATCCAGTCGCAACGCCAGTCGACCACCACCACCGAACGGCCGATCTTCACTTCGTCACGTAGCACCTGCCAGGCATCCACCACCTGCAATTCACCTCCGCGCTCAAAGGCCGGCCAGTAAGGTTCGGCACCGGTGGCGACAATCACCAGATCCGGCTGCTCGCGTTCCACCAGCGCCCGGTCGACCCGGGTATTGCGCACCACCCGCACCCCAGCCAGTTCCATTTCCCGTTGCAGGTTGGTGCTGGCGCCGCCGAACTCGCTGCGCCGTGGCAGCAATTGCGCCAGCAACACCTGGCCGCCCAGCTGCGAACCGGCCTCGTACAGCGTCACCTCATGTCCACGCTGCGCCGCCACGGCCGCGGCTTTCATCCCGGCTGGGCCGCCACCGGCAATCATCACGCGCTTGCGCTTGGCCGTAGCAATCAACTGCCCGTACTGCAATTCGCGCCCGGTTTCCGGGTGCTGGATACAGCTGATCGGCAGGCCCTTGTGGAAATGTCCGATACAGGCCTGGTTGCAGGCAATACAGGCGCGAATATCTTCGCTATGGCCGCTATCGGTCTTGTTCGGCATCTGTGGGTCGCAGATCAGCGCCCGGGTCATGCCGCAGACATCGGCCTGGCCACGGGACAGGATCAACTCGGCTTCCTGGGGCTGGTTGATCCGCCCGGTGACGAACAGCGGAATCGACAGACTGGCCTTGAAGGTGCCGGCTTCCTTCGCCAGATAGGCGGCTTCGATGGCCATCGGCGGGACGATATGGATCGCGCCACCGAGGGATGCCGAGGTCCCGGCGACGATATGCACATAGTCCAGTTCGCCTTGCAGTTGCACCACGGCGGCCAGGGACTCGTCCTCGGTCAGGCCTTCGGCATCGCGCTCGTCGGCGGAAATCCGCAGGCCGATGATGAACTGCTCGTCAGTGGCCGCGCGCACGGCGGCGATCACTTCCCGAAGGAAACGCAGGCGCTGTTCCAGCTCACCGTTGTAGCCGTCGGCGCGTCGATTGACCCGTGGGTTGATGAACTGCGCCGGCAGGTAACCGTGACTGGCGACCACTTCCACGCCGTCGATCCCGGCCTGGTGCAAGCGCCGCGCCGCCGCTCCATAGCCCGCGACGATCTCGTCGATCATCGCCTGGTCCAGTGCCCGCGGCATGACCCGGAAGCGCTCGTTGGGCACGCAGGACGCCGAGTAGGCGACCGCCAGCAGGCCGTCGCTGGACTCCATGATTTCCCGGCCCGGATGGAAGATCTGCGACAGCACCAGGGTGCCGTGGGCATGACAGGTCTCGGCCAGCCGCCGATAGCCGTCGATGCAGGCATCGTCGGTGGCCATCAGCACATGGGAGGTATAACGCGCACTGTCGTGAACCCCCGCCACCTGCAACACGATCAGGCCGACACCGCCCTCGGCGCGGGCCCGGTGATAGGCGATCAACTGTTCGTTGACCAGGTTGTCGGTGGGCATGGAGGTGTCGTGTCCGCTGGACATGATGCGGTTCTTCAGGCGCTTGCCACGCAGCTGCAAGGGTTCGAACAAATGATTAAAGGCGTGCGGCGACGTCGACATGGCAAGGCTCCAGGCGGCCCGGGATCGAACGCGGGCGGTTGTTATTATTGTTCCATGAAAATTTACCTGTAGTAAAAAATCAACTTGTTTTTTTACTTTGCCTTGGGTTAGCTTCAAATCACGCCTGCTGACCGGGCGTACCTCATACAACAAAAAAATGGATCGCCAGGTGCTTCGGACCCGGGCGATACCGCACGAGGACTCATCGATGAAATCGAACACCCGTAAGTACGGTTTTTATCCCTTGCTCCTGACGCTGGCCATGGGCAGTGCCCAGGCCGGCCAGGACATGGTGGTGGTCGGCTATGGTGGCGCCGGGCAGAAAGCCCAGGACACGGCGTTCTTCCAGCCTTTCAGCACCAAGGACGGCAGCAAGCTGATCCAGAGCGAATACAACGGTGAAATGGCCAAGATCAAGGTCATGGTCGACACCGGCAGCGTGGACTGGGATGTGGTGCAGATCGAAGGACCGGATTTGATGCGCGGGTGTGACGAGGGCATGTATGAACGCCTCGATTGGAAGCAGATCGGCCATGCCGACCAACTGATCCCCGACGCCGCCCAGGAGTGCGGCTCGGCGGCGTTGGTGTGGAGCGTCGCCATCGCCTACGACACCGACAAGGTGGCACGGCCGCCGGTGTCCTGGGCCGACTTCTGGGATGTGAAGACCTTTCCCGGCAAGCGCGGGTTGCGTAAGCGCGCGGTGTACAACCTGGAATTCGCGCTGATGGCGGATGGGGTGAAGGCCGAGGACGTGTATACGGTGTTGAGCACGCCCAAAGGGGTCGACCGGGCCTTTGCCAAGCTCGACCAGCTCAAGCCTTATATCCAGTGGTGGGAGGCGGGCGCCCAGCCGGCGCAGTGGCTGATGGCCGGCGATGTGGTCATGACTTCGACCTACAGCGGTCGCGTGGCCGCCGCCGCGCAGCAGGGCAGCCATCTGGCGCTGGTCTGGCCGCAGAGCCTGTATGGCATGGATTACTGGGCGATCATCAAGGGCTCGAAACACGTCGACCAGGCCAAGCGTTTTATTGCTTTTGCCAACCAGGCCGATGCCCAGGTCAACTATGTGCGGCAGATTCCCTACGGCCCGACCAATACCGAGGCCGCCGCGCGGCTGGATCCGAGCCTGGCGAAGTGGGTGCCGACGGCACCGCAGAACCTCAAGGGCGCGTTGTCGATGAACGTGGCATTCTGGAACGATCACGGCGAGGAGCTTGAAGAACGTTTCAATGCCTGGGCAAGCAAGTAAAGTAGGCAGCCGGGCGCCTTTGAGCGTGCCGGCTGCCTGATTCGATCCATTCTGCCTGAGGGAGTGATCCGCTTGAACGACCTTCTGCACACCGCCGCCGCGCCGGCGGCCATCGAGAGTCAATTGCGCGAGCAACTGGCGGCCTGTTACCGGTTGATCGCACACTTTCGCATGACCGACCTGATCTTCACCCATATCTCCCTGCGCTTGCCGGGGCCTGACCATCATTTCCTGATCAACCCCTATGGGCTGATGTTCGAGGAAATCACTGCGTCGAGCCTGGTGAAGATTGGTCTGGATGGGCGGGCGGTGGAGGACTCGCCGTATCCGGTGAACCCGGCCGGGTTTGTGATTCACAGTGCGATTCATGGTGCCCGGGAAGATGCGCAGTGCGTGTTGCACACTCATACCCGCGCGGGTTGCGCGGTTGCGGCGCTCAAGTGCGGGTTATTGCCGGTGAACCAGATTTCCATGGAGTTCTTCGGGCGCACGGCTTACCACGACTATGAAGGCGTGGCGCTGGATCTGGACGAGCAGGCGCGGCTGGTGCAGGACCTGGGTGACAAGTCGGTGATGCTGCTGCGCAACCATGGTTTGCTGACGGTGGGCGAGAGTGTGGCCCAGGCGTTTTTCCGCATGTATTACCTGGAGAAGGCCTGCGAGATCCAGATTGCGGCCCAGGCGTGTGGGGAGTTGGTGTTGCCGTCGGACGCGGTGTGCGCCCATACCGAGCGACAGTTCAATGACCCGGGCCGGCCGCTGGAGGAGGGGCAGTTGAGCGACCCGGATGCCATGGGGTTGGCGTGGGCGGCGATGTTGCGGTTGCTGGATCGGGTAGCGCCGGATTATCGGGACTGACCCTGTGAGCTTCGGCTTGCTGGCGATGGTGTCCTCAAGGTCCCTTTCGCGGCGGTGCGGCGATCCGACAAGCCCTGCTCCTACAGTCCTATGTCGTACACAAAATTGGCGAACGACACAATACTGTAGGAGCAGGGCTTGCCCGCGAAGGCGTCAGTCCTGACGACGCGGGGCTTAAGGGCCTCATCGTTGGCAGGAGCTCACAAGTCTGTTGTGCCCTTAAAGATGCAACGCATGCCCCAACGCCCGCAGCGCCGCTTCCTGCACCGCTTCACCCAAGGTCGGATGGGCATGGATGGTCCCGGCGATATCTTCCAGGCAAGCGCCCATTTCCAGGGATTGCCCGAACGCCGCCGCCAGTTCCGAAACCCCGGCACCCACCGCCTGCCAGCCGACAATCAGATGATTGTCACGCCGCGCCACCACCCGTACAAAACCGCTTTTCGATTCCAGGGTCATGGCCCGTCCGTTAGCCGCAAACGGGAAGCTCGACACCAGACAATCCAGCCCGGCGGCCTTGGCTTCATCCGGCGTTTTACCGACCACCACCAACTCCGGATCGGTAAAGCACACCGCCGCAATCGCCGTCGGATTGAACTCGCGATGCTGGCCGGCTACCAGCTCGGCAACCATCTCGCCCTGGGCCATGGCCCGGTGCGCGAGCATCGGTTCGCCGGTCAGGTCGCCGATGGCCCAGACATTGCGCATGCTGGTCTGGCAACGGTTGTCGATCTTGATCGCCGCGCCGTTCATCTCCAGTGCCAGGGCTTCAAGATTCCAGCCCTGGGTACGCGGTTTGCGTCCCACGGCTACCAGCACCTGGTCGGTCACCAGTTGCAGGGTTTCCCCTTGGGGATCGCGCACCGACAGGGTGTTTGACGTCGCATCGAAACCTTCGACGCTATGCCCCAGATGCACGGTAATACCCAGGGCCTTGATCGACTCGGCCACCGGCTGGGTCAGTTCACGGTCATAGGTCGGCAGGATGCGGTCGCGAGCTTCCACGACCGTCACCTCGGCCCCCAGCTTGCGGTAGGCAATCCCCAGTTCCAGGCCGATATAGCCGGCGCCGACCACGGTCAGGCGCTTGGGAATCGAAGTCGGAGCCAAGGCTTCGGTGGACGAAATAATCGCCCCACCAATCGGCAGCATCGGCAGGTTCACCGTCTGCGAACCACTGGCCAGCAGCAGGTGCTCACACTGGATACGCAGGCCATCGACTTCGACATGCTTGCCGTCGATCACCTTGGCCCAGCCATGGATCACCTTGACGCCATTCTTCTTCAGCAATGCCGCGACGCCGCTGGTCAGGCGGTCGACAATCCCATCCTTCCACTCGACGCTCTTGCCGATATCCAGGGTCGGTGCCAACACCTTGATCCCCAGCGGCGAGGTACTACCGCTGTAGCTTTGGGTGGTATGAAACTGCTCGGCCACATGGATCAGCGCCTTGGACGGAATGCAGCCGACGTTCAGGCAGGTGCCGCCCAGCGCGTGGCCTTCCACCAGCACGGTGGGAATGCCCAGTTGGCCGGCACGAATCGCCGCGACATAACCGCCAGGGCCGCCGCCGATGATCAACAGGGTGGTGTTTTGGGTCTGTTGCATGATCACTCCACAAACAGGCTGGCGGGTTGTTCGAGCAAGCCGCGAATGGCCTGGATGAATTGGGCCGCGTCCATGCCGTCGACCACCCGATGATCGAAGGAACTGGACAGGTTCATCATCTTGCGGATGACGATCTGGCCCTTGATGACCACGGGCCGCTCGACAATGCGGTTGACCCCGACAATGGCCACTTCCGGCAGGTTCAGCACCGGCGTGCTGACAATCCCGCCCAACGCCCCGAGGCTGGTCAGGGTGATCGTGGAACCGGACATTTCATCACGACTGGCCTTGCCGCTACGGGCGGCCTGGGCCAGGCGGTTGATCTCGTCCGAGGTGCCCCACAGGTTGAGGCTCTCGGCGTGGCGCACCACCGGCACCATCAGGCCACCGTCAGTCTGCGCCGCGACCCCGACATGCACCGCGCCATGGCGGGTGATGACCTGGGCTTCGTCGTCATAACGCACATTGATCTGCGGAAAGTCCCGCAGGGCCACGACCATCGCCCGCACCAGGAAGGGCAGCAGGGTCAGCTTGCCGCGGCTGTCTCCGTGCTTGTGATTCAGGTGCACCCGCAGCTCTTCGAGGGCGGTGACATCCACTTCCTCGACATAGCTGAAGTGAGCGGCGCGACGCTTGGCGTCCTGCATGCGCTGGGCGATCTTGCGGCGCAGGCCGATCACCGGGATCTGCTGTTCGTCGGTGCGCTTGGCATAGCTGGCGACGGCCGGGGCCGGTTGCTCGCTCTGGGCCAGGTAAGCGTCGAGGTCGTCGTGCAGGATGCGCCCGGCCGGGCCGCTGCCCTGGACGAAACGCAGCTCGATACCGGCATCCCAGGCGCGCTTGCGCACGGCGGGGGAGGCCAGCGGACGTTCATCGGCGGCACGGGCCACCGGGGCAGGGCGAGGCGCTGCGGCAATGGTCGACGCTGGTTTGGCGAGGGGCTTGCTCGGTGCTTCAGCTTCGGCAACCGGCTTTTCCACGACGGCGGCAGGCGCCGCTTTCGGTGCCGGCGTTTCAGTGCCTTCGCGCAGATTGCCGGCGCCTTCCACTTCAATGCTGATCAGCACGCTGCCGACCGCCATGACTTCACCGGGCACGCCGCCCAGGGCAATCACCTTGCCGTGGACCGGCGAGGGAATATCGACCATGGCCTTGTCGGTCATGACGTCCGCCAGCACCTGGTCTTCGACCACCAGGTCCCCGACCTGCACGTGCCACTGGGACAGTTCGACTTCTGCGATGCCTTCGCCAATGTCCGGCATCTTGATGATATGAGTACCCATTCAGACCTCCATGACCCGTTTCAAGGCCGCACCGACCCGCACCGGACCAGGGAAATAAGCCCATTCCTGTGCGTGGGGGTAAGGCGTGTCCCAGCCGGTGACGCGCTCGATCGGCGCTTCCAGGTAATGGAAGCAATGCTCCTGGACCAGGGCGATCAGCTCGGCACCGAAGCCGCAGGTGCGGGTGGCTTCGTGGACGACGACACAACGACGGGTTTTCTTCACGGAATTGACGATGGTTTCCAGGTCCAGCGGCCAGAGGCTGCGCAGGTCGATGACTTCGGCGTCGACCCCGGTTTCCTCGGCGGCGGCCTGGGCCACATAAACGGTGGTGCCGTAGGTGAGGATGGTCACTTCACTGCCCGGACGGACAATCGCCGCGCAGTCCAGCGGCACGGTGTAGTAACCCTCGGGCACGGCGCTGGCCGGGTGTTTGGACCACGGCGTTACCGGACGCTCGTGGTGGCCGTCGAACGGACCGTTGTACAGGCGCTTGGGCTCAAGAAAGATCACCGGGTCATCGTTCTCGATGGCGGCGATCAGCAGGCCCTTGGCGTCATAGGGGTTGGACGGCATCACCGTGCGCAGGCCGCAGACCTGGGTGAACATCGCTTCCGGGCTCTGGCTGTGGGTCTGGCCGCCATAGATGCCGCCGCCGCAGGGCATGCGCAAGGTCATCGGCACGGTGAACTCGCCGGCGGAGCGATAGCGTATCCGCGCCGCTTCCGAGACGATCTGGTCGGAGGCCGGATAGAAATAGTCGGCGAACTGGATTTCCGCCACCGGGCGCAGGCCATAGGCGCCCATGCCGACGGCGACGCCGACAATGCCGCTTTCCGAGATCGGGGCGTCAAACACCCGCGAGGTGCCGTACTTGCCCTGCAGGCCTTCGGTGCAGCGGAACACACCGCCGAAGTAGCCTACGTCCTGGCCGAACACCACCACGTTGTCGTCGCGCTCGAGCATCACATCCATGGCCGAGCGCAGGGCCTGGATCATGGTCATGGTGCTGGTGGCCACGGCGTTCTCCGTTTGCAGTTTGCTGTGATCGTTCATGGCTTATAACCCCAATTCCTGACGCTGCCGGCGCAAGTGCTCGGGCATGTCCTTGTAGACGTCCTCGAAGATGGTCGCGGCGCTGGGCATCTGCCCGCCGGCCAGGGTGCCGAAGCGTTCGGCCTCCTTCTGCGCGGCAATGATCTCGGCTTCCAGTTCGGCGCTGACGGCGGCGTGTTCTTCCTCGGACCATTGGCCGATGGCGATCAGATGCTGCTTGAGGCGCAGGATCGGGTCGCCCAGGGGGAAGTGGCTCCAGTCGTCGGCGGGACGGTACTTGGACGGATCGTCGGAGGTGGAGTGTGGGCCGGCGCGGTAGGTGACCCACTCGATCAAGGTCGGCCCGAGGTTGCGCCGGGCCCGTTCGGCGGCCCAGACGGAAGCGGCGTAGACGGCGATGAAGTCGTTGCCGTCGACCCGCAGCGAAGCGATGCCGCAGCCCACGCCACGCCCGGCGAAGGTGGTGGCCTCACCGCCGGCGATGGCCTGGAAGGTGGAGATCGCCCACTGGTTGTTGACCACGTTGAGGATTACCGGGGCGCGGTAGACGTGGGCGAAGGTCAGGGCGGTGTGGAAGTCCGACTCGGCGGTGGCGCCGTCGCCGATCCAGGCGGAAGCAATCTTGGTATCGCCCTTGATCGCCGACGCCATGCCCCAGCCGACGGCCTGGACGAACTGGGTGGCCAGGTTGCCGGAAATGGTGAAGAAACCATGGTCACGCACCGAGTACATGATCGGCAGTTGCCGGCCCTTGAGCGGATCGCGCTCGTTGGACAGCAGCTGGCAGATCATGTCCACCAGCGGTACGTCCCGGGCCATCAGGATGCTCTGCTGGCGGTAGGTGGGGAAGCACATGTCGTCGAGGTTCAAAGCCAAGGCCTGGGCGCTGCCGATGGCTTCCTCGCCGAGGCTCTGCATGTAGAACGACATTTTTTTCTGGCGCTGGGCAACCACCATGCGCGTGTCGAAGATCCGGGTCTTGAGCATGGCGCGCATGCCCTGGCGCAGGATCGCCACCGGCACGCCTTCGGCCCAGGGGCCAAGGGCCTGGCCCTGGTCGTCGAGCACGCGGATCAGGCCTTTGGCCAAATCGGCGGTGTCGGCAGGTTCGACGTCGATAGGGGGTTTGCGGACCTGGCCGGCATCGGTCAGGCGCAGGTAACTGAAGTCGGTCTTGCAACCCGGACGGCCTGAGGGTTCAGGAACGTGCAGGCGCAGCGGTGCGTACGCTGGGTTCATGGCTTTCTACGCTCTATCTTGTGAATTTCTTGTAGTGGGCGCGCGAGCTGGCAGTCATCCCCTGGGTAAGGGAAATCTTGTCCTACAACAATCATAGGCCGGTCGTGGGAGAATATTTCTCT
Source organism: Pseudomonas sp. MWU12-2345 (assembly GCF_023242385.1). Taxonomy (NCBI): domain Bacteria; kingdom Pseudomonadati; phylum Pseudomonadota; class Gammaproteobacteria; order Pseudomonadales; family Pseudomonadaceae; genus Pseudomonas; species Pseudomonas sp. MWU12-2345. The sequence continues at coordinate 71,598 of NZ_JALLJA010000013.1, read as the reverse complement.
CTGTTTCGTTGCGCTCAAGACGATTTGCAGATAAAAAATCTGCATAACCATAAAAAGCAGGTGTTTTTATCTCATGCGCAAACTGGATCGCACCGATATCGGGATTCTCAACAGCCTTCAGGAGAATGCCCGCATCACCAACGCTGACCTCGCCCGTTCGGTCAACCTGTCGCCCACGCCTTGCTTCAACCGGGTCAAGGCCATGGAGGAACTGGGGCTGATTCGCGAGCAGGTGACCTTGCTCGATCCGGAATTGCTCGGCCTGCACGTCAACGTGTTTATCCATGTCAGCCTGGAAAAACAGGTGGAAGAGGCGTTGCAGCATTTCGAGGCGGCGATTGCCGATCGGCCGGAAGTGATGGAGTGCTACCTGATGGCCGGGGACCCGGACTATCTGATCCGCGTGCTGGTGCCGACGATCCAGGCGCTGGAGCGCTTTATGATGGATTTTCTGACCAAGGTGCCGGGGGTGGCGAACATCCGCTCCAGTTTTGCCCTCAAGCAGGTGCGCTACAAGACGGCGCTGCCGTTGCCGGCGGGCGGTCTGATCCTGGGCAGTTGAGAAAACGGGGGAGGTTGAGCCAGTAGCGAGGAGAGGGGGGAGCTTTCGTCAGCCGCGGCCAATGGCAGGGCTGACGAGGGAGCGGGCTTGTTACTTTGGTTCTTTGTCTCCGGCAGACAGGCCGGCCTGGATGCGCTGGTAAATCTCTTCACGGTGCACGGCAACGTCTTTGGGAGCGTTGATGCCCACCCGGACTTGCTGGCCGCTAACGCCCAGAATCGTGATCGTGATGTTGTCACCGATGTTGATGCTTTCACCGACTTTGCGGGTGAGTATCAGCATGTCTTTCTCCTTGAATGTTACTAAGGTGCCTTTCTCAGGCATTCCTGGCTTAGGTCTTACACACAGAATACCGCTAAGTGCATTCGAACGGGTGGCTCATTACAGACGTCATTTCATTCTATTTAATTCCCCAGAGTCGGAAAATCGTCGGTAATTCAGCCTGATAAGACCGCCACAGCCAGTGGAACGAGGTTAAGACAGGCTGCAAGGTGATAAAATCACATTAACTGATCATTACGGGAGACGCTTTGTGCGCAGAATAGCAGTGATGATGGCACTCGTGGTGCTGGGCGGTTGTGGTGATGGCTCGGGAAACAAGGTCGAGCCGACGAAAGTGGCTTCGCCGGTGGTCGTGGCGGCGCCGCCGGTGGTCGGCGGTTGGGATCTGTTGATCAAGGATGACAAGACCAAGGCCCTCACTGACTGGACGGCCTGGCTGATCGAGCATGGTTATCCGTTCAAGATCCTTGATGACGGCAAGGTCATTGCCGGGCCGTTCGCGAGCAAGGAAATTGCCGAGCAGAAAAAGGCGCAACTGGCCGACAAGCAGAACATGGATTCCGAGGTGGTGGAGCACAAGGCGCCCGCCGACAGCTCAGCACCCAATACCGCTGCGCCGGCGCCGGGCTACTGAGCCTTAGCCACAGGCCTTGAGGTTCACCGGCCCGACAAAGCCGTTGCCATGGCCCATGACGCAGGCCACGCTCTGGTTGCGCTGGCGTTCCCAGGCCTGGACCGGATAGGTCTTGTTCCAGGCTTCGTACAGCTGACGGTCCTGCCTCGACAGGCGCAGGCCGTACTGCTTGCTCATGTAGAAATAGGTCCGCGCGATCATCCCGCGAATCGACGGGCGTGGCATGACCTTCTTGGCCTTGAAGTCGACCTGGGTCAGGCAGGAACCGTACTGGCCCTTCTGCACCGGCAACCAGCCGAAGCTGAAGTTGCTGCGGTCGCCGTTGACCTCGCCGATGCTCGGCACCAGGTTGTGCAGGTCGGCCTCGGCCTTCTTGTAGGTCGCGTCGTTCTGGCTGCAGTTCTTGCGTCCGCCCTGTTGCCAGCACTGGCGCTGATGGCCGATCTGCCAGGCCGGGACAATATGCTCCCACTCGATGCGTTCAGCCCGCTTGGCATTCTTGCGCGGCACATACCCGCAGGCCGCGAGATCGACCCGGTTGCCATTGTACTTGCAGCCACAATAAAACTCGGTGGACTGCCGCGCGTAGAGCTTCCAGGCGACTTTCTTGGCTTCGGCAAAGGTGCGGGGCGCCTCGGCCTGGGCCGGTAAAACACAGAAAAAACACAGCAAAGCGATAAAGCGGACAATCATTGGTTCAGTCTTCCTTCGGCACAACCCAGAAAATCTGCACGCCACCGTCGTCGCGGTAGGCCAGCGTGACGTTGTCGTTCTCGGCAATTTCCTCGAGCAGTTGCTCCCACTCGTCCACCGGTTCGTCCGGCAGCCGAAAGAGCAGGGCGGCCTTGGCTTTTTGCGCGTTCGGCGAGTTGATGATTTTCTGGACGCGCAGGCCCATGCGTTCGTAGGTGCTGGGGGTTGCGGAGGCGGAAGTTGAGTTGGCCACGGAACAATCCTTAATTAGCTGTACGTGCATACAGTATTTAACTGTAAGCCATTTCGCAACTGTCAGGGAATGATGAGGTGCTTCTGACAACGCTTTTTGCGATTTGGTGCACGCCAATCAAGAAATTATTAGGTTTTACAGTGGGATGCGCAGTATGACGGCGAGGGCTGGGGGCCGCCGCCAGGGAAATCCTCGCCCGACCCCGTCGAGGATGCGTTGTTTGTAAGACGGGTGACTATGCTGTGACAGACCGTTGACAAATCCTCGCAATATTCCCATAGTTGGATTACGCAAACGTTTGCGCGAACCGTTTCCAGGGCTGTGCACACGCATTTCCCGTCACGCTCCTGGCGTTGCTCACAACAATCATAAGATCCGGAGTAAACCCATGAAGTTGCCATTCGCTGGACGCCTTCTTGCTGTCGCCGTACTGGCTGCCGCCTCCGCTACCCTGCCGCTGTCCCAGGCCTTCGCTGCCGACGCCGCCGCCAAACCCAAGGTCGGCCTGGTGATGAAATCCCTCGCCAACGAGTTCTTCCGCACCATGGAAGACGGCGCCAAGGATTACCAGAAAGCCCACACCGCCGATTTCGACCTGATCTCCAACGGCATCAAGAACGAAACCGACACCACCGCGCAGATCGATATCGTCAACCAGATGATCGTCTCCAAGGTCAACGCCATCGTGATCGCTCCGGCCGACTCCAAGGCCATGGTCTCGGTGATCAAGAAAGCCAAGGATGCCGGGATCGTCGTCATCAATATCGACAACCAGCTCGACGCCGGCGTGCTGAAAAGCAAGGGCATCGAAGTGCCGTTCGTAGGGCCTGACAACCGCAAGGGCGCGCGCCTGGTCGGCGAGTACCTGGCCAAGCAACTGAAAGCCGGTGACGAAGTCGGCATCATCGAAGGGGTGTCCACCACCACCAACGCCCAGATGCGCACTGCCGGTTTCACCGATGCGATGAAAGCCGGGGATATGAAGATCGTCTCCGTGCAGTCCGGCGATTGGGAAATCGATAAGGGCAACGCAGTGGCCTCGGCGATGCTCAACGAATACCCGAACCTCAAGGCGCTGCTGGCCGGCAACGACAGCATGGCCCTGGGCGCGGTCTCCGCCGTCCGTTCGGCGGGCAAGGCCGGCAAGGTGCAAGTGGTGGGTTATGACAATATCAACGCCATCAAACCGATGCTCCAGGACGGTCGTGTGCTCGCCACCGCCGACCAGTTCGCTGCCCGCCAGGCGGTGTTCGGCATCGAAACCGCACTGAAAATCATCAAGGGCGAAAAAGTCGACAGCAAGGACGGCGTGATCGAAACCCCGGTCGAGCTGGTACTGAAGAAGTAAACCTCTCGCCGTTCAACGTGCCCGCTCGTCCTGAGCGGGCGCATGGAGACTCCCTATGTCATCTTCCGCTCCGAACGCTGTCCTGTCGGTCAGCGGTATCGGCAAGACCTATGCGCAACCTGTCCTCAGCAATATCGACCTGACGTTGCTGCGCGGCGAAGTGTTGGCGCTGACCGGTGAAAACGGTGCCGGCAAAAGCACGCTGTCGAAGATCATCGGCGGGCTGGTCACGCCGACCACCGGGCAGATGCTGTTCAACGGTCGCGCCTATACGCCAGGCAGCCGAACCCAGGCTGAAGAGCTGGGTATCCGTATGGTCATGCAGGAACTCAATCTTCTGCCGACGTTGTCCGTGGCGGAAAACCTGTTTCTCGACAACCTGCCCAGCCACGGTGGCTGGATCAGTCGCAAGCAGTTGCGCAGCGCCGCCATTGAAGCCATGGCCCAGGTCGGCCTGGATGCCATCGACCCGGACACCCTGGTGGGCGAGTTGGGCATCGGTCACCAGCAGATGGTGGAAATTGCCCGCAACCTGATCGGCGATTGCCATGTGCTGATTCTCGACGAGCCGACCGCGATGCTCACGGCCCGCGAAGTCGAGATGCTGTTCGACCAGATCACCCGCCTGCAAGCCCGTGGCGTGGCGATCATCTATATCTCCCACCGGCTCGAAGAACTGGCCCGGGTCGCCCAGCGCATTGCGGTCTTGCGCGACGGCAACCTGGTCTGTGTCGAGCCGATGGCCAACTACAACAGCGAGCAACTGGTCAACCTGATGGTCGGTCGCGAGCTGGGCGAACATATGGACATGGGCGTGCGCAAGATTGGCGCGCCGGCCCTGACCGTCAAGGGCCTGAGCCGTGCGGACAAGGTGATCGACGTTTCCTTCGAAGTGCGCGCCGGTGAGATCTTCGGGATTTCCGGCCTGATCGGTGCCGGTCGTACCGAGCTGCTGCGGCTGATCTACGGCGCGGATATCGCCGACAGCGGCACGGTGGGCCTGGGCGCCTCGGCGCAGGTCGCGGACATTCGTTCGCCGGTCGACGCGGTGCGTCATGGCATCGCTTTGATCACTGAAGACCGCAAGGGCGAGGGGCTGCTGCTGACGCAATCCATCAGCGCCAATATCGCCCTGGGCAATATGCCGGCGATTTCCAGCGGTGGCGTGGTCAACGGCCGTGACGAGACGGCCCTGGCACGGCGTCAGATCGATGCCATGCGCATTCGCAGTTCCAGCCCGGACCAACTGGTGTCCGAGCTGTCCGGCGGCAACCAGCAGAAGGTGGTGATCGGCCGTTGGCTGGAGCGCGACTGCGCGGTGCTGCTGTTCGATGAACCGACCCGCGGGATCGACGTCGGTGCCAAGTTCGATATCTACGCCTTGTTGGGCGAACTGACCCGCCAGGGCAAGGCCCTGGTGGTGGTGTCCAGCGACCTGCGCGAGCTGATGCTGATTTGCGACCGCATCGGCGTGCTCTCGGCCGGACGCCTGATCGAGACCTTCGAGCGTGACCGCTGGACCCAGGATGAGTTGCTTGCCGCCGCGTTCGCCGGCTACCAAAAACGTGATGCGTTGCTCAATGAAGCGGCGCCCAGGAATACCCTATGAAAAATGCACCTTCTGCCGGCAAGACCTCGCGTCACTTCTATGGCCTGGGCACCTACCTGGGCCTGGCGGGCGCATTGCTCGCCATGATCATCCTGTTTTCCAGCCTGAGCAGTCATTTCCTCTCCTATGACACCTTCAGTACCCTGGCCAACCAGATTCCCGACCTGATGGTGCTGGCGGTGGGCATGACCTTCGTGCTGATCATCGGCGGCATCGACCTGTCGGTGGGCTCGGTCCTGGCCCTGGCGGCTTCGGCGGTCAGCGTGGCGATCCTCGGTTGGGGCTGGGGCGTGTTGCCAGCTTCCGTGCTGGGCATGGGGTGCGCGGCGCTGGCCGGCACCGTGACCGGTTCGATCACCGTGGCCTGGCGCATTCCGTCGTTTATCGTGTCCCTCGGCGTGCTGGAAATGGCCCGTGGTTTGGCTTACCAGATGACCGGCTCGCGCACCGCCTATATCGGCGACTCGTTCGCCTGGCTGTCGAATCCGGTGGCCTTTGGTATTTCGCCGTCGTTCATCATTGCCTTGCTGGTGATTGTCGTTGCCCAACTGGTGCTGACGCGGACCGTGTTCGGCCGCTACCTGATCGGCATCGGCACCAACGAGGAAGCCGTGCGCCTGGCGGGGATCAATCCCAAGCCCTACAAGATCCTGGTGTTCAGCCTGATGGGCCTGCTCGCCGGTGTCGCCGCGCTGTTCCAGATCTCGCGCCTGGAAGCGGCGGACCCGAATGCCGGTTCCGGCCTGGAGCTGCAAGTGATCGCCGCCGTGGTGATCGGCGGCACCAGCCTGATGGGCGGCCGTGGTTCGGTGATCAGCACCTTCTTCGGCGTGCTGATCATCTCGGTGCTGGCGGCGGGGCTGGCGCAGATCGGTGCCACCGAGCCGACCAAACGCATCATCACCGGTGCGGTGATCGTGATCGCGGTGGTACTCGATACCTACCGCAGCCAACGCGCCCGTCGGCGGACCTGAGGCATGGCTACCATCAAGGATGTGGCCGCGTTGGCCGGGATCTCCTACACCACGGTGTCCCATGTGCTGAACAAGACGCGGCCGGTCAGCGAGCAGGTGCGGCTCAAGGTCGAAGCGGCGATTGCCCAGCTCGACTATGTGCCCAGCGCCGTGGCGCGCTCGTTGAAAGCCAAGACCACCGCGACCATCGGCCTGCTGGTGCCCAACAGTCTCAACCCGTACTTCGCCGAGCTGGCGCGGGGCATCGAGGATTACTGCGAGCGCAACAACTACTGCGTGATCCTCTGCAACTCCGATGACGACCCGGACAAGCAGCGCAGCTACCTGCGGGTGCTGCTGGAGAAGCGGGTCGACGGTTTGATCGTCACCTCCACCGGCGGCGATGACAGCTTTGCCGGCGGCTTGGCGGCGGTGCGTACGCCCATGGTCATTGTCGACCGGGGCATTGCCGGGGTCGAAGCCGATCTGGTGCGCATCGACCACGAAGAGGGCGCCTACCTCGCCACCCGGCACCTGCTGGAACTGGGTCATCGGGCGATTGCCTTTATCGGTGGCCCGGCCGATACCAGCGTGGCGCAGATGCGTCTGGCCGGTTATCGGCGCGCCCTCGAACAGGCGTCCGTGCCAGTGCCCGAGCGTTGGGTGGTGGAAAGCGATTTCACCAGCACCGGCGGTTATCGGGCGGCGGCCGTGCTGCTGGAGCAGGACCGGCCCAGCGCGATCTTCGCCGGCAACGACATGCTCGGCATCGGCGTGCTGCGCGCGGCGGCGGAACGCAATATCCGCGTGCCCAGCGAGCTGTCGGTGATCGGTTTCGACGATATCCAGATGAGCCGTTATGTCTACCCGGCACTGACCACGGTCGGCCAGTCGATTCTCCAACTGGGGGAAACGGCGGCCGAAATGCTCTTGAACCGGATCGCCACGCCGCTGCTGGCGGTTGACCGGCGGATTGTCAAGCCAAGTATTGTCCTGCGCGAATCGACGGCCGCGGTGCCGGGCGTGTTTGCGCAATACCGCTGAATCGAATTGATGGGTACTGATGTATGCAAGCAAAAGTAGTGGTGGTGGGCAGCCTCAATATGGACCTGGTCACCCGTGCCGAGCGCTTGCCGCGGGCAGGGGAGACCCTGGTGGGCCAGTCGTTCGCCACGGTGTCCGGCGGCAAGGGCGCGAACCAGGCCGTGGCGGCCGCGCGCCTGGGGGCCACGGTGTCGATGATCGGCTGTGTGGGCGACGATGCCTATGGTCCGCAACTGCGCGATGCGTTGTTGGCGGAGGGCATCGATTGCCAGGCCGTTACGGTGGCGCCGGGTGTGTCCAGTGGCGTCGCGCTGATCGTGGTCGATGACAACAGCCAGAACGCTATTGTGATTGTCGCCGGGGGCAACGGTTGTCTCTCCCACGAGGTGCTCAAGGGCTTTGACGCGGTGTTGCAGGAGGCGGATGTGATCATCTGCCAACTGGAAGTGCCGATGGAAACCGTCGGCTACACGCTCAAGCGTGGGCGCGAACTGGGCAAGATCGTGATCCTCAATCCGGCGCCGGCCAGCGCGCCGCTGCCGGCCGACTGGTACGCGTCCATCGACTACCTGATTCCCAATGAAAGCGAGGCTTCGGCCCTGAGCGGCCTGCCGGTGGATTCCCTGGCGAGTGCCCAGGCGGCCGCGACCCAACTGATGGCCGCCGGGGCAGGGAAGGTGATCGTCACCCTCGGTGCCCAGGGTTCGCTGTTCGCCGACGGCCAGGGCTTTGCGCATTTCCCGGCGCCGAAGGTCAAGGCCCTCGATACCACGGCGGCCGGCGACACCTTTGTCGGCGGCTTTGCGGCGGCACTGGCCCAAGGGCAAAGCGAGGCCGAGGCCATTCGCTTCGGCCAGGTCGCGGCGGCGCTCTCGGTCACCCGTGCCGGCGCCCAGCCGTCCATTCCCCACTTGTCCGACGTACAAGGTTTCAAATCGCCATGAAAAAAACACCTTTGCTCAATATTGCCCTGTCGCGCCTGATCGCTTCCCTTGGCCACGGCGACATGGTGGTGATCGGTGACGCCGGCCTGCCGGTCCCGCCGGGTGTGGAACTGATCGACCTGGCCCTGACCCACGGCATCCCCGATTTCGTCAGCACCCTGCGCACGATACTCAGCGAAATGCAGGTGGAGAGCCATGTGCTGGCCGAGGAAATCCTGCTCAAGCGCCCACCGGCGCTGGAACACCTCGACGCGCTGAACGCCGAGGGCGCCATGGGGCAGCGCCGGTTGCTCAGCCATGAAGAATTCAAAGTGCTCAACCGCAAGGCCAGGGCTGTGATCCGCACCGGTGAATGCCAGCCTTACTGCAATGTCGTGCTGGTGGCCGGCGTTACGTTCTAACTGTTCTTTCTCGCACAAGGAGTGCGCTATGCAACGCTATGCTCAGATCTTGCAACGCTGGTTTCGGAGTCTGCTGATTTTGTCCTTTCTCACGGCTACAGGCGCCCAGGCGGCGGAAAAGATCGACCTGATCATCGACACCGACCCGGGGGCCGATGATGTGGTGGCACTGCTGTTCGCCCTGGCCTCGCCGGAAGAGCTGCATATCCGTGCGCTGACCACCGTGGCCGGTAATGTGCGCCTGGACAAGACCTCGCGTAATGCCCGCCTGGCCCGCGAGTGGGCGGGGCGCGAAGACGTGCCGGTCTACGCCGGTGCGCCCAAGCCGCTGATGCGCACGCCGATCTATGCCGAGAATATCCACGGCAAGGAGGGCATCTCCGGAGTTGCCGTGCATGAGCCCAAGGCGCCCCTGGCCAAGGGCAACGCGGTCAACTACCTGATCGAGACCCTGCGCGCGGCCAAGCCACACAGCATCACCCTGGCCATGCTCGGGCCAGAAACCAACCTGGCCCTGGCCTTGATCCAGGACCCTGAGATCACCCAGGGCATCAAGGAAGTGGTGGTCATGGGCGGTGCGCACTTCAACGGTGGCAATATCACCCCGGTCGCCGAATTCAATATGTTCGCCGATCCCCAGGCCGCCGAAGTGGTGCTCAAGAGTGGCGTCAAGCTGACCTACCTGCCGCTGGACGTGACCCACAAGATCCTCACCAGCGACGAGCGCCTGAAGCAGATCGCGGCACTGAACAACAACGCCAGCAAGGTGGTCAGTGATATCCTCAACGAATACGTCAAGGGCGACATGGAACACTACGGTATTCCTGGCGGCCCGGTACACGACGCCACCGTTATCGCCTATCTGCTCAAGCCCGAGCTGTTCAGCGGACGTCAGGTCAACCTGGTGATCGATAGCCGTGAAGGCCCCACCTTCGGCCAGACCATCGTCGACTGGTACGACGGCCTGAAACAGCCCAAGAACGTGTTCTGGGTCGAGAATGGCGATGCCCAAGGCTTCTTCAACTTGCTGACAGAGCGTCTGGCACGCCTTAAGTGACTACATGCAAATCGATCTGAACAACCCTGACAACCTGACCCAGGACGCCGTGCGCCAGATGCTCGCGGCGGCCAGTGACGAGGTGCATACCCAGCTGCGCGTAACGCGCTCGGGTATGGCCTATATCTCCTCGGGGGTTGTCGGCGGTGCGCAGATCGACGACCTGCTGTTCCGCCTGGAAACCTGGGCGGCGGGCTCCGGCTACGTCGGCAAGGTCGCGGCCGCCGACGAGGTCTGGGTCATGCAGGTGTACAATGCCTTGAAGCAGAACTGGCCCAACCCGCCCTTCGATTACATCGATATCTACTGAGCGGCAGCGCTCGTTCATATTCAGTCACGATTCCCCACAGAAGTCGTCCGACAGCTCAGGCAGACTTGTCAGCGGCGGCTGTCGGAATCGGATGATCTGACACCTTGCGTGCAACCAATGGTGCAAATCGCGGTCGCACGCACTCTACTTATTTTATTTGAAGGAGGCTTCATGCCTTGGAAGCTTGCATCCCTGGGGACGCTGTTCGCCCTGTCGGTACTGGCGGGTTGCTCCACCTCCGAGTCATCCGCGGCTAAAGAGTCTGCCAAGGACTCGGGCGCCCAGATCACTTACGATCGTTGTGAAGCCAAAGGCGCCGATTTCACCATCGGCCAGACGGCCACGGCCGCGCTGCTGCAACAGGCTCGTACCCGTAGCGGCGCGCAGAGCGCACGGGTCCTCGGCCCTAACGACATGGTGACCCTGGAGTACCGTTCGGACCGTCTGAATCTCAACACCGACAGCAGCGGCAAAATCATTCGCGCCAACTGCGGTTAAGGCTGCCGGGCTTTTCTAGTGCCCATAAAAAACCCCGTCGCATGGACGGGGTTTTTTCAGTTCGCGGAAACTTACTCCGGACGAACCTGTGCAGCTTGCATACCCTTTTGGCCTTTCTCAGCCACGAAGGAAACGGTCTGGCCTTCTTTCAGGCTTTTGAAACCGTCGCTTTCGATAGCTTTGAAGTGTACGAACAGGTCGTCACCGCCACCTTGAGGAGTGATGAAGCCGAAGCCTTTTTCATCGTTGAACCATTTTACGGTGCCGGTTTGGCGATTAGACATGGTGTATCTCCAAGAAACATATATTTTCAGTAGTACTGTGCTGCTCAGGCCAACTGGGCACACTGGGCTATCATAGTCGAAATGTTCGACTTGGGAGCCCCCCCCAGCAACGGATTGCCCATCCGTTGCCCTTTGTTTGGCCGTTTTATTGGCTGGAGGCCCCGGTTTTAAAGGCTTTCACTGAAAACGACAGCCCCTAAAAAAACCCATAAAAGCTGCGTAAATATTGATGAAAATCACTTTTTCCGCTGTTTTTCACCCGGTTTGAGGCCCAAAAGCCCCGTGGCTGCGGGTTACTTCTGCACCTTGCAGACGGCGATTTCTTTCAGGGCGCGGTTGCGCAGCTCCTCCGGCGGCATGGTCTTGGCGTTCATCAACTGAGTGATTTCCTCGGAGGTGAATTTTTTCTCGATGACATCGGCGCCGCAGGTGCAGTGCTGCTTGGCCACGGTCGGGTTGACGCTCTGGCTGGCCGCGCCAACACAGTCTTTCATGTAGCTGGCTTTGGCGCCGGCCGGCCAGGCGGCCTGCGCGCTCAGTGGCAACAGCAGGGCGAGCGGGGCGGCAAAGGCGAAAAGGTGGATCAGACGCATGTTCGGGTACTCCTTGGAGACGGGTGGATACGGTGCTGCATTCTAGGTATTTGAGGGTGAGAGCGTGGAGCAAGTTCAGCCCTGACACAAAACCCCGCGACTTTAGCAGTTTGTGAACGAGGCGATGACCGTTCATCTGTGCTAGCATCCCAGACTTGGTTATTTTTGGTATTGCAGTCGTGTCTCGCGCTCGATACCGAGCCATCAACCCTTTTTTTGAACTCCAGTCACTCTGGTTCGCTTCCGGTTGGCCTTACGGCTCCTGCCACTGTGCGGCAGGCGTTTTTCATTAAACGGCTGGACGAATCGCGTACTGGCTGCTCATCCCAACCCACGTGACCTTTGGTAGGGGTCACCACTAGGAGAGGAGGCGCCATGCCCACTATTACTCTTCCCGACGGCAGTCAACGTTCGTTCGATCATCCGGTTTCCGTAGCCGAGGTCGCCGCTTCCATTGGCGCCGGCCTGGCCAAGGCCACCGTGGCCGGCAAGGTCAACGGCAAGCTGGTCGACGCCTGCGACCTGATCGACAGCGACGCAACCCTGCAAATCATCACGCCCAAGGACGAAGAGGGGCTGGAGATCATTCGCCACTCTTGCGCGCACCTGGTTGGCCATGCGGTCAAGCAGCTGTACCCGACGGCGAAAATGGTCATCGGTCCGGTCATCGATGAAGGTTTTTACTACGATATCGCCTACGAGCGTCCGTTCACCCCGGACGACCTGGCCGCGATCGAGCAGCGCATGCAGTTGCTGATCGAAAAAGACTACGACGTGATCAAGAAGGTCACGCCGCGCGCCGAAGTCATCGACGTGTTCACCCAGCGCGGCGAAGACTACAAGCTGCGCCTGGTCGAAGACATGCCGAATGAACAGGCCATGGGTCTGTACTATCACGAAGAATACGTCGACATGTGCCGTGGTCCGCACGTGCCGAACACCCGCTTCCTGAAATCCTTCAAGCTGACCAAGTTGTCCGGCGCCTACTGGCGCGGTGATGCCAAGAACGAGCAGCTGCAGCGCGTCTACGGCACGGCCTGGGCCGACAAGAAGCAACTGGCTGCTTACGTCCTGCGCATCGAAGAAGCGGAAAAACGCGACCATCGCAAGATCGGCAAGCGCCTGGGCCTGTTCCATACCCAGGAAGAAGCGCCGGGCATGGTGTTCTGGCACCCGAACGGCTGGACCCTGTACCAGGTGCTCGAGCAGTACATGCGCAAGGTGCAGCGTGACAACGGCTACCTGGAGATCAAGACCCCGCAAGTGGTCGATCGCTCCCTGTGGGAGAAATCCGGGCACTGGGCCAACTACGCCGAAAACATGTTCACCACCCAGTCGGAAAGCCGCGACTACGCCATCAAGCCGATGAACTGCCCGTGCCACGTGCAGGTGTTCAACCAGGGCCTGAAGAGCTACCGCGAGCTGCCGATGCGCCTGGCCGAGTTCGGTGCCTGCCACCGCAACGAGCCATCGGGTGCGCTGCACGGCATCATGCGCGTGCGGGCTTTCACCCAGGACGACGCCCACATCTTCTGCACCGAAGAGCAGATGCAGGCTGAATCCGCGGCGTTTATCAAGCTGACCATGGATGTCTACGCCGACTTCGGCTTCAAAGACATCGAAATGAAGCTCTCCACCCGCCCTGAAAAGCGCGTGGGTTCCGACGAATTGTGGGATCGCGCCGAAAGCGCACTGGCTGCCGCGCTCGACAGCGCCGGCCTGCCGTACGACCTGCAGCCGGGCGAAGGCGCCTTCTACGGTCCGAAAATCGAATTTTCGCTCAAGGACTGTCTCGGTCGTGTGTGGCAGTGTGGTACCCTGCAGCTCGATTTCAACCTGCCGATCCGTTTGGGCGCCGAATACGTGTCCGAAGACAACAGCCGTAAGCACCCGGTCATGCTGCACCGGGCGATCCTCGGCTCCTTCGAGCGTTTCGTCGGGATTCTGATCGAACACTACGAGGGTGCGTTCCCTGCTTGGCTGGCGCCAACCCAGGCCGTGATCATGAATATCACGGACAAGCAGGCTGATTTTGCCCTCGAAGTCGAAAAAACTCTGGCCGAAAGCGGATTTCGTGCCAAGTCCGACTTGAGAAATGAAAAGATCGGCTTTAAAATCCGCGAGCATACTTTGCTCAAGGTTCCCTATCTTTTGGTTATCGGAGATCGGGAAGTCGAGATGCAGACTGTCGCTGTGCGTACTCGTGAAGGTGCTGACCTGGGCTCGATGCCCGTCGCCCAGTTCGCCGAGTTCCTCGCGCAAGCGGTTTCCCGGCGTGGTCGCCCAGATTCGGAGTAATTACTATTAAGCGTGAAATGAGACAAGATAAACGAGCTGCACCGAAGGCCCCGATCAACGAGAATATCTCGGCACGCGAGGTTCGGTTAATTGGCGCTGATGGCGAGCAGATTGGCATCGTCTCGATTGATGAAGCGCTTCGGATTGCCGAAGAAGCCAAACTGGATCTGGTGGAGATTTCCGCCGATGCAGTGCCACCCGTCTGCCGGGTGATGGACTACGGCAAGTCGATTTTCGAAAAGAAAAAGCAAATTGCTGCTGCGAAGAAAAACCAGAAGCAAGTGCAGGTTAAAGAAATCAAGTTTCGTCCAGGGACGGAGGAAGGGGATTACCAGGTAAAACTGCGCAACCTGGTACGTTTCCTGAGTGATGGGGACAGGGCCAAGGTTTCCTTGAGATTCCGCGGTCGTGAGATGGCCCACCAGGAGCTGGGGATGGAACTCCTCAAGCGGGTTGAAGGTGACCTGCTCGAGTACGGTTCGGTCGAACAGCATCCTAAGATGGAAGGACGCCAGCTTATTATGGTCATCGCCCCGAAAAAGAAGAAGTAACCACCAGGGCACGGCAGGCCTTGCGGTTATGTTTATCAACTGAATGCGGAGTATCCGAACATGCCAAAGATGAAAACTAAAAGTGGTGCTGCCAAGCGGTTTCTGAAAACTGCTAACGGCATCAAGCACAAGCACGCTTTCAAGAGCCACATCCTGACCAAAATGTCGACCAAGCGTAAGCGTCAACTGCGCGGTAGCAGCTTGCTGCATCCGTCTGACGTGGCAAAAGTCGAGCGCATGCTGCGCCTTCGTTAATTTTTGGTTGAATAGAGGAAGTAACTCATGGCTCGTGTAAAGCGTGGCGTCATTGCCCGTAAGCGTCACAAAAAGATTCTGAAACTTGCAAAAGGCTACTACGGCGCTCGCTCGCGCGTATTCCGTGTTGCCAAGCAAGCGGTCATCAAGGCAGGCCAATACGCCTACCGCGACCGTCGTCAGAAAAAACGTCAGTTCCGCGCTCTGTGGATCGCTCGTATCAACGCTGGTGCGCGTATCAACGGTCTGTCCTACAGCCGTTTCATCGCTGGCCTGAAAAAAGCGTCGATCGAAATCGACCGTAAGGTTCTGGCTGATCTGGCTGTGAACGAAAAAGCGGTGTTTGCTGCGATTGTCGAGAAAGCTAAAGCCACCTTGGCTTAAGTACCCCCCGACAATCACCGGGCTTCGCTTTTGCGGGGTTCGGTGTCAAACGTCATAAATAGGGGAAGAGCCTTTAAGCTCTTCCCCTATTTCGTATCTGGAGTCTGTACATGGAAAACCTGGACGCGCTGGTCTCTCAAGCTCTCGAGGCTGTGCAAAGCGCTGAAGATATCAATGCCCTGGAGCAAATCCGGGTTCAGTACCTTGGCAAGAAAGGTGAATTGACTCAGGTGATGAAGACCCTGGGCAGCTTGCCGGCAGAAGAGCGTCCGCAAGTCGGCGCGCTGATCAACGTCGCCAAGGAGCGTGTCACAGAGGTTCTCAATGCGCGCAAGGCGTCGTTCGAGGAGGCCGACCTGGCCACCAAGCTCGCGGCCGAGTCCATTGACGTGACCCTGCCTGGCCGCGGCCAGACTTCCGGTGGTTTGCATCCGGTCACCCGGACTCTGGAACGTGTCGAACAATTTTTCACCCACATCGGCTACGGCATCGCCGAAGGTCCCGAGGTGGAAGACGATTACCACAACTTCGAAGCGCTCAACATCCCAGGCCATCACCCGGCCCGGTCGATGCATGACACCTTCTATTTCAATGCCAACATGTTGCTGCGCACCCATACCTCGCCGGTCCAGGTCCGCACCATGGAATCGAAAAAGCCGCCGATCCGCATCGTCTGCCCAGGCCGTGTGTACCGTAGCGACTCGGATATCACCCACTCGCCGATGTTCCATCAGGTCGAAGGCCTGCTGGTTGATCGCGACATCAACTTCGCCGACCTGAAAGGCACCATCGAAGAGTTCCTGCGGGTGTTCTTCGAGAAGGAACTGGCGGTGCGTTTCCGTCCTTCCTACTTCCCGTTCACCGAGCCGTCCGCTGAAGTCGACATGGAATGCGTGATGTGCAGCGGTAAAGGCTGCCGCGTCTGCAAGCAGACCGGCTGGCTGGAAGTCATGGGCTGCGGCATGGTTCACCCGAACGTGCTGCGCATGTCCGGGATCGATCCGGAAGAGTTCCAGGGCTTTGCCTTCGGCATGGGCGTTGAACGCCTGGCCATGCTGCGTTACGGCGTGAACGACTTGCGCCTGTTCTTCGACAACGACTTGCGGTTCCTCGCGCAATTTCGCTAGGTCGCGACCCGTAACGAATCTATTAGGAGAGCAGGATGAAATTCAGTGAACAATGGCTGCGTGGCTGGGTAAGCCCGCAAGTGAGCCGCGACGAGCTGGTCGCTCGTCTGTCCATGGCCGGTCTTGAGGTCGATAGCGTCACGCCGGCCGCCGGCGCGTTCAGCGGCGTGGTTGTCGGTGAAGTCCTCAGCACCGAACAGCACCCGGATGCCGACAAGCTGCGTGTGTGCCAGGTCAGCAATGGTTCGGAGACCTTCCAGGTGGTCTGCGGCGCGCCGAATGTGCGCCCGGGCCTGAAGATCCCGTTCGCGATGATCGGTGCCGAACTGCCCGGCGATTTCAAGATCAAGAAAGCCAAGCTGCGGGGCGTCGAGTCCAACGGCATGCTCTGCTCGCAAGCCGAGCTGCAGGTCGGTGAAGGCAACGACGGCCTGATGGAGCTGGCGGCCGATGCGCCGGTCGGCGAAGACATTCGTGTCTACCTGAGCCTGGACGATGCCAGCATCGAGGTCGACCTGACCCCGAACCGTGGCGACTGCCTGTCCCTGGCCGGTCTGGCCCGTGAAGTTGGCGCGCTGTATGCCGCTCCGGTCGTCCGTCCGGTAGTACCGGCTGTACCTGCTGTACACGACGAAGTCCGTTCGATCGAAGTCCTGGCGCCGGCAGCCTGCCCGCGTTACCTGGGCCGTGTGATCCGTAACGTCGACCTGTCGAAGCCGACCCCACTGTGGATGGTTGAGCGCCTGCGTCGTTCCGACGTGCGCAGCATCGACGCCGCCGTCGATATCACCAACTATGTGATGATCGAACTGGGCCAGCCGCTGCACGCTTTCGATCTCTCTGAGATCAATGGCGGCATCCGCGTGCGCATGGCTGAAGAAGGCGAGAAGCTGGTGCTGCTCGATGGCCAGGAAGTCACCCTGCGTAGCGATACCCTGGTGATTGCCGACCACACCCGCGCCCTGGCGATTGCCGGCGTGATGGGGGGCGAGCACAGCGGCGTCAACACCGCGAGCACTCGTGACATCTTCCTCGAAAGCGCTTTCTTCGATCAGATCGCCGTCGCTGGCAAGGCTCGCTCCTACGGCCTGCACACCGACGCTTCGCACCGCTACGAGCGTGGTGTGGACTGGCAACTGGCCCGTGAAGCCATGGAGCGCGCCACTGGCCTGCTGCTGGAAATCACCGGTGGCGAAGCTGGCCCGATCATCGAAACCGTCAGCGAAGCGCACCTGCCTTCCATTGCACCGGTGACCCTGCGTGCCGAGCGCATCACCCAGATGCTGGGCATGGAAATGGACGCACCGCAGGTCGAGCGCCTGTTGTCCGGCCTGGGCTTGGGTATTGTTGCCAGCGGAGCAGGGCAGTGGCAGGTAGAAGTACCAAGCCATCGCTTCGATATCAGCCTGGAAGTCGACCTGATCGAAGAACTGGCGCGCCTGTACGGCTACAACCGCCTGCCGGTTCGTTACCCGCAAGCCCGCCTGGCGCCACAAGCCAAGGCTGAAGCCCGTAGCGACCTGCCTGAGCTGCGTCGTCTGCTGGTGGCTCGCGGTTACCAGGAAGCGATCACCTACAGCTTCATCGATCCGAAACAGTTCGAACTGTTCAACCCGGGCGTCGAGCCGTTGCTGCTGGCCAACCCGATCTCCAACGACATGGCGGCTATGCGCTCGTCCCTGTGGCCAGGTCTGGTCAAGGCGTTGCAGCACAACCTGAACCGTCAGCAGGATCGCGTGCGTCTGTTCGAAAGCGGCCTGCGTTTTGTCGGTCAGCTGGAAGGCCTGAAGCAAGAGCCGATGCTGGCCGGTGTGGTGTGCGGCAGCCGTCTGCCGGAAGGTTGGGCACAGGGTCGCGACACCGTCGACTTCTTCGACGTCAAGGCTGACGTGGAAGCGCTGCTGGGCTTTGCCGGTGCGCTGGATTCGTTCACCTTCGTGCCGGGCAAACACCCTGCGTTGCACCCTGGTCAGACCGCGCGCATCGAGCGGGAAGGGCGTCTGGTCGGTTTCATCGGCGCAATCCACCCTGAATTGTCGAAAACCCTCGGTCTCGACCGTCCGGTCTTCGTTTTCGAGCTGGTATTGGCTGAAGTGGCGTTGGGAAAAATGCCTAAATTCAGCGAGCTGTCGCGTTTTCCTGAAGTGCGTCGTGACCTGGCGTTGCTGGCGGACAAGGGTGTGGCCTCCAGTGCCGTGCTGGACGTAATCCGTGAAAATGCAGGCGAATGGCTCACAGAGCTCAGGCTCTTTGACGTCTATGAGGGTAAAGGCATTGATCCGCATAGAAAAAGCCTTGCAGTTGGCTTGACCTGGCAGCATCCATCGCGCACTCTTAATGACGATGAGGTGAATTCCACGACGCAAAATATCCTCACCTCGCTCGAAACCAGGTTGAACGCCACGTTAAGGAAGTGACGTATGGGGGCTCTGACGAAAGCTGAAATGGCGGAACGTCTCTACGAGGAGCTGGGTCTGAACAAACGGGAGGCCAAGGAATTGGTCGAACTGTTTTTTGAAGAAATCAGACACGCTCTCGAAGACAACGAGCAGGTCAAACTGTCGGGTTTCGGCAATTTTGACTTGCGGGACAAACGCCAGCGGCCTGGCCGCAATCCAAAAACGGGAGAGGAAATCCCGATCACGGCTCGCCGTGTGGTCACCTTTCGTCCAGGGCAGAAGTTGAAAGCCCGAGTTGAGGCCTATGCTGGAACCAAGTCATAACGACGAGCTTCCGCCGATCCCAGGCAAACGCTACTTCACCATCGGTGAAGTCAGCGAGCTGTGTGCGGTAAAACCGCACGTGCTGCGTTACTGGGAACAGGAGTTTCCTCAACTCAACCCCGCCAAGCGTGGTGGCAATCGCCGGTATTATCAGCGCCATGACGTGCTGATGATCCGGCAGATTCGCGCGTTGCTGTACGACCAGGGGTTCACCATCGGTGGGGCGCGTCTGCGTCTCTCCGGCGATGAGGCCAAGGATGACAGCACCCAGTACAAGCAACTGATCCGCCAGATGATCTCCGAGCTGGAGGATGTGCTGGTGGTGCTGAAGAAGTGATTCAAGGTTTTAAAATACTTTGACATTTCAAAAGCTTGCGGTATATTTCTCCTCGCTTCCACAAGAAGCAAAACCCAGTTTCACGCCTAGTCGGGGCGTAGCGCAGTCCGGTAGCGCACTAGCATGGGGTGCTAGGGGTCGAGTGTTCGAATCACTCCGTCCCGACCATATTTTTGAAAAAGCCCAATCTTTACCGGTTGGGCTTTTTTATGCCCGGAGATATCTCGCCTTGTGTAGGTATCAGCAAACGCTCCATCTATGATGGAGTGGCAAGGCGGGAGACTAATGACGTTTAACCCAGGAGCAGACGCAATGCTGATCCAGTCCATTCAACTGACGAACTTTCTGAGTTTCGGCGCGTCATCCACCGCCATTCCTCTACGTTCGCTGAATGTCATTATCGGGCCTAACGGGTCGGGCAAGTCCAACCTGTTGGAATCCATTGAGTTGTTGCGTAGCGCGCCGGAGCAATTGCTGAAGCCTATCCGTGAAGGAGGGGGCGTTCGCGATTGGCTTTGGAAAGGTGCGCCAGCTACACCAGTCGCCTCTATTGATGTTCTGCTCGCTCACCCCAAGGGACCGCAGAATCTGCGTTATCACTTGGCTTTTACTGAGGTCGGGCAGCGTTTCGAGATCGCGGATGAGCGAGTCGAATATGAAAAGCCGGATGGTCCGAAGCATTCTCAGCCGTACTTTTTTTACCACTTCAACAGTGGTCGACCCGTTCTGAATCTGAAAGGTGGGGAGAGTCGTTCCCTACGTCAGGAAGATGTCGATCTGGAAAAGTCCATTCTGTCTCAGCGTCGTGATCCGGATCAGTATCCCGAAATAACTTATCTGGGGCAGACGCTAGGCAAAATTCGGCTTTATAGGGAATGGAGTTTCGGTCGCTATACGGCGCCTCGACTGCCGCAAAAAGCGGACCTGCCCAACGACGTACTGGAGCCGGACTGCAGCAATCTGGGGTTGGTGCTCAATCGGCTGCGGCGCGACCCTGCGGTCAAGCAGCGTCTGTTGACGGCCTTGCAGGCACTTTACAGTGGTATTGATGACTACGACGTGCAGATCGAGGGCGGCACGGTGCAGGTGTTTTTCCACGAGGGTGGAATGACTGTACCAGCGACCCGACTGTCTGACGGCACTTTGCGTTATCTGTGTCTGCTGGCCGTACTGTGCCATCCCAACCCACCACCGCTGATCTGTATCGAAGAGCCGGAGCTTGGGCTGCACCCTGACATTTTGCCGACCTTGGCAGAGCTGCTGAAGGACGCGGCTACTCGCACTCAGCTGATTGTGACAACGCATTCCGATGTGCTGGTAGATGCCATGAGCGATCAGCCGGAATCTGTTCTGGTGGCGGAAAAAACTGAATCGGGTACGACACTGACGCGATTGGATGCTGAAAAGCTCAAGCCCTGGCTGGAGAAGTACAGGCTCGGGCAGTTGTGGACGCGGGGTGAGATCGGAGGAACACGCTGGTGAAACTCTACGTCGAAGGAGGCGGCAACGCCGCTTCATTGAAAACAGCTTGTCGCGAAGGTTTTTCTAAGCTTCTTGAAAAGGCCGGTTTCAAGGGGCGTATGCCCAGGATCGTGGCGTGCGGTAGCCGTAACGATGCGTTTGATTCTTTTTGTACGGCTATTCATATTGGTGAGCCGGCGATGTTGTTGGTCGATAGTGAAGCGCCGGTATCCGATGCTGGGCAACCTAGCGATGCAAACGAAGCGTCCGACCGGGCAAAATGGCTGCCCTGGCAGCATTTGCAGCAGCGTAAAGGCGATGGTTGGCAAAAGCCCGCAGGCTCAGAGGATTTGCACTGTCACTTGATGGTGCAGTGCATGGAAAGCTGGTTGTTGGCGGATCGACAGACGCTCAAGGATTTTTTCGGGCAGGGCTTTCAGGAGAATCAATTACCTGCAATGGGGAACCCCATTGAGCTTGTGCCAAAACAGCAGGTCTACGACGCTCTGGCTAAGGCCACCCGAGACTGCAAATCCAAGAGTCAATACGGTAAGGGAGAGCATTCTTTCAAGTTGCTGGGGTTGATCGATCCGGGCAAGGTGAGCGAGGCTTCTCCTTGGGCTAAGCGGTTTTTTGAGATTCTTGAGTTGCGTATGTGACGTGTGAACATCGAGGTCAAGGTAGGCCGTGGGGCAGATTGGGACTAAATATCTGTTCCGAATGACACGCTGATACACATCACCAGCCCAGCGGCGAAGCATCGCAGTGTTTTTGTGTCGTTGCATCGGATCAATGCAGGGCAGTTTCTTCTGCTTATTTTTCTACAGAATGACTCTGTGCAAAAAAAATTGCGGTCGAGATATCGAGCGATATGGAAGCAAACGACCTCATCAGCAAGGATTGCGGCAGCGCCCAGTCCCACTTTTCGCGCAGCATGTTTTCTACCTCCGAAAGTATCGAGTCTAGATCAGCGGCATCCAGGCTTCCGACTTCCTTCAGCGCCATTTGGGTTCGACCGATGTCGGCGTCAACCTCAATGGCAAGGCCTGCGTTATCACAAGAAAGGCCGACATGATTGAGTAACAAGCGCAGTGCATCGTTGGCATGATCACCTAGCCAGCTCATCAAATAGCATTTTCCGCCCGACTCTACTATGTAGCGCTTACCAAGGCCCAGCGAAACAAATGTCTTTCGAGCCTCGTCGAGAAGCTCTTGAGCCACTTGATCAATAAAGGGGCAGGGGAGTGTGTCTACCAAGACGGCTCGCATCTCTTGGCGTACGTTGTCATGCACCATCGCACCCAGACCATCGAACTGAGGAGGGGCACCACCGCGGGCTGCTGAAACGATGATGACTTTGGCCTGGAGATCAACATCACGAACCTGCCACCTCCGGCCTCCGAAAATAATGCGCTGATCCTTGGTCAGTGGACGGCTTACCGGCACAGATCCCAGTGCCCTACCAGCGCATACAAGGCGAAATTCTTCGTCGCTGGTGAATGCGCTGTAGAACTCATAGTGGTTGATCAATCGCTCTCCAACCGTCCCAGGAAGCAGCAATCCTGAGCTGTCCTGAACAATGAGCTCGTGTTCTCCGAGCGCCTTGAGCAGCTTCACAAAGTCTGGTTTCTCAACTTTTGGAAATGCTCCCTCAGCAATCAAACTTTTCCAGAGATCTGCAGCAGATGCACCGCCGCACTGGGCAATCACTGAAAGACATTGTTGAACGAGGGTGGACGCGTGAATGCCTTGAGCCCTGGGAGGTTCAAACCACCCCTTGGCCAGCAGTCGAACCATGGCAATGGTTTGAACCAAACCTTGGCGCAGTTGATCCGAGAGGCTCGATCCATCTTTGAGTGGCGATTCCTTGCAGTAAACGCGCAGCGTTGCTTTTTCTCCTGGGCGCCTTCCCGATCGCCCTAGACGTTGTCGCAGACTCGCCACCGATGGTGGGGCACCAATCTGCACGACTGTTTTGATGCTGCCGATGTCTATGCCGAGCTCAAGCGTCGTAGTGCAAATCGCGGATGCCGCGTGAGTCCCTGTTTTGAGAGCATGCTCAGCTTGCTCACGTAGGTCCTTCGAAAGGCTACCGTGATGAGGCCAGAATTCGTTAGGCATGCCGTCTTTCTCGCAGCGCCGACGCAGTTGATCTGCGTACCATTCAACCTGTGACCGACTGTTTGGGAAAATTAGGTTATTACTGCCGCGTAACACCTTGTAAAGATGATCAGCGATCGCGAAGTCTGGGCTTGCCTCGTTCTCTGTCTCGTCTTCATTTCCCTCTTGCTCAGAAAGCTTTATGGGCTTCTTCTTGAACTCGCTCATGGGTGGCTGAATGTAACCACGAACTTGCACCTGGAGAGTCTGGTTGGAGCTTTTTGATTCAATGACGGTAACGCCATCGGCATTTCCCGGACGCAAAAACTCCGACGCCATCTTCATGTCGCCGAGGGTGGCTGAGAGCCCGACTCTAGGGAGACGGTACCCGGCAACAAGTTCTACCCGATGCATCAGTGACTGAAGTTGCTTGCCTCGTTCGCTACCGATGAACGCATGCAGCTCATCCACGACGATATAGCGCAGGTGTTGGAACACCCCGCCAAGACTAGAACCGCGGTTGACGAACAGGGCTTCAAGGGATTCAGGAGTGATCAGAAGCACCCCCTCAGGGGACTTCAAAAAACGATGTTTTTTGCTTGAGGAGATGTCCCCGTGCCAAGCCACTACGGGAATCTCAAGCTGCTCACAAAGACGGCTTAACCTGTCCCACTGGTCGTTGATCAGGGCCTTGAGCGGGCTGATATACAGCACCGAACCGGGTGGGTCATCATGATTCAGCAGATTGGTGAGGATGGGAAGAAAAGCAGCCTCGGTTTTGCCTGCCGCTGTTGCTGCGGCGATGATGACATCCTGATCGGCATCCACCAGCACAGGTACCGCCCATTCCTGGGCGTCGCGCAAAGAAGTCCAGCCTTCCGCCCAAATCCATCGCTGGATTCGGGACTCAAGTTGATCGAAACCCGATGACTCAGAGTATGAAGGTGGCAAGTTCATCGTCCGCATCGACTTTGGTATCGTCTTCGCCGCCTGAGTCCCGGGCGACCTCGACAGCTCCAAGCAGCGTCCGCCAATCGGCGCCTGGGTTTTGCTCCAAGATGGCTAGCAGGTTGATGAACGCTGTGATCGTGGTGCGCGGCGTACGGAAGTAGGCTTCCCCCAAGCGCTGATTACAATGCGCCATAAACAGTGGGAGCGCCTCGTCAGGCAGTAAGTACTTTTCAGCATCTCCGCCAGCGTATACGTGACGAAGTTTCTGAAGCAGTACGTAGAAGTCTTCCGGGGTCAGGCTGGTCAGGCGAATGACCGGCCCCGACAGATCCACCAATCCTGATTTCGCAAACGAGTTCTCGGCCAATCGAGATTGCAGGGCAGGGTAGCTGAATAGCCCTCGACGAGTGTCCATCAAAAACTCAGGCGTGCCACCTAAAACGAAACCAAGCCCTTCGGACGATCCCTGCAGAGAGTCGTTGAGAATACGGAGGATCTGTTCGTAATTGGCATTACGAGCTTGGGTATTGGCCAGTTTGTAGAGATTGACCAGTTCGTCGAGGCAGATCATCAGACCGCCAAAACCTGCAAGTCTGACGAATCTCGACAGGAGCTTGAGCTGATCGTAGACGGAGGCATCATCAATGATGGTTCGTACGCCCAAGGCTGCTCGGGCATCAGTCTTAGTGGTGAACTCTCCACGCAACCAACGGATGGCGTCGGCCTTGAGCTGCTCGTTGCCTTCTTCGAAACCTCGGCAATAGGCGGCAATCACCTCCGCAAAATCATACCCGTTGACCATCTCGGTCAGCTCGGCCAGGTGAGCACGAATAACAGTCTCGCTGTCCGTACCCGCCGCCTTGGCTTCGGTTTTGGCCTGAGAGATGAATTTCTCAACAATGCCTTGCATAGCCCCACCGTCGGGCTTCGTACGCGTCGACATGTTTTTAGCCAACTCGGAGTAAAGCGAACGTGCTTGTCCACCCGTGGCATGTAATCTGCGATCTGGGTTCAAGTCGGCATGCATGGTGACAAGCTTGCGCTCCATGGCAATGGCTCGTACCAGGTTCAGAAAAAACGTCTTGCCCGCACCGTACTCGCCAATGACGACTCGAAATGCCGATCCACTTTCAACCAGGCGATTGACGTCCTTGATCAGTGCATCTAGTTCGCCTACCCGGCCAACCTGAATCAGGTGTTGGCCCACGCGAGGAACGACGCCTGCGCGTAGCGACTGGATGACCGCATCGCGATCCTTGGCTCTGATAGTGCTCATAGGGCTAACTCTTCCAGAATGTCTGTATTGATCTCGACAGGGTCATCACCCTCAGTGACGGGCATGTCGAAACGTTCAAAAGCCATGTCGTTAATTTGTTCCAGGGCACCATCGAGCATCAGCTCCATGTCGCTGGCGGCAGCTTCAAGTTCGGAGCGGCTCCACTCAGGGCGTGAGATCAGCAACCGAAGGAATGCAGAGTGTTTTAAATCGAGACCATCAATGTCTGCACTCGATTCCTGTACTGATTCTGCCACATCGACCAACTGTTCCGGCTCGTCAACCTGGTCATCAGTGAAGACTTTGGCAAGGAGGGCGGAGACCTCTGCGGTTTCTCGTTGCAGTTCTGCAATGCGCTCGTGATCAAGCACGAACCCTTGATTCGCAGTGGCGGTGATCGGGGTACCAGGCTCGGAACGAGGAGTGCCGGCTTTTGGTTTTACGGAGGCAATACTTGCTCCAGATGCAGCACCGTGGAGATCGCTGTACAGCAACTGACTGTCTAGCTGCAGGGCCTTGTAAACGCGCTCAAGAAGTTTCACTTCCAATGGGCTGACGATGCCATCAGCTTGCGCCAGATGGGCCAGAAAGCTGGCAATCGTGCGTTTGGCTTCGACCGTTAGTGGGGCGAGTTTTTTCTTCAGGCTGGTCAGCGTTGGTGGTTGTTGGATCTGGATTCGCAGGTGTGCTTTAAGGCGTTTGCGATGGGCCACACTCAGGTGATTCCAGGAGTCGATGTGTTGAGCAAGCAGCGTAACTTCCTCAGTGGAGGTATCACCATCGGCAGAAGCCACAGCACTAGCAAGGTCGAGCGTCACCGAAGCAGCATTGTAAGCTGCAGAAGCTCGCAGTGCCCCATCTTCTGGTTGAGTCACGAACAGCGCGATTTGATCCTCTGTCTTCGGTGTCTTACTGCCAGCCAGTACGTCGGGTTCAATACCGATGTGAAGCGATTCCAGTGCGCGGGCAAGTGCAAGTACTTTGTCGCGGGACAGGGCGCCGGCGCTCTTGAACCGGCCTGCGAGTTCGCCAAAGCTCATGACAATCAGGTCGTCGCCAATTCTGAGTTGAAGCTCGTCCAATTCTGTACGAGCTGCCGTCGGCCAGAGAGCGACGGGAAGCTGCAGAAGACCTTCGAGAGCTTCTGCGCTATCAGGGTTGCGGCCCAAATATCGGCTGTAGGGTTCAAGCTCGGTAGTGCATAGCTCAACCAGCAACTGCAGGCTCTTTCGTGTGCCTGACGTGGCTAGGACATCAGGAAGGTCACCCAAGCTAAGCGTGGGCGCCATTAAGACCGCCGAGGCCGGCCGATAGCTGGTTTTAAGTTTGGTCTTGTTCTGCGCCAGGACAAGACCCTTAGGATGGGCGCTTGTGTACTTAAGCTTGAACAGTCTCGAAAAGACATCCTTACAGCGGGTCACGGGCGTGCGTTTGCTGATGTTGGGGTCAGCTAGCGCCCAGGCTAATGCCCAATCGGCATCAAGGGGGCGCTTGTTGGAAGCGAATTGCCCCAGGCCTACGCGCAGTGGCAGTGGCATCTCGTAGCTACAAGCGACAACGTTGGGAGGTGGGCCAAGGTAAAGGTCTGGATCGATCTTGGTGTTGCTCAGGTAATCCAGAAAACCTTCCGCATATCCCCTGAATGACCTATTTTCCCCATAGATACTCAATAGGCGTTGGACTTCTTCGAGGATCAAAGGAAGCTCAGCCTTGACGCCCGGGTCACTAACTGCGTCAACGAGTGCTCGGCGTTCTAGACCATAGAAATACAAAAAGACGTAGCCGGTGTCTGCCAGTGGGTAACGACGACCACCCTCCAGCCATTGAAGGTATCCACGGCGAGCCTCTGACGTGATGGAGTGAAAACTGGGCCAATAGGACATCAGCGGTTCTTCTAGATCGACGTGTGTCTTTGCGATACGGAGCTTGGGGTTTATCAGTGAGGGTTCTTCGGCATCGTGCCGGCCACCTAGCACGCTGCCCATATAGAACATGCCACCGGGAATTGAAAAGCCGGAAACGGTGACAGATTCACCCGCTGGTACCCAGCGAACATCAGGTTTTTGCGTGCTCGCATTTGGAATTTTGAAGGACTTTGAAGGTGCTGAGCCGAGTTGGACAGTGTAAAAGTCAGAGGCTTCCTCAGTACCCATATGGCTCCCTGAAACCTCACGCATAGAGAAAGTGAGGCCGGATCGTTGATGCTCTCGCAGATGTTCCGCCTCCGAAATGGTCACTGACAATTGCTCAGCATGCCGCCTTGAGCGACGAACCAGCAGCCAAAAAACCGCGGCAATGCAAGCAATAACACCAATGGCGATCCAAGCATTTTTCGGGATTGATGCGACTGCGCCGAAGGCCAGAGCGAAAATGATCAGGATGCCGTTACTTGTGGAGTTTTTTGCCTTCTTCCTTGCCATGAGTCGTTTCAACCTTGAAAAGATGGGTGCTGGCGCAATGGCAGTATCCGATAATTTCCCCACGAGAACCATGTGCTGAGGAAAGCTATTGATCGGAAAATTTTGCTTGCGCACGAATAGCTACAATCATCGAAAGTAGCTTTCTCAGCAGGAAGCGCGCAGATCATCCCCGCTCCATTGCTGATAGCTGCGATTCATTGTGGGTAGCTATCGGCCAGTAGTGGAAGCTCACTAGTCGATGATGTTAGCCCCGTTCGCCGAAGCTAGGATTGTTGCGTTGGCCATCTCTATTCGACTAGCCGCGGCGCGCGCCTATGCCTTGGCGGTTTTCTTGTGCTCGTTGGGATTGATCTGCTCATAGGTGAGCGCTTGGGCTTGGTTGCGTGCCTGCGGATGCCTATCAGGGATTTGCGCGGCCAAGACGCCGCAGACGTACTCTTAGTTCCGCTCGCCCCACCGATAGTGACAGCGACTCGAGTTCTTTGATGGTGATTCCCTTACTCGTCCGTAGCTCGCCAGCGCCTGGTAATGACGAGAAATGGCCTTCCAGAAAAACTAATATTTCCTACGTGTTTTAGTCGTGGGAGAATGTTGTGTGCACTCGCTGCCGGGTCTACATTCCTGTTGTCGCTGCAAATTCAGCGATACGGGTTTCGCAGCCCGGTCAGTTAGGCGCACAGCGCCGCGTAAGCGGCTTTTCTATGTCTGCGTTATGGCGGGCTGTGCGCAGGAGGCTTATGCCTGCCGGTGTCCTAACTGACCGGTCTGCGAACCTGCGTGCAGTTCGCCACCCTTGCGTCGCAGCAGGAGTGGAGATCCCTGAGTCAGTTAGGAGATTTACCATGGTTAAAAAAATCACCCCCGATCCGCCTCCCGTTTCCAACGGTTCCGTGAAATCCACCCGGCCGGATGCGGCCCGCTTGCTCGATACCCTCGGTCTGACCCTCTCTAAAACCATCGATTACGATGACCCTTTCAGACCTACGATTTTTGCCATCCAGCCAGGCGTCCGAGCCCAGGACGCGCTGACTTATGTTTCGAAATTGCTCGCAGTCGCCGAACTGAATGGAGACGAAATCAGCCTGCATACGAATCCGGTGGAACGGTCTCTGTTCTGGGGCATGCTTCACTCTGTAGAGATGGCGAAGGCTGTGGTGGATGCGCTGCTTGAAGGGTCGACCTCACACCATCACGCATCACCGTAGACAACCGCTCGTTTGATCGAACTGGCACAGGTGGCGATTGGGCCGCTCAGATCAGTCTGGCGCCGCCGTCGATATTCACGGGGGCGCCGTTCATAAACCCATTGGTCATTAGGAAAGCAACCGCAGTGTCCGCCTCTGCTGCGGTGCCTTGACGATGCAACGGCAGCGACTGTTCCAGCGCCGTAAGCAATGGGATGGACGCCCCCGCCCATAATCGTCTCGCTGTGCCAGAGTGAGTGGTGTCGTCATCCACCACCGACACCACCCGCGCCAGCGCGGTGCCGGTGCGCATGCCCATCGGCTCGGTGGCGAGCCAGATGGAGTCGCTGCGGATCATCGCAACAGGTCTCGCAGGAAGGTCGCGTAGGCAGCAGTGCTTTCGATCGGCCAGTTCACTTTGACGGTGCCGCGCGAGTGTGGGATTTCGAGGCAGATAGTCGACGACGTGGCTTCCAACCTTGCCCCGATAGGTTGCAAGGGCAGCGGAATGAAAGCAGGTTGCAGCGCCATGGTTTTCGGCGTTTGCACTCGAATCCATTTATGGACGAGGTTCGCGTTGAGGCTTTGGTTCAGCGCGACATTGGCAATATTCCTCGGAGTTATTTTTCCCGGGATTTCCTTGGCCAGCTCTACCATTTTTTTGCGCGACGCCATCCTGCGCCTCTGGAGTATCTCCAGCGCGTTTCAAAAATACGTAAAAGGCTTTCGAGGACTGTTTTCGGCTCATATCTGGCTGGTCGCCTGCCACTGACAGTTCGAGGGGGGGGCGATGCGAAAAGCCCGGCACTGGGCCGGGCTATTTCCAGAGGGTGCTGATCCGTCAGCTGATCTGAGTGTAGGGCAGTTGCTAAGCAGTCGGTAGCAAAATGCCAGAGCGTGTCGCAATCGACTGCTGCTTGCCTGCAAGCGACATCGGGACTGGCGCACGAGCGAAAAGAGTCTGGTGTTGGGCCAGGCTAGCTAAGCCTTATAGAGCTCTTACGCAGCTTCCGATTGAAAAAAACGGGGCTGCGGCCTCTTGCCCATGTCGGCTCGAGTGGGTGACAACCTCAATGTTCACCCTGTCACGATGCCACTGTTCATCAATACCCCGTTGGGTTTCTTGGCCGTGTACCGGCTGATCGACTACGACAACATCGTCCTTCGCTTGCTGTTGGCGTACCACACCGCGTTGATGGGGCGTAGGGACATTGAGCGCTGGATCAACGCCGGTGGTCGTGTGTTGCGCAGTCTGTTCAGCTTGGCTCAACAGGCGAGGCTCTCCGGAGCGATGCGTGAAGATTTCATCGCCAACAATGCCGTGGCGCGTGAAGCCCAGGAGCGGCTTGGGCAGCAACGGGTCACTGAGATTGAGCAACTGTTGCCGCATCAATGGATGCCTGCTTGATCTCTGCAAGGTGTGTTCGCTGGCCGGTTACCGTTTTCTGCCTGTCATAGTCGGCAGAAAACGATATCCGTTCGGCCAAGTCATCTACCCACTCCGCAAAATCAAGACATGGTGTGCACTTAAGTGCTCACCAGCCAGTCAGATGAGAAGTCGTTGAGAGCAGTTAAGTTGTTGGATCAACCCGAGGCCGAGTTTTGCCTTGAGGGTTCCTGCTTCAGCTTGTTCTTGCTGAGAACAAACCACACTGCTAAACAAATAAGCCCGCCGCCGTACAAATGTGCGGCCGAAAGATGTTCACCAAGGAACATCACACCCCACAGCACGCCGAAGGGAGGGATAAGGAAGGTCACGGTCAGCGAACGCACCGGCCCGATATCTGCGATCAAGCGGAAATACAGAATGTATGCACACGCGGTACAGATGAAACCCACTGCAACCAGTGCTATCCAAACCTGCGAGTTACCCCAAGTCGCCGGTGGATTCGCTGTGGCTGAGATTCCGAAGAACGGCGCGAGAAACAGCGTCGCGCCAATCTGACTGCCAAAAGCTACAAGTTTCGCGTCCAGTCCGCCCTTATCAGCGACCCATCGTTTGGTCAGAAATCCTGCTGCGCCGTAGCAACTGGTGGCGACTAAACACGCCAACGCGCCCATGACCACGCTGATTGAAAGTGTGACGGGGCCGGTGCTGGTCAGCAATGTAATGCCCATCAAACCGATCAACACGCCGGCGGCCTTTTTCGGTGTCAACGAATCGCTGAAACACATCCAACCGATCATCACTCCCATCAGCGGGGTGGTCGCATTGAAAATTGCCGAATAACCGGCAGGTAACAACAGTGCCGCCACGCTATACATTAAAAATGGGATGCCAGAATTGATAACGCCCAACACCATGATCTCCTTCAACTTGCCTTTGAAGTCGATTTTGGTTTTTAAAATGGCGAGAATGACGGTCAAACCAATGGCGCCCAACAACACGCGAAAAAATGCAGTCGGCAATGCGCCCAGAACAGGAACCGAGATGCGCATGAAGAGAAAACTGGCGCCCCAGATCGCCGCCAGAACGAGTAGTCGAATATAATCGGATAATTTCATGGGGTGCCTTCGGTGCTTTTCGTTAACTAAAAAATGACTCGAGAATTGCGCAGCTGATGCCGGGTAATCCAAAAAGTGATTGGAATGGTTAAGGGGGAAAGGCCAGATATACGGAAGCCATGGTGGACTCCTCTAAGTTTGGAGCCTCATAGTAAGGGTGTTCGCAATGTGCTCGCACTCCGATTCTTGCTGCCGAAAATGGGTATGCGTTTGGGCATCACTACTTGTGCGATTAGACCGGCTGCCACCTATACGGCGGCAACTGATCGATTTCACTCACCTGCTGGGCTGGGCACACTCTTGAATGACCTGGGCCGTGCAGGATTTGGAATAGGAACGGCGTGTTGACTGCATAAAATACCCACTTAAAGGGCTAGAGCTGGTGCCCACTTAAATTTAAGTGCACACCATGTCTGGGCTTTGCGGGGTTGGGTAGATGACTTGGCCGGACGGTTACAGACCAAGGATTTTCTAGGAACATTGAGGATCCAGCTTTTGTGCGTTCAAATGCCACTTGCTCAGGGTACTCTTTCAGCCCGACGACCATGGCGGACACACGGAGCCTTCCGATCGTTGCAACACATTGCCTTCCGTGCATCGGAACACACTGCCTTCCCTAGAACACACAGCCTTCCCTAAAAGCCTTTTAAGGGTAAGGGGAGAGCTGGTTGCGCTCGAAGATCTGTGCAGTCAGTGTGGTGGTTTAATTTCCCCGGACACCCCGATAGGTGGAAAATGCATCTATCGAGGGCCACGAGCGGTCAGCATGTTGGAAGTGGGAGTGATACGGTCAGGTCAGGTACGATACTCATTGTTCATCGTCACACCCCAGTCCCTGTCGTTGTACTTTCTCGTCACTTAAGGTCTTGCCTGTCCTGGTCATGATCCGGCTTTGCAATTGTTTGAGCTCTGCACCTGCCAAGCGCTTGCAGGTATTGATTTCCCACACGTCACCGGTCGTCACGCTCACCGAGAATAACCCCCAGTATTCGGTGGCCCCCGCCTTGGGATCGTCGTAGCCCAGGCTGAAGTCGAAATACCCGGGATGGGGCGGCTTGCCATGGGCATCGGCGAGGTCGCCGTCGATAAATACCCCGGGCTTGCCCAGTTTGTAGTCCTCATGTTTGAGCGCTACTTCCAGCACCTGCTGGGCTTGCTCGCGGCTCAGGCCTTGGGTTTTGACCTGGCTGGGCTGCAATGCTGAAGCGGCGCAGGCCGGGAGCGTGGCGCAGACCAGGCCCAGGGTGAGTAACCACGAAGTAGTTGCTTTGATCAGCACGCCAGACGTCCTTTGACTGTGGTGATGATTTGCGCCAGGTACTTGGCGAATCCGTCACGCCCGCCCGTGGCCGCGCGGCCGGTGTTGAAGCCAATCTTCACCAGGGTCTGGGCGAACTCCATCGGGTCTTTCTTGCCCCTGACGGCCGAGCCGTAGCGCGTGGCGAAAGACTGGGCGCATTGCTGAAAGGAAGAAAACTGCGCCACCTGGATTTTGCTGTTGCCCATAGG
Source organism: Pseudomonas sp. MWU12-2345 (assembly GCF_023242385.1). Classification (NCBI taxonomy): domain Bacteria; kingdom Pseudomonadati; phylum Pseudomonadota; class Gammaproteobacteria; order Pseudomonadales; family Pseudomonadaceae; genus Pseudomonas; species Pseudomonas sp. MWU12-2345. The sequence continues at coordinate 39,052 of NZ_JALLJA010000013.1, read as the reverse complement.
GGCTTGCGAGCCAATCTGCAAGGGTGCTGGCGCGTGTAGGGAGAAATAATTGTTCAGTTGCCGGGCAATGCGCCCGCTGCCGTACTGGCTCTCTTGGGCAGCAAGCCCGAGGATGTTCTCTACCGGCAGGTCCAGTTGGTCGGCAATCGGTTGGCAGACCGCTTTGTGTTTGCTGACGAATGTCACGGCGGCGATGTTGTTGCAGAGTGCGGCGCTCAAAAGTGTTCCCTCAAATGATCGGTCAATTCCCTGGGTGTTGCATGAGTCGTCGGTCAGTATAGGGACGGGGCGTCGTGTGTCGAAAACTATTTTCATTCTTCATATCAGTAGCTTATCCGTTGAGTAAGGGCCACACTGGCCCGCCCCCTATTTCATGGCGGGTAATTTGGATGAACAACGCAAACCTGCGTCGCTGCGCTCCGACTGCTATGCTTCGTCCGGAATTTGTCACGGGAAGCGTTGATTGCGCTCGTTCTAAAGGACCTAACGCAAGGGGGCGTTATGCCACTATTGGATGTGGAGCCGATGAAGCAGCAGCATCGAAACTCCTGCTGGGCAACGTGTGTACGAATGGTGCTTTGGTTTAATCAGCTTTATGTGACTTCTGATGATGCGCTGGCTAATAAGCTCGGAGTCGATGCTGATAGATGTACAGATGTTAAAGATATTATGGAGTTATGCAATATTTATGAGATGGGTGAAAGCGATGTAAGGGCTGATTTTAATGATTTGCTAAATGCCTTGAATTCTGGAAACCCAATCATCCAATGTGTCAGTGAGGTGCGGCCTAATAAAGGTAAGGCGTCCACGGGTGGGCACTACATATTAATCATCGGCTGCACGGATCAACAGACATCGTCAGGCACGACTCCTCCTTCCATTACAGTTATCGATCCTGCGGATGGAAAAATACACTCCGGTATTCCCTATGTTGGGGGTGCTATTGCTATACCTGGTTACGCTAAAACTTTGTTTTACACCGCGGCTTATTATTCGATGAAGGGGGCACCATTTAAAACGGTTGGGAAATAGGGGCAGGCCCTGAGTGATCCCCACAAATCTATTCGAAGCTATGTGCGTGCGGTGGTGGATGCCTTGCTTGAGGGCTTGAGCCTATCCAGCCAAGTATCGCCCGCATCGGATAACCCTTCGATTGATTGAGGTCGTTATGCTGAAAGAGATCAAGCACTTGGCAGCTTGATCTCTTTTTCGTAAGGGCCCGGGCAGAGCCGTGTGCCAACGTCTGGCACACGGTTGGCTTGATCATCTAGTTGTCAGGTCGATCAAACCTTGCTTGCCCGAACACATCTCACTTGGGTTCTGCGCAGTATGATCGACATATAATTGCTCGAACAACGCAATTGAGGTCCAGCGTATGGGCACTATCAGTCTTGAAGCCAAGAAGGCCTATGCGGCCAAGACTCGCCAATCTAACTACGCGGCCAGTCTGCGTCTGGAAGGCTTCAAAACTACCCTCGCGGATGGTGAGAGAAGCCTACCCTCGCGTGAGGAGGTCCTGAAGGCTTTCTCCAAGAACAGAGCCTGATGCCTGGTCGGGTGGTCAGTTTTCAATCGGTGTTGGTGAAGGCTTCGACGGGGATGGCTGTATCGTGGCTCTGACCTATCTTCTGGTGTGTAGCAGGCGCAGATGGGATTGAACCTCCAGGTACATGCGCAGGAACGTGCAGGGACACTTGCTCCGGCGGGGAAGCCTTTCCCGCGCCGGCCTGTAAGGTGAATAGGGGGATCTGGGCTGGTATTTCATGGCTATGCGCCGCTAACTACCCTTCAATTCCAGCGTAAGGTGCTGCCTGACTTCCATTGCGTCATGCAGTATCCGAACGATCTCAATGATCTGGTCATCCGCCAATCTATAGAAAACGATATGCCGCGGCCTCTGTACGGTGCCAGTGGCCGTTGCAGCTTGGTTGCGCACATAGGTCAGATGAAAGCTTCTCAGTCCCACTGAAAGTTCATCTCTAGGGTTGCTACCCACCCTGTTTGGCGTTTCCGCAAGGTCTTCGATTGCTGCGCGTATAAGCGCTTGGTACCTGACCCTGGCATGTGAGCCAAACTGTATGTGGGAGTACCTTAGAACATCCTCGATATCACTGAGGGCCGTATGAGAGAGACGGTACTTCCCCATGCTCAACGGTTCTTGGTAGGGGAGAGGGCAGCTCGTTCGCCGATGTCAGCCAGAAGCTCTCCCAACTGGTCACCGCCAATCTCGATGAAACGACCCCGCTCCAGGTCCATCAGTCCTGCTGAAGTGGCATGACGCAAAGCATCGAGCTTGGCCAGTTCTTCAGCTTCACGCTGCTCCAGCAGACGAAGCCCTTCGCGCATGACTTCGCTGGCGTTCTGGTATCGGCCGGAGACAACCAGGTCGTTGATGACCTGGTCCATGTGATCAGTGAGAACGACATTTCGCGTAGCCATGTTGTGCTCCAGGAACAAATAACGTTGCTGCGGATGTTGGCATATTATGCCATCGCATTGGCTCATGCCTAGTTTGAGTCTGGAATTCATGCTGGAGGGCCTCTTGCAAGATTTGTCAGGGTGATGGATGGAAAACGGAAAATGGCCCTGCCTGATCATGGATGGAGGGCAGGGAGCGGACCTCAAAGGCCATTCCTGTCGGTCTGATCGGCATTGTTATCATGTTTCCCAGAGTGTTCATCTGGCGCAGACTCGTCACCCAGCAAGAACTTGACGCGATACCGCAGGGGCTCAAACGATGGAGCAAGGCGCCTTTGTATCTTGAGATTCCTCTATTCTTCGGCATGATTGCCTTTTGGATATGGCACCCATTCCAGTGAGGTCTCCTTGGATGGCCGCGCGATCCTTCTGCACTGGCGAGGTACGGCAATGGGGGATTTTGGCAAAGATGGACAAAGCCATGAACACCACGAGCGTCTCCCTACTGGATGCCCTCAAGTCCTTTGCCGATGCTCAAGTGAGCCAGCGAGGTTGCTGCACCGGTAGCGAATATGTCCGGGAGCTGATTCGCAAGGATCAGGATCGGCAGCACTTGCGTGGCCTGCTGCTGGCTGGGGCCGAGTCGGCTCCCACTGCTCCTGTGGATGGCGATTACTTCGAGTCCCTACGTGCCAGTATTGGTGATATCTAGGCGCGCGCTGCAACCGGTTGAAATCCATGTGACGCAGTCAATCAAGGATGTTGATATCCTCAGTGCCCCCCGAGATTTCTTCTGGATAATGGCTCATGTTGACTGGTCTGAATCATCTCACGTTGGCGGTTGCGAACCTCTCTCGGAGCGTCGAGTTCTATGAGTCTTTACCTGGTTTTCGATTGACCGCACGCTGGGTGGCGGGGGCGTATCTTTCTCTGGGCGATCTCTGGCTATGTCTGTCTCTGGATAAGAGCAGGGAGACAGAAAAGAATATGGATTACACGCATTACGCGCTTTCGGTCGAACAGGAAGATTTCAAAAAAGTAACCGCACACCTGCGAGCACTTAACGTCGTTGAGTGGAAAAGTAATTCGAGCGAAGGTGATTCATTTTATTTTTCAGACCCTGATGGTCATCGGCTAGAGGTGCACGTGGGCAGCCTTACTTCTCGACTTGATCAATGTCGGCTCCGACCTTACGAGGGTATGGAGTTTTTCGACTGACCGCTGCTGGCCCATTTTCCGGCGCAGGCATTTCCGCTGAAAGTGGCATCCCGACATTTCGCGATGCCTTGACTGGTCTGTGGGAGAACTTCGACCCCGCTGTACTGGCTACTGCTCAAGTGTTCCGCAATGACCCTCCCTTCACACGCTGCCCTGCGAATAGCGCATACCTGCCCGCTAAAATTGTCATGAAATGAAAAGCCATTGTCGTCTGATGAGAAGCGGTGCGCATGCCGGAGTCCTACAGTCCAATCAGCGTAAATCGACGCAGCACGCCAATATTGCAGACTGGAGAATAAGAAAACATGGCCAAAGCCATACGCTTCCACGAAACCGGAGGTCCCGAAGTCCTTCGTTATGAGGACGTCGAAGTGGGCGAACCTGGTCCAGGCCAGGTTCGTCTTCGTCATGTGGCGGTCGGTCTGAACTATGCCGACACCTACTTTCGCAACGGCACCTACCCGATCCCGATGCCCAACGGTATAGGGGTTGAAGCTTCGGGTGTCGTGCAGGCCGTCGGTGAGGGCGTCACCCATGTGCAGGTGGGGGATCGCGTTACCTACACCGGTTTTCTCAACACCCTGGGGGCCTACAGCACCGAACGACTGATCTCGGCTGCGCCGCTGATCAAGCTGCCGGAAACCATCAGTTTCGAGACGGCTGCGGCCATGACCATGCGCGGCCTGACGGCGTCGTACCTGATGCGTCGTATCTACGACTTCAAGGCCGGCGACAGTATTTTGCTGCATGCCGCCGCCGGTGGTGTGGGCCTGATCGTTTCACAGTGGGCCAAGCTGCTTGGCCTGACCGTGATCGGCACCGTGTCCACCGAGGCCAAGGCGGAAGTCGCCCGGGCCCATGGTTGCGATCATGTCATCAACTACAGCCATGAAGACGTCGCCCCGCGCGTTCGTGAATTGACCGGCGGCGTCGGGGTCAACGTGGTGTTCGACAGTGTCGGCAAGAACACGTTCATGGGCTCCCTGGATTCGCTCAAGCGTCGCGGCCTGATGGTTTGCGTCGGCACGGCATCCGGTCCGATCCCGGCCTTCGATCCGGTACTGCTGGCGATGAAGGGCTCGCTGTTCCTGACCCGCCCGGCACTGGCAGACTACATCGCCGACCCGGCGGAAAAAGCCGCTCTGGCTGGCGAGCTGTTCGACCACGTTGGCAGCGGTCGAATCAAGATAGAGATCAACCAGCACTATGCTTTGCAGGATGCCGTACAGGCCCATCGTGACCTGGAGTCACGCAAGACCACTGGTTCATCGATCTTCGTCATCTAGGGGGGCCGCCTTCCATGAAAGTCGAACAATTGACCTGCAACATCGGTGCGCAGCTGATCGGTGTCAACCTCGCCGATGCTTTGCATGACGAGGGGCTGTTTGCCGAGATTCGTGCCCAGTTGCTCAAGCATCGGGTGGTGTTCCTGCGTGACCAGAACATCACGCGTGCCGAGCATGTGGCCTTCGCCCGTCGCTTCGGCGAGCTGGAGGATCATCCGGTGGCCGGCAGCGACCCGGATCATCCGGGGCTGGTACGCATCTACAAGAGCCCGGATCAGCCAAGCGACCGCTACGAGAACGCCTGGCACACCGACGCCACCTGGCGCGAGGCCCCACCAATGGGCTGTGTGCTGCGGTGTGTGGAGTGTCCGCCGGTCGGCGGTGACACCATGTGGGCCAACATGGTGGAGGCCTATGCCCGCTTGCCGGATGACGTGAAGGCGAAGATTGCCGACCTGCGTGCCCGCCACAGCATCGAAGCCAGCTTCGGCGCGGCCATGCCGATCGAAAAACGCCTGGCGCTCAAGGCGATGTACCCGGATGCCGAGCACCCGGTGGTCCGCACCCATCCGGAAACCGGCGAAAAGGTGTTGTTCGTCAACGCCTTTACCACCCACTTCAGCAACTACCACACCCCTGAGCGGGTGCGCTTCGGCCAGGACGCCAATCCAGGGGCCGGCGAGTTGCTGCGCTACCTGATCAGCCAGGCCTATATCCCCGAGTATCAGGTGCGCTGGCGCTGGACACCCAACAGCATCGCCATCTGGGACAACCGCAGTACCCAGCACTACGCCGTCATGGATTACCCGCCGTGCCATCGCAAGATGGAGCGTGCCGGGATTATCGGCGACAAGACGTTCTGATCGACCGCCGCTGCATTCGCACTCGCAGACACGCCTGCCCGGTATGACCCCGGGCAGGCGGACAATCATAATAATAGGAGTAACTCATGCAATTCTTCGACGATTCCCTGCACCCGGAAAACATGGAAAAGGTGGTCATCACCGTGGCCCCCTATGGCCCGGAGTGGATGCCGGAAGACTTTCCCGAAGACATCCCGCTGACCATGGATGAGCAAGTGCAGAAGGCGGTCGATTGTTATGAAGCTGGCGCCACGGTCTTGCACCTGCATGTGCGCGAGCTGGACGGCAAGGGTTCCAAGCGCCTGTCCAAGTTCAACGAATTGATCGCCGGCGTGCGCGAAGCCGTACCGGACATGATCATCCAGGTCGGCGGTTCGATTTCCTTCGCGCCCGAAAGCGATGGTGAAGCCGCCAAGTGGCTGTCTGATGATACCCGTCATATGCTGGCCGAGCTGACGCCGAAACCGGACCAGGTCACGGTGGCCATCAACACCACCCAGATGAACATCATGGAACTGCTGTATCCGGAATACCTGGAAGGCACCTCCCTGGCCAACCCGGCCTATCAGGCGGCCTACAGCGAGATGACCGTGCCTGCGGGGCCGGCCTGGGTCGCGGAGCACCTGCGTCGACTGATGGCAGCGGGTGTGCAGCCGCATTTTCAACTGACCGGCATGCATGCCATGGAGACGCTTGAGCGTCTGGTGCGCAAGGGCGCCTACATGGGGCCGTTGAACCTGACCTGGATCGGCATTGGCGGTGGTTTCGACGGGCCTAATCCGTTCAACTTCTTCAACTTTGTCCACCGCGCGCCGGACGGCTGCACCTTGACCTCCGAATCGCTGCTCAAGAACGTGCTGCCGTTCAACACCATGGCAATGGCCATGGGCATGCACCCGCGAGTGGGCATTGAAGACACCATCATCGACCACCACGGCCAGCGCTTCAGCTCGGTGCAGCAGATCCAGCAGACCGTGCGTATCGCCCATGAACTGGGGCGTGACATCGCCACGGGCAAACAAGCCCGTGAGATCTACCGTATCGGTGTGCAGTACCAGAGTATCGAAGAAACCCTGTTGGCCAACGGCATGGCGCCCAACCGCCAGGCTGGACAAAAGGGTGTACCGCAACGCGGCTGACCGGCAGCCTGGACGGGAGGCCGAGGGCCTTCCGTTGAGTGCCTTGCAACACGCTCGATAACAACAAATAAAACCGAGTTTCGAGGAGGCTGCATGGCCTTTCACCCAATCGCCGCCGATGACGACTGCAGTGGCGTCGGCGTTACGCGCACCTATGCCTGGATCGTTTTTGCACTGACGTTCGGCTTGTTGATTTCCGATTACATGTCGCGCCAGGTCCTGAACGCGGTGTTCCCCCTGCTCAAGGGGGAGTGGGCCCTGAGCGATGGTCAGCTCGGCCTGCTCAGTGGCGTTGTCGCCCTGATGGTCGGCCTGCTGACATTCCCTCTCTCGTTGCTGGCGGATCGCTTCGGTCGGGTCAAGAGTCTGGCGCTGATGGCCTTGCTGTGGAGCCTGGCGACCCTGGGCTGTGGCTTGGCCCAGGATTACCCGCAGATGTTTATCGCCCGCTTCATGGTGGGTGTCGGCGAGGCGGCCTACGGCAGCGTTGGCATCGCCGTGGTGATTTCGGTGTTTCCCAAGCATCTGCGGGCAACCCTGGCCAGTGCCTTCATGGCGGGTGGCATGTTCGGTTCGGTATTGGGCATGGCCCTGGGCGGGGCCATCGCCGCCAAGCTGGGCTGGCGCTGGTCGTTCGCCGGCATGGCGTTGTTCGGCCTGCTGCTGGCGGTGCTTTACCCGATCATCGTCCGCGAAGCGCGCATTGCCCCGCAACGCGCGAGCCTGGCCGTGAACAAGGCCGCGGCGGCGGTCAAGCGTCCGCTGAGCACGCTGTGTTCCAGCCGCTCGGTGATCGCGGCCTATGTCGGCAGCGGCCTGCAACTGTTCGTCGGCGGCACTGTGATTGTGTGGATGCCCAGCTACCTCAATCGGTATTACGCCATGGCCACGGACAAGGCCGGTGGCGTCGCGGCGATCATCGTGCTGTGCAGCGGCGCAGGGATGATTCTGTGCGGCATGCTCAGCGACCGCCTGTGTCGCCACTGCCCGGAGCGCAAGGTGGCCCTGGCCATCGCTTACTGCCTGGGCAGTTGCCTGCTGCTGTCAGCGGCGTTCGCCTTGTCGGCGGGGCCTGCGCAACTGCTGTTGATCTGCCTGGGCATGCTGATGGCCGCCGGTACCACGGGCCCGGCCGGGGCGATGGTCGCCAACCTGACCCACTATTCGGTCCATGGAACGGCCTTTGCCACGCTGACCTTGGCCAACAACCTGCTGGGGTTGGCGCCCGGGCCGTTCATCACCGGCAAGCTGTCTGATGTGATCGGCTTACATGCCGCGTTCCAGTGGGTGCCCCTGGTGAGCATCGCGGCGGCGGCGGTGTTTTTTTATGCCAAGTGCCATTACCACAAGGATATCGCCCGGCTGGCCGGCGAGCGTGCCGACGATTTGGAAAGTGAAGCGACGTCAGGGGTGAAGGTGTGAGTAGTCATTTACGTATTGATGTGTTTTTCGATTTCATCTGCCCCTGGTGCCTGATCGGCAAACGTCAACTGGATCGTGCGCAGGACCTGTTGCGCCTCCAGCAACCGGGGGTGGAAATCACCACGCAGTGGCATGGGGTGCAGTTATTGCCACACCTGCCGGTGCAGGGCGAACCCTTCGCCGAGTTTTATCGCCAGCGCCTGGGCAGTGACGAAGCGGTGAGTCTGCGTCAGCTCCAGGTGCAACGGGCCGCGATGACGGTGGGGGCGGCCATTGACCTGAGTCGCATCGCCATCATGCCCAATACCGCCGATGCCCATCGCTTGCTGGCGCGTGCCAGCGTGCTGGGCGATAGCGTTCGACGCGACGCGTTGCTGGAGCGTCTGTTCGCCGCCTATTTCCGGTTTGGCGAGGACCTGGGTTGCCCGCAGACCTTGCTCGCCATCGGTCAAGCGTGTGGTTACGACATGGACGAATTGGCGGACTGTCTGAAAGGGGACGCCAGTCCCTTTTCAGGCAATGACGCGGCGGCGTCCAGCGGTGTGCCCAGTTTTCAGTTCAATGGTTGCCTGACGACGGTCGGTGCCCAGCCTGCCGAGGTGCTGGTGGGTGTCATGGGCGAAGCCCTTCAGGAAAACCGGCGCGCGTGGCAAACCCTATGAGCAGGCGTGTCCCGGTGCCTGCCGGAAAACTCCCGCAGGTGGGTGGTCGTGCGCTGGTGGAATTTGAGGAGAAAAGTCTGGCGCTGTTCAACATCGACGGTGAGCTGTTCGCCATCGATGACAGTTGCCCCCATCAGGGTGCCTCGCTGTGCGGCGGACGCCTTGAGGGCCGGGTGATTCAGTGCTGCGCCCATGGCCTGCGCTTCGATCTGCGTAGTGGCTACCTGCTTAATTCAACCCTGCTCAAAGTCGCCCACTACCCGGTCGAAGTCATTGAAGGCCAGGCATTTATCGTCATCGTTTCCGAGGAGACCGCGCCATGAGCGCCATCGCTTTTACCCGTATGCACAGCCGAACGCGTGAGTTGGTGCCCGGTCTTGTGATCAGCCTGATCGTTGCGGCGGCGGCGTCGTTCTTGTCCGAGCATTACGGAGCACCGGTGATGTTGTTTGCCCTGCTGCTGGGCATGGCGCTGAATTTCCTGGCCGGTGAGGGGGCCTGTAAGGCCGGTATCGAGTTCACCGCACGCACCGTGTTACGCATGGGGGTCGCGCTGCTGGGCATGCGTATCACCCTTGAACAGATTGCCGCGCTGGGCTGGAAGCCCGTGGCCCTGGTGGTGATTCTGGTGGTGGTGACGATTGGCGTCTCGGTGGTGGCGGCTAAGGCACTGGGCTTTCAGCGCTTGTTCGGCCTGCTCACGGGAGGCGCCACCGCGATCTGTGGTGCGTCGGCGGCGTTGGCCCTGGCGGCGGCGCTGCCCAATCATCCGCAGAAGGAGCGTGCCACGCTGTTCACCGTGATCGGGGTATCGGCATTGTCCACCACGGCGATGATCCTCTACCCGATGATCGCCAATTGGCTGTCGCTGTCACCGAAACTGGCCGGCGTGTTCCTTGGCGCGACCATCCACGATGTGGCTCAGGTGGTCGGTGCGGGTTACAGCATGTCGACCGAGACCGGCGATACGGCGACGGTGGTCAAGCTGATGCGGGTGGCCATGCTGGTGCCGGTGATCGTCGCTGGGGCGATGGTCACCCGCATGCAGGGCGCCGACCCGACGGGCAAGCGCCCACCGCTGCTTCCTTGGTTCGCTGTCGGTTTTGTGCTGCTGGCCTGTCTCAACAGTACTGGCTGGGTAGTTCCGGTGGTGCAGGGCGCGGTCAATGAGCTGTCGCGCTGGAGCCTGGTGGTGTCCATCAGCGCCCTGGGGATGAAAACTCAGCTCAAGGAACTGGCCGCTGTCGGCATCAAGCCCATTCTGTTGATGGTGGGAGAGACGGTATTCCTGGCTGTGCTGGTGCTGCTATTGCTGCACTGGGGCTTTTAAGCGCGGCTGTAGGTGCTTGCTGGCCAGGCGGCACTGCGTTGATACCTCGTCGTCGCAGGGTGCTCGACCGGTGTCACACACACCGGTTCTTTCGCGGCGACTGTACCAGCAGTCGCCGTTTTTTTTGCCTCGCGTTCAGGAGGCTCTGGGCGGCGTGGAGTCGCTCGAGAGTTTGCCGCCAGCCTGCTTTTGCGTGCTGCGCCAGGCGGCGGGTGGCATGCCGAACTGGGTGATGAACCAGCGAGTGAAGGAGCTCGCCATGGAATAACCGAGCATGTCGGCGATCCGTCCCAGCGAGTAGTTCGGGTTATCCAGGTAGCGCAGCACCAGGTCGCGGCGTACGTCGTTGATCAGGTCGTTGAAGGCGCAGCCGTCGTCCTTCAGGCGACGTTGCAGGGTCCTTACGTTCATGCCCTGGGTCTGGGCGATCTGCTCGATGGTGGCGCGGCCCATCGGCAACAACAGGTAGATCGCCTTGCGCACTTCGAACAGCATCGACGGGCCTTCGTGGCCGAGCAGCGAGTCGAGGTAGCTTTGCGCATAACGGGCCATGGCCGGATCGGCATGGGGATTGGTCATGTCGAGGCTGGCATTGGAACAGACAATGCCATTGAACTCGCTGCCAAATTCCAGGGTGCAGCCGAACAGACGACGATGCAGGTGCAGGTCATCGGGGGGCTGGTGGGTGAAGTTGACGCTGTAGGGGCGCCAGTGGGTGCCGAGCACCGCGGCACATAGACGGAACATCACGCCGATGGCCAGCTCGATGGCTTGCCGGGAGGGCATCGGCGATTCGGTGACCACCTCCTCGCGAATGATCACCATCTTGCCGGCCTCTTCAATAAAGATGGCCAGCGAATCGTTCATCAAGTGCCGGTAATGCACCACCACCTGCAGGGCCTCACGCAGCGTGCGTTGGTGGCTGAGCAGCAGGCTCACCACACCAAAGTCCGAGAGCTGGCGCGATTCCGCCATGCTCAGGCCGAAGTTCTGGCAGCCGCTGGCGGCGGCCGAGTCTTCCAGCAGGCGCACGGCGGCATCGATGGCGATACGCTGTTCGGGCGCTTGCAACTGGGCCTTGCTCAGGCCGACGCCGGCCAGCACATCGCGCGGGTTGAAGCCCAGGTATTGGGTGACCTCCAGGTAGTTGGTCAAGACGGCGGCGCGAACAAGCTTTGGCATGCAGAGGTCTTTCCTGGGCCGGTGGCGATGGAAACGAGCCTGTCGACTATATCCAGCGCGTCGGAACTTGAACAGTTGTAACAAAGTTGATGAAACGCCCCCCCTTCAGTCCCGGATCACCGCGACTGACGGGAGCCCGAGCCCTTCACTCAATGATTACGGCAACCCGCGACCCGCTCGCCGGGTCTTGAGACCGGTGGTCGCGGCACGCCCGCGCCGGGAAATCTGTCATCAAAAGAAAAGTGCCTGACGTCCAATGAAAAGCGGCAGGGTTGGGCGCTCTTTAATGTCAGTCCTACAAAAAGCCTCTGGCGATAGAGCCAGTCGAGTCATCGAGAAAGCGAAGGTGTTGAAGTGGACAGACTGCTAACTGCCGCAACCGTTCTGATCGTACCGGGCCTGCGCGAGCACGTGGCCGAGCATTGGCAAACGCTGCTGGCCGCCAGGCTCTGCAAGGTGCGCAGTGTGCCGCCGCTGGAAACCGACAAGCTCGACTGCGCGGCGCGTGTGCGGGCGATCCAGCACGAACTGGAGCAGATCGACGGGCCGGTGATCCTGGTGGCCCACAGCGCCGGCGTGTTGATGGTTGCCCACTGGGCGGCTCAGTACACCCGCCCGATCAAGGGCGCCTTGCTGGTCGCGCCACCGGATCTCGATGCCGACTGGCCGCAAGGCTACCCTTGCTCTGAAACCCTGCGTCGCCAGGGTTGGAATCCTCTACCCCAAGGCCCGTTGCCGTTCCCGGCGATCGTCGCCGCCAGCAGCAACGATCACCTGGCCAGCCTCTCGGCCGTCACCGGCCTGGCCGCGGGCTGGGGCGCCGAACTGCGCAACTTCGGCGCGGTGGGTCATCTCAATCCAGCGGCAGGTTTTGGCCCCTGGCCGCAGGCCGAAGCCCTGGTCCTGGAGCTGGATCGCTAATTCAGGCGCCGGCTGGCCCCACGCCAACCGGCATTTGCCCTCATTCCTGAAAAACGTTGGCCTCTGGCACAAGGGGTTGCGTGAGGGCGGCTGCGCTTAAAACAACTACAAAATGGCGGAGACAACGCAATGCATAACAACAAGCGTCTCGGGTTCGCACCCTCGCGGTACACCTTGCTGGCCTCGGCCATTCTGGCCACGGCCCTGCCGACGGCCCAGGCGATGGAGCTGGACACGGGTAACCCGGACTGGAGCGCGCGCCTGGATAACACGGTCAAATACAACTACGGGGTGCGCACCGAAAACGCCGACAAGCGTATGTTGGGCACGCCGAACAACAACGATGGCGACTACAACTTCCGCAAGGCCGGGAGCACGGTCACCGATCGTGTCGACCTGTTGACCGAGATGGACGTGGTCTACAAGAACAGCATGGGCTTTCGTGTCAGTACCGCCAGTTGGTATGACCGGGCCTATGAAAATGTCGGCTCCACTGCCAATCCGTTCGTCAACGGCAATGGCTCAACGTCCGGCCTGGTGGCCAACGATCCACGGCCTACGGGGGTCAAGGGCGTCGGCAATGGCAGTTCGAACCTTAGCAACTACGCCCAGCGTTACTACACCGGTCCTTCCGGCGAAATCCTGGATGCCTTCGTGTTCTATAGCACTGACGTGGGCGAAGAGTCCCTGCTGAGTGTTAAAGCGGGTCAGCACAACGTGTTCTGGGGCGAGACGGTGCTCAACCCGGTGCATTCGATGAGCTATGGCCAGTCGGGTCTGGACCTGGCGAAGCTGGCGGCCTCGCCCGGTACCGAAGCCAAGGAGCTGTTCGTTCCGCGTAACCAGCTGTCGATGTCGTTCACCGTCAATCCCGAGTTGACGGTCGGCGCCCAGTATTTCCTCCATTGGGATGCCGCCCGCCTGCCGGAAGCCGGGACTTTCTATGGCGGTTCCGATCTGGTCGGGTCCGGTGCGCAGTCGTTCCTGCTGGGCAACACCAACGCTCCGGTGGGCACCCCGACGAACTGCGGCCTGGCGCCGTGTAACGGACTGACCAATGTGCGTCGCGGGACTGACTTGACGCCGAGCAACATGGGCGACTGGGGGGTGATGGCCAAGTGGTCGCCTAAGTGGCTGGACGGTACGCTGGGTCTCTACTATCGCAAGACCTCGGACATCCTGCCTCAGGCCTGGCTCGATGCTCGCGGCATCACCTCGAAAGGGCCGTCGCCGAGCCCGGTCGTCAACGTTCTCAACTCGTTGAGCACCAGCACCTATCAACTGGCCTATGCCGACGACATCCATATCTTCGGCCTGAGCCTGTCCAAGGAGATAGACGGTGTGAGCGTGGGCTCGGACCTGAGCATCCGTCACAACATGCCTCTGGCCAGTATCCCGGCGATTGTCAGCTCCACCAGTCCCAATGGTCTGGGGGCCGGCCTGGGCCTGCTGCCGGCGCGCACGGCCGCGACGGGGGTGATCTATGACACACCGAGCAACGGCGACAGTATGAGCGCCACCGGTGACACGTTGCACTGGACGCTCAACGGTCTGATGACCCTGCCCAAAACGTCGCTGTTCGATTCGGCGACCCTGCTCTCCGAGCTGTACTACAGCAACCTGCTCAAACTCGATAGCAAGAATGCGGCGCTCTACAAGGGCCAGGCCAGCTATCGCGGTATCGATGCGCCGACCCGGGACAACTGGGGCATCGCCGTCAACTTCACCCCGACCTGGTATCAGGTGTTACCCGGTGTCGACTTGAACATGCCGTTGTCCATCAACGCCGGCATCGCCGGTGTGTCGCCGGTGTCCGGTGGAGGAGCCAAGGACACTGGCAACTATGCCGTCGGTTTCGGTGCCGTTGTGTACAACAAATACTTTGTCGACCTCAAGTACGTGGACTCCTTTGGCAAGACCGACAAGTGCGACGTCAGTGGCGTGAGTAGCGGCGCGGCTGCTGCCGGTAGCGGTAACGGCTCGACACCGAACGCCTTCAGCGGCAACCAGAACTACGCCTGTTATGCCGGCGGTTACTCGGCCTTTTCCGGAGGCGGCGCAACCACCGCGGACCGTGGCGCCGTGTATCTGACGATGAAAACCACCTTTTGATTCACGTATGGCCCCAGTCACGCTGGCAGGAGAACAACAAGATGAAATTCGTGCGTACATTGCTGGCCGTTTCACTGGCCATGGCCGTCGCCGCTCAGGCACAGGCCGCTGTTTCGGCTCAGGAGGCCGCCAAACTGGGCAGCAGCCTGACCTTGGTCGGCGCTGAAAAAGCCGCGAATGCCGACGGCTCCATACCCGCCTATTCGGGCGGCCTGAGTACCCCGCCGGCCAGTTTCAAGACCGGTGACAGTATGCGTCCGGATCCCTTTGCCGATGAAAAGCCGCTGCTGGTGATTGATGGCAAGAATGTCGATCAGTACAAGGGTGAACTCACGGCGACCAGCGCCGAACTGGCCAAGCGTTTCCCGACCTTCCATATCAATGTCTATCCGACCCACCGTACCGTCACGCTACCCAAGGCCGTGCTGGATAACGGTGTGAAAAATGTCACTGGCGCCAAGTCCCTGGAAGGCGGGTTGGCCATCGATAACGTGCTGCCCGGCGTGCCGTTTCCGATTCCACAGACGGGCAATGAGGCCATGTGGAACTTCCTGCTGCGTTATCAGGGGGTCAGCATCAGCTCCAAGTACGACTCCTGGAACGTCGATTCCGCCGGCGTTGCGAGCCTGGCCATCACCGGGCAAGCGTTCATCTCCTATCCGATCTACGAAAACCTGGAGAAGCCGATCGGCAGCACCGACGTGTATTACCAGATGAAGCTGTCTTACACCGGGCCCGCACGCCGGGCCGGCGAGGCCGTGATGCTCAAGGACGCCGCCAACCCGTTGCAACAGCCACGCCGCGGCTGGCAGTACCTGCCAGGCCAGCGCCGGGTCAAGCTGGCGCCGGATCTGGCCTACGACACGCCTAACCCTGGCACCGCTGGTGCGGGCACCTATGACGATGTCTTTGTGTTCAACGGTGCATTGGATCGTTACGACTGGAAGCTGGTGGGCAAGCAGGAAATGATCGTGCCCTACAACACCTACAAGCTGACCTACGCCCAGGACCCCAAGTCACTGACCACCGCCAATCACCTGGCCCCCGACTATGTGCGCTGGGAAAAGCACCGGGTCTGGGTGGTGGAGGGCACCCTCAAGGCCGGCGCTCGGCACATCTACCAGAAGCGTCGCTTCTACCTGGATGAAGACAGCTGGACCGCTCTGGCTTCCGACGAGTACGACGCCCGCGGTCAGTTGTACCGTGGCTCCTTTGCGTTCCTCAGCCAAAGCTATGACAAGCAGATCCCGGACTCCACGCCCTTCATGATCTATGACCTGGTCGGCGGCTCCTACAACATCAACGGTGTGGTAGGGCCCTACGGCGGTATCAAGTACATCGAGCCGCTCTCCAAGGCGCAGTGGTCGCCGGAGTCGCTGGCCGGTAGCGGCATTCGCTAAGCGCACGACGACAACACGTCCTTCCGGGCCACTGCTGACAAGGCAGTGGGCTGGTGCGTGGTTGTTCGTCTGGGCGGCGAAGTTTGAACGTCGGACTGCACGGTTGTGTGTTCCTGCGCAGCTTTTCGAAGAGGACGCGGTATGTGTTCGTGTAAAAAATACCTGCAACTGGCCCTGGGCGCGCTGTTTGTGCTGTTGCAGGGCGTGGCCCAGGCGGGCGCTTACGTCGATGTGCTGGATCTGCCGGCCCGAGCCAGCCCTCTGGCGCTCAGCAGCCCGTTGTTGGGCGTGGCGCGCGCCGGTCTGCGCTTGGTTACGGTCGGGCAGCGTGGCCACATTCTCTATTCCGACGATTCCGGCAAACACTGGCAGCAAGCCGCGGTGCCGGTGAGCGCCGATCTCAGCGCGGTGAACTTCCCGTCTGCACGGCAGGGCTGGGCGGTGGGCAACGACGGCGTGGTCTTGCACAGCAGCGACGCCGGCGCGACCTGGCACAAGCAACTGGACGGTCGCCAGATCGGTGCCTTGCTGGTCGAGCACTATGGGGCATTGGCCCGTGCCGAACCGGGTAACCCACAATGGTCGTTGCTGGCCATCGAGGGCCAGCGGCTGGTGGAGCAGGGCGCGGACAAACCCTTGCTCGACGTCTGGTTCGCCAACGACAACCTCGGCTATGTGGTCGGTGTGTTCAACCTGATCCTGCGTACCGAGGACGGTGGCCAGACCTGGACCCCTTTCCAGGATCGCACCGACAACCCCCAGGGCTTTCACCTCAACGCCATCGCGTCCACCGGCGACGGGCTGTATATCGCCGGGGAACAGGGCCTGTTGCTCAAGTGGGATGACACCCGTCAGCGCTTCGCCGCGGTGCCGACGCCCTATCAGGGCAGTTTTTTCGGTGTGCTCGGCAAACCTGGCGAAGTGCTCGCCTACGGCTTGCGCGGCAACGTGTGGCGCAGCACCGATGGCGGCCTCAGTTGGATCCCGCTGGACAGCGGCCTGCACATCAGCATCACCGCCGGCATTGTCGACGCCAGTGGTCGTTACCGCTTGTTCACCCAGGGCGGGCAGATGTTGCTCAGCCAGGGGAGCGGCGCGGACATGCGCCTGGTGCGCGAGCCCGTGCCGCTACCGGTGGCCGGCGCCGTCCAGGCGGTCAATGGTGTCCTGGTGGTGGTGGGCAACCGTGGTGTCCAGGCATTGCCCGAAGAATAAGACCTCGAACCCTTAGAGCGAGAACCCAGACATGGGCACTATCAAGCAAGACACCATGCCGGTGATCCGAGACGTGCGTGACTTCGACCGCCGTTCCGGCAATCGCCTGGAACGGCTGGTGTTCAATCATCGCCCGTTGTTCATGCTGCTGATGGCCCTGGCCACGGTGGTGCTGGGCTACATGGGCGCAACGCGCCTGGAACTGCGTCCCAGCTTCGAGAACATGATTCCTCGCAGCCAGCCGTATATCCAGAACTTCCTGGAGAACCGCCAGTCGCTGCGCGGCCTGGGCAACTCGGTGCGGGTGGTGATCGAGAACACCCGGGGTGACATTTTCGACCCCGCTTACCTGGACGTGCTCAAGCAAGTCAATGACCAACTGTTCCTCGCCGAAGGCGTCGACCGCGCCTGGATGAAATCCTTGTGGAGTCCGGCGGTGCGCTGGACCGAAGTCACCGAAGACGGTTTCCAGGGTGGGCCGGTGATGCCCGATACCTATGAGGGCAAGCCCGAGCAGATCGAACAGTTGCGCCAGAATATCTCTCGCGCCGGCCTCGTCGGTAGCCTGGTGGCCAGTGACTTCAAGTCGAGCATGCTGGTGGTCCCGTTGCTGGACAAGGCAGTAGCCGGCGGCCGGCCGATCAACTACCAAGCGTTCTCGCAGATGCTCGAAGAACAGCTGCGCGACAAGATCGAATTCGCCGGCGACAGTGCCGCGCGCAAGGCCGGAGAAGAGGGCAAGGGTCCGTACAAAGTCCGGGTGATCGGTTTCGCCAAACTGATGGGTGACCTGATCGATGGTCTGATTCAGGTGATGATGTTCTTTGGCTTGGCCGTGGTCACCTCGCTGGCCATCATTTTCCTCTACACCCGTTGCGTGCGCAGCACCTTGCTGGTGGTCGGCTGCTCGTTGGTCGCGGTGATCTGGCAACTGGGTATCGTCGCCTGGCTGGGCTATGCCATTGACCCGTACTCGGTGTTGGTACCGTTTCTGATCTTCGCTATCGGGGTATCCCACGCGGCGCAGAAGATGAATGGCATCATGCAGGACATCGCCCGTGGCACCCACCGGCTGATCGCCGCACGCTACACCTTTCGCCGGCTGTTCATTGCCGGTGTCACCGCGTTGCTGGCCGACGCCGTGGGCTTCGCCGTGCTGATGGTGATCGACATACCGGTGATCAAGGACTTGGCCATCACCGCCAGTATCGGTGTGGCGGTGCTGATCTTTACTTCACTGTTACTGATGCCGGTGGCGCTGTCCTATGTCGGTGTGGGCGCCAAGGCGGCAGAGCGCGCCCTGAAAATCGACAACCGCGCGGACAGCCATCGGGGCTTTGGCAAACTGTGGGATTGGCTCGACCGTTTCACCACGGTCAAATGGGCCAGGGGCGCCGTCCTGATCGCTCTTCTGATGGGCATCAGCGGCTTCCTGATCAGCCTGCACCTGAAGGTCGGCGACCTTGAAAGTGGGGCGCCGGAGTTGCGTGTCGATTCTCGCTATAACCGTGACAACGCCTACATCACCCATCACTACGCGCTGTCCAGCGACCTGTTCGCGGTGATGATCAAGACACCCGCCGAAGGTTGCCTGAGCTACAAGACGCTGATCCTCGCCGACCGCCTGGCCTGGGAGCTGCAGCAGTATCCGGGGGTGCAGGCAACGGCTTCGCTGGTCAACGCCGTGCGCCAGATCACGGCTGGAACCTATGAGGGCAACCCCAAGCTCAACAGTATCCAGCGTAACCAGGACGTCCTGAACTACGCCGCGCAGCAAGCCTCGGTCAACTCCCCGGAACTGTTCAATACCGATTGCTCGCTGATGCCGGTGATTGCCTTTCTCAAGGATCACAAGGCCCAGACCCTGGATGCGGTGGTTGGCATCGCCGACAAATTTGCCAAGGACAACAGCAGCCCGGATCGCCAGTTCCTGCTGGCGGCCGGAACCGCCGGTATCGAAGCCGCTACCAACATCGTGGTACGCGAGGCCAATCGCACCATGTTGCTCTACGTTTACACGGCGGTGACGCTGTTCTGCCTGCTGACCTTCCGCAGTTGGCGCGCCACGTTGGTGGCGCTGTTGCCACTGGTGCTGACCTCGATCCTCTGCGAGGCGTTGATGGTGGTCATGGGCATTGGCGTGAAGGTGGCGACCCTGCCAGTGATTGCGCTGGGGGTGGGGATCGGTGTCGATTACGCGTTGTACCTGCTCAGTGTGCAGTTGCACTACCAGCGCCAGGGCCTGCCGCTGGCGCTGGCCTACCGCAACGCCGTGGCGTTTACCGGCCGAGTGGTGGGCCTGGTGGGTATTACCCTCGCGGCCGGCGTGGTGTGCTGGGCCTGGTCGCCGATCAAGTTCCAGGCGGACATGGGCATCCTGCTGACCTTCATGTTCCTGTGGAACATGCTCGGCGCCCTGATTCTGATTCCGGCCCTGTCGTATTTCCTGTTGCGGGGGGAGTCGCTTGATCGTCATCCCGTGCCGGAGGCCGCCCCTGCGGGGAACACCAGTGAAACCGCCCCAAGCCAACATCCAGGCCGGGATCACGCCCGGGCCATTGCGGAGTAAGCCAACGATGTCTGATTACAGAGCCCCTTTGCGCGATATGCGCTTTGTCCTCAACGAGGTCTTCGAGGCGCCCACGCTATGGGCCCGGCTGCCAGGCCTGGCCGAGGTGATCGATGAAGCGACGGCCGTCGCGATCCTCGAAGAGGCCGGCAAGCTCAGTGCCGAAGTGATTGCGCCGCTGGACCGCAGTGGCGACGAACAAGGCTGCACATGGAGCCGCGGCAAAGTGACCGTCCCGGACGGTTTCGTCGCGGCGTACCGGGCGTTCGCCGAAGGCGGTTGGGTGGGCGTGGGCGGCGACCCGCAGTTCGGCGGCATGGGCATGCCCAAGGCCATTTCGGCCCAGGTCGAGGAGATGGTCAGTTCAGCCAGCCTGTCTTTCGGTCTATACCCGATGCTGACCGCCGGTGCCTGCCTGTCGATCAATGTTCATGCCAGCCAGGCGCTCAAGGAGCGTTACCTGCCGAACCTGTACGCCGGCGTCTGGACCGGCTCGATGTGCCTGACCGAAGCGCATGCCGGCACCGATCTGGGCCTGATTCGAACCCGGGCCGAGCCTTCGGCTGATGGGAGCTACAGGATCAGCGGCAGCAAGATCTTCATCACCGGCGGCGAGCACGATCTGGCTGAAAACATCATTCACCTGGTGCTGGCCAGGCTGCCGGATGCACCTGCTGGCCCCAAGGGCATTTCACTGTTCCTGGTGCCCAAAGTGTTAGTGAATGCCGACGGTTCGCTGGGCGAGCGCAACGCCCTGTCCTGCGGTTCCATTGAGCACAAGATGGGTATCAAGGCGTCCGCGACCTGCGTGATGAACTTTGATGGGGCCGCCGGCTGGATCGTCGATGCGCCGAACAAGGGCCTGGCGGCGATGTTCACCATGATGAACTACGAACGCCTGGGGGTGGGGATTCAGGGCCTGGCGTTGGGCGAGCGCTCGTACCAGAACGCTGTCGAATATGCCCGAGAGCGCATCCAGAGCCGCGCACCAAGTGGCCCGCAGGCCATCGACAAGGCCGCCGATCCAATCATCGTGCATCCGGATGTGCGGCGCATGCTGTTGACCATGAAGGCCTTGAATGAAGGGGGGCGGGCATTTTCCAGCTATGTGGCCCTGCAACTCGATACCGCCAAGTACAGCGAGGACCCGGCAACCCGTTCTCGCGCCCAGGAGCTGGTGTCGTTGCTGACCCCGGTGGCCAAGGCGTTTCTCACCGACATGGGGCTGGAGACCACGTTGCATGGCCAGCAGATCTTCGGCGGCCACGGTTACATCCGCGAATGGGGGCAGGAGCAATTGGTTCGCGATGTCCGCATCACGCAGATCTACGAAGGCACCAACGGTATCCAGTCACTGGACCTGGCCGGGCGCAAGATCGTCGGTAGCGGCGGGGCGCTCTACCGTTTGTTCGCCGCTGAAATCCGCCATTTCACCGCCAACGCCGGCGCTGGACTCGGCGAGTTCTGCAAGCCTTTGAACGCCGCCGTGGACACCCTCGACGAGCTGACGGAGTGGTTGCTGGATCGGGCAACGAACACGCCCAACGAAATCGGTGCCGCCTCGGTCGAGTACCTGCAGGTGTTCGGCTACACCGCTTATGCCTACATGTGGGCGCTGATGGCCCGAGCGGCCAAGGGCAAGCAGGCGGAGGAGGGCTTCTACGTCAGCAAACTGGGCACCGCACGTTTCTACTTTGCCCGCCTGTTGCCACGCATCCACTCGTTGAGCGCTTCGCTCAGGGCCGGTAGCGAATGCCTGTACGAGCTGGACGCAACGCACTTCTGATCGAAAGGAAAAGGAACCTCAACCATGATGGCGACAAAAATCATTCCTCCGGCCCAAGGCGCTTATACCTATCCCTTGTTGATCAAGCGATTGCTGCTGTCAGGGGTTCGCTACGAGCCTGGGCGGGAGATCGTCTATGCCGACAAACTGCGCTACAGCTACCAGACGCTCAACCAGCGTATCCGCCGACTGGCCAATGCCTTGACGGCTGCCGGGGTCAAGGCCGGGGACACGGTGGCTCTGCTCGATTGGGACAGCCATCGCTACCTGGAGTGTTTCTTTGCCGTGCCGATGATCGGCGCGGTGCTGCATACCGTGAACATTCGTCTTTCTCCGGATCAGGTGCTCTATACCATGAACCACGCCGAGGATGACCTGGTGCTGGTGCATGATGATTTTCTGCCCTTGATCGAGCCGATCCACGGGCAACTGGGTACGGTCAAAGGTTACCTGCAGCTCACTGACGACACGGCAGCCGAGACGGCTCTGCCGGTGCTGGGTGAATATGAGCAGCTGTTGTCCCAGGCAACGGACCAGTACGACTTCCCTGACTTTGACGAAAACTCGGTGGCCACCCTGTTCTACACCACAGGCACGACCGGGCAGCCGAAGGGGGTCTATTTCACTCACCGCCAACTGGTGTTGCACACCTTGAATGCGGCGGGAACGCTGGGCTCCAGTCTACCGCTGCTACGTTGCGATGATGTGTACATGCCCATCACGCCGATGTTTCACGTGCATGCCTGGGGTGTGCCGTATGTCGCCACCCTGATGGGGCTCAAGCAGGTGTACCCCGGCCGTTACGAACCCAACAGCCTGGTCCGGCTGTATCGTGAGGAGAACGTCACCTTTTCCCATTGTGTGCCGACCATTCTGCAAATGATCCTGGGCTGCGAGGAAGCGGCCAGGACCCGCCTGGATGGCTGGAAAATGCTCCTGGGGGGCAGTGCCCTGACCCTGGGCCTTGCCAGCGAAGCAAGCGCCAGGGGGATTGAGGTGCACAGTGGTTATGGCATGTCGGAAACCTGTCCGTTGCTGTGCACGACTTACCTGCGTGAAGAGGCGCTGGCATTACCCATGCACACCCAGTTGGCCCTGCGCATCAAGACCGGGACGCCGGTGCCGATGGTCGATCTGAAAATCATCGATGCCAGTGGCAATGACGTCGCTCATGACGGTGAGTCCTTGGGTGAGATCGTGGTGCGCGCGCCCTGGTTGACCCAAGGTTACTGGAAGGAACCGGAAAAGGGCGCCGAGTTGTGGCGCAATGGCTGGATGCACACCGGTGACATGGCCTCTATCGACGCCTTGGGCGGGGTGGAAATCAAGGATCGGATCAAGGACGTCATCAAGACGGGAGGGGAGTGGATCAGTTCCCTGGAGCTGGAGAGCCTGATCAGCGAGCATGCGGCGGTCAGGTCGGTCGCGGTGGTGGGCATTGTGGATGAACAGTGGGGCGAACGGCCGATGGCGCTGGTGGTGTGCGAGCCTGGGCAGTATCTCGACCACAAGACGCTGGTGATGCACTTGCAAGCGTTTGTCCTGCAGGGGCGGATCAATAAGTGGGCGATTCCCAAGCAGTTCAAGTTTGTCACCGAGATTCCGAGGACCAGCGTCGGGAAGATCGACAAGAAGCGCATCCGGGAAAGTGAGTTGAGCTGAAGGGCGCATCGAAGGCAGAGGGGCGTCGCCCATTCGAAGTCAATGTGTTCGGCACGGTAGTGGTGACCAAGGCTTTCGTGCCTTACGCGCTACCGTAACGGCAACATGAGTCTGATTCTGATGATGCCGGCATTCTCTCGTCGATATCGGTTGATTGAGTTAAATGAACTTCCGCTCATGCCAAAGGCATTGATACGATGGATTGTTTGGAGTGCCTGTTTTTCTTGGTTTGTTATCTTCTATTTTATTTTCTGTGCGGTGTGGATGTATTTAAAGTATGAATGATCGATAGCGCCGTGTTGGGGGAGAGTTACTACTTCTTACATCGAAGGAAAGCTCTATGCGTGCGCAGGGGATGCAGCTCCGTAACGATCACATGCTCTGCCTTGCATCGGGTCAGAGAGCCCCTTCGACGAGCCTGTACCCATGCGTTACAATAGGCACATGTGCATCTACTGAGGCCTGCCATGTCCCATAAAGACAAGCTCCTATGGCTCATCGAGCAAGCTGACATTACCCAGGCCCGGGCGGCGGAGCTCATTGCTCAAGAAACCAAGCGTCCGTGCAGTGTGCGCAGCGTGCGAGCGTGGCTTGCCGACTCAGAAAAAGCCAGTGCGAGGACCTGTCCAGAATGGGCGATCAACGCACTGGAGAGTCGGTTGCGTTTCCTCAAAATGATTGCTTGAGAGTCGGCAAAAGTGCCTTGTGTGACTGCCCATCGCGATCCATTACACAGCACCCAACGGCCTTGGGGCATCACGCAGTATCTATTCGTTGGCGCCCGAATGACTGGAGACACCGCCCATGCTTAAAAACCTGACGTTCGAAGGTGTTGGCCCTGCTGAAAAGCTCGCCATTGACTTCAAGTCGCGCCTGAACTTCCTGACCGGAGACAATGGCCTGGGCAAGAGTTTCGTGCTGGATATTGCCTGGTGGTCGCTTACCCGTACCTGGCCCAGGGAGGGAATGGCCACTCCCCGCAGGGACGCCAAGCGGTCGAGTATTGCTTACTGCTACGAAGGCAGCACCGGCGATTTTGCCTACAAAAGTGACTTCGACCATGAGGCCCAGCAGTGGTCGGTCGAACAGAGCCGCCCGGCGATTCCGGGGGTGGTGATATACGCGGGAGTGGACGGCAGTTTTTCGGTTTGGGACCCGGCTCGCAACTACTGGAAGAGTGACAAGGGAGAGGCGGCGGCACCGAACCGTCCACGAAGCTTTGACTTCTCGCCTGACGCCGTCTGGAACGGATTGCTCTCCAGCGACGGCAAGACCCAGCTGTGCAATGGGCTGATCAGCGACTGGGTGCTGTGGCAGGAAAGCGGCAAGCCCGCTTTCGACGACTTGGTGAAGGTGCTGGATGCTTTGTCGCCCTCTGGCGTAGAAAAGATGAGACCCGGGGAGCCGATGCGGGTGGGCGACAGCGTCAGGGATATTCCTTCGCTGCGCATGCCCTATGGACAAGATGTACCGCTGACCCAGGCGTCGGCGGGAATGCGCCGTATTGCGGCTCTGGCCTATCTGCTGGTGTGGACATGGCGAGAGCATCAGCTTGCTTACGAACGTTATCGAGTCCCACCGGCAAGAGAGATCATCTTTCTCATCGACGAGATCGAGTGCCATTTGCACCCACAATGGCAGCGTCGAATTGTTCCGGCCTTGCTGAATGTCATGAACGCGCTGACCGGTACCCGTGAGGTGCCCGTGCAACTGTTGGCGGCGACCCATTCACCGCTGGTGCTGGCGTCGGTCGAACCGGAGTTTGACGACAATCGTGATTGCATTTGGGATTTCGACCTGGTCGGGACTGAGGTTCACGCTTCGCTCTTTCCGTACTCGCGCAAAGGGGATGTGAATGCCTGGCTATCGTCCGAGGTTTTCAACCTGAAGGAGCCCAGCTCTGTCCCCGCCGAGGAAGCGCTGGAGCGTGCCCGAGCCTTTTTGCGAGAGGTGGCCTCTCAGCCGACACCACTGACGGCCGAGCAACAGAGCACCTTGGCAGAGATTGATTCAGCGTTACGCGGCAGCCTCAGTGATGTCGATTCCTTCTGGATCCGCTGGAGCCATTTCCGCGAGCAGAAGGTGGGCGGCGCATGATTAGAGTTGAACCCGCGGATGAGCCTCAAAGCTTCAATGAACAGGTCAGGAAACCGGGGCTTCGAGCCATTGCTGAAATGGTGGGGGAGCCGGACTTGCCAAAGCGTAGGGGGCGGCCCAGGAAGAAAGTAGCCGAAACACGAGAAGATATTCCGGGTGATGAGTTTCCGCCATTCTGGACTGAAGCCTTACCGGATTTGATGGAGGCATACGGTCGACTGTGCGCGTATGTCTGCATCTACATCGAGCGTGTCACTGGAGGGGGCTCGGTGGATCACATGCTGCCCAAGTCTCGTGCATGGCAGGATGTCTATGAGTGGCAAAACTATCGACTGGCCTGCACGTTGATGAACGCCCGCAAGAACCACTATCAGGATGTCCTGGATCCGTTCGAGGTCGAAGAAGGATGGTTCCGTCTCGAATTGACCGGCTATCAGGTCATTCCCGGGATTGACCTTGATCCCGCGATCAAGGCTCGTGTGCTCGCCACCATTGAGCGGCTGAATCTGAATGACCGTGACTGCCTGAAGGTTCGTGAAGACTATGCAACCGCTTTTGCGAGTGGCGATATCTCGCTGGACTATTTGCGCCGTCGAGCACCTTTCCTTGCCAGGGAAATCGAAGTGGAGGGAGGCGGCCTGCCGATGTCTGTTCGACAGGACTAGACGCGAACCTGTCTCTTTCTGCTGTCCCCTTTCTGCTTTCTGTGCAGTCATTTCTCCGTGAATTGTTTCCGGCAACCCGTCAGACGCGCCGCGACAGGAGCACCAGGTCGGCCGCTTCCTCAGCGTCTTTGAGGAGCGTCGTGCGCGGCGTGCCCATCTGCGCACGCATGGTCAGCCCACGCGCTAGATCCGTGACTTGGATTGCGCGCGCGGTTACGGGAAAGTCAGACGGGATTTCTCCCGCGCTGATCCCGTCCCGGAAACGGCCTTCCACTAGCGTCACCGCGCCAGCTCCCGCGTTCTGCAGGAACTGCCGGACCTCGGGGTCGTTCACAAGCGGCGCGACGCACACGAGAAGACAGCCTGGGGCAGAACCTTTCTCGGTCGCACTTTCTACGGCCTGCCTCAGGAAGCTGGTGAGCGAGTCGCGAAGAGTCCCTGGCGAGAGGAGGGCTTTGGCTGCGAGAGCGCCTTTCCTCTCCGCATACGCCCTGAGGGTACGCAAGAATATCGTCCGCTTGTCCCCAAAGACGGCATACAGGCTCGGTCGTCCCACACCCATGCCGGCGACGAGATCGTCGATCGTCACTCCGTCGTAGCCCTTCGACCGAAACACCTGGGTCGCCTTTTCCAGCGCCCCCGCTTCGTCGAAGCTGCGCGGTCGGCCCCGCGGCCTAGCTGTATTTTGAATCATTTAGTTCAAAACTCGTTGACAATGGTTGTTTCGCAAATATATAACTGAATAGTTCTAAATTGGCAAGCCGGCTCCGGCTTCGCGGGGCTTCACGTTTCACCACGGAGACACCTATGGAACATTCGATCGCACTCGTCACCGGCACCACCTCCGGGCTCGGTTATGCGGCAGCCCGCACTCTTGCCGGAGAGGACTGGCGCGAGATTATCGTCACCGGGCGCAGCCTGGCCCGGACCCAGGAGACGGCCGCTCAGCTCGCGGCGCAGACCAAGGCGCAGGTCTTCACGCCGCTGGAGCTGGATCTGAACTCGCCGGCCAGCGTCGAGTCCGCCCTCGCCGAGCTGGTCAAGCGCGGTCGGCCGATCGATTTCCTGCTGCTCAATGCAGGGATGGTTCCAGGCAAGGAGCGCGTGATCACGGCCGCAGGCGTCGAGGCTTCCCAGGCCCCGCTGATCGGCCATCATCAACTGACGGTCGGCTTGCTTCGTGCCAACCTGCTGAGCCCCAACGCACGGATTGTTATCGCCGGTGCAGAGCCTGCCCGAGGGGGTGTACCCATGTTCCGCTACACCGACGTGCCAGCCTTCGCGGCCAAGTACTACCGGGGTGACCAAACCGCCGCTGTGGAAGCCTTGATCCGCAACGGGCCGAACGTGAAGTACGTGCCCAACAATGCGTATGCCGACGCGAAGCTGATTGTCGCTTGGTGGGTCGCGGCGCTGGCCCGCCGGCTACCTTCCGGCATGGCCGTATACGCCGTGTCGCCCGGTGCCGCGACCGCTACCAAGGTTTCGCGACAAGCTGGCCTGGCCGTGAAGTATCTGTTTATCCCAATCGCGAACCTTATTCCCGGCATGAATCAGACGCCGGAGACTGCGGCCCGTCGGTACCTCCAGGCGTCGGAGTTCGGAACCGACGTCTCAGGGCAATTCTTCGCCTCGGCTCAAGGGAAGTTCTCAGGCCCCATTGAGGCGCAGCGCCACCCACATCTCCACGATCACGCCAGCCAGGAAGCCGCGTGGCAGGCCGTCGTCAAGGTCTCCGGCGTCGACTTGTCCTAGCCTGCATCTTTGGTGATGGCGACCCAGGACTGATCGCCCCGACAGCCTGCCAAGCCTACGTCAAAGAAGTTTCAACACCAGGGTGACCGTGGGGCTGTCTGAGTGCGCGAATATCCAGTTCGGTCGGCCCAACAATCTCGATCGACATTGGCTGAGTGCCTGCCTGATACAGTATCCAGGCGTGTACCAACCTCAATTGCCAGGCCGTCAGTTGTATCGCAACGCCAGGGGCGTCGTATGAAGGACTCCATCCTGTTGCTTCTCACCGCGCTGGTGGTGGCCGCCGTGTCCTGGGCGTTTTGGCATTTTGCTGGTGCTGATGGGTTTGCGGTCTTGAACCTTCTCGCCCTTGTTGCTTTGGCTGCAGATAACCTGCGACTTCGCAGACGGTTGAAGCGGCTGCTCTAAATTCTGCTGTCGTCGTCAGGCTGCGTCTGTTGTGGTTCAACGGTGCCGGGCACTGCATTGGTTTTCTGCTCAGTCCGAACAGGTATCAAGCAATGGCCTGAGGGGCTGATACGGTTGTAGAGCTTTATACTAATGAACGGGAAGATCCGCTTCCCGTTCATCTATCGTTTTAGAGTTGTCAGATGCTGACGCTGGCCGCTTGCTCATCCAGCACCGAGTCCATCTTTAGCTGTGCCAACTCAATGAGATGCACCACTCCCATCGCCACCTTGCGGTTCGAACCGGTCTGGTTGTCGGCGTGCTCATAGGCCGTGGCCGCCGCGGATTGCAGAATCGAATAGACGTTGACCAGGGTGTCTTCCTGATTCTTGGGCTCATTCAAATGATCACGCAACATGGTGACGGGGGGAGGTTTCGAGCCTACGTCCGGG
Organism: Pseudomonas sp. MWU12-2345; assembly: GCF_023242385.1. NCBI lineage: Bacteria > Pseudomonadati > Pseudomonadota > Gammaproteobacteria > Pseudomonadales > Pseudomonadaceae > Pseudomonas > Pseudomonas sp. MWU12-2345. The sequence goes on along the minus strand of NZ_JALLJA010000013.1, from coordinate 10,511 downwards.
CCGAGGTTGTAGTAAGACAGGGCTCGGTCGGCGATACGAGGGTCGATGCTTTCAATGTTGGATATTGCAGGCGGATTGGGGGTTACTTTGAACATATTCGCACTTCCAATGTTAAGTGGAACTGCCAGTCATCGCGACTAAACGAGGGGGTGGCAGCTGTACACAGGTTAGTCGACCGGAACATTGGGAACCCGGCGCGCCCGAAGGCGCCCTGCGCACAGCCACCATAAAGCAGGGCAATAAAAATTGTGCCCGACAGGGAGGTGACGCTTGTGCGCCCAATGTAGAACTTCCGGGCGACTAAACCCGATCACTGATGAGCAGTGACGAGTCGAAGCCTAGCGGCGGGAGCAGGCGCAAACAAGCGGTCAGGATTTTCTAGGAAATTTCAGTCAAGGGAAAGAGAGATCTCTTGCGTGCCGCTGAAATGACAGGCTTCCGTGAGGGGGGAGAGGGCGGTTGGCCGTATAGTCCCGCCTGTAGCTCCCTTGAAAGAATCTGGGGAGCGCTGCGTCGTAGCCTCCCGACCCTGGTCAATCAGAGTGCGCCCAGCCTGGCGCTTCGGTAATCTGCGGGTACTGTGGAGTCAACCGTGCCGTACAAGGACGAAACCGATGATCAAACGTATTGGTGAGACAGAAATCAAACCGGTTCACAACGCTTCCTGCCACTGTGGGGAGGTGGTGCTTGAGCTGGAACTACCGAACGGCGTGGTTGATCCGAAACGATGCAACTGTTCACTTTGCAAGAGGCGAGGCGCCGTTATGGGCACCGTTCCCCTCACGGGCCTGAAGATCCTGAAAGGGGCCGACGTGCTGAAGAGTTATCACTTCAACACCCAGCAGGCCAGCCACTATTTCTGTTCCGTCTGTGGGGTGTACACCCATCACATCAGGCGAATCGATCCCTCACAGTGCGCTTACAACGTTGGCTGCTTGGACGGTGTTGACCCTGCAGACTTGGGCATGGTGCCGGTGAGTAACGGACGTAACCACCCGTTAGACAAAAAGTAAGCTGACCCAAACGGATGAGAAGATCATCGTGGCGTCCTCACCCTGAATACCCATTACCCACCACGTGTGAATGTAAAAAATGCACTTAAAGCGATTTAGATGTTTCGGAACAGGCCCGAACAGTGGAAATGAAGCTTTGGTCATTTTTCAAAGGGGTTCCTCCGAATGGTCGGTCGCTGAGCGGCAAAAATTCGCAGCCGAACAGAAGGCCAATGCCTGCGTCTTCATCAACACAATGGAAGACGGTATCGGACCGTGCGTTCTCGATTTTTATTACCCGCATGCTCGAAGTCCCCTCTGTCTGCACGCATCCCTGGCGGCTGCGCATTACATGCAGACCCATCATGTCGCTGAGTATTCAGGGTCAGCACTGACGGTCATGCACAAACAGGTATTGACCTTCGCGCATGCAGGAAATGAACTGCATATCAGCGTCGAGCCTGATCATGTGAAAAGGCCTGTGCCCACCATCGGCGCCGTTGCAGAACTGCTTGGCTGCACGGAATCAGCGATCAAGACCCCGGCGGCCATCGCATCAATCGGCAGCCCCAAGCTATTGGTTGAAATGGTTAGTCCCGAGGCGTTGTACGCATTGCGCCCCCACCTGAATGGGATTGTCGCATGGGGGAAGGGGGCCGCCGTGAGCGGCATTTACGCCTACGCGCACCGCGAAATACATCAGTACGAGGGACGTAATTTCAATCATCTGGAGGAGAGCCTGGAGGATGCTGCAACGGGGGTGGCCGCAGGCGCGCTCAGCGTACTCCTGGCAAGAAACATCATCCTGCATCAAGGCGTCATGCTGGGAAATAGGTGTCAAATCAGCGCGTCGAATTGTGATGGGTTGATCAGCGTTGGAGGCTTGGTTTACGAAGCATGACAACAGCGTTTTCCTGCTCCGTCGGCTCCACAACCTGCGGTAAGGGGGAACCGCCTACTCACCTATCGAAGACAGTCTGGATCGCGCAATGTGGACATTCGGCATGCGATTGACTAGGTTGCGACGTGGCATCGGGTTTTCGAGCTACCCATCAAGCGTTCGCCTCAGAAATGGATGTCTCTATGACCGCATTCACGCAAACAGATGCACAGCAGCGTGCAGACGATATCAGGGTATTCCAGCAAGAGCTGGAACGGCTTGAGCAGCATGGTGTACTTACGCTTTCAGAAGAGCAGCGGGACTCGGTGGCCTACCATCATCGCGACTTGCTGGACAGCTATACTCGCTCGTTCGACATCGATCGAACGACGGCATCTCGGCAACTCTCGATCGGCATGCGTGCTGCCTCGTTTCTGGGGGCGCTGGCCTTGGCGGCAAGCATTTTCTTCCTCTTCTATAAATTCTGGGGGATGTTCTCTACCCCGGCGCAGGTCACGACACTGGTATTGGCTCCGCTAGGCACTTTTCTTGGCACGATGTGGATACAAAGTAACGACGCTACCGGTTACTTCACTAAACTAGCGGCCCTGGTGGCATTTGCCTGTTTCGTTCTCGATATTACGATGCTTGGGCAAATCTTCAATATTACTTCATCTGACAACGCCTTGATTGTCTGGGCGGCATTAGCACTCCTTCTGGCATATACATGTAAGTTGCGTTTGCTGCTTGCCGCCGGCATTCTTTGCCTTGTTGGCTTCATTGCTGCTCGTGCCGGGACGTGGGGTGGCATGTATTGGCTTGACCTTGGTGATCGACCAGAGAATTTTTTTCCTGCTGCGATTTTACTCTTTCTTGTGGCGCTATTTGTGCCGCACCGGGATTTTTCCGGATTTGCTGTGATATACCGAATCTTTTCTTTTCTGACATTGTTTCTGCCCATGCTGGTATTAGCCAATTGGGGTGGTGGCAGTTATTTTGAAGCTGATCCAGTGTTTATCAAACATTGTTATCAGGTCGCAGGCTTCCTTTTTAGTAGCGGCGCAATTTGGCTCGGCATACGAAATTATTGGCCGGAAGTGGTGAACACTGGCATGACGTTTTTCGTGGTTTTCCTTTACACCAAACTTTACGATTGGTGGTGGGCGTCTATGCCGAAATATTTGTTCTTTTTCGTGCTGGCTCTGACGGCTGTGCTCATACTCGTTGTTCTCAAGCGGTTGAGGACAGCACAGTCCGGGGAGGCGAAATGATGAACTGGACGCGTCGACACTCGTTGATCGCCGGAGTAGGGTTGATTTTGATCACAAATGTGGTCGTGCTGCTGGGCGTTGCATACAACAAAAGTGGAACGCCCGAGAGTGTGCTTAAGTTGTCGCAGCGTGAATTGCAAGTTCCTTATGGTGGAAGGGAGGGTGCTGACAATAGTGGGATGTCGCTAAGACTGATAGCGAGGTCTACCGGCCCTTTTAGCATGGGGGCTTCCGGCGAAGAGGACAGTGATGGATGGTTTGGCAAGGAGAAGCTTGCTGAATTGGGATTTGATGTTTCAGCACCGGCCGATACGGAACAGGGCCGCGCTTACTATCAAAAACAACATTCCAGACAGGTATTTATAGTTTTGGAATTTAATGGTCGAGCATATCAACACGCGGTTGAGGTTGCCAGGAAGATGGAAGCAGCCGAATTAAATAAAAAACAGCCAACAACGCTGGCTAGAGAGCAGACTATGAGCAGTCGACTATTCATTGTTGACGCTGGCGTAAGCCGCGAAGCCCTGCGTGCGAAGTACCCGGATACGACTCAATACAGCATTGTCCGTGGACAGGTCCGAGCGATGGTTTACACTCATAATAATCAGGCAATGCTTATAGGTTATGTCAATCAGAGGGGGGCTGAAAACATCAACGTGCCGTTTACGTTCAGGTCTGTATTTGAGCCGATGCAGCGAACCGTTCAGGAAAACGGTTACTCCGCATCAAATAGCGGGTCGCCTTCATTTGAGGCAGCGATTGCTTTTGGTAAACGACTTGAACCATGGATGGTGGCGGCGACGGCAAAATAGTAATAGCTGTCATTGACCTTGCTGGGTTGCCTTGTTGCAGCCACACATATGTCTGCAGCCACATATGCACCGAACGGCTGCCCAGGGCGTCGGTGTAATCGCGAACCTCGTACCAAACTGACCACCCTGGTAATGGCAGGCAGGTCAGTAGGAGGAGTGATAGTGAGGTGATTTTTTCAGGGGGGCATTCAGTCCGAGTGTCCATACGAGGCGCCGGTAGTTTAACCCGATCGCTTGTGGCTGTTTCGATTAGGCGCCGAGGATGCTGAAGCATGCACCACTGTCATCCTCAGTGACGGAATCGCATTCATGTTAAAGTGCCATCTTTCTGTCGATTAAGTACGCCCGCATGGATGCTTCGTTTCACCGCTTCAGCTGTTTTCCTTTGCTCACTCTCGCCCTGGCACTTTCAGGATGCCAAACGAGCGGGTTCGGATCTTATTCACCGCCTGCTGTCTCATCAGGGCCTGAGGTGTTCAACGCTGTTTTGAACGAGCCGCCAGAGCCGAACTTAATCGTGCGTAAAGGCGATCAGATCACCTATGCCGTGATCACACCGTCGGAGTTAGGGCACCGCTACATGGTGCGCTTCATCTCCGATTGCAGTCAGCCCACTGCGCGGATGCTTTTTTACACTTCCGGTGGAATGAAGCTGTTTTCTGATGGCTCACAAGCTCACCCGGAGGAAATCGGGCAGCTACCGAGTGAGCAAAAAAAGCAGTATTTGCAGGGCGCGCAGCTTAAACAGGCCTGCGCTCAAACTGCACTGACCGACTGGCGCGTCGTCGCAACACCCGACCATCAGGATTGGCAACTGATCGACCGCGCCAGCCTGAAGGTGAAGGGGGATGAGGTCATCTTCTGGAGCGCCCGAGTCCCGGCCCGCGAGATGCTGACGCCCGACAGAACGGCCGTGTATAAGCAGTCAAGGCAGTGGTGGAGGGCAAATTGTTCGCATCAACAGCTTACCCTCTTGAGTGACTTCTACTTTGGCGCGGACAGCTATGTCATCGGCTCGACGTGGCGGGAAAAACGGGTTCCTAAAAGCAGCAGTCTTCTGCAAGCTGATGAGCGCCAATTGTTTCAGTTGGCTTGTGGCAAACCGCAGTCATTGGATCAGTACCCGCATTATGAAGGGCGTAAGCAATCAGGCTTTGAGTTGCCACCACAGGTGATCGCGGCCCCTGTCCTGAAGGCCATCAAGGCATTGAACATGCCTGCACCGCAGAAAAGTATCCAGCACCTGCGCCTGGCGTCCGACGACATGGAAGAGGCAAAGCGATCAGGGCTCTATAACTTGATGCGCTGGGGACGCGATTCATACTACGAGTCGAGCGGCGCGGGAAAATTATTGATTGAACATCGCCAAGTCTCGCCAAATCAGGAGGTCGATGTCAGTTTTCGAGGCCTGATCACCCTGAGCAAAAGTAGCTACTACACCCCTGTGAGTGGGCCGACTATCAGTGACCGCCCACCCGCCATCGATCTCAGGTTCAAGGGCGACTGGGCGAAGATGCCGGTTGGTGCGCAGTTGCGATACACCCTGCAGATATCGTTCACCTTTGGTGATGTGCCTGGGATACCGTTGGACTATAGCGTCACGTGCAACGTTGAATCGCAGCAGCCTGCCAGCGACTATTACCCGAACCTGACGGGCAACGCCAAGGTACTCAGCTGTACCGGCAAGGACTACGACTGGGGGCAAGGCGTCGCGACTTACGCCTACCTGGAGGTGTATGGATTGTTTGTACCGCTCGAGTATGTCGGTAACGGCCCGCCCAAATGGTACGGGAAGTGGACGATCAAGTCGGTAGAGTAAAACCACCTGGAACGGGAAGCTTGGCTTCCCGTTTCCGCTCTACATGGAGCGCCATCAGCGGCTCAATCTGCCTCCACGGGTTGGAAGCTCAGGTCCGAAATGGACCTTTCAATATCACGCCGAGAGCCTCTAATAGTGTCTATCCGCTGCTGGATCAACGTCTCGCTTTTTCTCCTGGTCAGTTCACTCTGATCAGGCACATCGAATAGGATTGCCGTTATGTCTGCGGTGTTTCGTTAGAGGCTTGAAAAATACGGCTGGTGACGCACCCTACGCCCCACTGATTGCAGTAAAAACCGGCCACCTGATGCCTTCGCTGGAGGCTCGCGGCCAATGGTATTTACAAACGTCAGGTCTGGGGTGGAATAGGCGCGTTTGGCGCAAGAAAGGGCTTCAGGTCGCTCCACGGAATGATGACCTCGGTCGTCCCAAACGCGTAGGCGAGCACCGCGTATGGATCAATAGTAATGAGCAAGCCGTCTTGTGTAAGCGTCCAGCCACGGATGTTGATTGCGGCGCGCTCGACCCTATCGCGTTCTACTGACGTGCCGTCAGCTTTCTTTTTGATGGCCTCGTAGCTTCGGCTGGTCAAAAAGTCTTTCCAGGCGGTGTCTATGTTGAACAGATCCGTAGCTTCAAGAGTATGGAGGCGCGGCTCGATGATGTACGTGAGGCCGATCGTTCCGCCTTGGCCATGCGGCGTGCCATGGCAGTATTCCCAGTCTGTCGCCTTGACGCTGATTACCTTCGCGGAAGCGTAGTTCACTTCAAGGCTGGAGTATTCGTCGCCATGTCTAGAGCCGCAATCCGAGTCAACCGCGCGCATCATCCGTTTTTTTTCCATTGCGTCATTCCATGACGCAATCGCTGGTGACAACGGTGCATCGATTCGTGGTGCGCCAGCGTGAATTTCGTACGGCCGGCCAGCTTTGTCGTGAGTGGTCGCGGAAAAGTAGTCGCTACGGCTGAACAGGTAGGGCCCAATCGTAACCGCCGCGGTAGAAAGGTCTTTGAGGCGATCCGTATAGCGCTTAGTCAGGCAGAATCCGACTTCGGAGGCATCCTGAGGCGTGAAACAGAGATCTCGTACGAACTGCAACCATTGTCGTTGCCCGTCTCGCAGGATGGTCTGTCCGTCCGACGACAGGCGTTGCAACGCGGCGTTATACGACGTTGCGATTGAGCTATCCAACGTTGATAGCGCCGGATCGGCGCACACGGCTTTTTCCAAAGGTGAATGGGCGTTGTCGCAATCGAAACTCGCGGCAGACGCAATCGTTGGTATCAGACACGCTATAACCAGAGCACGCTTAATCATTTCAACACTCCTTGAGCTTTGGGAAAACCGAGCGCTACGAATACAGATCAATAAACTGCTTGCTAGGTGTTCAGTCTCGGAGGGGCATGGCACATCCTTGCCAAAAAACGGAAATGGTATACGACTTACAACCGGCGAGGACTTTGTTATATATGGCTCGTCGGGGTCCGCTCCGGCGCTGACTGTGTACAGCTCTCCGGTACACTTATCGGTTTGGGAAAGTCGCCGTCGGCCTTCATTAAGTGACCGATGTCCATGTAGTTCCAGAGCCAGCCTGCGTGCAGCTTCTGGCTAAAGCAGGTAAAAAACAGCTGTTTTTCACCCCATTTCGGTTGCCATGCTGTATCCATCAAGGTTCGGGCCGACGCACTGTTGCCTGAATAGATGTACGTCAGCATGTCACGCCATAGCAGGGCGGGTGGCCACAGATCGTTGGTACCGACCTCTTCCAGCAGGAGCGCCTGCGTATCTTCCTTCAGCTCGACATCCGATGGCGCCGGTTTGCGCATGCCAGCGACGTTCAGCACATAGCGTCCTTGTATGGCATCCCAACTGAGCGAGACTGGCGGTGCAGGGCTGCCTGCGAATGAGTGGTACCAAAACGCGAAACTGAAATCGAAGAAACCCAATACCGGTCCGCCATGAGCAACCTCCTGCATATCGAACTGATCCGAGTTGTAAGCCTCGATATCTTGTTTATGCAGTGATGGAGCAAAACTGATGATGTGCAACGTATGGCAACAATTAGCGCCACCACTGCGGCCCACCACGATCATGTTCGGCGCATGGGTGGGGTCGGGGTCTGTATAGAGCACGTCGAAGTCGAAGTTTCTGAGCGTGATCGGCTGTGAACCTTCTCGCGTCAAGGTCACGATTTTTTTGTCGTCATCCGACTGAGACTTCGCCTTCAGCACGGACACTTGGACGCTCGTATCGCCGACAGTTGAAGTGATCAGCTTCTGGGGTTCGGCTTCCACAGCCCAAACCTGGCTCACAGCAAGATACAACAGCCACGGGGCACACCAGCGCATAAGCATCACATTTCCCCTGAATGTCTAACACAGCAAGTCCATTTGAAATTGACCAAGCGGTGAAGCACGTGGCTCTGGCCGAATTGATCAAAGCAATAGGCTATTACCTTGACATCATCCTCGGTCCAAGTGAAGTTTCTCAGGCCGCTTGCTTGAACATTCAGCAATCCATTCAGCAAGTTGACAGTCTGTCAGCGAACAGGCATCACAGGTGAGCAACGGCAGCCATTTATGCGGCGGCAGCGATCAGTATCTTGATTCCGCCTGTGGTGGTTCAACTGCGTCGCACACAGCATGGGGTCGGTCCGAGCAGGGCGCAGGCAATCGACTGAGGGGGGCTGACATGGCCGTTGAACTTCGGAGCCGAACGAGCGGAAAGCCAGGCTTTCCGCTCTCCGTAGAACGTGGTCAGCCGCCGGTGCTGACCGCTTGCCCATCCAGTACTGAGTCCATTTTGAGCTGTGCGAGTTCGATCAGATGAACCACACCCATCGCCACCTTGCGGTTCGAACCGGTCTGGTTGTCGGCGTGCTCATAGGCCGTGGCCGCCGCGGATTGCAGAATCGAGTAGACGTTGGTCAGAGCGTCTTCCTGGCTCCCGGGCTCATTCAGATGCTCATGCAACACGGTGACAGGCGCTGGTTTGACGCTTGCCTTCGGACCGAGGTTGTAGTGAGACAAAGCACGGTCGGCGATACGAGGGTCGATGCTTTCGATGTTTGAGGTTGCAGGCGGATTGGGGGTGGGCTTGAACATAGTACGAGGTACTCCAAGTGCATGTATTGAAGCCGTCACCATCGCTACCAAACGATTGAAGGGTGGCGGCCGTACGCAGGTTGGTAGACCGGTGCACTAGGAACCCGGCGCGTCCGCGGACGCCCTGCGCACGACCACCATAAAAGCTGAGGCCGAAAAAAAGCGCCTTGCTCAAGGTGGCGCTTTGCGCCTAGTTACACCGAGGGCTACCAAACCCTGTCACTGATGTGCAGTGACGGATCGAAGATAACCAGCGATATGGGCAGGCGCAAGCGGTCAGGATTTTCTAGGAAATTTCACTCAAGGGAAAGAGAGAACTCTTGCCGGACGCTGAAATTGCCGGCTCCAGTGAGAGACCGTGAGCACCACTGGCCCTGTGTTCGATCCCGCTGGTTGAAAGGTACCGTTGATGGCAGACTGCTTTCGAGCCAAGGTGGGCGTTGGTAGTCATGAGGAGGATGCAGAAAACTCAAACGCAGCCGTTACAAAGGCACGTTCCAATTGAAGCCACACACCTCCTGTCGAAACCATTGCGCTAGAACACATCATGATCGATCTATTCATTGCTCTTCTGGAGTTCCTGGGCCCTCTGGACTCTGTAGCCCAAGCAGACGGGCCGTCCACATGGGCACGACGTAATCGGAAGCTGATCAGAGTCTTGTACATCCTTTGTATGCTTCCCGTGTGCGTAGCGCTCTTGCTGCTTTTTATCGACTGGGTGGCTGGCCTCGGCATCGGAGGGAAGAGGGTGGTCATGGTCGTGGTGGGGATGCAACTGATCGGTTTGTTTGTCCTGCTGCACCGCAAGAGCAATAAATAAACGTCATCGTTTGGTTCCGCCATCTCCGTAAGCGGCGACGCGGGCCCGTTCCGAGATGTCTCTGTCTCGGGCACTCAAGGAAGGATAAAATGTGGTCGAGGAATACAATCAAGCACTCGTCATAGGTGCGGCCTGCAGCGCCATGGCTGCCGCTTTACACATAGGCGTTGTCATTGCAGGTCCTGCCGGATACCAGTTTGCCGGCGCAGGAAAACGCTTTGTTCGCGCAGCGGAGGCGGGAAGAGCATTTCCGGCAATCGTCACAATTGGAATCGCGCTGATCCTCACGGTCTGGGCTCTCTATGCCCTGTCCGGCGCGTCGGTGATTAGACCGTTACCACTGTTGCGACCCGTGCTAAGTGCTATAACGCTCGTTTACCTGCTTCGGGGATTCGCAGGATTTTTCATCTTGAAAAATACCGGCAGAACCACTCGATTCATTCTGATCAGCTCGGCAGTCTGCACAGGTTTTGGTATGGCCCATTTTGTCGGGCTCGTTCAAGTGTGGGGACGGCTGGTCTAGGTACAGCTATTCCCCCATCGACGTTGGTTGTGGGCACGCTAGCTCGGCTCGAATTCGCGGCGTTGTCCGGGTTGAACCATGAAGACGTCCTTCCATAATGCATCCTCTTGCTCGGTGCTTAAGGATGCACCATGACTCTCCGAGACTGAACACCTAGGGTGCGAAGAAGCGGCACGCTCAGCAGGGATTTCGCATTCTGCGACAGTCTTTTCACGAATTCCTCACATCCTGGAGCGCAGATTGACCTGACAAAAGGATTTGGCCCCATCAAACAAAAAAACCGCCATGT
>NZ_JALLJA010000012.1:0-213296 GCF_023242385.1 Pseudomonas sp. MWU12-2345 | reverse complement strand
ACGTAACTCCAGTCAAGGTTGACGGTGGAGTTTATTGGGCGCCGCAAACGGGGGGCTGGCTACTGTCAGAAATGACAGGTCGGGCAGGTTATCCGACCAATGGCGCCTGTCCAGCCCGTTGACCTGTCATTTCTGACAGTAGCCAAGACCAGGTCCAAGGGATCAAATAACCCCCATCAGCCCAAGCCCTGGTGCTCGCCACCTTCAGGTCAAGTCGTCGATTCGAAGCGCGCATGCGAGGCCTCCGCCCTCAGTCCAACTGCCAGTCTGGCAAGGATACAACCATGAACGCTTTGAACGCTTTCAGCCGCTTGCTGTTCCCGCCCCTCGATCTTGAGAACCGCCCCCTGACGTTGCTTCCGCTGTTTTTGTCGGGCATGGTCGATCCGGTCGTAGGGCATGACGGTGGGGTCAATCAGAGGATGCTGGACAAGGATGAAAACCCCCTGGGCCTGCTGTGTGTGATCGATCCCTACGGCACTCCCGGCGATCCCGACGATGACATGAAGGAAGGCGACAAGCTCGAAGTGTATTGGGACACCACCGCGATCGGGAATGCCACGGTTCAACTGGGGAATATCAATCAGCGCGTGAACCTCTTTGTGTCGACCGATCCGATCGTTCCCGAATGGGGCGAGCTGTTCTATGAATTGACCCGGGTCGATTCGACGACCCCCGAGAAATCAATCGGGTTGAGCATAAGGGTCAAGATCGACCGGCCGGGCGGGCCCGACCGGAATCCGAGCGACCCCGATGGCCACTCGGGGCTGCAAAAACCCGGCTTACCGCCGGATCTGGGCACCGTCGATGCCGACTGGGCCGCCAGGGGCGTGCCGCTGGTGATCGAGCATTATCCGAATCGGAGCGCCCGTGACACGATCCAACTGAAGTGGGGCAGTGTCTTTGTCCGTCGACAAATCACCGAGGACGAAGCCCTCGGCACCGCGCCCGTTACCTTGCGGATCGAGCAGGACACCATCCTCGCCGCGGGTGACAGCAACGACTTGCTGGTGCACTACGAAGTGTTCGACGAAGTCTGGAATTTCTCCAGTCGCTACTCTAAAAAAACCACGGTCGTGGTCGAGGCCGGCGCCTCGTTTCTGGATCCGCCGATCATCCAGGACGCTGACAATGGCGTGATCGACCTGGAACTGCTGGGCAAAGAGGATGTGACCCTCTATGTCTTCGTTTCAAGGCCTGTTTTTGCCTTGAATGACACCCTGACCCTGACCTGGACCGGCACGCCTTCCATTGGTAGCCCGCTGATCAATAGTCAGAGCAAGGTGATCAGCAGCGTACCGGGGATTGTCGAGTTCAAGATTCCCAATGCCGAGATCCGCGCCATCGCCGGGGGCTCCGGCGATGGCTGGTACAAGCTGGAGAAGATCAACGGTGACCTGCCCCAGTCGTCCAAACATGCCTTTGCCACCGTAGCGGGCGACCCGATCCTGCTGCCCGCGCCAACGATCAAGGAGTTGATTGGCGATACCCTGGAACCCGACCAGCCCTGGGCCATCGTGCAGATTCCGGCGTACCCGGGGATGGACTATGGCGACTGGATTGATATGGTCTGGCTGGGCATCGACGCCAACAACAACCCTTACCCCTATGAAGACGTACATCCGGTGACGCGGGATGAAGTCGGGACGGTTATCGATATGCCGGTCTCGGCTGAACACATCACGGCGCTGAACAACGGCAGTCTCGATCTGTTCTACCGGGTTTCCCGGGACGATGTGATGCTGTACGGCGTGAAGGAGTCCGACCACCTGGCGGTCAAGGTGCGGGCGATACAGGCCGACTTGCCGAAACCCAGGGTTATCGAAGCGCCGGACGATGTACTGGATTATGAGGCGGTCACCGGTGCGGTGACCTTGTACGTGGACTATCCGGGCACGGCCGCGGGGGATGTGCTGAGGTACTACTGGATCGGCAATCCCGTCGACGGCACGTCCAGCGATTGGGTGCCGATCACCGTCCCGAGCGCCGGCCAGCCGGTGGAGTTCAGGATCAAACGGCAACTGGTCGACGCCAATATCAACCGCATCGTCAAGATTCGCTACACGCTCAAGCGCAAAGCCACCGGGCAGTACAGTTACTCCAAGTTGCTGGAGTTGTTGATTGGCAAACTCCCCCTCGCCTGAACGACTACGAATGACATCAGGGCTGTAGGTCTCGCCGCCTCTTCGGCGAAACACACTACGCAGGAATGCTTTCATGAAAAAGCCATCCCCCTCTGCCAGGCCAGGCAATGGCAATCCATTGCGGGACCTTTACGCGCCGATCATCCCCAATATGGCCCCGCCCTTCGAAGACTACCAGGGCGGTATCGGCGCCGCATTGGTCGAAGGTGGTTTGAAATGCATCGTCGACCCTTGGGAGCCCATGGAGAACGGTGACGCGATCGGCTTCTACTGGGGTAATGAACAAGCCCCGGTCTGGACGGACGTGATCGACGGCAATGCCAACGAGCAACTGTTCTTTACAATCAGCAAGGGTTTTATCGTCAGGGGCGATGCCGACCCGGTGTTCTACCGGGTGACCGTCCCAGGGCAAACTCACGAGGACTCAAGGCGGCTGAGGTTGTTCGTCAAGCTTGACCGCCCCGGCGGCTACGACGATACCCCGTCGATTCCCGGCCATTCGGGCCTGCGCTATGTGGTGCCACAGGAGATTATCGACAATGGCGTCGGGCCGATTGAAGCCGATGCCGGGGTGGATATCACCATTATCCATTACGAATTCATGCGTAAAAATGACCGTATCCGCCTGGCCTGGGGGCGAGTGATCGTGGAGCACACCGTCCAACCGGACGAGGTGGACACGGACATCCCGATCCATATCGACAGAACGGTCATCGAGGCCGCTCAAGACGGTCAGATCGACATCGCTTATCAGGTGGTGGATGTCTGCAACAACTATCCCGATGAGCGTGAACCCTGGTCCGCGATTACCACCGTGCAGGTCGACCTGGGCGGAGACTGGCTCGATGCGCCGCAGGTGCTGGTCAACGATCGTCCCGTCCGAGAGATTGACCTCGAACAGTTGGCGGGGGCCGATGTCATTTGCCGGGTGTACGTCAATGCAACCGATCATGCCGTCGGCGATACCCTGCGCCTGACCTGGGTCGGCACACCGGCCCAGGGCAATACGCCGGTGATCGTCGGCCCTCTCGACAGGACCGTCGAATTCATCCCTTTCCAGTACGACTTTCCCATCCCCTACGAATACGTGGAGGCGATTGCCAAGGGACGGGCGTCGGTGTCTTACGTACGGATCAGGAGCGGTACGGCGGATCACCCGTCGAAAAGCGCCAACGTCACGGTGGTGGGTGATATTGCCTTGCCCGAACGCCCGAGTTTTGTGGAAGCGAGTGGCAGCGTGCTGGACCCGGACCTGAATTTCTACACCATTTCAGTGCCCTATTACCCAGGGCGCCAGCCCGGGGATCACCTCTACATCGTGTTTGAAGGACTTGACGCCAGCAACAACCCCACTGGTTTCGACATTAACGCCTATGTGAGTAATGAACCGAATGGCGATCCGGTCCTGCGTAATGTGGACAAGAATGAAATCAAGCGACTCGATGGCGGTTCACTCACCGTCTACTACTGGATCAATAGCCAACGTAAATCACAGGAGTTGACCTTGTCCGTCGGTAGCGGTCAGCCCGACCTGGACAAACCCGACGTTATCCAGGCCAATAACGATGTCCTGAATCCGGACGATGTGAATCCGAGCATCGGGGCCGATGTCGAGGCGCCTTATACGGGCACGCTGGTGAATGACATTATCGGGTTGCGCTGGAGGGGTTCGCTCATCAGTGCACCGGATCAAGAGACACCTCCGCTCAGCTCAGGCTCGGCCGGTAGACCCTACCCCTTTATCGTACCGTTTCAGTATGTGATCGGTAACTTGAACGGCACGGTAAACACCGACTATTACATCAAGCGTACGGGCTCTCCGATTCAACGCTCGCTGGTACGTGAGCTGACCATCGGTGCGACCTCTGGGGGTGAACCGATCATCAGCGATATCCGTGACTCCAAGGGCAGCATTGCACCGGGCGGGAGCACGAGTGAAACGAGCGTCACCGTCATCGGTACGGCGATCAAGGGCGAGCAGATCCAACTCTACGATACCGGCAACCCCGTTCCCATCAGCATACCGGCCACGGCGGATCCCACTACCGGTATCTGGCGCGTGGTGATCAGCGGGCTTGCCTACAAGCTCTATATCCTCAAGGCCAAGGCGCTTTACGGCACCGGCGCGGAGTCGTCCGAACGGCGTTTTACCGTTCGGGCGAGTGTCGCACCGACCCTGGACAACGTTAAGGACGGGAATGGGGCCGAGATTGCGAATAACACAACCACGGAATGGCCGAACGTGACCTTGCATGGCAAGGCCCAGGGTAACGAGAGACTCAACGTGTTTGATGGCCGTCAATTGCTGGGTGTCGTTAATGTTCCCGCCAATGGCAATTGGCAATACCCGGTGAATCGATTGTTGTCAGGCCCCCATAGTCTGCATGTCGAGGCGCTTTATGGCAGTGGACTTCCGCCTTCGGCCACCCGCAGTTTCACGGTACGGCTGAATCTGCGCAGACCGTCGATACCCAAGGCCTATAACCCGCCGGCGAATGATCGCATCCGCATGAGTGATATCTACTATGACGATTACCTGGAGGTCGAAGTCCCGCATTACACCGGCATGGACCCTATCCATACGCTCAAGGTCCGTTGGGAAGGTCGGGTCGACTATCACGACGGCGCGATTGTCCCGGTGGGACCTAATCCGGGACCCAGGCGGCTGCGGGTGCCCAGGTTGGAAGTGGTCGACAATATCGGTCGCTCGGTCCAGGTGGGTTACAGCGTGAAGGAAACCGCCACCAGCGAGACATTGGAATCGGTGCGCACGACGCTGCATATCGATGCGCAGGCTTTGAATTTACCGGCGCCGGTATACTCCAGTGCGAACAGAAGAATCACCGTGAGCCATGCCGATATAAGGACCGGTTACAAAATCAGGATTCGATGGACGGGTGTTGTCGTTCACGACGGACCTGAAGTCGATCTGACAACGGGGCAGGCCTATCAGTTTGATGTGCCGGCTGGCTGGATCAGCGAGAACCAGGGCACAACGGTGCTGGTTAACTATACGGTCCACCGTACCGGTACAACTGATCTCCTGATGTTTTCGCAGGTGTTGAGGTTGCACTTTTAAACGAGCAATCAATAGCGCTTGTCGAGCGTGGGAGGGCCTTCGGGCTCTCCCTGTCTCGGTTGTTGACCTCTGTCATTACAGATCTTCTGTTCGAAGACAAGGGTGTTCACAATGAGAAAAATACACTTGGCCGGTCTGATGATCGCCTTCCTCGTCGGCTGCACGTCTTCTACGTTTCAGGCGACGAACGTTACGACGGCGAATATTAATCAACGGAGTGGTGAGGAAACGGCTGCAAACTTGACAAGGCAGTACAATAACACCGCTGCCAATTGCGGATCGTCGACCACGCCCGCTTTTCTGTGTTCGGGTGTGACCTTGAGAATAACGAAAACCAGCCCGAATTATGATCCTTGGGAGCATAGCGACTTTTCGAGGGAAACGGATGCGGTATCGTTTTCGTTTTTGAGGGCGGATACGAAGTTTGTGCGCACGCCTTGGGGAGGGACTAATGGCCTTGTTTTCTACCCTTATTTTTCTGCGCCCAGCGACAAAATCAGACCTGAAGTCATCTGTTATTTTCCCTTGGACGGTGCAACTTTCTATCGAACCGCGCCGGGGCAATTCGGTTGCCGTGACAGTATCATTACCTACCCCTTCCCTGGCGTCAGTCGACCTTGTCGCGAGCAAAATATCACCACGGCCGAAGAATGGATCGCGCATTATCGAAACCCTGCGGGAAGCGCCAGGCCGAACGCGTATTCGTGTTCTTTCATGGTCAGAAATGAGTTGAATGCAGAGGCTGTGCAGGCATTCAATCAAGCCATTCGCGTAAGAGGATTGTTGGGGGCGACAGCCTTTGCTGATCACAATGAGCTTCGGATCAAGGCCTGGCCTGAGAATCAACCTGCCGTCCTGCCGATCGAAGCATTTTTCTACACCGTGGTCGGTTCGACCAGCGGCTTGGCCAATGCCCGAATTGATCAGCAAAAATACCATGACCGCACTAACGGTCTGGTGGTACCGATCATCCGTCTGACGCTCCCGGCGATACAGGCAGATAATGCAACGTTCAGTTATAACGCTGCGGATCAGGCCGTATTACCCACTCCGACCAAGCCCCGGCCTTTAGTCCTCAAGGCCTATAAAACAACCGGAAATGAGCAATGGCTCAGGATGGCGGATATCTACACGGATGACGTAGTTAATGTCGAAGTTCCGCACTATACCGGGATGGACAAAGACGACACCCTCAAGCCGCGTTGGGAGGGTCGAGTCAACTACAGCGGGGCGGTTACCACTGTGGGCAACCCACCAGGAAAAAGACTGATCCCTATTCCGCGGATGGAGGTCATCGACAATATTGGCCGAACGGTTGACGTCGGATATTCCGTCAAGGAGAAGGGGACCGGCGATACGATAGAGTCTGAAAAATTGACACTGCATGTCGACCCTCAGGCCGTGACATTACCGCCGCCTACTTATTCGGGTTCAACCGTGCTCGTTAATGTCGGACAAGCCGGTTATACGGTTGGTGTTCGTTGGGTGGGCGTAACCACTCATGACACCGCTGTACAAAATGTCGTGGTCGGTCAAGTCAATACCTTTGCCATCGACAATGCCTGGATCACCGAAAATCGCGGAAAAACCGTGCTGGTCAACTATTCGATAAAACGCTCGGACAATACAGGGGATCGGATGTTTTCCTGGGTGCTTCGGGTCCCGCTCTGAGGCTCACGTCTCTAAACATCATGGGGCCCCATCGCGTGTACGCAGTGGGGGCTTGATGAGTGAGGTGATTCAAAAATTGACCCTGAGCACCTGAGAGAATATCCGCTGCTCGCTACTGTTCGTACGGACGATCGAATAATTGATCAGCACGGTTTTTCCGCTGTTCTCGGTAATCCAGGCGCTGGGGATATCAAAGGTGTTGGATCGGCCGGTGGTCACATCCTGTGTTTCAGTGTCGCGAGTGGTGGTGCCTGTCCAGCGAACCCTGACGCTATAGCCGGTCTGTCCGCCATAATTCACGGCCACCTTATAGGTCGAGGCGGCGTACGTGGGGGCTGGAAGCGGATGAATCGCTTGAGGGTCGATATGGATCCCAGACGTGGTAACTACCTGCTTTGGTCGCTCGGAAAATAATGCCTGAGCATAGAAAGGCCGCCAAGCTGGCGGAACCGCAATTAGCGGCTCTGTCGTTATAGCGCTCAGTCAGCTGTCGGGCGGTTTCCGCGCCCGCGCGCTCATTGGCGTTATAGCTCTGAATATTCGCGGGTAACGTCGGCGACTGAATTGTACAGCCCGATAACAAAGCGAGTGCGAGGATTATAAGTGATGTCATTTTCATGACGTGTCCCAGATAATATTCGACACGCATCATGTTCATCAAACTCCCGAAAGGGGTTTTCTGAAAACAAACCCTACCGAATTTCACCCCGCGTCGAGGGGCTTGTTAACGGCGGGCGCAGTTCCGCATACCCAGCCGTTATTCAGAAACCCACAGCAAGTCCACTCTTCAATGCCGTATTGCTGTGGTAAGGGATGCTGCGCAGTGGGCAGGGGATTTATTAACCCGCGGATGAGGTGCTGTGTCTACTGTCAGAAATGACAGGTCAAGGAGGGAAATGCGTACCGTTGGTCTGATGGTCTGTTCGGGTTGTCATGTCTGATAGTAGACGCAGTTTTTCATCGTGCGGGCTTGCCCTGATGCCGTAGGGCTTGCCCGCTCGCCACACGTCTGCCGGGCTTGGGATCGTGTTTAACTGACGGGCATCAACCCTTGCCCTGTCTCAGCTCCAGACGTGAACCGGCCACCCGGCCTTCTCCGCCTGCTCACGCAGCACCGGATCGGGATTGACCACCTGCGGGTGATCCACCTTGAGCAACAACGGCAGATCATTACGCGAATCCGAATAGAAACTAGCGCCTTCCAGGTTCTCGCCTTCGGCATCCAGCCATTCCATCAAGCGCACGATCTTGCCTTCGCGGTAGGTGAGGGTGCCGACGGTGTGGCCGGTGTAGACGCCGTGCAGGATATCGAGGTCGATGCCCAGCACTTCGTCGATGCCGACGCGCTCGGCAATTGCCTTGACCAGGTGGATGCCCGACGCCGAGATCACCAGGATCCGGTCACCCGCCGCGCGGTGGGCGGCAATCGCCTTGCAGGCGTCGCTGTAGATCAAGGGCTCGATCACGTCTTCGACCCAGGGCCCGACCAGGTGGGCGATTTCTTCCGGGGTGCGCCCGGCTATCGGCTCCAGGCTGAACAGCATGTAGTCTTCCATGGCCAGTTCACCCTTGCCGTAGGCGTCCATCAGCTCGTTGTTGCGCTGCATGAACGTCTCCGGGTCGACCCAACCCAGGCGCACCATCTGCTCGCTCCAGAGGGTGGCGCAGTCGCCGTGGATCAGGGTGTCGTCCAGATCAAAAATTGCCAGGGCCATCAGTACTGCTCTCTCTTCAAACGCGCTAAGGACATCAGGCTACCTCACATAGGGCACTCGGATCGATAGACAGCGACAAACGCCGGCCTTCGGGGTGCAGGTCGGCGGCCGAGCGGTTGAGCACGTCCACCACCAGTTCCACGCCCCGGGCCTCGACCCGGTAACGAATCACGTTGCCCAGCAAGCTGTGACCGCGAATCAGCGCGTCCAGTTCACCCTCGGCACGCAGTTCGATGGCTTCCGGGCGAATGGCGATGCGGCTGTTGATCGGCCGTTGCAGCAGGCGGCTGGCCGCGTCGGCGTCGAGCAGGTTGTAGTTGCCGATAAAGCCGGCGGCAAACACGTCCACCGGCGCGGTGTAGAGGGATTCGGCGTCGCCGCTCTGGACGATCTTGCCCTGGTTCATCAGGAAGATCCGGTCACTCATGGTCAGGGCTTCTTCCTGGTCATGGGTGACGAAAATGGTGGTCAGGCCCAGCTCGCGCTGGATCGCCCGGATCTGCTCGCGCAGGTGTTTGCGAATCCGTGCATCGAGGGCCGACAGCGGCTCATCGAGCAACAGCAGGCGCGGGCGGGTGACCAGGGAGCGGGCCAGGGCCACGCGCTGGCATTGGCCGCCGGACAACTGGTGCGGGTAGCGCGCGGCGAAGTCGTGCAGTTCCACCAGCCTGAGGGCTTCCATGACGCGCTTGTGGCTGTCGTCGGCATTGACCTTCTGCATCTTCAGGCCGAAAGCGACGTTCTGTTCCACGGTCATGTTGGGGAACAACGCGTAGCTCTGGAACACCATGCCGATCGCGCGTTTCTGCGGGCTCAACGGGACGATGTCCTGGCCGTCGAGGAGGATCTTGCCGCCGTCCACCGAGGTCAGGCCGGCGATGCAACGCAGCAGGGTGGACTTGCCGCAACCGGACGGGCCGAGCAGGGTGACGAATTCACCCTTGGCGATTTCGCAGTTGATGTCGCTGAACACCGTGGTGCCGGCGTAGGTTTTTTTCAGGTTCTGGACACTGATGAAGCTCATTGGCTTTTGTCCTTGTTCAAACGGTTGGCGACCCAGGTGAGCACCAGCACGAAGAGGAAATAGGAAATCACGAGGGCGCTGGTGAAATGGCCGCTGCTGTTGCGCATGTTGTTCAGGTACACCTGCAGGGTTTCATAGCGGGTACCGACCAGGATGTTGGCGAACACGAACTCGCCGAACAGGAAGGAGAACGACAGCAGCAGCGCGACCATCAGGCCCTTGCGCAGATTCGGCAGCACCACCAGGAACGCTGCCTGCCAGGTGCTGGCACCGAGCAGGTGGGCGGCGTCCATCAGGTCGCGCAGGTTGATCGCCTGCAGGTTGTTGGTGATCGCCCGGTACATGAACGGCAAGGCCACGGTGAAGTAGCAACCGATCAGGATCCACGGCGTGCCGACCATGGCGAACGGTCCGGAACCGTAGAGCTGCAACAGGCCCACCGAGGACACCACCGGCGGCACCGCGAAGGGCAGCAGGATGAGGATGTTCATCAGCGCGTCGAGCTTGGGGAAGTGGTAGTGCACCACGAACAGCAGCGGCAGGATCAGCACCACCGACAACACCAGGGAGCCGACGCAGACGATCAGCGACTGGCCGAAGGCATTGAGGAAGCGCGGGTCGCTCCACAGTTGCAGGTACCACTTGAAGGTGAAACCGGCGGGCAGGATGGTCGCCGACCAACTGCTGGCCAGGGAGTAGATCAGGGTGCCGGCCAGGGGCAGCAGCAGGATCAGGAACAGCAGGTAGACCACCCCGCGGTGGTACAGGGCGGCGGAGCCGGGTTCAGCGCGCGACATGGTAGCTCCTTTTCAACAGCCACTGGTGGATCACGGTCACGAAGGTCATCAGGCCCACCAGCACCACCGCCAGCGCACTGGCCATGTTCGGGTCGAGGCTGATGTCGCCGGAAACCATGGCGGCAATACGGATCGGCAACACGTTGAAGTTGCCGGTGGTCAGGGCATACACCGTGGCGTAGGCGCCGAGGGCGTTGGCCAGCAGGATGACGAAGGTGCCCAGCAGTGCCGGGGTCAGCACCGGCAGGCCGATATGCCGCCAGAACTGCCAGCCGTCGGCGCCGAGCAGCGCGGCGGACTCGCGCCAGTCTTCGCGCAGGGCGTCGAAGGCCGGGTAGAGCAACAGCACGCCGAGGGGAATCTGGAAGTAGGTGTAGAGAATGATCAGGCCGGTTTTCGAGTACAGGTTGAAATCCTGAATGATCCCGGCCTGTTTCAGCATGATGGTGAAGGTGCCGTTGAAGCCCAGCAGGATGATGAACGCAAAGGCCAGCGGCACGCCGGCGAAGTTGCTGGTCATGTTGGCGAATGAGTTGACGAAGTCCCGCAGGCGCGAGTCGACCCGGCGCAGGGAGTAGGCGCCGAGCACGGCGATCAGCATGCCGAACACGCTGGACCAGAAGCTGATTTCCAGGCTGTACTGGATCGCCTGCAGGTAGAACTTCGAGCTGAAGATCTTGCTGAAGTTGGCCAGGCCCCAGCCGTCGTCTTCCGACTGCACGCTGTTGATCAGCACCCACACCAGCGGCGCGATCTCGAACACGATAAAGAACAGGGCAAAGGGCACCAGGCAGAGCACGGCGAGCCATTTGCCACGGGTGAGTGAATTCACTTCAACAACTCCCGGCATACAGGTTTGTCATGGGGGACGCCCAGCAGCTCGCAGATGGTGCCGCAGAGCTGCGTCTGTAGGGGCGTGGCGTCGGGGTTGAAACTGAAGGCTTCGCCGAGGACGAACAGCGGCACTTCGCGCTCTTCGGCCAGCAGGCCGTTGTGCGAGCGGTCGTTGTTCATGCCGTGGTCGGCGGTCACCAGCACCTGGTAGCCGGCGTCGAGCCAGCCTTGCAGGTAGTCGGCGAGGATGATGTCGGCCGAGCGCGCGCTGTTGCGGTATTGCGCGGTGTCGAGGCCGTGCTTGTGGCCGGCGTCGTCGATGTTCATCGGGTGCACCAGCAGGAAGTTCGGCGCGTGTTGCAGGCGCAGGCTTTCAGCATCGGCGAACAGATGGGAATCGGGGTAGTGGTCGACCCAGTAGAAATGGCCGTGCTGGATCGCCAGGTTTTCATCCCGGGTGTGCCGGTCACGGGCGGCGACGAAGGGCGTGCGGTTGTACAGCTCGCTGACCCAGTGATAGGCCGCCGCGGCGGTGCTCAGGCCGGCGTCGCGGGCGTAATGGAACACGCTGCGCTGGTTGGACAGGCGCGAGACGTGGTTGTGCACGATGCCGCTCCGGATCGGAGCCACACCGGTCAGAATGCATTCGTAGAGCGGTCTTGAGAGCGAGGGCAACTCGCATTCCAGTTTGTACAGCGCCGCGCGTCCTGCGCCTGCGTAAGCCTGGAGATGGCCCATGGCATGGCGGGCGACCTCATAGTTCAGGCCATCGAGCACGACCAGGATAACGTTGTGCGGCATAGACCGGGCCTCGTCATGAAGGGGAATATCAACCTCCCCCGGTAGGAGCGAGCTTGCTCGCGATGGACGTCAACGATAACGCGGGAAACCTGATGCCCCGCGGTGTACCGGCGACCCTCGCGAGCAAGCTCGCTCCTACAGGGGAGCCCATTGTTCCCGCTACCGTGCGGGAACAATGGTTGTGGGTTATTGCATGTTGATGATGACTTCTTCCTGCCACTTCTGCGGCAGTGCCTTGGAAGTTTTTTCCCATGCATCGGCATCTTTGATCGGCGTGACTTTCTTGTACTGCTCGTTAGGCAGCAGCTTGGCCTTCACGTCTTCCGGCAGGGTCAGGTGCTCGGCACGGATGGGACGGGCGTTGCCGCGTGCCAGGTTGACCTGGCCGGCGTCGCTGAAGATGTACTCACGCGCCAGCTTGGCCGCGTTCGGGTGCTTGGCGTATTTGTTGATGATGGTGGTGTAGCCGGAGATCACCGAACCGTCCGATGGAATCAGCACCACGTAGTCATCCGGGTTGGCCATCTTGGCCTTGTAGCTCAGGCCGTTGAAGTCCCAGACCACGCCGACTTCGACTTCACCCTTTTCCATGGTGGCGATGGTCGGGTTGGCGAGCGACAGGCGACCCTGCTTGGCGATCTCGGCGAACATCAGCAGTGCGGGCTGGATGTTCTTCTCGTCACCACCGTTGGCCAGGGCAGCGGCCAGTACGCCGTTGGCGGCCTGGGCAGCGGTGCTCACGTCACCGATGGAAACCTTGTATTTACCGGTCTTGAGGTCAGACCAGCTTTTCGGCGCTTCGGAGCCGTGCAGCAGCTTCTTGTTGACGATGAACGCGATGGTGCCGGTGTAGGCCAGTGCCCAGTTGCCGTCCTTGTCCTTCGCCCAGGCCGGAACCTGTTCCCAGGTGCTTGGCTTGTACGGTTGGGTCACGCCCTGCTTGACCGCGATCGGGCCGAAGGCGGCACCGACGTCGCCGATATCGGCGCTGGCGTTGTCTTTCTCGGCGGCGAACTTGGCCACTTCCTGGGCCGAGCTCATGTCGGTGTCGATGTGCTTGAGGCCGTACTTGTCGCTCAGGTCTTTCCAGGTGCCGGCCCAGTTCGCCCAGTCATCGGGCATGCCGACGCTGTTGACGGCGCCTTCTTGCTTGGCGGCGGTTTCCAGTGCTTTCAAATCGGTGCCAGCAGCCATGGCCGAGGTGCACAGGGCAATGGTCGAGCCTAACAGTGATGCCAGGAAAAGCTGTTTCATCCGAAGCTCCTTTGGGCGTTTTCAACGCGGCGATTTTTATAAAAAGTAGTGCGGTGGTTTGAATCGTTTGGTCTAGGTCAGCAATACCTGAGCCAATTTAAGCTTGCTGGATGACACTTTGATGTCGGCATCAGTCCTGCAAGGTTTTTTATCGGTGGTGTTCATGAACACCCCGTTAAGCGTAGACCATAGTTAACTAGCTGATATTAAAGGGATTGATCATTATGGAACGACCGTGCACATGCACCGTTTCGTCGCTTTGTCACATATCAGTCATCTGTATTGCCTAGGCTGGGCATTACAACTGGAGACCGCGATCCCGTGCGGTTGTGCCCTAAAACAGTGCTGGTCTAGTCCAGATAGGTAACGTTGATGCGTGAAGAGGCTCCAAAGGCGGTGACAGCCATCGGTCAGGCCCTGCATGAGCAGATCGGACACGGCTTGTTGCCACCGGGTAGCAAATTGCCCGCCGAGCGCAAACTCAGTGAGTTGTTCGGTACCACCCGGATCACCGTGCGTGAGGCCTTGTTGCAACTGGAGGCCCAGGGGCTGATCTATCGCGAGGAGCGTCGGGGCTGGTTTATTTCGCCGCCGCGCCTGGCCTATAACCTGATGCAGCGTAGCCACTTTCACGCAATGGTCAGTGCCCAGGGGCGGGTGCCGTCGACCCAGGTGATTTCGGCGCGTTTGCAGCCGGCGTCGGCGGCGGTGTGTGACTGGTTGCAGTTGCCGGCCTTGTCCAGCGTGATCCAGATCTGCCGGGCGCGGCGGATCGATGAGCGGCTGGTGCTGTATGTCGAGCATTACCTCAATCCACAGTATTTCCCGGGGATTCTGGAGTTTGATTTGAACCAGTCGATCACCGAGCTGTATGCCCGGCATTACGACCTGCATTACGGGCGGGTCAGGTTCGAGATTGTGCCGACGTCACTGCAGGTCGAGGCGGCCGCGGCGTTGCGGGTGTCGGTGGGGAGCCCGGGCTTGCGGATTGCCCGGGTCAACTATGACCAGCACGAACGGCTGATCGATTGCGATCTGGAGTTCTGGCGACATGATGCGATTCATGTCGGGGTGGATGTGGTTTAACCCGCAGTTGGATCCGAGGGGGCTTGAAGTTGAGTAGGGTCTTGTGGCGAGCGGGCTTATGTGGGAGTGGAGCTTGCCCGCGAAGGGGTCCTCAATATCGCTAAAAGCTTCGCGGGCAAGCTCCGCTCCCACAGGTTCAATTGTGGGCTCAGGATTTCAGCTGAGCACTCAAGATTGCTGTGGCCGTCTCAGGATTTGGGTGTGGCTTCCGTTTCCGGACCACCGCCCGCTGTAACCACCTGCACACTCAAGCGTGGCGTCGCCAGGTCCAGTCCGGCCTCGTCCATGGTGCGCTTGAGCGCCAGGTTGAAGGCCCGGGAAACTTCCCACTGCCGGATCGGCGCGGTCTTGAACCGAGCGCGCAGGATCGCGCTGCCGGACTCGAAACTCTCTACCCCCTGGATCTCCAGCGGCGACCAGATATTGCGCCGTTGCAACGGATCGCTGCGCATCTTCTGGCCGACATCGCGCATCAGCTTGATCGCGTTGTCGATGGGCATGTTGTACGGGATCGCCACCCGGAAGATCGCGTAGCCGAACTCCCGCGAGTAGTTCTTGATGCTCTTGATCTCGCTGAACGGAATGGTGTGGACGATCCCGTCGATATCCCGCAGCCGCACCGTGCGGATGGTCAGCCCCTCCACCGTGCCGAGGTGGCCGCCGACGTCGACGTAGTCGTCGATGGCCAGGGAGTCCTCGATAATGATGAACAGGCCGGTGATCAGGTCCGCCACCAGCGACTGCGCACCAAAGCCGATCGCCAAACCGATCACACCGGCACCGGCCAGCAGCGGCGTGACGTTCATGCCCATGTTCGCCAGGGCGACGATCAGCGCAATGATGAAGATCGCCACGAACAGCACGTTGCGGATCAGCGGCATCATGGTCTGCGCCCGGGCATTGGCCAGGCCTTTGCGCGAGCGGGTCAGGGCGTGGTGCACGGCGGTGTCGCTGAGAATCCACACCAGCCAGGCGAAGATCAGTGTGCCGCCGAGGCTGAACAGCCTGACGCTGACCTCATGCCCCTCGCCCTCGGTGAAGCCGATCAGCGACATGCCCCAGACCCGCAGGCCCAGTTCGATAAACACCAGCCACACCGCCAGGTGCACCAGGGTGTAGCCGAAGTTGTTCAGGCGCTCGGAGTACAGGGCATGGCGCTTGTGGCCGCGATGGGGCTTGAGGGCGTGGCGGCGCACCAACCCGTTGATCACCATGCACAACACCACCAGCACGGTGCAGATCAGCGACTGGCGCAGGGCCGTGCTGGTGTCGCCGGCGGAGATGAAGGTGGCGAACAGCGAGATCGCCACCAGGATCAGCGCCGGGACGAACCAGAAGGTGCCGAGGATCGCCAGGGTGTCGCTCAGGGCGCGGCGGTTCAGGCGCCGGGACAGCGGCTGGTTGCGGATCAGGTGGGCGATGGGGCGGCGGAACCGCACGATGAACAGTCCAGTGGACAGCGCCGCCATGACATTGGCGAAGGTCGCGGCGGTGTGGGCCAGGTGGCTGCCGAGGCTGGCGATCATCCGTGGGTCGCTGAGGGCCTCGCCAAAGGCGGCGAAGCTGCCGATCAGCCACAGCGGCCGGAAGGCCCGGCGGCGGAGGATGTACAGGGCCTGATGGCGATGCTGGCCGTCGAGCACGGAGAAGGCGATCACGCAGATGGCCGAGAACAAGGTGCCGACCACCAGGGCGTAGGCCAGCACCATCGCCAGGTTCTTGCCCAGGGACGAGGGCAGGGCGTAGCTCATGTACACGGTGATGAGCAGGGCGATCAGCCAGGGCCCGAGCTTGCGCAGGGCGAAACGCAGCAGGTCGACGGTGCGCGGGTGTTGCGGCAATTCCTCGCTGAGGCCGAAGCGCAGGCGCACCTGGCGCCCGAGCCAGATCATGGCCCAGGCGAGGAAACTCCAGAGCGCGAGGATCAGGGCGAAGGCGAAGACCATCGGTACCCACTCGCTGGCCGGCAGCGTCAGGTCCATCAGTTCACCCTTGGCCAGGTCGAATTCTTCCGACCAGCGACTGAGGGGGCTGTCGTCACCGGAAAACTGTTTTTCGAAGCCGGCGAGGGTGCTGCCGATCAGCCCCAGCACGCCTTCTTCGGTGGCCGGTTGGGCTTTCCTGGTGCTGTCGCGCAGCTTCTTCAGGTCGCTCAGTAGCTTGGCGCGTTGCTGGTCGTTCTCCAGGTTCTTGATCACCTCATCCAGGGATTGCGCCAGGGGCTCGCTGGGGACCGGCTGGGTTTTTTCCGCGCTGGCCAGCAGGCTCGGCAGGCCGGCTGCGTCGGCGCTGACCAATGGCAGGAGGGTCAGCAGGCAGATGAATAAAGCGGCGGGCAAGGCGAGAAGGCGGGCAAACACTGGGCAGTCAACCATGGACGATACGGGTCGACGAAGTGTACGTCAGCCGTGGGGCCAATGCATTTAATCGGTCAACTGGGCGAGGATCTTGTAGACCACGGTGCCAAGGATGAACAGCATCCCGACCCAGATCAGCAGGACCCCGGCGTTGCGCTCGCGAAAGTTGAAACCGACGGCCAACATCAGCATGCCGCCCAGGATGGGAATCAGCATGGTGTGGAAAGCGAAGGGCGTGATCATGACAACGACCTGGTCGAGGGGGATACCTTGAGTCTAGGTCGGTTTGGCGGGTGTGTATCAGACCTGGAGGATAACGCTGAACTGTAGGAGCAGGGCTTGCCCGCGAATCGCAAGGACGCCGCGGTGTATCAGGGTAACCGCGTTATCGTTCTTCGCGGGCAAGCCCTGCTCCTACAGGTTTTGTGTCGCTCTCGGGTTCTATGGCAACTCGCGGCTGGCGTAGAACGCGCTCAACACTTTCACCAGGTGCGCCAGGTCATGGCTGCCGGCCAGTTCGCGGATCGAGTGCATGGCGAAGGTCGGCAGGCCGATGTCCACCGTACGCACCCCCAGGTGGCTGGCGGTGATCGGGCCGATGGTCGAGCCGCAACCCATGTCGCTGCGCACCACGAAGCTTTGCACCGGCACTTCCTCGGCCATGCACAGATGACGGAAGAACCCGGCGGTTTCGCTGTTGGTGGCGTAGCGCTGGTTGCTGTTGACCTTGATCACCGGCCCGGCATTGAGCTTGGGACCATGGTTGGCGTCGTGTTTGTCGGCATAGTTGGGGTGCACGCCGTGGGCATTGTCCGCCGAGACCAGCAGGGATTTCTGGATGGTTCGTACGAATTCATCGCCTTCCGGCAGCAGGCGGCGCAGGGTCTGTTCCAGCATCGGGCCGTCGGCGCCGCAGGCGGAGCAGGAGCCGACTTCCTCATGGTCGTTGCAGACCAGCACACAGGTTTCCTCGCTGTCGGCGGTGAGCAGCGCTTGCAGGCCGGCGTAGCAGGACAGCAGGTTGTCCAGGCGCGCACCGGCGATAAAGTCGCCGTTCAGGCCGATGACCGCGGCGGCCTGGGTGTCGTAGAAACTCAGCTCGTAATCGAGCACCACGTCGGCATTGAGGCCGTGTTCGCGGGCCAGCTGCTCGGTGAGCACGGCGCGGAAGTCGACCCGCTCGTCACCGGCGAACTGCGCGAGGATCGGCGGCAGCTCGTTCTGCGCGTTGATCGCCCAGCCCTGGTTGGCCTCGCGATTGAGGTGGATCGCCAGGTTGGGGATGATGGCGATGGGCAGCTTGAAGTCGATCAACTGGCTCTCGACCTTGCCGTCGCGGCGGAAGGTCACGCGTCCGGCCAGGGACAGGTCGCGGTCGAACCAGGGGGCGAGCAGGGCGCCGCCGTAGACTTCGACACCCAGTTGCCAGAAGCCCTGGCGTTGCAGTTCCGGCTGCGGCTTGACCCGCAGGCACGGGCTGTCGGTGTGGGCGCCGACCAAGCGGATGCCGCCCAGCAGCGGCGAGGCACGGCCGAGCTTGATGGCGACAATCGAAGAGTCATTGCGGGTGACGTAGTAGCGACCGTTGGCCTCGGTGTGCCAGGTCTCGCGCTCGTCGAGACGCTGGTAGCCCGCCGCTTCCAGGCGCTGAACCAGGCTGGAAGTGGCATGGAACGGGGTAGGGGAGGCCTTGAGGAAGTCGATCAGGCCTTGGTTCAACTCTTCGCGCATAAGTAGCTCCAGACAGCAGTGCCGAGAGTTTACCGTATCTTGTAGGAGCCGGCTTGCTGGCGATGAGGGCCTTGAGGTTTGCAGCGTTCTCACGGGCCCTATCGCCGGCAAGCCAGCTCCTACAGGGGGCGGGGTAATGCCGGGTCGCCCAAGCAGGACTTGCCCCGATGCCGCTCCCAGTCTCTCAGAACGGGGCCGGGCACTCGAAGCGCAGGCGTTCGCCGCTTTGCGGGTGGGTGAAGCTCAGCATGCTGGCGTGCAGGCACAGTCGTGGCCAGGCGGCCAGGGCCTGTGGATGGGCGTACAAACCATCACCGAGCAATGGGTGACCGATGGACAGCATATGCACCCGCAGTTGGTGTGAGCGCCCGGTGATCGGGGTCAGTTCCACCCGGCACCAGTCGCCGCAACGCTCCAGGACTTTCCAGAAGGTCAGCGCGTGCTTGCCGAACTCGTGGTCGACCACATGGCGTGGCTTGGTCGGCGGATCGTAGCGCAGGGGCAGGTCGATGCTGCCGCTGTCCAGCTCCGGTTGACCCCAGCAGAGTGCGGTGTAGGCTTTTTCGGTTTCCCGGTCGTGGAACTGTCGCGACAGTTCGCGGTGGCTGTCCGGGTCGCGGGCCAGCAGGATGATCCCCGAGGTTTCCCAGTCCAGGCGATGGACGATACGGGCTTCGGGGTAGCCGTTTTCCTGCAAGCGGGTAATCAGGCAGTCCTTGTTGTCATCGGCCCGGCCAGGGACGGAGAGCAACAGGGTCGGCTTGTTCACCACCAGTACGGCGGCATCCTGATGGAGGATATGGATATTGGACAGCGGCATTAAAACAGTCTCGTAACAAACGCCAACGGCGGCCCGAGGCCCAGCCTCCTGTAGGAGCGAGCTTGCTCGCGATGGTAGCCAGGACACCGCTGGGCATCAGCTGCCCCGCGTTATCGTTGACGTCCATCGCGAGCAAGCTCGCTCCTACAGAAAGGCCAGGTCCCGGGCCGCCGTGGCTCCGGCCGGATCGATCAACGATCGGGCAGGGTGATATTGAGTTCCAGGATCGAGCAGCTGCCCTGGTTTTCCAGCGCCACGTGCACGTCGTCGGACCCGATATTGACGTACTTGCGGATGACCTCCACCAGTTCCTTCTGCAAGGCCGGCAGGTAATCCGGGGTGCTGCGTTGGCCGCGTTCGTGCGCCACGATGATCTGCAGACGCTCTTTCGCGACCGACGCGGTGCTTACTTTTTTGCTGGCACGAAAGAAGTCAAAAAGGTTCATTGCTTAGTTGCCTCCAAACAGGCGCTCGAAGAGTCCTTTCTTCTTCACATCGAGGAAGCGATGTTCCACGGTCTTGCCCAGCAGGCGGTCGACCGCGTCGCTGTAGGCCTGGCCCGCATCGCTCTGGTCGTCGAGAATCACCGGCACGCCCTGGTTGGAGGCCTTGAGCACCGCCTGGGATTCGGGGATCACGCCCAGCAGGGTCACCGCGAGGATGTCCTTGACGTCTTCGACGCCGAGCATCTCGCCGTTGCTGACGCGCTCGGGGTTGTAGCGGGTCAGCAGCAGGTGTTCCTTGATCGGCTCTTCGTTGTTCTCGGCGCGGCGCGATTTGCTCGCCAGCAGGCCGAGCATGCGGTCGGAGTCACGCACCGAGGACACTTCGGGGTTGGTCACGACGATGGCTTCGTCGGCGAAGTACATGGCCAGGTGGGCACCGGTCTCGATACCGGCCGGGGAGTCGCAGACGACGAACTCGAAATCCTCCTTGAGGGCCATCAGGACCTTTTCCACGCCTTCCTTGGTCAGCGCGTCCTTGTCCCGGGTCTGGCTGGCGGCCAGCACGTAGAGGTTTTCCAGGCGCTTGTCCTTGATCAGGGCTTGCTGCAGGTTGGCTTCGCCCTGGACGACGTTGACGAAGTCATACACCACGCGACGCTCGCAGCCCATGATCAGGTCGAGGTTACGCAGGCCGACGTCGAAGTCGACGATCACTGTCTTGTGGCCCCGCAGCGCGAGGCCGGTACCGATGGCGGCGCTGGTGGTGGTCTTACCCACACCACCCTTGCCGGATGTAACCACGAGAATCTTGGCCAAGGTGTATCACCCCTAAAGGAAAAAAGGACTTTCAGCCCCTGAAGAACGTCACTAAAAAATAACTGTAGTCGTGTAGCGTCGGTTGGAAATCGAGGAAAAGTCTGAAGAGCCTCGGGTTATTCTTACCTTTCGCGATTTCCCACACCGTTCGAGCTGTTTTCGCTACGAGAAGGTGACATTTTGGAAATGGCGGCAAGTATCCGTTAAAGCCGGATGATGTTCAACACGTCGCCCGACAAGCTGACCTGAACAGCGGTGCCCCACAAGGGATCGCGGCGCAAATCCTCGGAAACCTTGTACTGGCCGGCGATGGAGATCAGTTCGGCACTCAGTTGCTGGCAGAAAATCCGCGCCTTGGTATCGCCCTTGATGCCGGCCAGGGCGCGACCGCGCATGGGGCCATAAACATGGATGTTGCCATCGGCGAGAAGTTCCGCGCCGGGGCTGACGGAAGAGATCACCACCAGGTCGCCGCCCTGGGCGTAGACCTGCTGGCCGCCGCGTACCGGCGAGGTGATGATCTTCGTCGGTTTGATGGTCGGCTCGGGTGGCTTTTCCGGTTTTTTCTTTTCCAGGCCTTCAGTCGGGTCGACCGGCCGTTCGCGGGCGCCGGACGGCGGCAGCACCGGCAGGTCAATGGCAATCGCGGCGGCAATGTCTTCGATGCGGTTGGCGCGGATCGCCAGGGTGCGCAGGCCATGCTGGCGGCAGACGCGCATCAGCCCGGGCAGGTCGATGGGGCCCTGGCCGTCCGGCAGTTTGTCCAGCGCCAGCACCAGTGGGGTATTGCTGAAGAAGTTCGGGGCCTGGGCGACCTTGGCCGCCAGTTGCCGATCGAGGGCGTCGAGGTTGTTCTGCGCCAGCTCCAGCACCGTGATGGCGAGCATACTGCCCTTCAGCTGGAACACGGGATCCTGGTCTAGCAGTTCGGTTTGGCTCATGGTCGGGATAACGCAGCTTGTCACTAAAAGTGCCGAGACTTATAACGAGAACGCCCTCGGGCCGCAAGCCGCCGCGAACCGTTGTAGAATGCGCGGCCTTGTTGTCTGTCCGGAATCACCCATGGATCGCCCGCGTTTTCGAGCTGCTTTTCTTCATCCCCGCTACTGGCTGCTATGGCTGGGGTTGGGCTTGCTGTGGCTGATTGTCCAGTTGCCCTATGGGCTCCTGTTGTGGCTGGGACGTTTTCTCGGGGCGGTGATGTATCGGGTGTCCGCCGACCGACGGACCATTGCCGCGCGTAATCTGCAATTGTGTTTTCCGGCGTTGTCCGACGCCGAGCGCGACCAACTGCTGCGGAAAAATCTCGCGTCCACCGGGATCGCCTTTTTCGAAATGGCCATGAGCTGGTGGTGGTCCAAGCCGCGCCTGGCACGGCTGGCTCATATCGAAGGCCTCGAACATCTGCAGAACGCTCAGCGTGAGGGCAAGGGCGTGATCCTGATGGCCCTGCATTTCACCACCCTGGAGATCGGCGCGGCCTTGCTCGGCCAGCGCCATACCATCGACGGCATGTACCGCGAGCACAGCAATGCGCTGTTCGATTTTATCCAGCGCCGTGGCCGTGAGCGGCACAACCTCGATTCCCTGGCGGTCGAGCGCGACGATGTGCGCGGCATGCTCAAGTTGCTGCGCGCCGGTCGGGCGATCTGGTATGCGCCGGACCAGGACTACGGGATCAAGCAGAGTGTGTTCGTGCCGCTGTTCGGTATCCAGGCGGCCACCGTCACCGCCACCAGCAAGTTCGCCCGCCTGGGCAAGGCGCTGGTGGTGCCGTTCACCCAGCAGCGCCTGGCCGACGGCAGTGGTTATCGGCTGGTGATTCATCCGCCGCTGACGGACTTCCCAGGGGAAACCGAAGAGGCTGACTGCCTGCGGATCAATCAATGGGTCGAGGTGGCGCTGCGCGAATGCCCGGAGCAGTACCTCTGGGCCCATCGCCGTTTCAAGAGCCGGCCGCCGGGGGAGCCCAAACTCTATCCAAAACGCCGATAAAACCATCCGGGTGTTGCGGCGGGGGGCAGGCGTGGTGTATCAGGATGTTACTGATTAATGGAGTGTCGCGATGAGCCCAGCTGAACCGGTCACCGGCCTGATTCTCTCTGGAGGGGGCGCGCGCGCGGCCTATCAGGTGGGGGTGCTGGCGGCGATTGCCGAGCTCTTGCCCGAGGGGGCGCCTAATCCCTTTCCGGTGATCGTCGGCACTTCGGCCGGGGCGATCAATGCGGTCAGCCTGGCCAGCGGGGCGATGGATTTCACCGCCTCGATCGAGCGCCTGACCGCGTTCTGGCAAGGGTTTCGCAGCCATCTGGTGCTGCGTAGCGATTGGCCGGGTGTGATACGCCAGGCCAGCCGCTTTGTCGGTCACAGCCTGCTGGGCATGGGCGCGCAAGTACCGGTGGCGTTGCTCGACAGTTCGCCCTTGCGCGACCTGCTCAATGACAAACTGCACCTGCCGGGTATCGACCACGCCATCGAGCAACAGCAGTTGCACGCCGTGGCGGTGACCGCGTTTGGTTATGAGTCCGGCCAGGCGGTGACCTTTTATCAGGGCAAGGGCGCTATCGACTCCTGGTTGCGCCATCGCCGGGTTGGCGTGCCGACCCGGCTGACGGTGGAGCACTTGCTGGCGAGTTCGGCGATCCCGCTGCTGTTTGCCCCGGTCAAGCTGGACCAGGAGTACTTCGGTGACGGTGCGGTGCGTCAGTCGGCGCCCATCAGTCCGGCGCTGCATCTGGGGGCGACCCGGGTGTTGGTGGTGGGGGTCAGTGGCAACCCGCGGGGTGTCGACACGGCCACCGAGCGGACGTATAGCGGACAGCAACCGAGCCTGGCGCAGATTGGCGGGCATATGCTCAACAGTACGTTTATCGACAGCCTGGAAAGCGATATCGAGTTGCTGCAGCGCTTGAATCAGTTCAGTCGGATGTTGCCGACACAACCGCGCAGCCTGGGCCTGGCGCCGGTGGATGTGCTGGTGATCGCACCGAGCCAGCCGATCGATGAAATCGCCGCGCGCCATCGCCATGAGCTGCCGGCGGCATTGCGCTTTTTCCTGCGCGGGCCGGGGGCGACCCGGACCAGCGGTGCCGGGGTGCTGAGCTACCTGCTGTTCGAGGCGTCTTATTGCAGCGAGTTGATCGAGCTGGGGCGTCGTGATGCGCTGGCCAAGCGCGATGAGCTGTGCCGGTTCCTCGGGTTGCCGCAGGTTTCGCTGGTGGCGCAGACGGCATCGGCGCTGTAGGCCCCAGACCTGCTTCGAGGCCAGTCAGTCTTATGTCGATCTTGAAAGCACCGTGGAGTTTGTAGGAGCAGGGCTTGCCCGCGAAGGGGCCCGTAAGACCGCCAAAGGCTTCGCTGGCAAGCCATGCTCCTACAGGGACTGTGTACAGTCTGTTGATTAAGCTGTCAGCAGGTTCGCCGCCAGATAACGGGCCACTGATTCCTCGCTGCAACTGCCCAGGGTTTCATGCCCGGGCAGGGCCTGGAACACCTTGGCGTGAGCTGTGCCCATCACCAGCCCCTTGCCGATGCTCGAGAGCATTTCCACGTCGTTCATCCCGTCGCCAAATGCGATGCACTGGCTCAGCGGCACTTGCAGGAAGTCCGCGAGTTTCTTCAGGGCACTGCCCTTGGACACGCTGCTGGCCATCATTTCCAGGCAGAAGGGCGAGGAAAAGGTGCTGTGCACCTGATCGCCCACCAGGCGCTTGAGCTGTTCATCCAGGATCGCCAGGGCTTCATGGTCCTTGTCCTTGTGGATAAAGAAGACTTTCTCCACCGCCTCGATGGGGAACTCATCGCCAGTCACTACCGTGGGAGGAAAGCCTTCGTTCTGCATGAATCTCTTCAGCAACTGGCTATCGGCATTGGTGAACCATTGGGACTGGCCATACAGGTTGGTCACCAGGTTCGGGTCTTGCCGGGTGGCATCCAGCAGCGCTCGCACCGCCTGCGGCGACAGATGCTCGCTGGCGTCCAGGGTCTTGCAGGCACTGCTGACCCGTGCGCCGTTGGCGGTGATCAGGTGAACCTTCAGGTTGTAGGGCCGCAGGATCGCCTCGACATCGGGCTGGCTGCGCCCGGTGGCGATAACCACATGCTTGCCGGCCTCCAACAGGCGCTTGAGCACCCCATGGGAATAGTCGCCGATGCGGTCATCCGGTAGCAGCAGGGTGCCGTCCAGGTCAGTTGCGATCAGGTGGTACATGCTTATGTCCTTGTCAGGCCTGTGGGTCTTTAATATCCCGAACAGGCCCTGCAAGGTCCGGGTTTATTCAGCAATCTGCAACTTGCGCGCCTCGGTGTAGACGTAGCGGACTTTCTCGTATTCGAACGGCGAGTTCAACTGACCATAACGGAAGCTGGTGGTGTAGCGCTTGTCGATGGCCTCCAGCAGATAGATCTCCGGGTGGTCGGAACTGACCTGGGAAACGTTGAGGAAGTTGATCTGTGATTCGGCGGCGAAGTCGAACACCAGCCCCGTGGTATCGCGCAGGTTCGACGGCCCGAAGAACGGCAGCACCAGGTACGCCCCGCCCGGTACACCATAGAAGCCCAGGGTCTGGCCGAAGTCTTCGGTCTGGCGTGGCAGGCCCATCTTGGTCGCCGGGTCCCACAGGCCGGCGACGCCGATGGTGGTGTTGAGCAGCAGGCGCCCGGTGGTTTCCAGCGCGCGCTTACCCTTGAACTGGAACAGGCTGTTGAGCAGGTTGGAAACGTCCCCCAGGTTACTGAAGAAGTGGCTCACCCCCTCGCGCAGGAAGGTCGGCGTGACATAGCGGTAGCCATCGACCGCCGGCAGGAACACCCACTCGTCGAAGCGGTAGTTGAAGTGATAGACGTGGCGGTTCCAGGACTCCAACGGGTCGTAGACGCTCAGGGCGTTGAGGGTCGAACGTTCGAACTCACGCTGGTCCAGGCCCGGGTTGAACTTGAGCTTGGTCAATGGCTCGGTGAAACCGTCCGAGTCATGTATCACGGGATCGTGGGCCTTGCTGTTGTCGGCCAGGGCAGGGGTTGCGCAGAGCAGGGCTGCGATCAACAAAAGAGATTTAGCCACGGAAGAACTCCAGCATGGCGTCGGCGTTGACGCGGTAATTGAGGTTGCCGCAGTGGCCGCCATGGGGGTAGACCGTCAGACGATTGCCAAAGGTGCTGCGCAGGAAACCCAGGTCGCCAGGGCCGAGGATGACGTCGTCGGCGTTGTGCATCACGGCGATTTTCGGGCTGTCGTGCAGGTAGTCCTTGAGGGCGTAGAGGCTGACCTGGTCGATCAGTTGCAGCAGGCTGCCGCCGTCGCTGCGGGCGCGCCACATAGGGATCACCTGTTCGGTCAGGTAGCAGTCGAAATCACACTGCAGGGCGCGCTTGAACATCGGCGTGAGGCTGGTGCCTTCGCTGATCGGGTACCTGGGCGGCGTGATCAGGCCGCGGCGGTTGATCAGGTCCGAGGTAAAGGCGATGTCCGCCGCCGAAAAGCGGAAGGTGGTGCCGATCAACATGGCCATCTGTTCATTGGTCAGGTGTTGCTTGGAATGCTGGAAGTCGTAGACCAGGGCGTCGTTGAGGTCGATGTAGCCCTTCTGCTGGAAGTAGCGGGTCAGCTTGCCCAGCACCAGCTCATAGAAGGTGGTGGTGTTCTTGATGCCCTTGACCTCGGTCTGGACCAGCTTGTCGAGGTTGGTGACCGAGGTGTAGAGGTTGACCGGCGGGTTGAGCAGCAGGACTTTCTTGAAGTTGAAGCTGCGCCGGGTTTCATCCAGCTTGCTGACAAAGGCGGCATCCAGGGCGCCGAGGCTGTAGCCGGTGAGGTAGTACTCGGTCACCGGCAGTTTCGGTTGTTGGGCGCGTACCGCCTGCATGACCCGGTACATGTCCTCGGCGTCTTCCTGGCTGATACCGGGGGTGGCGAAGCGCGAGGCGGCACTCATGAAGTCGAAGCTGGTGGGCGATGACAGCTGTACGACGTGGTAGCCGGCCTGGTAATAGAGCTTTTTCAGGTACTCGTTGATGCTGCTGTCATAACGTGCGCCGGTGCCGGAGATCAGGAAGATCAGCGGTGCCGGGTGATCCTGCTGGGCCAGGCGGTAGGTGAGTTTCTTCACCGCCCAGAAATTGTCCGGAAGGATGAAGTCGCGCTCGGGGCGCAACTTGAGGCTGTAGTCGGCCTGGTGGATGCTGTCGTCGTCGGGCAGTTTCGGCCGCAGCGCCGGTGGCGTGGTGGCGATGGTCGCTTCGAACGGGTTGGTCAGCGGGTAGCCATAACTGGCGGCGTCGACATCGACTGCCAGGGCGGACGCACTCAAGATGAGACCGCCGATAAAGGCAGCGAGGCGCAGAGAACGGAGCATGACTACATCCCTTTGAAGGAAAGCACTGAATGAGGTTCGCAGGCTATGACCATCGGGGTACTGCCGAAGTGCCATGTCCCGACGCTAAAAAAGCATTTTAGATGGGGGGGCGACGGGTAATTGCCTGGCAACGATACACTTTGCCGCAGTTTGCCGAACAGTTATATGTGGTGAGCGCTTGCATAGGTGGTTCTGGCGATTATGCTGGGCGCCGTTTTCGCTTATCGGAGTTGTCCATGTCTCGCCGTTTGCCGCTGGTTCTGCTGCTTATTGTCCTGCCGTTGTGGCTGGCTGCCAGTTATGGCGTGCGTTATGGATTGATGGAGGACGGGCAGTGGGTCGGGCTGTGCCTGGACGAGGCGTCGCGCTGGCAGTGCCAGGCGCGCTCCAACCTGGGCTGGTTGATCCACTTCAAGGCGCTGGGCTGGACGGCGTTGGTCGCGGCGCTATTGGCTTTTGTCGCGCCGGGGCGTTTGGGGCGGGCCTTGGCGGTATTGGCGCTGCTGGCCGGGTTTCCGGCGCTGGCGTTGTACAACACCAGTCTGGCGGTGTTTGCGCTGGTGATCGCGGGGTTGCGGTTGGTGCGGGCGGCTTGAGATAACGGTGGAGCTTACGGACGCTTTTGTGGGAGCGGTGCTTGCCCGCGAAGAGGACCTTGATACCGCTAAAAGCTTCGCGGGCAAGCACCGCTCCCACAAGTTATGCGTAATATTGCGCTCCTGCGGTGTTGTTATTGACGAACCCGCACACTGCGCCACAGCGCAGCCACCATTAGCACGCTGACCAGCGCCCAGCCCCAGGCCTGCTGGTTGGCCAGGCCTTCACGGTACAGCTGCGGGGCAATACCGGCGCCGATTATCAAAGCCAGCAGCCCCATCTCCCGACGCGGGCCGCGCACCGGACGTACCAGGAACACCAGCGCCGGCAACAGCAAGGCCGCGCTCGGGAAGCTGCGGTAGCGTGGATCGAATACCAACTCCAGCATCATCACCGCTGCTGCAAAGCCCGCGCCTGCCAGCAGCCAGCCGGCGCGTTGCTCCAGGGATTTGAACAGGCCGGCGCGCCAGCCGGCCTGGCTACCCAGGGTCAGTGCCGCATGGGCCAGCACCAGCAGGTTCAACAGTACCAGCAGGCCGGCCCAGACCCACTCGCTGGTAAACCGGCTGGTGACCCACGCCAATTCGCCCCAGGCACCTATGGAGCAACCTGCCAGCGCCCCCAGCAGCGGCAACAACAGCGCCGCCCGGGTATTGCGCACTCGCCCGGCCAGCAGCAAGGTACCGAGGAATATCACCCCACCGAAGCCCAACCACAGCGGCCATTGCGGCAGGTTCGAAACTGGCCCGGCCAACACGCCCTTGTCCTGGCGGTCGGCATCGAACAGCCCCCAGTAACCGCCGACCGCACCTTCGCTGCCGCGTTTCCACGGTTGGTCGAAGGCCTCGATCAGGTTGTAGTGCCAGCCGTTCTGCTCGGCCAGGGTGACAAAACCGCGAATGAACTTGGCTTCGTTGACCCGGCTCGGCAGGGCGGTTTCGCGCTGGCGGCCTTCGCTCGGCCAGCCGGTTTCACCGATCAGGATGTCCTTGGGGGCGAACCGCTTGCCGAATACCTCGCGGACCTGGGCGACATGTTCGATCGCGCGGTCGATCCCGGCAGGGTCATCTTCCCAGTACGGCAGCAGGTGAATGGTCAGGAAGTCCACGGCCGGGGCGACCTGCGGATGCTTGAGCCAGAATTCCCAGACGTCGGCATAGGTCACCGGCTGCTTCACGTTGGCCTTGACCTTGTGGATCAGCTTGACCAGTTGGTCGCCGGTGACTTCCTTGCGCAGCAGGGTTTCGTTGCCGACGATCACCGCGCTGACCACATCGGCGTTGGCGTTGGCCGAGGCGATCAGGGCATCGACTTCCTTCTCGGTGTCCACCGGGTTGCTGTTGACCCAGGCGCCGATCATCATTTTCAGGCCATGTTTGCGCGCCAGGTCCGGCAAGGCTTCGAGGCCGGTCATGGAATAGGTGCGGATGCACTCGAAGCGGGTGGCCAGCAGCGCCAGGTCGGCATCCATGCGTTCGACACGAGGCTTGAACGGCTGGTCGAACGGCGATTGGTCCTTGGCGAACGGCGTATAGGAGGCGCATTGCAGCTTGTGGGTCGGGGTCGCCGCATCGGGCAGGATCACCGGCTGGCCGAGGCCATACCAGAAGCCGCAAAGTGCAAGAAGTCCGAGCAGGCTGGCGAACAACAACGGGAGGAGCGGGAAACGGGCAGTGGCGGACATGGTCGGGCCGTATGGGAACAAAGCCGCGCATATTACCCGGATTTCCACCGGCCTTGGGCCTGTGCAGTATTTTGTCATGCAAAGTTCGAGCGCAATAAATGAGGGGATTTCTTGGGTCCCCGATTGCTGGCGTTCTGATGTCGTTTCTCGTTGCCTTGAGGTCGCTGTCAGAGCAGGTCGATGGGCGAGGCGGGTTGATGATCAGGGCGTCAGAACTCCGCTGATGATCGGACGGGTTCAAGGGTGAGGCGTGATGGGGGCGCCATGCACTATAACAATACGTTGACGTCGCCCGGCAGTCGTCGGGTGCAGCATTTCGGGGAAGTAACGATGAAGATGCGACGACTCTTAGGCGCAGGTGCCGCTCTGGTACTGGCGATCAGTTCCAACCTGGCCGGTGCGGCGGCCAAGGAAGTATCCATCGGTTATGTCGATGGTTGGTCGGACAGCGTGGCCACTACCAACGTGGCGGCCGAGGTCATCCGGCAGAAACTGGGTTATGACGTCAAGCTGCAAGCCGTCGCGACCGGGATCATGTGGGAAGGGGTTGCTACCGGCAAGCTCGATGCCATGCTCTCGGCCTGGTTGCCCGTGACCCACGGCGAGTACTGGGCCAAGAACAAGGACAAGGTGGTCGACTACGGCCCCAACTTCAAGGACGCCAAGATCGGCCTGATCGTGCCGGAGTACGTCACGGCCAAGTCCATCGCCGACCTGAAGACTGACACCACCTACAAGAACAAGATCGTCGGCATCGACGCCGGTTCAGGTGTGATGCTCAAGACCGACCAGGCCATCAAGGACTACGGTCTGGACTACAAGCTGCAAGCCAGCTCGGGGGCGGGGATGATCGCCGAACTGACCCGTGCCGAGAAGAAGAACGAGTCCATTGTCGTCACCGGCTGGGTGCCGCACTGGATGTTCGCCAAGTGGAAACTGCGCTTCCTGGACGATCCGAAGGGCGTCTATGGCGCCGCTGAAACCGTGAACAGCATCGGCAGCTTGAAGCTGGAAGCCAAGGCGCCGGAAGTGGCGGCGTTCCTGAAGAAGTTCCAGTGGGCCTCCAAGGATGAGATCGGCGAAGTCATGCTGGCGATCCAGGACGGCGCCAAGCCGGAAGCCGCGGCCAAGGACTGGGTCGCCAAGCACCCGGACCGCGTAGCCGAGTGGACCCAGTAACCCACCTGCCCGCGTAGTACCCCGAAAAGGCCGCATGATATTCCGTCATGCGGCCTTTTTGCGTCTGGGTGTCTGTCATCACCGCCTACACTGAGTCAGAGCGTCTTCGCCTGAAAACTGGCGAAACCGTAATGTCGTTCTAATACTAAGGTCGTCTGGTTTCGCTTCCCCAGCCGCCTAAAGTGAAAAAGGTTTCATCTCATCTGTGCTGCGAGGATAAAAACAATGAACGACAGCATTTACCTCTCGATTCAAAACAGCCCCCGCTTCAAGGAGCTGGTCAGGAAACGGGAACGCTTCGCCTGGACACTGTCGGCGATCATGCTCGGACTTTACTCGGGTTTCATTCTGTTGATCGCCTATGGGCCACAGATCCTGGGCGCTAAACTCAGTCCCGGCTCTTCCATCACCTGGGGCATCCCGTTGGGTGTCGGACTGATCGTTTCGGCGTTCGTCCTGACGGCCATCTATGTGCGTCGCGCCAATGGCGAGTTCGACGACCTGAACAACGCGATTCTCAAGGAGGCCCAACAATGATCCGGCGTCTATTGGCAGTATTGGCCGGCTCGGCCTTCGCGCCCCTGGTCCTGGCGGCTGACGCCCTGACCGGCGAAGTGCACAAGCAACCTCTCAATGTGGCGGCCATCGCGATGTTCGTGGTGTTCGTCGGCGCCACCCTGTGCATCACCTACTGGGCCTCCAAGCGCAACAAGTCGGCTGCCGACTACTACGCGGCGGGCGGCAAGATCACCGGTTTGCAGAATGGCCTGGCGATTGCCGGCGACTATATGTCGGCGGCGTCCTTCCTGGGGATTTCCGCGCTGGTCTATGCCTCGGGTTATGACGGCCTGATCTACTCCATCGGCTTCCTGGTGGGCTGGCCGATCATCCTGTTCCTGATCGCCGAGCGCCTGCGCAACCTGGGCAAGTACACCTTTGCCGATGTGGCGTCCTACCGCCTGGGGCAAACCCAGATCCGTTCGCTGTCGGCCTGCGGTTCGCTGGTGGTGGTGTCCTTCTACCTGATCGCCCAGATGGTCGGTGCCGGCAAGCTGATCCAGTTGCTGTTCGGCCTGGACTACTACGTGGCGGTGATCCTGGTGGGGATCCTGATGTGCCTCTATGTGCTGTTCGGCGGCATGCTGGCCACCACCTGGGTGCAGATCATCAAGGCGGTGCTGTTGCTGTCCGGTGCCTCGTTCATGGCGCTGATG
Organism: Pseudomonas sp. MWU12-2345; assembly: GCF_023242385.1. Classification (NCBI taxonomy): domain Bacteria; kingdom Pseudomonadati; phylum Pseudomonadota; class Gammaproteobacteria; order Pseudomonadales; family Pseudomonadaceae; genus Pseudomonas; species Pseudomonas sp. MWU12-2345. The sequence goes on along the minus strand of NZ_JALLJA010000012.1, from coordinate 181,694 downwards.
GTGATGAAGCACGTCAACTTCGACTTCAACATGCTGTTTTCCGAAGCGATCAAGGTTCACCCCAAGGGTGAGGCGATCATGAGCCCCGGCGGCCTGGTGAAGGATCCGGTCTCGGCCTTCTCGCTGGGCCTGGCGCTGATGTTCGGTACTGCCGGGCTGCCCCACATCCTGATGCGGTTCTTCACCGTGAGTGATGCGAAGGAAGCGCGCAAGAGCGTGTTGTACGCCACCGGGTTCATCGGCTACTTCTATATCCTGACCTTTATCATCGGTTTTGGCGCGATCCTGCTGGTCAGCACCAATCCGGCGTTCAAGGATGCGGCGGGCGCGCTGCTCGGTGGCAACAACATGGCGGCGGTGCACCTGGCCAACGCGGTGGGTGGCAACATCTTCCTCGGCTTTATCTCGGCCGTGGCCTTTGCCACCATCCTCGCGGTGGTGGCCGGTCTGACCCTGGCCGGTGCCTCGGCGGTGTCCCATGACCTGTATGCCAGCGTGATCAAGAAGGGCAAGGCCAACGAAAAGGATGAGATCCGCGTCTCGAAGATCACCACCATCGCCCTTGGCGTGCTGGCGATCGGCCTGGGCATCCTGTTCGAAAGCCAGAACATCGCGTTCATGGTCGGCCTGGCGTTCTCGATTGCCGCCAGTTGCAACTTCCCGGTGCTGCTGCTTTCCATGTACTGGAAGAAGCTGACCACCCGTGGCGCGATGATCGGCGGCTGGATGGGCCTGGTCAGTGCGGTAGGGCTGATGATCCTCGGCCCGACCATCTGGGTGCAGATCATGCATCACGAGAAGGCGATCTTCCCGTATGAGTACCCGGCGCTGTTCTCGATGGCCATTGCATTCGTCGGGATCTGGTTCTTCTCCATTACCGACAAGTCGGTGGCGGCGGAGAAGGAACGGGCGCTGTTCTTCCCGCAGTTCGTGCGTTCGCAGACCGGTCTGGGGGCGAGTGGGGCGGTTTCCCACTAAGGGTTGTATAGGCTTCTCTATATAAGCTGTGTTGCAACGAAATGCCCTGGTCGAGAGATCGGGGCATTTTTGTTGGCTGTCTCGGTCATTGTAGGAGCAGCCGGCATTGGGCAACCGGATGTCCACAAACAGAAACGGCCTCTATCAAGAGGCCGTTTCCGGTGCAGCTAAGGTGTCAGCGCGAGGCAAACCTTACTTGCGGTCTTCCAGCTTGGTGATGTCACGCGACTCGTAGCCGGTGTACAGCTGGCGCGGACGGCCAATCTTGTACGGGCTGGAGAGCATTTCCTTCCAGTGGGAGATCCAGCCCACGGTCCGCGCCAGGGCGAAGATCACGGTGAACATGCTGGTTGGAATGCCGATCGCCTTGAGGATGATCCCCGAGTAGAAGTCGACGTTCGGGTACAGCGAACGCTCGATGAAGTACGGGTCGGTCAGGGCGATCTCTTCGAGACGCATGGCCAGTTCCAGCTGCGGATCGTTGTTGATGCCCAGCTCTTTCAGGACTTCGTCGCAGGTCTGCTTCATCACGGTGGCGCGTGGGTCGCGGTTCTTGTAGACCCGGTGACCGAAGCCCATCAGCTTGAACGGATCGTTCTTGTCCTTGGCCTTGGCGATGAACTTGTCGATGTTCGAGACATCGCCGATTTCATCGAGCATGGTCAGGACCGCTTCGTTCGCGCCGCCGTGGGCAGGGCCCCAGAGTGCGGCGATACCGGCGGCGATACAGGCGAACGGGTTGGCACCCGAAGAGCCCGCCAGGCGCACGGTGGAGGTCGAAGCATTCTGCTCGTGGTCGGCATGGAGGATGAAGATCCGGTCCATGGCCTTGGCGAGCACCGGGCTGATCGGTTTGATCTCGCACGGGGTGTTGAACATCATGTGCAGGAAGTTTTCCGCATACGACAGGTCGTTGCGCGGGTACATCATGGGTTGACCCATGGAGTACTTGTACACCATCGCGGCCAGGGTCGGCATCTTGGCGACCAGGCGAATGGCGGAAATCTCGCGGTGCTGGGCGTTATTGATGTCCAGCGAGTCGTGGTAGAAGGCCGACAGGGCGCCAACCACGCCGCACATCACGGCCATCGGGTGGGCGTCGCGACGGAAACCGTTGAAGAAGGTCTTCAACTGCTCGTGCACCATGGTGTGATTCTTCACGGTGCTGACGAACTGGGCCTTCTGCTCGACTGTCGGCAGTTCGCCGTTGAGCAGCAGGTAGCAGGTTTCCAGGTAGTCGGATTTCTCGGCGAGTTGCTCGATCGGGTAGCCGCGGTGCAGCAGGATGCCGTTATCGCCGTCGATATAGGTGATCTTCGACTCGCAGGAAGCGGTCGACATGAAGCCAGGGTCGAATGTGAACCGGCCCGTGGCCGTCAGGCCCCGCACGTCGATTACATCGGGACCAACGGTGCCGGTTAAAATGGGCAGCTCGACGGGGGCTGCGCCCTCGATGATCAACTGCGCTTTTTTGTCAGCCATGTGGCCTCCTATTTATGCTTGAAATCATCAGACAGGCCCCCCACGCAGGGCCCGCACCACTATAGTGAGATAAATTCGAATGTCAATTTGCCAAAAGTCTTGTCGTAGGCGGCTTTGGGCGGACCTTTTCCTCGAAATTGACGGCTATTTACGCCTTTTATCCGGCTAACGCAATGCGCTATTAGGGGTAGTCCTTTGCGTTGTCATTAGTAGCCTAACTGTCTATACTCGGCACCCGACCGCCAGGGGCTTTTGGGCCTGTTTTACTGGGGGTCGTCACTCCCTGGGTGGTGGGTACCTGACCAGTGCACTTGCCCAACAACTTTGCCCTGATCGTTAGGGCTCATCAGTGAAAAAAAAGCCGTGAAAAGCCAACGACCTGTAAACCTAGACCTAAGGACCATCAAACTCCCCATAACCGGCGTTACGTCGTTTCTTCACCGTGTATCCGGCATCATTCTCTTCCTGGGCCTTGGCTTCATGCTGTATGCATTGGGCAAATCCCTGGGTTCGGAGGAAGGTTTCGCCGAGGTGAAGGCGTGCTTGACCAGCCCGCTGGCCAAGTTCATTGGATGGGGGCTTCTGTCCGCCTTGCTGTATCACATGGTGGCTGGTGTGCGCCATCTGATCATGGATATGGGCATCGGTGAAACGCTGGAAGGCGGCAAACTGGGCTCTAAAATCGTCATCGCCATTTCCGTGGTGCTGATCGTTCTGGCGGGAGTTTGGATATGGTAACCAGCGTTACGAACCTATCGCGTTCGGGCCTCTACGACTGGATGGCGCAGCGCGTATCTGCTGTCGTTCTCGCGGCTTACTTCATCTTCCTGATCGGATACGTCGTTGCGAATCCGGGCCTGGGCTACGCCCAGTGGCACGGGCTGTTCGCCCACAACGGGATGCGCATCTTCAGTCTGTTGGCCCTGGTGGCCCTGGGCGCTCACGCCTGGGTCGGCATGTGGACCATTTCGACCGACTACCTGACGCCGATGGCGCTGGGCAAGTCCGCGACAGCAGTGCGTTTCCTTTTCCAGGCAGTATGCGGCGTTGCGATGTTCGCCTACTTCGTCTGGGGTGTGCAGATTCTCTGGGGTATCTGATTCATGGCTAACATTCCAACGATTTCTTTCGACGCCATCATCATTGGCGGCGGCGGTGCGGGCATGCGTGCCGCGCTGCAACTGGCCCAGGGTGGTCACAAGACGGCCGTGATCACCAAGGTGTTCCCGACCCGTTCGCACACCGTATCGGCCCAGGGTGGCATCACCTGCGCCATCGCGTCCGCCGACCCGAACGATGACTGGCGCTGGCACATGTACGATACCGTCAAGGGTTCCGACTATATCGGTGACCAGGACGCTATCGAATACATGTGTCAGGAAGGCCCGGCTGCCGTTTACGAGCTGGACCACATGGGCATGCCGTTCTCGCGTACCGAGCAGGGTCGTATCTACCAGCGTCCATTCGGCGGTCAGTCGAAGGATTACGGTAAGGGCGGTCAGGCCGCACGGACTTGCGCCGCTTCCGACCGTACCGGTCACGCGCTGCTGCACACCCTTTATCAGGGCAACCTGAAAGCCGGGACCGTGTTCCTGAACGAGTACTACGCTGTCGATCTGGTGAAGAACCAGGACGGCGCGTTTGTCGGTGTGATCGCGATCTGCATCGAAACCGGCGAAACCAGCTACATCCGCGCCAAGGCCACCGTCCTGGCCACCGGCGGTGCCGGTCGTATCTACTCGTCCACCACCAATGCCCTGATCAACACCGGTGACGGCGTCGGCATGGCCCTGCGTGCTGGCGTGCCGGTACAAGATATCGAAATGTGGCAGTTCCACCCGACCGGCATCGCCGGCGCCGGTGTACTGGTCACCGAAGGTTGCCGCGGTGAAGGCGGTTACCTGATCAACAAGCACGGCGAGCGTTTCATGGAGCGTTATGCTCCGAACGCGAAAGACCTGGCCGGTCGTGACGTGGTAGCACGTTCGATGGTCAAGGAAATCATCGCCGGCAACGGCTGTGGCCCGAATGGCGACCACGTGCTGCTCAAGCTCGACCACCTCGGCGAGGAAGTGCTGCACAGCCGCCTGCCAGGTATCTGCGAACTGTCCAAGACCTTCGCCCACGTCGACCCGGTCGTTGCCCCGGTTCCGGTCGTTCCAACCTGCCACTACATGATGGGCGGCGTTGCCACCAACATCCATGGCCAGGCGATCACCCAGGACGCCGAAGGCGTCGACACCATCATCCCGGGCCTGTTCGCGGTCGGTGAAGTGGCGTGCGTATCGGTTCACGGTGCCAACCGCCTGGGCGGCAACTCGCTGCTCGACCTGGTGGTCTTCGGCCGTGCGGCCGGCCTGCACCTGGAAAAAGCCCTGACCGACGGTATCGACTACGACGACGCCACCGACGCCAACATCACGGCGGCACTGGCACGTCTGTCCGCTCTGAACGAGCGTACCGACGGTGAAGACGTGGCGACTCTGCGTCGCGAGCTGCAAAGCTGCATGCAGAACTACTTCGGTGTATTCCGTACCGGCGAATACATGCAGAAGGGCATCGCCCAGTTGGCTGACCTGCGCACTCGTATTGCCAACGTCAAGATCAACGACAAGTCCCAGGCCTTCAACACCGCGCGTATCGAAGCCCTCGAGCTGCAAAACCTGCTGGAAGTGGCCGAAGCCACGGCGATTGCCGCTGAGCATCGCAAAGAGTCCCGCGGCGCCCACGCCCGTGAAGACTTTGAAGAGCGCGACGACGAAAACTGGCTGTGCCATACCCTGTTCTTCCCGGGTGAGAAGCGTGTGACCAAGCGTGCCGTTAACTTCTCGCCGAAGACCGTTCCGACTTTCGAACCAAAAGTCCGGACTTACTAAAGGGTGATCGATATGTTGCAAGTCGAAGTTTATCGTTACAACCCTGACACCGACGCCGCGCCGAAAACCCAGGTTTTCCAGGTCGACACCGGTGGCAAGGACTTGATGGTGCTGGACGTACTGGCCCTGATCAAGGAACAGGACGAAGGTTTCTCCTATCGTCGCTCGTGCCGTGAAGGCGTGTGCGGTTCCGACGGCATGAATATCAACGGCAAGAACGGCCTGGCGTGCATCACACCGCTGTCCGCCGTGGTCAAGGGCAACAAGCTGGTGGTGCGTCCGCTGCCTGGTTTGCCGGTGATCCGTGACTTGGTCGTCGATATGAGCATCTTCTACAAGCAATACGAGAAGGTGAAGCCATTCCTGCAGAACGACACGCCGGCTCCGGCCATCGAACGTCTGCAGACGCCGGAAGAGCGCGAGAAGCTGGACGGTCTGTACGAGTGCATCCTGTGCGCTTGCTGCTCGACTTCCTGCCCGTCCTTCTGGTGGAACCCCGACAAGTTCCTGGGCCCGGCCGCCCTGCTGCAAGCGTACCGCTTCCTGGCAGACAGCCGCGACACCAAGACCACCGAGCGTCTGGCTTCGCTGGATGACCCGTTCAGCGTATTCCGCTGCCGCGGGATCATGAACTGCGTCAACGTCTGTCCGAAAGGCCTGAATCCGACCAAGGCCATCGGTCACATCCGTAACATGTTGCTGCAAAGCGGCGTGTGATTCAGCGGCTGTAACCTGGCTGTTGTAAAACGGCAGTTGTAAATAGTGGCACCGCTGTAACCGTAGAAAGGCCAGGGCGCGGGCTTCAACCCGCGCCCCGGCTATAACCAGAGCAACGGCTCATAAAGCTGTGGCTCTTATTTTTGAAGAAATGAGACCAGCAGGGGCATCCGGGCTGGTACCCGGACTATCAGCGTGATCCCAAGTGGCTTGTTCTGGTCTCGGCATTCGGACTGTTGCAAGCGTGCATGGTGTTTTCGCCGGTGGTGTCCCCTAACCGAGGGTGACCAAGCATGCAAGAAAGCGTGATGCAGCGCATGTGGAACAGCGGCTATCTTTCAGGTGGTAACGCTGCCTATGTGGAAGAGCTCTACGAGCTCTACCTGCACGACCCTAACGCTGTGCCAGAAGAGTGGCGCACCAAATTTCAGACGTTGCCCGCTGACGGCAACGCTGCCACCGATGTTTCGCACTCTACAATCCGCGACCATTTCGTCTTGCTGGCAAAGAACCAGCGCCGCGCCCAACCGGTTTCCGCCGGCAGCGTGAGCAGTGAGCACGAGAAGAAGCAGGTTGAAGTGCTGCGATTGATCCAGGCCTACAGGATGCGTGGCCACCAGGCAGCCCAGCTCGACCCGCTGGGACTGTGGCAGCGTCCTGCACCCGCAGACCTGTCGATCAATCATTACGGCTTGACCAATGCCGATCTTGATACGACCTTCCGTGCCGGCGACCTGTTCATCGGCAAAGAGGAAGCGAGCCTACGCGAAATTCACGAAGCGTTGCAGCAGACATATTGCCGCACCATCGGCGCTGAATTCACGCACATCGTCGATACCGAGCAACGCCACTGGTTCCAGCAGCGTCTGGAAAGCGTGCGCGGCCGTCCGATCTTCTCCGCGGAAATCAAGAGCCACCTGCTTGAGCGCGTCACCGCTGCCGAAGGCCTGGAAAAGTACCTGGGCACCAAGTACCCGGGCACCAAGCGTTTCGGTCTGGAAGGCGGCGAGAGCCTGATTCCGATGCTCGACGAGCTGATCCAGCGTTCCGGTTCCTACGGCACCAAGGAAATCGTCATCGGCATGGCCCACCGTGGCCGTTTGAACGTGCTGGTCAACACCTTCGGCAAGAACCCGCGCGAGCTGTTCGACGAGTTCGAAGGCAAGAAGAAGGTCGAGCTGGGTTCCGGTGACGTGAAATACCACCAGGGCTTCTCGTCCAACGTGATGACCACCGGCGGTGAAGTTCACCTGGCGATGGCGTTCAACCCGTCCCACCTGGAAATCGTTTCCCCGGTGGTCGAAGGTTCGGTTCGCGCCCGTCAGGACCGTCGCAACGATGCGGCCGGTGACAAGGTTCTGCCGATTTCCCTCCACGGTGACGCGGCGTTCGCCGGTCAAGGCGTGGTCATGGAAACCTTCCAGATGTCGCAGACCCGCGGTTTCAAGACCGGCGGCACCGTGCACATCGTGATCAACAACCAGGTCGGTTTCACCATCAGCAACCCGCTGGACTCGCGTTCCACCGAGTACGCCACCGACGTTGCGAAGATGATCCAGGCGCCGATCCTCCATGTGAATGGCGATGATCCGGAAGCCGTCCTGTTCGTGACCCAGTTGGCCATCGACTACCGCATGCAGTACAAGCGCGACGTGGTGATCGACCTGGTCTGCTACCGTCGTCGTGGTCACAACGAAGCGGATGAGCCTAGCGGCACCCAGCCGTTGATGTATCAGCAGATCACCAAGCAGCGCACCACCCGTGAGCTGTACGCCGAGCGCCTGGTTCAGGCCAAGGTGCTGGACGAAGAGCGTGTCCAGGCGAAGATCGACGAGTACCGCAACGCCCTGGACAACGGTCTGCACGTGGTAAAAAGCCTGGTCAAGGAACCGAACAAGGAGTTGTTCGTCGACTGGCGCCCATACCTGGGTCACGCATGGACCGCACGTCACGACACCCGCTTCGATCTGAAGACCTTGCAGGAACTGTCCGCCAAGCTGCTGGAAATTCCGGAAGGCTTCGTGGTCCAGCGCCAGGTCGCGAAGATCTACGAAGACCGTCAGAAGATGCAAGCCGGCGGCCTGCCGATCAACTGGGGTTACGCCGAAACCATGGCGTACGCGACCCTGGCGTTCGAAGGTCACCCGATCCGCATGACCGGCCAGGACATCGGCCGCGGTACGTTCTCGCACCGTCATGCCGTGCTGCACAACCAGAAAGACGCGGGCACCTACATTCCGCTGCAGAACCTGTACGAAGGTCAGCCACGCTTCGACCTGTACGACTCGTTCCTGTCGGAAGAAGCCGTGCTGGCGTTCGAATACGGTTACTCGACCACCACGCCTGAGGCGCTGGTGATCTGGGAAGCCCAGTTCGGCGACTTCGCCAACGGTGCCCAGGTGGTTGTCGACCAGTTCATCACCAGTGGCGAGCACAAGTGGGGCCGTCTGTGCGGTCTGACCATGCTGCTGCCGCACGGTTATGAAGGCCAGGGTCCGGAGCACTCCTCGGCCCGTCTGGAACGCTACCTGCAGCTGTGCGCCGAGCACAACGTCCAGGTCTGCGTGCCGACTACCCCGGCACAGATTTACCACCTGCTGCGTCGTCAGGTCATCCGTCCGCTGCGCAAGCCGCTGATCGTGCTGACTCCGAAGTCGCTGCTGCGTCACAAGCTGGCAATCTCCACGCTGGAAGATCTGGCCGAAGGTTCGTTCCAGACCGTTATCCCGGAAATCGACGCCCTCGACCCGAAAAAGGTCAGCCGTCTGATTCTGTGCAGCGGCAAGGTCTACTACGACCTGCTGGAAAAACGCCGTGCCGAAGGCCGTGACGACATCGCTGTCGTGCGTATCGAGCAACTGTATCCGTTCCCGGAAGACGACCTGATCGAAATCCTGGCGCCGTACAAACACCTCAAGCACATCGTCTGGTGTCAGGAAGAGCCGATGAACCAGGGCGCCTGGTACAGCAGTCAGCATCACATGCGTCGCATCGTTGGCGGACACAACAAGTCGCTGGTACTTGAGTACGCCGGCCGTGACGCCTCTGCCGCACCGGCTTGTGGTTATGCATCGATGCACGCTGAGCAGCAGGAAAAACTGCTGCAAGATGCCTTTACTGTTTAACGCCTTCGCGCACCTGAAACCGAATTTAAGGAACCACAGATAATGGCTATCGAGATCAAAGCCCCCACTTTCCCGGAATCGGTTGCCGATGGCACCGTTGCCACCTGGCACAAAAAACCGGGCGAAGCTGTCAAGCGTGACGACCTGATCGTCGACATCGAAACCGACAAAGTGGTCTTGGAAGTACTCGCAACCGCCGACGGCGTGCTGGGCGCTATCGTCAAGAACGAAGGCGACACCGTTCTGTCCGACGAAGTCCTGGGCTCCATCGTTGAAGGCGGCGCTGCTGCTGCCGCTCCTGCCGCCGCCGCTGCTCCTGCGGCTGCCCAGGCTGCTGCTCCGGCCGCTGCTGGCGAAGACGATCCCGTGGCCGCACCGGCGGCTCGCAAGCTGGCTGAGGAAAATGGCATCAACATCGCTTCCGTTGCCGGCACCGGCAAAGGCGGTCGTGTGACCAAGGAAGACGTGGTGGCTGCGGTTGCCGCCAAGAAAGCCGCGCCTGCTGCCGCTCCAGCCAAGGCTGCCGCTCCAGCGGCCGCCGCCCCGGTGTTCGCTGCCGGCGATCGCGTCGAGAAGCGTGTGCCGATGACCCGCGTTCGCGCCACCGTGGCCAAGCGCCTGGTTGAAGCACAGTCGAACATGGCGATGCTGACCACGTTCAACGAAGTGAACATGAAGCCGATCATGGACCTGCGTTCGAAGTACAAGGACCTGTTCGAGAAGACCCACAACGGCGTGCGCCTGGGCTTCATGTCGTTCTTCGTGAAAGCGGCCACCGAAGCGCTGAAACGCTTCCCGGCAGTCAACGCTTCCATCGACGGCGCCGATATCGTCTACCACGGCTACTCCGACGTCGGTGTCGCGGTGTCCAGCGATCGTGGCCTGGTGGTCCCGGTCCTGCGCAACGCCGAGCTGATGAGCCTGGCCGAGATCGAAAACGGCATCGCCACCTACGGCAAGAAAGCCCGTGACGGCAAGCTGTCCATCGACGAGATGACCGGTGGTACGTTCACCATCACCAACGGTGGTACATTCGGTTCCCTGCTGTCGACGCCGATCGTCAACCCGCCACAAGCCGCCATCCTGGGCATGCACAACATCAACGAGCGCCCGATGGCGGTCAAAGGTGAAGTGGTGATCCTGCCGATGATGTACCTGGCGCTGTCCTACGATCACCGCCTGATCGACGGTAAGGAAGCGGTGTCTTTCCTGGTGACTATCAAGAACCTGCTGGAAGACCCGGCTCGTCTGCTGCTGGATATCTGATTGCGCCCAGGGGGGGCAGGGCGCTGGCGCCTTGCCCGCTTGAACGATCAGCTTCGTCCCACGACGGTCCCCACGCGGGGCCGTCCGGTTTGATTCGATAAGGAATGACACATGACTCAGAAATTCGACGTGGTAGTGATTGGCGCGGGCCCTGGCGGCTATGTAGCCGCCATCAAGGCAGCGCAACTTGGTCTCAAGACTGCCTGCATCGAGAAGTACCAGGATAAAGAGGGCAAGCTGGCCCTCGGCGGTACTTGCCTGAACGTTGGCTGCATTCCATCCAAGGCGCTGCTGGACAGCTCCTGGAAGTACCATGAAGCCAAGGATGGGTTCGCCATCCACGGTATCTCCACCGGCGCCGTGAAAATGGACGTCGCCGCGATGGTTGGCCGCAAGGCCGGTATCGTGAAGAACCTGACCGGCGGCGTGGCCATGCTGTTCAAGGCCAATGGCGTGACTTCGATCGAAGGCCACGGCAAGCTGCTGGCCGGCAAGAAAGTCGAAGTGACCAAGCCTGATGGCACGGTTGAAGTGATCGAAGCCGAGAACGTGATCCTGGCTCCAGGTTCGCGTCCGATCGACATTCCACCTGCCCCGGTTGACCAGAACGTGATCGTCGATTCGACCGGCGCCCTGGAATTCCAATCCGTACCGAAGCGCCTCGGCGTGATCGGCGCGGGCGTGATCGGTCTGGAACTGGGTTCCGTCTGGTCCCGTCTGGGTTCTGAAGTGACCGTGCTGGAAGCCCTGGATACTTTCCTGATGGCTGCCGACACCGCCGTCTCCAAGGAAGCGCTGAAAACCCTGACCAAACAGGGTCTGGACATCAAGCTGGGCGCTCGCGTGACCGGTTCCAAGGTCAACAAGGGCAAGGAAGTGGTGGTGACCTACACCAACTCCGAAGGCGAACAGACCATTACTTTCGACAAACTGATCGTGGCCGTTGGCCGTCGCCCAGTGACCACCGACCTGCTGTCCGCTGATTGCGGCGTGACCCTCGACGAGCGCGGTTTCGTCCACGTTGACGATCACTGCGCCACCACCGTGCCAGGCGTCTACGCCATCGGTGACGTGGTTCGCGGCATGATGCTGGCACACAAGGCCTCGGAAGAGGGCATCATGGTTGTCGAGCGCATCAAGGGCCACAAAGCCCAGATGAACTACGACCTGATCCCGTCGGTTATCTACACCCACCCGGAAATTGCATGGGTCGGTAAAACCGAACAGGCTTTGAAAGCCGAAGGCGTTGAAGTTAACATCGGCACCTTCCCGTTCGCCGCCAGTGGCCGTGCCATGGCAGCCAACGATACCGGCGGTTTCGTCAAGGTCATCGCTGATGCCAAGACCGACCGCATCCTGGGCGTCCACGTGATTGGCCCAAGCGCTGCCGAGCTGGTACAGCAAGGCGCGATCGGTATGGAATTCGGCACCAGCGCCGAAGACATCGGCATGATGGTTTTCTCCCATCCGACCCTGTCCGAAGCGTTGCACGAAGCGGCGTTGGCAGTGAATGGCGGCGCCATCCACATTGCCAACAAGAAAAAACGCTGAGTAGATAATAAGAAACCACGGCGGTCTGCCCGTCGTGAGCCTTGTGCGCAAGACTCACCGCGGAACGTCCGCTGGACGCAGTCTTGCGTCGTCGGGCCGGGCAACCGGAAAACGACGCAAGCAGCAGTCACAGGTGGTGCGGCACTGCAATCAGTGCAGCACCGAATGCGCAGTACCTAACGAAGACGGTAAAAAGCATGAATCTTCACGAGTATCAGGGTAAGCAGCTGTTCGCTGAGTACGGCCTGCCAGTATCCCAGGGTTTTGCGGTAGATACCCCGGAAGCAGCAGCAGAAGCTTGCGACAAGATCGGTGGGACCGAGTGGGTTGTCAAAGCCCAGGTCCACGCTGGTGGTCGCGGTAAAGCGGGCGGCGTTAAGCTGGTTCGCAGCAAAGAAGACGCTAAAGCCTTCGCACAGCAGTGGCTGGGCAAGCGTCTGGTGACCTATCAGACTGATGCCAATGGCCAGCCTGTCACCAAGATCCTGGTTGAATCGTGCACTGATATCGCTAAAGAGCTGTACCTGGGCGCTGTCGTTGACCGTTCGAGCCGTCGCATCGTGTTCATGGCTTCCACCGAAGGTGGCGTGGACATCGAGAAAATCGCTCACGACACCCCTGAGAAAATCCTCAAGGCCACTATCGATCCACTGGTTGGCGCTCAGCCATTCCAGGGCCGCGAGCTGGCATTCCAGCTGGGTCTGGAAGGCAAGCAAGTGACTCAGTTCGCCAAGATCTTCGTCGGTCTGGCCAAACTGTTCAAGGATCACGACCTGGCCCTGCTGGAAGTGAACCCGCTGGTGATCAAGGCCGACGGCGATCTGCATTGCCTCGATGCCAAGATCAACATCGACGCCAACGCCATGTACCGTCAGCCCAAGCTGAAAACCTTCCACGATCCGTCCCAGGACGATCCGCGCGAAGCGCACGCTGCCAAGTTCGAACTGAACTACGTAGCCCTGGAAGGCAACATCGGTTGCATGGTCAACGGTGCCGGCCTGGCCATGGGTACCATGGACATCGTCAACCTGCATGGCGGCAAACCAGCCAACTTCCTCGACGTGGGCGGTGGTGCAACCAAGGAACGCGTAACTGAAGCGTTCAAGATCATTCTGTCCGACACCAACGTCGCGGCCGTACTGGTCAACATCTTCGGCGGCATCGTTCGCTGCGACATGATTGCCGAAGGCATCATCGGCGCTGTGAAAGAAGTCGGCGTGAAAATCCCGGTTGTTGTTCGCCTTGAAGGCAACAACGCTGAGCTGGGCGCTAAAGTACTGGCAGAAAGCGGTTTGAACATCATCGCTGCTACCAGCCTGACCGACGCTGCTCAACAAGTTGTCAAAGCTGCGGAGGGCAAATAATGAGCGTCCTGATCAATAAAGACACCAAGGTTATCTGCCAGGGTATCACCGGTTCGCAGGGTAGCTTCCACACCCAGCAAGCCATCGAATACGGCACCAAGATGGTTGGTGGCGTAACTCCGGGCAAAGGCGGCACCGAGCACCTGGGCCTGCCCGTGTTCAACACCGTGAAAGACGCTGTAGCCGCTACTGGCGCCACCGCCAGCGTGATCTACGTTCCAGCTCCTTTCTGCAAGGACTCGATCCTGGAAGCAGCGTTCGGCGGCATCAAGCTGATCGTCTGCATCACCGAAGGCATTCCGACCCTGGACATGCTGGACGCCAAGGTCAAGTGCGACGAGCTGGGCGTGATCCTGATCGGCCCTAACTGCCCAGGCGTGATCACTCCAGGCGAATGCAAGATCGGCATCATGCCAGGTCACATTCACTTGCCAGGCAAGGTCGGTATCGTTTCCCGTTCCGGCACCCTGACCTACGAAGCTGTGAAGCAGACCACTGACGCCGGTTTCGGTCAGTCGACTTGCGTCGGCATCGGCGGTGACCCGATCCCGGGCTCGAACTTCATCGACATCCTGAAGCTGTTCCAGGAAGACCCGAAGACCGAAGCGATCGTCATGATCGGTGAGATCGGCGGTTCGGCTGAAGAAGAAGCGGCGGCCTACATCAAGGCCCACGTGACCAAGCCGGTTGTTTCCTACATCGCTGGTGTGACTGCCCCTGCGGGCAAGCGCATGGGCCATGCGGGCGCAATCATCTCCGGCGGCAAGGGCACTGCGGACGAGAAGTTCGCTGCCCTGCAAGACGCTGGTGTGAAAACCGTGCGTTCGCTGGCAGACATCGGCAAGGCCCTGGCCGAGCTGACCGGTTGGGCGGTCAAGTAAGCCTCGCGCTTAGCTGACGCAATACCGGCAAAGGCCACCTTCGGGTGGCCTTTGTGCTTTCTGGGTTTCATATGAAAACGCGACCTGAAAGTGTCGCTCGCAGGACATGATCGCCCTCAAATAGTGCGCCTTGCACCTGAGTTTGCTAGGATGCCCGCCTCTTTGCGTCCGCTGCCCACAAGGCCGCCGCGCGCTAAACGGGTCAACCCCATACGGGTCGACAGCATTTCCCTCACCCCACGGGAAATCCCTCTCTAAATTCCGATTCAGCAGTGTGGTATTTCCTGAAATGAAAGTGTTGAAAGGCCAGGACATCCTGGCACTTGGCTTTATGACCTTCGCCCTGTTCGTCGGGGCCGGCAACATCATCTTCCCCCCGATCGTCGGTTTGCAGTCCGGACCCCATGTCTGGATGGCGGCGTTGGGCTTCCTGATCACCGCGGTCGGCCTGCCGGTCATCACCGTGGTCGCGCTGGCCAAGGTCGGCGGTGCCATGGATGCCCTGAGCAGCCCCATCGGCAAGGTCGCCGGCGGTTTGTTGGCTGCGGCCTGCTACCTGGCGGTCGGCCCGCTGTTCGCCACCCCGCGCACGGCCACTGTGTCCTTCGAAGTCGGCCTGGCACCGTTGACCGGTGAAAGCCCACTGGCGCTGCTGCTCTACAGCTCGGTGTACTTCCTGCTGGTGTTCTTCATTTCCCTGTACCCCGGGCGCCTGCTGGACACTGTCGGGCGTTTCCTCGCCCCGCTGAAGATCATTGCCCTGGCGGCCCTGGGCATCGCGGCGTTTGCCTTGCCGGCCGGCGATATCGGCACGGCCACCCCCGAGTATGTCGCGGCTCCGTTCTCCCAGGGTTTCATCAATGGCTACCTGACCATGGATACCCTCGGCGCCCTGGTGTTCGGTATCGTCATCGTCAATGCCATCCGTTCCCGCGGTGTCGATTCGCCCCGGCTGATCACCCGCTACGCGATCATTGCCGGGTTGATTGCCGGGCTCGGCCTGGCGCTGGTGTATATCAGCCTGTTCCGCCTGGGTTCGGGCAGCCATGAAATCGCGGCCGGTGCCAGCAATGGCGCGGCGGTGCTGCACGCCTATGTGCAACATACCTTCGGCTCCCTGGGCAGCGGTTTCCTCGCGGTGCTGATCTCCCTGGCGTGCCTGGTGACGGCGGTGGGCCTGACCTGCGCCTGCGCCGAGTACTTCAGCCGTGTCCTGCCGCTGTCCTACAAGAGCCTGGTGATCATCCTGGCGGCGTTCTCGCTGCTGGTGTCGAACCTGGGGCTGACCAAGCTGATTGCCTTCTCGATCCCGGTCCTGACCGCGATCTACCCGCCGTGCATCGCCCTGGTGGCCCTGAGCTTCTGCCAGTCGTTCTGGCATGCCCAGGGGCGGATCGTCGGGCCGGTGATGCTGGTGTCGTTGCTGTTCGGCATGATCGACGCCCTCAAGGGCGCCGGGCTGGCGGACTGGATGCCGGCGCAGCTGTCGCACCTACCGTTGAGCGAGCAGGGCCTGGCCTGGCTGGTGCCGTCGGTGGTGATGCTGGCGATTGCGGTGGTGATCGACCGCCTGCTCGGCAAGCCTGACGAAGTCCTGGCCTGATCGGCTCCCTTGCTGGCGATTGCGGTCTTGGGGTCTGCGTCGCCCAAGCGGGCCTCTTCGCCGCACCGCCGCGAAGAGGCCCCAGAGTCTTCTACAGATTCCAAGCAAAATAAAACCCGCACTTGGCGGGTTTTATTTTGCGTGAAGGTTTTTGCCGGTGAGTCCTTGCAAGAACCTCCAGGGCAATCAGGAGCCGGTGGCTTCCTTGGATTGCTCTTCAACCGCCGCTTTTTTGGAATCAGCCTGAGCTTTGGCAGCTTCGGCGTTTTCCTTGGCGGCCTCGTTCACCTTATCCTGAGCTTCGTTCATGCTCTTCTGAGCTTCCTGAGCATGTTGGTTGGCGTCTTGAGCTTTGTCCTCGGATTTTTTATCGCAGGCGGCGAGACCGAGGGTAGCGGTCAACATCAAGGCAATAGCTAAAGTCTTACGCATGGGGGTGTTGCTCCTGTGTGGATATCACTGACTACTGGCCTTCAGAACACAGCCCCAAGGGATTAGTTCCTTGATTTTAAAAGATATATAAGTGCCGACCGAGCGGAACTTTTTCCTGATGTTTCGTTTTTATGGACGTTTTTCTCCGGATGAGAGCTATCAGTTCATGAGCCAGAACCCGATTTTCGAGCGTGCCACACGCTTTCTCAGCGCCATCCGCCACTGCCAGGTCCTCGGGCTGCGTTTGCACAGCGCCGATGCCACGGGGTTGACTGTGATCCTGCCCTACAGCGCCGAGATCGTCGGCGACCCGAACTCCGGGGTGATCCACGGCGGGGTGCTGACGACCCTGATGGACACCGCCTGCGGCATGGCCACCCTGTGTGTCCTGCCTGAGTTCGAGGTCTGTCCGACCCTGGACCTGCGCATCGACTACATGCACCCGGCGGCACCGCACAAGGACGTCTACGGTTTCGCTGAATGTTATCGGGTGACCCGCGACATCATCTTCGCCCGCGGTTTTGCCTATCAGGATGATCCCCAGCAACCCATCGCCCATGTGGTCGGCACCTTCATGCGCATGGGCAAGGGCATCAAGGGCGCCCACAGCTTCAGCGGCTCGCTCAACGGCGGTGCGACATGAGCAACGACTTCAAGAAAATGTTGCAACAAGCCCATCAGCAGGGCGACTACGGGCAATTGCTGGAGCTTATTCCCTACGCCAAGCTGATCGGTATCCAGTGCTCACGCCAGGGCGACGAGCTGTTGTTCTGCCTGCCGGCGAACAAGGACAATATCGGCAACCCGTTGCTGCCGGCGATTCACGGTGGCGTGATCGCCGGTTTCATGGAACTGGCCGCCGCCTTGCACCTGCTGGTGTTTACCGGTTCGCCGGGGGTGCCCAAGGTCATCGACTTTTCCGTCGACTATCTGCGCGCCGGGCAATATCGCGACACCTACGCCCGATGTGATCTCTGTCGCCAGGGCCGGCGGGTGGCGAACGTCGCCATCACCGCCTGGCAAAGTACCGAGGCCGAGCCGATTGCCACCGCCCGGGCTCACTTCAAGATCGAGGAAACACTTCCGGGCACTTGAAATCCCCGTCATAGCCCCCAACTTTGATGACAACCCGCCGCCAACCCTTTCGGGGGCGGCCACTGCCATCCAATTGGAGTTTGATGACCATGAGTGTGGAAACTCAAAAGGAAACCCTGGGCTTCCAGACCGAGGTGAAGCAACTGCTGCACCTCATGATCCATTCGCTGTATTCCAACAAGGAAATTTTCCTTCGCGAATTGATCTCCAACGCCTCCGACGCTGTCGACAAATTACGTTTCGAAGCCCTGTCCAAGCCTGAGTTGCTGGAAGGTGGCGCGGAACTGAAAATCCGTGTGAGCTTCGACAAGGACGCCAACACCGTCACCCTCGAAGACAACGGTATCGGCATGAGCCGCGACGATGTGATCACCCACCTGGGGACCATCGCCAAATCCGGCACCGCCGATTTCATGAAGAACCTCTCGGGCGACCAGAAGAAGGACTCGCACCTGATCGGTCAGTTCGGCGTGGGCTTCTATTCGGCCTTTATCGTCGCCGACCAGGTTGAAGTGTTCAGCCGTCGCGCCGGCCTTTCCGCCAGCGAAGGCGTGCACTGGTCGTCCAAGGGCGAGGGCGAGTTCGAAGTCGCCACCGTCGAGAAAGCCGACCGTGGTACCCGCATCGTCCTGCACCTGAAGTCCGGTGAGAACGAGTTCGCCGATGGCTGGCGTTTGCGCAATATCATCAAGAAGTACTCCGACCATATCGCTTTGCCGATCGAGCTGCCGAAAGAAGTGGCCGCTGTCGAAGGCGAAGAGAAACCTGCCCCGGAATGGGAAACCGTCAACCGCGCCAGCGCCCTGTGGACCCGTCCGCGCACTGAAGTGACGGATACGGAATACCAGGAGTTCTACAAGCACATCGCCCATGACTTCGAGAACCCGCTGAGCTGGAGCCACAACAAGGTCGAAGGCAAGCTGGAATACAGCTCGTTGCTCTACGTACCGGCCCGTGCCCCGTTCGACCTGTACCAGCGTGAAGCGCCGAAAGGCCTCAAGCTCTATGTGCAGCGCGTGTTCGTCATGGATCAGGCCGAGTCCTTCCTGCCGTTGTACCTGCGCTTCATCAAGGGTGTGGTCGACTCCAACGACCTGTCCCTGAACGTGTCGCGGGAAATCCTGCAGAAAGACCCGATCATCGACTCGATGAAGTCGGCGCTGACCAAGCGTGTCCTCGACATGCTGGAAAAGCTGGCGAAGAACGAGCCCGAGCAATACAAGGGCTTCTGGAAAAACTTCGGCCAGGTCATGAAAGAAGGCCCGGCTGAAGATTTCGCCAACAAGGAAAAAATTGCCGGCCTGCTGCGTTTCGCCTCCACCCTGGGTGACGACGGCGAGCAAGTGGTGTCCCTGGCCGAGTACCTGGCCCGCGCCAAGGAAGGTCAGGACAAGATCTACTTCCTGACCGGCGAAACCTACGCCCAGGTCAAGAACAGCCCGCACCTGGAAGTCTTCCGCAAGAAAGGCATCGAAGTGCTGCTGCTGACCGACCGTATCGACGAGTGGCTGATGAGCTACCTCAACGAGTTCGACGGCAAGAGCTTTGTCGACGTGGCCCGCGGTGACCTGGACCTGGGCAACCTGGACTCGGAAGAGGACAAGAAGGCTGCCGAGGAAGTCGCCAAGACCAAAGAGGGCCTGGTTGAGCGCATCAAGACCGCCCTGGGCGAGGCTGTCAGCGAAGTGCGGGTTTCCCACCGCCTGACCGACTCCCCGGCGATCCTGGCCATCGGTGAGCAGGACCTGGGCTTGCAGATGCGCCAGATCCTCGAAGCGAGCGGGCAGAAGGTGCCGGACTCCAAGCCGATCTTCGAATTCAACCCGACGCACCCGCTGATCGAGAAGCTCGATGGCGAGCCGGACGAAGACCGCTTTGGCGATCTGTCGCACATCCTCCTCGACCAGGCGGCCCTGGCGGCCGGTGACAGCCTGAAGGATCCGGCGGCTTATGTGCGCCGTCTGAACAAGCTGTTGGTTGAGTTGTCGGTTTAAACTGGTTGTACGAAAACCCGCTTCGGCGGGTTTTTTTATCCTTGGATGTTTTTATCGGAGTCCGAAATGAGCCAAGTTACTGTGAGTTCGGTGGTCTATCAGATCGATGGCCAATCCTATGAGAGCCGCCTGGCCTTTGATGCCGGCCACAAGGGGCCACGTCCGGGCCTGCTGATGGCGCCGAACTGGATGGGCGTCAGCGCCGATGCCGAGAAGATCGCCCAGTCGGTCGCGGCCAAGGGGTATGTGGTGTTGATCGCCGACCTGTACGGTCAGTCGGTTCGTCCTGGCAATGGCGATGAAGCCGGTGCGGCGATGATGCCGTTGAAAAATGACCGTGCCTTGTTGCGCAAGCGCATGCAGGCGGCGTTCGAGGCGCTGCAAAGCCAGGGTCTGGCCGTGGTGGATCCGGCGCAGCTGGCGACCTTCGGTTTCTGCTTCGGCGGTTGCTGCTCGCTGGAACTGGCTCGCACCGGCGCGCCGTTGAAAGCGACGGTGTCGTTCCACGGCACGCTGGATACGCCGAATCCGGCGGATGCACAGAACATCAAGGGCTCGGTGCTGGTGCTGCATGGCGCCTCCGACCCGTTGGTGCCGAAAGAGCAACTGCCGGCATTCGAAGAGGAAATGAATGCCGCGGGTATCGATTGGCAGCTGTTGAGCTACGGCGGCGCGGTGCATTCCTTTACCGACCCGCATGCCAATGTGCCGGGCATGATGATGTATGACGCGAAGACGGCCGGCCGTGCGTTTGTGTCGATGCACAATCTGCTGGAAGAAGTGTTCAAGGGTTAAGCGTTCTGGCGGTCTTGAGGGCCTCTTCGCGGGCAAGCCCTGCTCCTACAGGGTGGTGTCGTGCACAAATCTTGTGAACGAGAAAAAACTGTAGGAGCAGGGCTTGCCCGCGAAAGCGTCCTCAAGCACGCCGCAGACCTTGCTGATAAACCCGACTCGTAAGGTTTCTCTGATTCAGGTTTTTTCCGCCGCGGGCTTGCGCGGCAACTCGATCCGCTCGCTTTCCCCCGGCACCGTCGGCCAATCCCTGGCCGCCCAGCGTGCCCGTGCCTGATCGATCAACACCGGATCACTGGCCACGAAGTTCCAGTTCATCCGCCGTGGCCCATCCAGCGGCGCCCCGCCGATCACCACCAGATGACATTCACCCTCGGCGAACAGTGTGAGGCTTTCCCCGGTCGGCAGCACCACCAGGCTGCGCGGCTCCAGGGCTTCACCTTCCAGCTGTGCCTCGCCTGCCAGCACATAGACCGCACGCTCCTTATACTCATCCGCAATCAGCAGGGTGGTCCCGCTTTCCATGTGGATATCGGCATACAGCGTCGGCGACAGCACCGGCACCGGTGAGGTCAGGCAAAAGCCGCTACCGGCCACCAGGCGGATGCGCACCCCCAGATTGTCACTGACGGGCAGGCTGGCAGCCGGGTGATGGCTGTAATGCCCTGGCCCCTGTTCCAGCGCCTTGGGTGACGCCAGCCAGATCTGCAAGCCATGCAGGCTGGAACCACTGGCGACCCGTTCGGCCGGGGTCCGTTCGACATGGGCGATGGCGCTGCCGGCGGTCATCCAGCTGACATCGCCAGGCTTGACGTGCTGCTCGGAGCCGAGACTGTCCTTGTGCACTATCTCGCCGTCGAACAGGTAGGTCAGGGTCGACAGGCCGATATGCGGGTGCTGCCGCACATTCATCCCGTGCCCCGGTGGATAGCGGGTTTCCAGCATATGGTCGAAAAACACGAAGGGTCCGACGCTACGGCACTGGGCCGAGGGCAGGGGCCGCAGGATCGGTTGGCCTTCGACATCCTCGGCGCGAGGACGGATCACCAGTGGTGTGTTCATGGCAGGGTTTCCTGGCTCAGCGGGCGATGCGCAGAGCATAACCCGCTTTTTCGCCGCTGCCCTTACTGGCTGAACGCACCTTCGGACAACAGGGTTTCGATGCTGACTTCGGTGGTGGTCATCAACTTGTGGACCGGGCAGCGATCCGCGACTTTGTGCAACTCTTCGCGCTGGGCATCGCTGAGCACGCCCTTGAGGGTCAGTTTGACCAGCAGGCCGTACTTGCCTTTCTGTTCCTGGCTGTTGTCGCGCTTGACCTCGACGGTGACCCCGGTCAGCGGGATGCCTTTCTTCTGGGCATAGAGCTTGAGGGTCAGGGCCTTGCAGGTCCCCAGGGCGGCGTCGAAGTAGTCGTGGGGTTCCGGTGCGGAGCCTTCGCCCCCCGCCGTCTTGGGCACATCGGCAAACAACTGATGATCATCGATCTGCACGCTGTGACGAAAACCTTCGCTGGATTCGGTGTTGATGGTGATGGTCATGACAAACCTCATGAAGAGTGACGGGAAAATACCCTGAACTTTATAGAACACCGCACGGGGGTGATGTTCAGCTTTTTTCGCGCTCGTACCCCCCCGATGGGACAATCGAGTCTCGCCGTCGGAATGGCGCCTTCCAACAGGCAAAAAAAAGCCCCGAACCGGTCGGGGCTTTTTTATCTCGCGATCAAGCCGGGCTTACTTGCCCTGCCAGCGCTTCAGGACCAGGGTGGCGTTGGTGCCGCCGAAGCCGAAGCTGTTGCTCATCACGTTGTTCAATTCAACGTTTTCGCGGGTCTTGGTCAGTACCGGCATGTCGGCGACTTCCGGGTCCAGCTCTTCGATGTTGGCGGAGCCGGCAATGAACTTGCCTTCCATCATCAGCAGGCAGTAGATCGCTTCGTGAACGCCGGCGGCGCCCAGGGAGTGACCGGACAGGCTCTTGGTCGAACTGATGACCGGGGCCTTGTCGCCGAAGACCGCACGCACACCTTCCATTTCCTTGGCATCGCCGACCGGAGTCGAGGTGCCGTGGGTGTTCAGGTAGTCGATCGGGCCGTCGACGGTGGCCATGGCCATCTGCATGCAACGGATCGCGCCTTCGCCGCTTGGCGCGACCATGTCGTAGCCGTCGGAAGTTGCACCGTAGCCGACGATTTCCGCGTAGATCTTCGCGCCACGGGCCAGAGCGTGTTCCAGCTCCTCGACCACCACCATGCCGCCACCGCCGGCGATGACAAAACCGTCACGCTTGGCGTCGTAGGCGCGGGAGGCCTTTTCCGGGGTTTCGTTGTACTGGGTGGACAGCGCGCCCATGGCGTCGAACAGGAACGACTGGCTCCAATGTTCTTCCTCACCGCCACCGGCGAAGACGATGTCCTGCTTGCCCATCTGGATCTGCTCCAGGGCGGTACCGATGCAGTGGGCACTGGTGGCGCAGGCGGAGGAGATCGAGTAGTTCAGGCCCTTGATCTTGAACGGGGTGGCCAGGCAGGCGGAAACGGTGCTGCCCATGGTCCGGGTCACACGGTACGGACCGACGCGCTTGACGCCCTTTTCGCGCAGGATATCCAGCGCTTCCATCTGGTTCAGGGTCGAGGCGCCGCCCGAGCCGGCCACCAGGCCGGTACGCGGGTTGGACACCTGCTCTTCGCTCAGACCGGAGTCGGCGATGGCGTCTTTCATGGCCAGGTAGGCGTAAGCCGCCGCGTGGCCGACGAAGCGATAGATCTTGCGATCGATCAGTTCCTCGAGATTGAGGTCAATGGAGCCGGAAACCTGGCTACGCAGACCCATTTCGGCATATTCCGGGTTGAAGCGGATGCCAGGGCGGCTTGCACGCAGGTTAGCGGAGACGGTCTCTTTGTCATTGCCCAGGCACGAAACGATGCCCAGACCAGTGATAACGACGCGGCGCATGCGAATAACCCTTAGAAGTTGTCAGTGGAGGTGAAAACGCCGACCCGCAGGCCTTCGGCGGTGTAGATCTCGCGACCGTCGACCGTTACCGAACCGTCGGCAATGGCCAGGTTCAGCTTGCCTTTGAGGACGCGTTTGATCTGAATGTTGTAGGTGACTTTCTTGGCGGTCGGCAGGACCTGGCCGAAGAATTTCACTTCGCCCGAGCCCAGCGCGCGGCCACGGCCCGGCAGACCCTGCCAGCCGAGGAAGAAGCCGACCAATTGCCACATGGCATCGAGGCCCAGGCAGCCTGGCATCACCGGATCGCCTTCGAAGTGGCACGCGAAGAACCACAGGTCCGGGTTGATATCCAGTTCGGCGACCAATTCACCTTTGCCGTACTTGCCGCCTTCTTCGCTGATATGGGTGATGCGATCCACCATCAGCATGTTCGGGGCGGGCAGTTGCGCGTTACCTGGGCCGAACAGCTCGCCGCGACTGCAGCGCAGCAGATCTTCCCGGGTAAAGGCGTTTTGTTTGGTCATGCGAGCTCCTCAATAGTCCCATGCGGCAGGTGGGGCAAATCTTCCCGGCCGATCGAAGCGTTCATGCCTCGAAGCGACAGCCTACTCATAGACTATTGCGTTGTGGTGAAAGTCACAGCACCAAGGACATGAATGTACACTTGTGCACTGAAATTTTTATTCAAGCCGGTTTTCCAGCTCATTCGGGTGCCTAAGACTGCCGCACTTTCGTCTTTCACGCCAGTCGCACATCGTATTCAGGGCAGCCATTGCTGGAGAATCTGTTGTAAATCCACGCGTTTGAAGGGCTTGGACAGGTAGTCGTTCATGCCCGCGCGCAGGCAGCTTTCGCGGTCGCCCTGCAAGGCGTTGGCGGTCAGGGCGATGATCGGTACCTGAGCGTACTCCGGCAACTGGCGGATTTGCCGGGTGGCTTCGTAGCCGTCGACGATCGGTAGCCGGCAGTCCATCAGGATCGCCGCGAACAGGCCGTTGCGGGCCCGGTCGATGGCCTGGGCACCGTCGGTGGCCAGGCTGACATCGAAGCCCAGGCCACGCAACATGGCGTCGATGACCGTCTGGTTGACCGGGTTGTCCTCCACCAGCAGCACCTTGCGTCCTTCGCCATGGCCGCTGGGCGCGGGCGCCAGGACGGCGGCTTGGGTCGGGTGGTGCAGGGCCAGGGGGATTTCCAGGGTGAACACCGAGCCCCGGCCTTCTTCGCTGCGGGCATGCAGGGTGCCGCCCATGCGCTCGGCCAGGGTCCGCGCAATCGGCAGGCCCAGGCCGGTGCCGCCGTAGCGCCGGGAGATCGAGCTGTCGGCCTGCTGGAAGGCGTCGAACATCAGCTCCAGGCGTTCGCTGGAAATACCGATGCCGCTGTCGCGCACCGTGCAGGTGAACCACAGCACATCGTCGTCCAGCGCCTGCCAGTGCGGCTCGATGCCGACGCTGCCATGTTCGGTGAATTTCAGCGCATTGCCGATCAGGTTGACCAGGATCTGGCGGATCCGCGTCGGGTCGCCCTTGACCTGCAAGGCCTGCATGTCCGTGGGGATCTGCAGGTCCAGCTCCAGGCCGCGCTGGCTGGCGTTGTGCTGGAAGGCCTGGGCGCAACTGCCGATCAGCTCGGCGAGGTTGAACGGAATATGTTCCAGCTCCAGGGCCGAACGTTCGATCCGCGAGAAATCGAGGATGTCGTTGATCACCTTGAGCAGGTGTTCGGTGGACTCCGAGGCCAGGGCCGCGTATTCGCTCTGTTCCTCGGTCATTTCGGTGGTTTCGAGCAGTTGCAGCATGCCCAGTACACCGTTCATCGGCGTGCGCAGTTCGTGGCTCATCATGGCCAGGAAGTCCGACTTGGCATTGTTCGCCCGTTCCGCTTCTTCACGGGTCTGGATCAACTGGGCAATGGCCTGGTGCTGTTCGCGACTGGCCTGGTCGAGGGCGCCGGCGAGGTTGTTGATATGCCGCGCCAGGGCGCCGAGCTCGGCGTCGTCGACCACCGGCAACTGGGTCTTGTAGTCACCCTGTTGAATCGCCTTGACCGCCAGGCCCATGGCGCTGATCGGCTGCGCCAGGCTGGCCGCCAGGCGCCGCGCGAGGAGAAAGGTGAAGATCAGGGCGAATAGCGCGAGGATCCCGGCCTTGAGCAGTATTTCCTGTTGCCGCTGGCTGAAGGCGTCATTGGACATGCCGACAATCACCCGCCCCAGGTAGTCCTCGCTCTGCGTTACGCCGGGTGCGCTGCCTTCCTGCAGGAAGTCATTTTCCAACTGAATCCGTTGCAGGCGTACCGGCGCCTGGAACAATTTCACCGACTGCAGCCGGAAGTGTTCCTGGGAGGGCTGCTCGACATACACCAGAACATTGTTGCTGCGGTCCTGAACCTCGAGGAAACGCACGTGGGGGGTGGCCAGGGTCGCCCGCATCAGGCTTTCGAGGACTTCGTTGTTGCCGGAAATCACCCCGTATTCGGTGGCCGGCGCCAGCTGGTTGGCGATCAGTTGACCGGTGTGGTCGAGCTCCTGGCGCAGGTCCTGGATCCGCACGAAGGTGAAGAAACTGATCAGCAGCAAGGTCAGCAACAGCGCGGGGCCGAGGCTGATCATCTGGGTCCGGGCGCTGATGCCCCAATACCGTCGCAAGGTCATGGGCGGGTCTCTCCTTCGGCCAGCCGGGAGGCGAGCGAGGCTTCGTCGATCGGTTCGATACCCAGGGAGCGGGCGACTTGCGGGTTGCTCAGGACCTTGAAGCGTTGCGGGTACAGGCTGCCCGGCCAACTGGACGGGGCGCGGTCGAGCAACTGGTCGAGGACCGCCAGCCAGTCGGTCTGGTCGCTGAAGGTGCTGGCCAGGCTGCCGGCCTTGACGAAGCCGGCGTTGGGGCCGATCAGTGCCAGTTGTCGGGCATAGCTGCTGAGCAGCAGGTTCTTCGCGGTCCTGGGGTTGTACAAGGTCGGATCGTCCAGCCCGAGCAGCACGTCGCAGCTCTTGAGCAGGGTTTGCAGGGGCCGGCTGTCGCCGGTGTCGTCCCAGCGCTGGAGGACGATCTCCAGTCCCAGGGGGCGGGCCGCCTGGTTCAGTTCGGCCAGCAGGAATTCGCTGTCGCGGGTATAGAGCACGCCGATCCGCCGTGCCTGGGGCATCACTTCGCGGATCAGGCGCAGCTGGCGCGACAGCGGCGGGTCGCTCCAGAGCAGGCTGAGATTGGCGGTCGCTGTGCTGTCCAGGCGTTGCATGGCCTGCAGGCGGCTGATACGCAGGACCAGGGTCGCTGGCCCCTGTTTATCCTTCAGCCGCCAGTCCAGGCTGGCCGGGTCCAGCAGGATCAGGCGGGTGGCCGGGGGCAGGCGGCTGGGTTCGGGCATCTGCGCCAGGGGCACGAAGCGTATCTGGTCGTGCGGGCGCTGTTGCGCCAGGGCGGCGGTAAAGGCCTGGACCCCGGGGCTGTCCTCGACGCCGGTCAGCAGCACCTCGGCCGAGCGAGCCGGGAGGCTCGCCAGCAGCACGAGCAGGGCCAGGCCCAGTCGCCTCAGGCGCCAGCTCCATGCCGATGTCATCCTTGACCCCAGGCGGCTCATGCTCAGAACTCCAGTTCTGCGCTGAAGTACAGGGCACTGCGCTGGTTGTAGTTGTTGTCGGGCCAGGTGATGGGCTGGTCGTCGAGACGTTGTTGCAGCATCCCGGCCAGTTCCAGGCTGGCCCGGCGAAAGGGAATCCGCTTGGCCAGGCGCAGGTCGACCCGTTCGAAGCGATACTGGTTGATGGCGTCGTCGCCATAGTAGAAGACCGAACTCGACCAGCCGCCGCCCCAGTCGCGCATCCAGCCGGCCGAGCCACTGTTGCGGGCGGTGAACTGCTTGTCGACCGGGTTGCTGGCCTGGACATCGACATAGGCATAGGTCAGGCGCAGGCGGTCGGCACTGTCCAGGCGCCAGTCGAACTGGGCTTCGCTGCCGGTGAAGCGGGAGCTGTTGACGTTGCTGGCGATAAACTGGTTGTTGCGCAACGGCGTGCTGATCATGTCGCTGATTTCGTCATAGAACAGCTTCACGTCCAGGCTCAGGCCGATCTCGGCGAAGAAACCGTTGTAGCCCAGTTCCCGCGAGCGCATTCGCTCCTTGTCCAGGTTTCCCGGGCCACGGGTCTGGACGAAATACTGGCCGCTGGTCTGGCCGTAGGTGGGCGAGCTCAGGTTGGTGACCTTGTAGCTCCAGTTGACGTTGTTCTCGAACATATCCGGCGAGCGGATCGCTTCGGAATAGACCGCGCGCAAGCCGTGCCGGGGATTGATCAGGTAGTTGACTGCAAAGCGCGGGGTCAGGGAGGCGCCGGTCAGTTGCGCGTCTTCGTACATGGCACCACCCTGCACCAGCCAATGCTCGCTGGCACGCCATTCGAGCTGGCCGAACAGGCGCCAAGTACTGTCGTCGATGGTGCCGTTGAAATAGGTCTCGGAGTCGGCCTTGTCATAACGATAGTTCATGCCGCTGACCAGGCGCAGGCTGTCCGAGAGGCTCAGGGTGTCCTGCAGTTCGAGGTCGTAGCGGGTCTCGCGGGTGCTCTGGTCGATATTGCCGCAGACCGTCTGGCTGGCGCCCTGATTGAACCATTGGTCCAGAACCTGATTGGCCAGTGCCTGTTCCGAGACGCCACCCGGAGGGGGCCTGCCGACTGCGTACTGGGTCATGTTACGTGCCAGGTTTTCCGCATAGTTGGGATTCAACTGCCACAGCCGGGTCAGTTCCGGACTGAACGACACCTTGGCATCGCAGGCTTGCCAGACCTGCTGGCGATCCCAGTGCTGGGCCGAACCCTGGATATACAGGCTGTGCTGGGGATTGATATCGAGGTTCCAGCGCAGGGAACCGGCGTAGTCCTTGGCCAGCACATCGGAGTTGTCGCCGGCCGCGGTGATCCCGGGGAACACCGCCTGGTAGGTATAGGGCCGCTGGTTGGTGCCGTCCTTGACGTTCAACTGCCAGTCGATGCTCTGTTGTTCGTTGAGCATCTGGCTGACCGAGAGGCTGACCCGGGTGACACGCCGGCCGTCGCGGTAGTCATTGCCCAAGTGGTCGCTCTGGAACCCCTCGTCCTCCTCGCCGGACATCGACAGGCGCAGGTCGCCGGTACCCCAGCCGGTGCCCTGGCTGGCGTACCAGTCATTGATGCCGCGCTCGCCGCGGGTGATCTTCAGGGTTGAGCCGTGGGTGCTGCCCGGTGACTTGGTGAGGATATTGACCACCGCCATCAGCGCATTGGCGCCGTAGCTGACGGTGTTCGGGCCGCGAAATACCTCGATGCGCTCGATATCCTCGAGGGCTACCGGGATATCGCTCCAGTCCACGGTCGCCAGGCCCGCGCGATAGACCGAGCGGCCATCGATCAGCACCTGCATGCGCCGGGCGTTGGAGGCATCGGTGCCATGGTAGTTGATGCTGGCCTGGTTGCCGTTGGTGTAGCCGACCATCATCCCCGGCACCAGGCGCAGCAGCTCGCTGATATCCCGGGCGCCGCTGGCCTTGATCAGTTCGTTGTCGATGACCGTCATGCTGCCGGGTACCGCGGCCGGCGATTGTTTCAGGCGGGTGGCCGTCAGCACCTCGGGCAGGGGCTGGTTTTCCATAAACAGGTCGTCAGCCAGCAACGGGCCGCTGAACATCAGGGCCAGGACGAAGGAGGAACGCGTGGTGGGAGGGCCAAAAGACACGGCACAGCCTTGAAAATAATAATAGCCGTGCATGTTAACCGAGCTTGCCGGGTTTGCCATGGCGTATGGCCGTCATTGTATAGGCTGAATCGGTCAAGCGCTCAGGCCAGGGGATTCGTATTGGGGCTGGCTGCCGGTGGCGTGCTCCGTATAATGCAGCCATCGCCATTGGTAGGGATAGACGGGTTACATATGACTGAACAGTACCCAATCGCGGTTCTGGGTGGCGGAAGTTTCGGCACCGCCATCGCCAATCTGCTGGCCGAGAACGGTCACCGGGTGCGCCAATGGATGCGCGATCCCGAGCAGGCCGAGTCCATTCGCGTCAATCGCGAGAATCCGCGTTACCTCAAGGGCATCAAGGTGCATCCGGCGGTCGAGCCGGTCACCGACCTGGTCGCGACCCTCGACGACTGCGAACTGTTTTTTGTCGCCTTGCCCTCCAGCGCCTTGCGCAGTGTGCTGGCGCCCCATGCCGGGCGCCTGGTGGGCAAGCTGCTGGTGAGCTTGACCAAAGGCATCGAGGCCCACACCTTCAAGCTGATGAGCGAGATCCTCGAAGATATCGCGCCGCAAGCACGGATCGGCGTGTTGTCCGGGCCGAACCTGGCCCGCGAAGTGGCCGAGCACGCCTTGACCGCCACGGTGGTCGCCAGCGAGGACGAAGAGCTTTGCAGCCGTGTCCAGGCCGCGCTGCATGGGCGGACCTTCCGCGTCTATGCCAGCGCCGACCGCTTCGGCGTCGAGCTGGGCGGGGCGTTGAAGAACGTCTACGCGATCATTGCCGGCATGGCGGTAGCGCTGGACATGGGTGAGAACACCAAGAGCATGCTGATTACCCGGGCCCTGGCGGAAATGACCCGCTTTGCCGTCAGCCAGGGCGCCAACCCCATGACCTTCCTCGGCCTGGCCGGGGTCGGCGACCTGATCGTCACCTGTTCCTCACCCAAGAGCCGCAACTATCAGGTCGGCTTTGCCCTCGGCCAGGGCCTGAGCCTGGAAGAGGCGGTCACCCGCCTGGGTGAAGTCGCCGAAGGGGTCAATACTCTCAAGGTGCTGAAGGTCAAGGCGCAGGAAGTCGGGGTCTATATGCCCCTGGTGGCCGGTTTGCATGCCATTCTGTTTGAAGGGCGAACCCTGACCCAGGTGATCGAGCTATTGATGCGCGGCGAGCCGAAAACCGATGTCGATTTTATTTCCACCAGCGGTTTCAACTGATATTCAGCGCCACGGGAGCGAGCCATGAACGAGTCCAAGTACGAATCCATTGTGTTGCGCATTGTCTGGATGCTGGTGTTCCTGCTGGTCTGGCAGGTCGCGCAGTTCATCCTCGGCGGGGTGGTGCTGGTGCAACTGGGTTACAGATTGTTCTACGGCGCGCCAAGCGCCAACCTGATGAACTTCGGCGACAGCCTGAGCCAGTTCCTGGCCCAGATCGGTCGCTTCGGCAGTTTCCATACCGAACAGAAGCCCTGGCCGTTCGCCGATTGGCCGACCCCACGGGCTCCTGAAGGCGAAGCCCCGCATGTGGTGCCGCCAGCGCCGCATCCGGCCCGTGATGAGGAGCCCAAGCTATGAAAGTCTGGGTTCTGCGTCATGGTGAAGCTGAACCCCAGGCCCGCAGCGACGCCGAACGGGCGTTGACCGCCCACGGCCGCGAGCAGGTCCTGCGCAGTGCCGCGCACCTGATCGGCCAGCCGTTGCAGGCGATCTACGCCAGTCCTTACCTGAGGGCGCAGCAAACCGCGCAGCTGGTACGTGATGCGCTGGGTTTCGATGCAGAGATCATCACCGTGCCCTGGCTGACCCCCGAGGGTAATCCGCGGGATGTCAGCCAGCGGCTCGACACCGGCGAGAACCTGTTGCTGGTCAGCCATCAGCCGTTGGTGGGCAATCTGCTCAGCCTGTTGCAGCACGGCCATGTGCGCCAGCCGGAGCCCATGGGCACGGCCAGCCTGGCCGAGCTGGAAGGGGAGTTGCCGCTGGACGGGGCGATGACGCTGCTGGGCGTCAGGCACCCCTGAGGTTCAGTGACTCAACACCGCGCCGAGCAGGTCGGTGCGGGTGTTTTTCAAGGTCGCGGCGTTGACCTTGGCGCCCTTGAACAGACAGGCTTCAAAGTGACCGGAGAGCACCGCATTCCTCAGGTCGCAATGGCTGAAGTCGTTGCTTTTGAAACCACTCGAGAGCAATGCGCCGTTGAGGTTGGCCGCCCTGAAGTCGGCCTCCTGGTATTGCCCGAAAAATCTCACCCCGCGTAAATCGCCGCCGCTCAGGTCGACGCCGATCATATTGACGTTGGTCACCTGCAAGGTCCGTAACGCCTGGCAGATGGACGCCTTGCTCCAGTACCTGAACGCACGGCGGGTTTCGTCGTCCTGGAATGGCAGGCACGCGACGGCTTGATGATCCTTGGTGGCAATGTTCTGGGCGCAGCGCTTCAGGGCGTTGGTCAGTTGCGGTGACAGCGAGGGCGGCACCCGCAAGTCGAAGAGTTTCTTCTGCACATGCAGGGATACCCGGCCGCCACCGTCCAGGTGAACGCCGTCCCAACTGTTGAGGATGCCGGTAAAGCGCGCGGCGGCGGCCACCATCAATTCCAGCAGGTCGGCCAACGGGTACTGGCGCAGGGACGGCGCGCTGCCGAGGAACACCCGAGCCTGGGCCAGTGAGTCCTTCAAACCCAGCAGGGTCAGGTCCCGTTCGATCTGCGAGAAATCGTCTGGCATCAGCTCGCAGATCGTGCGGCTGTGCAGCTCGCTCGGGTGGGGGGGTGAGAGAACGGGGACCTGGGGGTCACCCGAGGGCATGAAGCGACGAAGAAGACGGCCTATCGTTGCCATGGAGATCTCTTGCAAGGGCTGGAAGGCGGAAATTCGACGCGATATGCCCCTTGGCGACTATCAGATTCCGCCCGGATTTCCTCGTGTGGGCTGTTGCCTCCTGCGTGCCGCAGGGCCTTTTTCAGCTTGCGAGCTTCTGTTCTTCCGTGAAATAGTCGACCGAGCGTCTGCTTGGTTGGCTGGCCGCCGGCATGACGAACAACCACAGTAGGGGAATCAAACATGGCTTTGTGGCGCACCGTACCGAATCTCGAACAACTCAATGCCTCGCAGAAAAACACCATCGGCGAACTGCTGGATATTCGCTTCGAAGCCTTTGACGATGAATCGCTGACCGCCAGCATGGTGATCGATCATCGCACCCACCAACCCTACGGGCTGCTGCACGGCGGCGCCTCGGTGGTGCTGGCCGAAAGCGTCGGCTCGATGGCCAGCTACCTGTGCATCGACGCGAGCAAATTCTATTGCGTGGGCCTGGAAATCAACGCCAACCACCTGCGCGGCTTGCGCAGCGGGCGGGTGACCGCCGTGGCCAAGGCCATTCATATCGGTCGCACCACCCATGTCTGGGATATCCGCCTGAGCAGTGACGAGGGCAAGGCCAGCTGCGTGTCGCGCCTGACCATGGCCGTGGTGCCGCTGGGGCAAACACCGCCGGCGCGCTGAGCCGGGTCATAGCCATGGCCGGACTGTCATCATTCCTGGCAGTTACGGTCATTGCTGTGGGACCCGCGCGTGCCGACAATGAACACCTGTCTTTTTCGAGATGCTCCCGGTATGTCGCAACCCGTGTTCTTTGCCCACGCCAACGGTTTTCCCTCGGGGACCTACGGCAAGTTGTTCGCCGCGCTGGCCCCGGAATATCAGGTGGCGCATCTGCAACAGCATGCCCACGACCCGCGTTTCCCGGCGGACGATAACTGGCACAACCTGGTCGACGAACTGATCCACCATCTGGAGCAGCAGCCCGAACCGGTCTGGGGTGTCGGCCATTCCCTGGGCGGTGTCCTGCATCTGCACGCGGCCCTGCGTCGCCCGCAGCTCTACAGGGGCGTGGTGATGCTTGACTCGCCGGTGCTGACCCGTGCCGACCAGTGGGTGATCCGCGCCGCCAAGCGCCTGGGTTTTATCGATCGGCTGACGCCGGCCGGGCGCACCCTGGGGCGTCGGGAAGAGTTCACCGACCTCGCCGCCGCGCGTCAGTACTTTGCCGGCAAGACCCTGTTTCGCGGCTTTGATCCGGAGTGCTTCGACGCGTACCTGCAACATGGTCTGCGCCAGGACGGCGGGCGCTTGCGCCTGAGCTTCGATCCGGCCACGGAAATCAGCATCTATCGTGGTGTGCCGCACACCAGCCCGGGCCTGGCCCGGCATTTGAAGGTGCCGCTGGCGGTGGTCCGTGGCCAGCAGAGCCGGGTGGTCATGCCCCATCACACCCGCAGTGTCGGCCGCCTGCCCCATGGCGAATCCCTGAGCATGCCCGGCGGCCACATGTTTCCCCTGGAGCGTCCGCAGGACACCGCGCGTTTGCTCAAGGATATTTTCGCCCGCTGGGAACGCCAGGACGGGCAGGGACGTTGCGCATGAGCCATCCGGTCGAAGAGGTACGCCTGAGCCTGCCGCATATTGAGTTGGCGGCTCATCTGTTCGGTCCCGAGGACGGGCAGCCGGTGATTGCCCTGCACGGTTGGCTGGACAACGCCAACAGCTTCGCGCGCCTGGCGCCGAAGCTGCACGGCCTGCGTATCGTCGCCCTGGACATGGCCGGGCACGGGCATTCCGGACATCGACCGGTGGGCGCCGGGTATGCGTTGTGGGACTACGTCTACGATGTCTTGCAGGTGGCTGAACAGTTGGGCTGGAAGCGCTTCAGCCTGTTGGGGCATTCGTTGGGCGCGATTGTCTCGATCGTGCTGGCCGGTGCCTTGCCGGAGCGCGTGACGCGCCTGGCCCTGATCGACGGCGTGATTCCCCCTACCAGCAGTGACGAAAACGCCGCCGAACGCCTGGGCATGGCCTTGCAGGCGCAGTTGGAATTGCAGGACAAGCGCAAGTCGGTGCATGGGACCCTGGACCGGGCCATCGAAGCGCGCATGAAAGGGATGGTGGCGGTCAGCCGTGAAGCCGCTGAGTTGCTGGCCCAGCGCGGACTGATGCCGGTGCCCGGGGGCTACACCTGGCGCAGCGACAACCGTCTGACCCTGCCGTCGCCGTTGCGCCTGACCGAGGAGCAGGCCATGGCCTTTATCCGTCGTATCGCCTGCCCGGCGCAGTTGGTGGTGGCCGAGCAAGGCATACTGGCCCAGCACAAGGACTTGCTCGATCGTCTACCCTTTAGCCTGGAGCACCTGCCGGGTGGGCACCATCTGCACTTGAACGACGAGGCCGGGGCCATCCTTGTCGCAGACTGTTTCAATCGCTTTTTCTCCACGCCTTGACTTGTCGCCTGCAACTGTCGAGGCTTGGTGGGTTGAAAGGGAGACAACCATGCCAGACCTCGACCTCCACACGACCTTGAGTCGTCCTGTTCCGGCACGTTCTGTTCCGGTTATCGCGCTTACCGTTCAGGCCCTGTCTATCCGATGATGAAGTTATCCACAGCCCTGGCCTGCGCCTTTGGGATGGCCTGCTGCAGTTCGCCGCTTTTCGCCGCCGATGTACCAGGCAGTCATGACCTGGCGCTGGTGCCGCGTCTGGCCGATGCGCAGATCGTCGACTATCGGGCGCCGGCCGAGCTGGAACGGATTTATCCACAGAGCGCGATCCGCAAGATCAGCAACCGCCTGCGCACCGATGCCCAGGTCAGCGCCCGTGGGCAGATGACCTCGGTGACCTATGAGCTGCCGCCCGAGCATGGCGCCGACGAAGCCTTCACCGCGGCGCGCGAAGCCTTGCAGAAGGAGGGCGCGCAGTTGCTGTTCTGGTGCCAGGCCCGCGACTGTGGGGAAAACAGCCTGTGGGCCAATGAAGTGTTCGGTAATTCCACGTTGTCCGGTGCCGACGATCAGCAGGCTTACCTGCTGCTGCGCCTTGCGGCCCCGGCGGACAATTCGCTGGTGGCGTTGTACAGCATCACTCGCGGCAACCGCCGCGCCTACCTGCATGTGGAGCAGTTCGCCTCCGCTTCGCCGCTGGGCGAATTGCTGCCCACCTCCGCGACCTTGCTGCGGGAACTGCGCGATACCGGCAAGCTCGACTTCCCGAAATTGGCCGGCGCCCCCCAGGATACCTGGGTCACCCTGATTTCCCGGGGCCTGAACCTGGACGCTACCTTGCGGGTCAGCCTTTCTGGAGCTTCCGCCGAGGCCTGGCGCCAGGCGCTGATGGCCCAGGGCGTGAGGGCCGCGCGCCTGGAGGCGGGCAGCGCCACCTCCAGTGGTTTGCATATCGAATTGCTGCGTTAGACGCTGTACGAATGACCACCGAGAGACGATCATGCGCGTTTACCGCTGAACCCGGGTCGTCTGTCGGTAAACGCCTGACCCAGGCTTGGCCTACGCTTTCATTGCCGTCTCTTGTCTGGAAAGACCATGCCCAATAATGATCGTCTGCTGGTGCAGATACTGCTCCTGGTACTGTTCGGTGCCACCTTGTGGGTGCTGGCGCCGTTCTGGTCGGCGCTGTTCTGGGGCGCCGTGCTGGCGTTTGCCAGTTGGCCGCTGATGCGCCTGTTGACCCGTGTGCTCGGTCACCGCGAATCCCTGGCGGCCGGGCTGCTGACGTTGGGCTGGATGTTGCTGGTGGCCGTGCCCCTGGTCTGGCTGGGGCTCAACCTGGCGGACCATGTGCGCGATGCGGTGACCTTTATCAAGGATGCCCAGGTCGACGGGCTGCCCGCGGCCCCGGCCTGGCTGGGCAGCTTGCCGATCGTCGGCGAACGCCTGGTGGGTCTCTGGAACACCATCGACCAGCAGGGCGCGGCCTTGCTGGTGACGATCAAGCCTTATCTGGGGCAGGTCGGCAACTGGTTGCTGGCGCGCAGCGCGCAGATCGGCGGCGGGATCCTCGAACTGACCCTGAGCATTGTCTTCGTGTTCTTTTTCTATCGCGACGGTCCACGACTGGCGACCTTTATCCACGGCTTGCTGGAGCGGCTGATCGGCGAGCGTGCCGATTACTACCAGGAGCTGGTGGCGGGCACGGTGCAGCGGGTGGTCAACGGTGTGATCGGCACGGCGGCGGCCCAGGCCCTGCTGGCGTTGATCGGCTTCCTGATCGCCGGTATTCCCGGGGCCCTGGTGCTGGGCATCGCGACCTTCCTGCTCAGCCTGATTCCCATGGGCCCGCCGCTGGTCTGGATTCCCGCCACGGCCTGGCTGGCCTGGAAAGGCGAGTACGGGATGGCGGTGTTTCTCGGGATCTGGGGCACGTTCATCATCAGTGGCGTGGACAACGTACTCAAGCCGTACCTGATCAGCCGTGGCGGCAACCTGCCGTTGGTGATTGTGTTGCTGGGAGTGTTTGGCGGCTTGATCGCCTTCGGCTTTATCGGCCTGTTTATCGGCCCGACCTTGCTGGCGGTGGCCTACAGCTTGCTGATCGACTGGAGCGCGAGCCAGTCGCGGCGTGAAGAGAAGTCCTGATCTTCGTTCGATCTTGAAAGCAGCACCGAACCTGTAGGAGCGTGGCTTGCCCGCGAAGAGGCCCTTGAGACCGCTAAAAGCTTCGCGGGCAAGCCACGCTCCTACAAGGTCAGGTGTGTTCTTACAGCCGATGGATCAGGCCGCAGCGGCAGTGACGTTACCGCTCTGCGCCACGGTCTGGCTCTTGAGGTTGACCATCAAGCGGCTCAACGCCTCTTTGATGTTGTCCTGGGCGGTCTGGCTATTGGTGCCCGAACCGGTACCCGAGCCGCTACCACTGTTGCTGCTGCCGCTCGCATTGGCCAGGGCCTGGAGCAGGAACGTGGTGGCGTTGAAGCTGCTGCTGCTGGTGCTGGTGGTGCTGGTCGCGTCAGTGCTCGAGCTGCTGGTCGAGGTGCCCTGCAAGGCGCTGGTCAACTCGGCCTGGCTGATGCTGCCGTCGCCATTGGTGTCCAGTTCACTGAACAGGTCAGTGGCGGACACGGCTTGTGGCGGTGGTGGTGGCGGCTGGATTCCGGACAGGGCCGAAGCCAGTTCGCTGCTGCTGATGCTGCCGCTGTTGTCGGTGTCCAGGGCGCTGAACAGCGAGGAGCTGTCGGCGGTGCTGCCAGCGTTGGTCAGCCCGGCGGCCAGTTCGCTGCTGCTGATGGAACCGTCACCATTGGTGTCCAGGGACTGGAGCAGCTCATCGGCCAGTTGGGTATCGGGCTTGCCGCCGCCATGACCGCCGTGGGCGTGGGGTTTCATCGCCGACAGTTCGGTGGCACTGATGGTGCCGCTGCCGTCGGTGTCCAGCGCGCTGAAATTCTGACTCAGGTCATTGAGCACTTTGCTGCCGCTGTTCTGCGATAGGGCGGCGTTCAGTTCGTCCTTGCTGATGGAGCCGTCACCATTGGTGTCGAGCTTGGCCAGCAGTTGCTTCTGGAACTGTTGCTGGCGTTGTGTCGCTGTCGTGCTGCTGGTGTTGTAACCGGTATAGCTCGAGTAGTTGCTGACGCTACTGATCGTGCTCATAAGTGCACACTCCCTAAGTGTTGGCAAAGCCAATGACAGTGCATCGGCTTGTGCAGACTCCAAGGCTCAGGTGTCGAGGGTGTGTGGGCTTTGTACCTGTTGTTACACAGAGGGCTCAGGCCCGGGGCAGACGGACCACGGCGGTCAGGCCGCCGCCCGGGGTTTCTTCCAGGGTCAGCTCGCCGCCCAGGCGCTGGGCCGCTTCCCGGGCGATGGTCATGCCCAGGCCGACGCCGCCGGAATTGCGGTTGCGCGAACCTTCCAGGCGATAGAAGGGTTCGAACACCGCCTCGCGTTTTTCCGCGGCAATCCCCGGACCATGGTCGATCACCCGGATCAGCAATTGCCGACGGCTGTCTTCCAGGGTGATCAGGGCGTCGCCGGCATAACGCAGGGCATTGTCCAGCAGGTTGTTCAGGCACGAACGCAATGCCATGGGCTGCACCAGCAACGGCGCGCAGTGGCCGCTGGCCTGGACCTGCGAGCCCTGGTCCTGGGCGTTTTCGCAGAGGGATTCGACCAGCGCCTGGACGTCCATCCATTGCATGGCTTCGCTGGTGCGCTGCTCATGCAGGTAACTGAGGGTGGCATCGAGCATGCCGATCATGTCGTCCAGGTCCTGGCGCATCTGACCCTGGAGTTTCATGTTGTCGACCTGTTCGAGCCGCAGCTTGAGGCGTGACAGCGGCGTGCGCAGGTCGTGGGACACCGCGCCGAGCATGCGCCCGCGTTGCTGCACCTGTTCACGGATGCGTTGCTGCATCAGGTTGAAGGTGTTGGCCGCCAGCCGTGCCTCACGCGGGCCGGTTTCATCCAGCGGCGGGCTGTTGAGGTCTTCGCTGAGACGTTCGGCGGCGTCGCTCAGGCGCTGGATCGGCCGCGACAGCAGCTTGGCGCCATACCAGGCGACAATCACCAGGGAAATGATCTGCAGCGTCAGCGGCACCAGCGGTCCGCCGAACCAGGGCCGGGGCGGGCGGCGGTGGGGCGGCGGATGGTCGGGGTCGAAATTTTCCATCATGCCGGGAGGTGGCGGCGGTGGTGGCCCGCCACCGTAATGATGGAACCAGAGAAAACCCAGCAAATGGGCGAGGATGATCGCCACCAGCGACACGCCGAACAGGCGACCGAACAGCGTGTCGAGGCGTGTACGCATCAGCCGATCTCTTTTGCGTCGAACAGGTAACCTTCACCGCGCACGGTCTTGATCAATTGCGGCGATTTCGGGTCGTCGCCGAGTTTCTGTCGCAGACGCGAGACCAGCAGGTCGATGCTGCGGTCGAAGGCCTCGATGGAGCGACCCCGGGCGGCATCGAGCAACTGCTCGCGGCTGAGGACCCGGCGCGGGCGTTCGATAAACACCCAGAGCAGGCGGAACTCGGCGTTGGATAGCGGCACCACCAGTCCGTCGTCGGCGATCAGCTGGCGCAGCACACTGTTCAAACGCCAGTTGTCGAAGCGGATATTGGCCCGCTGTTCGGTGCGGTCGTCACGTACCCGGCGCAGGATGGTCTGGATCCGGGCCACCAGCTCACGGGGCTCGAAGGGCTTGGCCATGTAATCGTCGGCGCCCAGTTCCAGGCCGATGATCCGGTCGGTGGGTTCGCAACGGGCGGTGAGCATCAGGATCGGGATGTCCGATTCGGTGCGCAGCCAGCGGCACAGCGACAGGCCGTCTTCACCCGGAAGCATCAGGTCGAGGACCACCACGTCGAAGGTTTCAAGCTGCAAGGCCTGGCGCATGCCGGCGCCGTCGGTGACACCGGTGGCCTGGATGCTGAAGCGTGCCAGGTAGTCGATCAGCAGTTCGCGGATGGGAATATCGTCATCGACGATCAGCGCGCGGACATTCCAGCGCTTGTCATCGCTCGGTGAGAGCGGTTTGTTGACATCAGCCAGAGGAGCGGGAGTGTTCTGCATGCGGGCGATTATCTACCGGTAAGCGGCCAACCACGAAAGAGGGGCCGCGAATTGTTGC
This sequence comes from Pseudomonas sp. MWU12-2345, assembly GCF_023242385.1. Taxonomy (NCBI): domain Bacteria; kingdom Pseudomonadati; phylum Pseudomonadota; class Gammaproteobacteria; order Pseudomonadales; family Pseudomonadaceae; genus Pseudomonas; species Pseudomonas sp. MWU12-2345. The sequence goes on along the minus strand of NZ_JALLJA010000012.1, from coordinate 142,446 downwards.
AGGATAGGTACCCGGTCCGAAGGCCGGAATCCCTTTCAAGTGTAGCTATGCACGAAGCTACAGGGGGCGGATGTTGGCCGCTTGTCGGTTTTGTATCGAGACTGATACAAGCGGCCCGCGTCAAATCGGTCATCTCCCTGGAACTCCTACGGATTCTAGGGTGTAACTCCTACGTAAAGTCACTCTTTACGCCTTCTTTACGCATCGCCCCCGGCCTCGCCCTCGTTCCTTTACGGCCTCCCTCACGACAATAAGCCCCACACACGGCCGTTGCCGTACCAAGGGGAAATTCCATGAGCATTCTGGACGGGGTGTCACTGCTGCTGGCTGTGGCGCTGTTCATTTATCTACTGGTTGCGCTGTTGCGCGCGGACCGGAACTAGGAGCGGCAGGTATGCACAGTTATGACTATTTGCTGATCCTGGCGTTTCTCGTGCTGGTGCTTGCGCCGGCACCGGCATTAGGGCGGTTCTACTACAACGTGATGGAAGGTAAGCGGACCTGGCTGACGCCGGTGTTCGGGCCGCTGGAACGGGCCTGTTATCGCCTGTCCGGGGTCGATGCCAGCAGCGAGCAGAGCTGGCAGAAATATGCCCTGGCCTTGCTCGCCTTCAACCTCGCGGGCTTCCTGGTGTTGTTCGCGATCCTGCTGTTCCAGCAGTACCTGCCGCTCAACCCGCAGAATCTGCCGGGTCTGGAGTGGACCCTGTCGTTCAACACCGCCATCAGTTTCATGACCAACACCAACTGGCAGAACTACAGCGGTGAAGCGTCCCTGAGCTACCTGAGCCAGATGGCCGGCCTCACGGTGCAGAACTTTGCCAGTGCCGCCACCGGCCTGGCCGTACTGGTCGCTCTGTGCCGCGGCATCAGCCGACGTTCAACGGCGACCCTGGGCAACTTCTGGGTCGACATGACCCGTGCCATTCTCTATGGCTTGCTGCCGATGTGCCTGATCATGGCGCTGTTCCTGGTCTGGCAGGGTGTTCCGCAGACCTTCGCCCACTACGTCAATGCCGTGACCCTGCAGGGCGCCGACCAGGTTATTCCCCTGGGCCCGGCGGCCAGCCAGATCGCGATCAAGCAATTGGGTACCAACGGCGGCGGTTTCTTCGGCGTCAACTCGGCCCATCCGTTCGAAAACCCGACCGCCCTGAGCGACCTGATCGAACTGGTGTCGATCATCCTGATTCCGGCGGCGCTGGTGTTCACCTTCGGGCATTACGTCAAGGACCTGCGCCAGAGCCGAGCCATCATGGGTTGCATGCTCGCCCTGCTGCTGATCGGCGGCGCGGTGTCGCTGTATGCCGAATATCAGCCGAACCCGGCGTTGCACAATCCGCTGGTGGAGCAGACCGCTCCGTTGGAAGGCAAGGAAACCCGCTTCGGTACTACCGCCAGCGTGGTGTGGGCGGTGACCACCACCGCCGCCTCGAACGGTTCGGTCAACGCCATGCATGACAGCCTCAATCCCCTGAGCGGGATGGTGGCGCTGGTCAACATGATGGTCGGCGAAGTGATCTTCGGCGGCGTCGGCGCGGGCCTCTACGGCATGCTGCTGAACGTGCTGATCGCGGTGTTCCTCGCGGGCCTGATGATCGGTCGTACTCCGGAATACCTGGGCAAGAAACTCCAGGCCAAGGAAGTGCAACTGCTGGTGGTGACCTTGCTGGTGATGCCAGTGGGCACCCTGGTGCTCGGCGCGCTGGCTGCCAGCCTGCCTGGACCTGCCGCGGCCGTCAGCAACCCGGGGCCCCATGGCTTCAGTCAACTGCTGTACGCCTACACCTCGGCCACCGCGAATAACGGTTCGGCGTTCGGTGGTTTCAGTGCCAACACCACGTTCCACAACCTGATGATGAGCCTGAGCATGCTGCTCGGTCGCTTCGGTTACATCTTCCCGGTACTGGCCCTGGCCGGCAGCCTGGCGATGAAGAAGACCGCACCGATTGGCCAGAACAGTTTTCCGACCCATGGCCTGCTGTTTGTCACGTTGCTGACGGTGACCATCCTGCTGGTGGGTGGCTTGACCTTCCTGCCGACGCTGGCGCTGGGCCCGATTGCCGAACATCTGAGCATGGGTTTCTGAGGAAATAATGATGAATATGCCTCTTCCCGCAGCAAAAACGGCGCAAGCCAGACCGGCCGAGCCAGCCAAGACCGCGATGTCCGCCCTGTGGCGTCCGGCCCTGGTCCAGGCTTTCGTCAAGCTCGACCCGCGCCAGTTGCAACGTGCACCGGTGATGTTCGTGGTCGAACTGACGGCGATCCTGACCACTGTCCTGTGCTTTGTGCCGGACAGCACTGTTTCGATCTTTATCTCCGCCCAGATCGCCCTCTGGCTGTGGTTCACCGTGTTGTTCGCCAACTTTGCCGAGGCCCTGGCCGAAGGGCGCGGCAAGGCCCGCGCCGACAGCCTGAAGGCCGGCAGCGAAGGCCTGGTGGCCCATCGCCGCAAGGCCAATGGCAGCTTCGAATCGGTTCCCGCCGCCAACCTGCGCAAAGGTGACGTGGTACGGGTGGCCGCCGGGGAAATGATCCCTGGCGACGGCGAGGTGATCGAAGGGATCGCCGCGGTCAACGAAGCGGCGATTACCGGTGAGTCCGCGCCGGTGATTCGTGAGTCCGGCGGCGACCGCTCGGCGGTCACCGGCAATACCCGCCTGGTGTCCGACTGGCTGATCGTGCGCATCACCGCCAACCCCGGTGAGTCGACCCTGGACCGCATGATCGCGTTGGTGGAAGGTGCCAAGCGCCAGAAGACCCCCAACGAAGTGGCGCTGGATATCCTGCTGATCGGCTTGACCCTGATCTTCCTGCTGGTGGTGGTGACCCTGCAGCCGTTCGCCCACTTCTCCGGTGGCAGCCTGCCGCTGGTGTTCCTGGTGGCATTGCTGGTGACCCTGATTCCGACCACCATCGGCGGCCTGCTCTCGGCCATCGGTATCGCCGGGATGGATCGCCTGGTGCGCTTGAATGTGATCGCCAAATCCGGCCGCGCGGTGGAAGCGGCGGGTGACGTGCATGTGCTGTTGCTGGACAAGACCGGCACCATCACCTTCGGCAACCGTCGCTGCACGGCGGTCTACGCCACCCCTGGCGTCAGCGCCAAGGAGCTGGCTGAAGGCGCCTTGCTGGCTTCGCTGGCGGACGACACCGCCGAAGGCAAGTCGATTGTCGAGTACCTGCGTGAACTGCATCCGCAGCAAGAACCGACCGCGGCCGAACTGACCGCCGTACCGTTCAGCGCCGAAACGCGGCTGTCGGGTGTCGACTACCAGGGCCGGGTCTATCGCAAGGGCGCGGTGGATTCACTGCTGGCCTTTGTCGGCCAGAAACGCAGCGACCTGTCGCCGGTTTTGTCCCGGGAAGTCGACCGGATCGCCCAGAGCGGTGGTACGCCGTTGCTGGTCTGCGCCGATGGTCGTCTGCTGGGGGCCATTCACCTGAAGGATGTGGTCAAACCAGGCATTCGTGATCGCTTCGCCGAATTGCGCAAGCTGGGTATCCGCACCGTGATGGTGACCGGCGACAACCCGCTGACCGCGGCGGCTATCGCGGCCGAGGCGGGGGTTGACGATGTGCTGGCCGAAGCCACTCCGGAGAAGAAGCTGGCGCGGATTCGCCTGGAACAGAACGACGGTCGTCTGGTGGCGATGTGCGGTGACGGTGCCAACGACGCCCCGGCACTGGCGCAGGCCGACGTCGGCATGGCGATGAACGACGGTACCCAGGCCGCGCGCGAAGCGGCGAACATGGTCGACCTCGACAGCGACCCGACCAAGCTGCTGGACGTGGTGCAGATCGGCAAGGAATTGCTGGTCACCCGAGGGGCGCTGACCACCTTCTCGATTGCCAACGACGTGGCCAAGTACTTCGCCATCCTGCCGGCGCTGTTCGCCTCGATTTATCCACAGCTGGGCGTGCTCAACGTCATGCACCTGACCAGCCCGCAGAGCGCGATCCTCTCGGCGATCGTGTTCAACGCCCTGATCATCGTCGTGCTGATCCCGCTGGCCCTGCGTGGCGTGCGGGTGCAGGCGGCGAGTGCCGCCCACCTGTTGCGGCGCAACCTGCTGATCTACGGGCTAGGCGGGATCGTGGTGCCGTTCGTGGGGATCAAGGCCATCGACATGCTGCTGACGGCGCTGCACCTGGTGTGACGCGTTTTTCTGCAGGGGCCGGCAAGCCGGCGCCTGCAGGTTGTGTACCCCTGAATTTGAGGAATTGAACATGTCCAGCGTAGTACGTCCGGCCTTGAGCCTGTTGGTCCTGATGACCCTGATTACCGGTGTCGCCTATCCCCTGGTGGTCACCGGCGTGGCCCAGGTGGTCTTCCCGGCGCAGGCCAATGGCAGCCTGGTGCGTGATGCCGACGGCAAGGTCCGTGGCTCGAGCCTGATTGCCCAGGATTTCACCGGTGACACCTGGTTCCATCCGCGGCCTTCGGCGGGGGCCTTTGCCACCGTGTCGAGCTCGTCGAGCAACCTGAGCCCGAGCAACCCGGCCCTGGCCACGCGGATCTTCGACGATGCGACCAAGCAGGCGGTGCCCGGCCAGGGCCCGGTGCCTCTGTCGATGCTGACCACCTCGGCCAGCGGCCTCGATCCGCACTTGCCACCTGAAGCGATTCGCTATCAACTGGCGCGGGTAGCTCAGGCGCGCAACCTGCCGACGGCCGATGTCGAGCGACTGGTTGAAATGCATATCGAGCAACCGCTGATTGGCCCACCGGTGGTCAATGTGCTTGCCTTGAATGCGGCCCTGGCCGAAGTTTCGAAGTAACGCGGCCAATGCCGCCAACACCGCGAACCTTGTAGGAGCCGGCTTGCTGGCGATGCGATCTGGTAGCCGACATCGTTGTTGCCTGGATAACCGCTATCGCCAGCAAGCCGGCTCCTACAAGGAGCGGTGGTGTCAGCTTCATAAGTGAGAACCGATGACATGAGTGATTCCGGTCGCGCCGACGCGCTCCTAGCAGAACTGCCCCGCGACGGTCGTGGCCGGCTCAAGGTCTTCCTCGGCGCTTCGCCCGGTGTCGGCAAGACCTACGCCATGTTGCAGGCCGCCCACACTCAACTGCGCCAGGGTGTGAAGCTCCTCGCCGGGGTGGTGGAAACCCACGGCCGTGCGGAAACCGAGGCGTTGCTCAGCGGTTTGCCGCAGCAGCCGCTGGTGCGCTCCGAATATCGCGGGGTCCTGCTTGAAGAAATGGACCTCGACGGCCTGCTCAAGGCCAAGCCCAAGCTGGTGCTGGTCGATGAACTGGCCCACAGCAACGCCCCCAACAGCCGTCACGTCAAACGCTGGCAGGATGTCCAGGAGTTGCTGGCCGCCGGTATCGATGTGTTCACCACGGTCAACGTCCAGCACCTGGAAAGCCTCAATGACCAGGTGCGCGGTATTACCGGTGTGCAGGTCCGTGAAACCTTGCCGGACTGGGTTCTGCAGGAGGCCGACGAACTGCTGCTGATCGACCTGCCGCCCCGGGAACTGCTGGAGCGCCTGCGCGACGGCAAGGTCTATGTGCCGGAGCAGGCCCGCGCCGCCATCGATGCATTTTTTACCCAGACCAACCTCACCGCCTTGCGCGAACTGGCCATGCAGACGGCCGCGGCCCAGGTCGACAACGACCTGGCCCTCGGTTACCGGACCCTCGGCCAGGCGGCGCCGGCCCTGCGCGGACGCCTGCTGGTGGGAGTGGATGGCGATGCCCAGGCCGAGCGCCTGGTGCGCCATGCCAGTCGGGTCGCCCAGCGCCGGCATCTGCCCTGGAGCCTGGTGCATGTGGACAATGGCAGCGTGCGCGACGAGCAGTCGCGCCTGCGTCTGCAAAGTGCCCAGCAACTGGCCGAGCGTCTCGGCGGCGAAGTGGTGCTGCTGCGCGCCGGGGAAGTGGCCAAGACCCTGATTCAACATGCCGCCGAACGCCGCGCCAGCCTGGTGCTGGTGGGGCAGTCACGGCAACGTTGGCATCGCCGACTGTTTGGCGGAGGCCTGGCGGCGCGTTTGTTGCGCAATGCCCACGGCCTGGAAATCAACGTGCTGGACCGTGACGAAGAGCAACAGGTGGCGCGTACCCGCGATCCGCAAGCGGTGGTCTGGTTCGACTACGCGATGGCTCTGGTGGCGACGATCCTGGCCACCGCCCTGGCCTGGGGCGTGGCCAGTGTGCTGCCATTGCCGAATATTTCCCTGGTGTTCCTCGCCGCCGTGTTGCTGGTGGCGGTGCGCAGCAGCCTGGGGCCGTCGCTGGCCTGTGCGGTGCTGTCGTTCCTGAGTTACGACTTCCTGTTTATCCCGCCGAAATTCTCCTTCGCCATCCAGCGTGAGGAGGATGTGCTGACGCTGCTGTTTTTCCTCTTGATGGCAGCGCTCACCGGTAACCTCGCGGCGCGTCAGCGGCGGCAGCTGGAGGCCCTGCGCGATACCCAGGAAGAAACCAGCGAACTGCTCGACCTGTCGCGCAAGCTGACCGCTGCCACTGATCGCCAGGCAGTCATCAGTGCCGCTTCACAGCACCTCAGTGGCTGGGAAGAGCTGCAAATCTGTCTGCTCAACCGCGACGGCCAGGGCGGCTGGAAAGTCGAGACCGGTGGCCCGCAGACCTTCTCCGAGTCCGAGCGGGCCGCCGCCGACTGGGCCTGGCAGCACGACCAGCCAGCGGGCATGGGTACCGGCACCCTGCCGTTCGGGCGTTGGTGGTGGTGGCCGTTGTCGGCGGAAGAGGGGCCACTGGCCCTGTTGGGGGTTTCTCCCAAAGAGGGGCAGACCCTGAGCGGGCAGCGTCGCCGCCTGTTGACCGCCCTCAGCCAGCCGCTGGCCCAGGCCCTGGCCCGGGCGCAGTTGGCCGATGACCTCGAGGCCGCTCGCCTGCACGGCGAAACCGAACAACTGCGCAGTGCCTTGCTCGCCTCGGTGTCCCATGACTTGCGTACCCCGCTGACGTCCATGCGCGGCAGCATCGACAGCCTGTTGGCGCTGGGCGAGGCGATTCCCCTGGAAGATCGCCGGGAACTGCTGGAAGGCACCCGCGACGAAGCCGAGCGCCTGGACCGTTATATCCAGAACCTGCTGGACATGACCCGGCTCGGCCACGGGGCGCTGAAGCTGGCCCGCGACTGGGTCGCGCCGGCGGATATCATCGGCAGCGCACTGAACCGGCTGCGGGCGGTGTTGGCGCCGTTGCAGGTCAGTACCGAGTTGCCGGCGGATTTGCCGCTACTCTATGTGCACGCGGCGCTGATCGAACAGGCGCTGATCAACGTGATGGAAAACGCCGCGCGCTTTTCACCGCCCCAGGGGCGCCTGCAACTGCGTGCCGGCACCACCGACAAGGAGCTGTTTTTTTCCGTCAGTGACGAAGGACCGGGGATTCCGCAAGATGAGCGGCACAAGATTTTCGACATGTTCTACACCGCCGCCCGTGGCGATCGCGGCGGGCAAGGCACGGGCCTGGGCCTGGCGATCTGCCAGGGGATGGTCGGCGCACACGGCGGACATATTGCCGTGGACGATGGCATTGACGGCCATGGCACCTGTATCACCCTGTTCCTCCCTTTGCAGGAGCAACCGGGCATTGAAAGTGAAGCCTGATATGCTTTGGCCACCGATTGCCATGATGTTAAGACCATGACCCAGACCGCGACCATCCTGGTCATCGACGACGAACCGCAGATTCGCAAGTTCCTGCGCATCAGCCTGGTGTCCCAGGGCTACAAGGTGCTGGAGGCCGGTACCGGCGCCGAGGGCCTGGCCCATGCCGCCCTGAACAAGCCGGACCTGCTGGTGCTCGACCTCGGCTTGCCGGACATGGACGGCCAGCAGGTGCTGCGTGAGTTTCGCGAATGGTCCACGGCGCCGGTGCTGGTGCTCTCGGTGCGGGCCGGCGAGGGGCAGAAGGTCGAGGCGCTGGATGGCGGGGCCAACGACTACGTGACCAAGCCGTTCGGTATCCAGGAGTTTCTCGCGCGGATTCGCGCCTTGTTGCGCCAGGCGCCCAGTGGCGAGGCCCAGGAGGCGGCGTTGACCTTTGGGCCGCTGACCATCGACCTGGCCTACCGGCGGGTGTTGCTCGATGGCGCGGAAGTGGCGCTGACCCGCAAGGAGTACGCGGTGCTGGCGCAACTGGCGCGGCACCCCGGGCGGGTGATCACCCAGCAGCAGTTGCTCAAGGATATCTGGGGCCCGACCCATACCGAAGACAGTCACTACCTGCGGATCGTGGTCGGGCATCTGCGCCAGAAGCTGGTGGATGACCCGACCGCGCCACGGTTTATCGTGACCGAGGCGGGGGTCGGTTACCGGTTGCTCGATAACTAGCCCTGGCGCCCTTCTTCCTCATAGCGGTCCAGCGTATCGCTGGCAATCAAGCGTCCCAGGGCGATCAGCTCCGGGGCCTTGTAGAACTCGAAGAAGCGGCACACCCGCTTGGGCACGTTGATCAGGATATCCGGCGGGTAGCCGGCGATCTTGTACTGCGCCAGCGAGGTCTGCATCACCTCGAAACTCTGGTTGATCAGGTCCAGCAGCGAGGCCGGGCCGACGTTGTCGATGATGAACGAGCCGGTGGCGGACTTCGGCGCGCCGTCGTTTTGCGGTGCGGCAGCCGGTTGCCGGGCCTGGGGCTCCTGGCCATCGAGCCAGGGATTGCCGACCTGGGCAGCCTCGCTGGCGAGGGTCTGTTGTTCCAGGCGCAATAGCTCCTCGGCCTGTTTACGGCGGAACGGCAGGCGCGAGCCCATGGAACTGAGCAGGTTGTTGAAGCGGCTCTTGAACGCCGGCGGTCGTTGGATCACCGGTAGCTGGTACTGCTTCTGGTTGGTGGCGTTGAGGTTGACGGCGATGATCAGGTCGCAGTGGCTGGAGACCACCGGAACGATCGGCAAGGGATTGAGAATGCCGCCGTCCACCAGCATGCGGTTGCCTTGCATCACCGGGGTGAACAGGCTGGGAATCGCCGCCGAGGCGCGCATCGCCTGGTGCAGGCAACCTTCCTGGAACCAGATTTCCTGCTGGTTGGTCAGGTCGGTGGCGACAGCGGTGTAGGGAATACGCAGGTCCTCGATATTGACCTCGCCGACGATCTTGCGGATCTGCCCGAAGACCTTTTCGCCGCGAATGGCGCCCAGGCGAAAACTCACGTCCACCAGGCGCAGCACATCCAGATAGTCCAGGCTCTCGATCCAGCGGCGGTAGTCGTCGAGTTTGCCGGCCGCATAGATGCCGCCGACCACCGCGCCCATGGAGCAACCGGCGATACAGGCGATGTCATAACCGCGTCTTTCGATTTCCTCGATCACCCCGATATGGGCATAACCCCGGGCCCCACCCGAGCCCAGCACCAGCGCAACACGTTTTTTCATGAGTCAGTCCTTGAACAAGCGGTTGTTAACAATGCACCTCCGGCGAGGCGGGTACAATCGTGGCATCGGCTATTCTTTGCCGTTGAATTGTCTCGACTGCACCCATCGTCATCTTGATTGGCTAAGCTTGAGTGAAAGACCAAGGCACTTTTTGCCTGGCGTGCCGTCATAACCTGCACAAGTATTTATTTTCTCCTGAGGTGTCATCGATGAAAGCCTGGATCTGTGTGCCATTGATTGCGTTGGCGTTGGCCGGTTGTGCTGGCAAAACTGCCTACCGGGACAGCTGTGGTACCGAACTGGATGCCGCCTGGCACGAGCTGGACCTGGCCAAGGCCGAAGGTTTTGCCGGGACCGTGAGCTACTCCAAGGCGCTGTCGCTGCTGACCGGGGCCAAGACCCAGCAGCAGTTCGAAGCCTATGAGGGCTGTACCAACAAGGCCGAGAAAGCGCGTTTCTACATCCGTGAGTCCCGCGCCGGACGTTGAGCCCATTAGCGCGGTCCCTTATAGACGCATGGCATGCCCAATGCCCGTCAGTCAAGGCCGAACACAATCCCTGTAGGAGCAGGGCTTGCCCGCGAAGAGGCCCGTGAGGCGGCCAATAGCTTCGCTGGCAAGCCAGGCTCCTACAGGTTGGGTGTTGTTGCAGAAAGCAGGTTCGGTGTTGTTATGGAAAATAGCGCTATTTCACAAACCTGCACTGCAGTAGAAACACGGTAGTATCTTCGGCTTCTCCCAAGTTCGGATGTCTGCCTATGCGCAGTAAACTGGAAGCCTGTCTGCAGGCCGTGAACCAGGTGGTGTTGGGCAAGGATGCGCAGGTTCGCCTGGCCTTGACCTGCCTGCTGGCCAACGGTCATCTGCTGATCGAAGACCTGCCCGGCATGGGCAAGACCACCCTCAGCCACACCCTGGCCAAGGTCCTTGGCCTGAGCTTCCAGCGTATCCAGTTCACCTCCGACCTGTTGCCCAGCGATATCCTCGGCACCTCGGTGTTCGACAAGGACAGCGGGCTGTTCGTGTTCCACCCGGGACCGATCTTTGCCGAGCTGGTGCTGGCCGACGAAATCAACCGGGCTACGCCCAAGAGCCAGAGCGCCTTGCTCGAAGCCATGGAAGAAGGCCAGGTGACCATCGAAGGCGCCACCCGGCCCTTGCCATCGCCGTTCTTCGTGATCGCCACGCAAAACCCCAGCAGCCAGGGCGGCACCTTCGCCTTGCCGGAGTCGCAACTCGATCGTTTCCTGATGCGGGTATCCCTCGGCTATCCGGCCCGGGCCGCGGAAAAGGCCCTGCTGCAAGGCGTGTCGCGCCGCGACCTGCTGCCAAAACTGCAACCGCTCCTCAACCATGCCGAATTGTCGGCGCTGCAACAGCAGGTCAAGCAGGTGCGCACCAGCGATCCGTTGGTGGACTATGTGCTGCGTCTTGTTGGCGCGACCCGCGACCAGCCGCAATTCGCCTGGGGACTGTCACCACGCGCGAGCCTGGCGATCCTCGCCGCCGCCCGGGCCTGGGCACTGTTGGCCGGGCGCGACTATGTGGTGCCGGAAGACGTCCAGGCGGTCCTGCCCTCGGTGGTCAGCCATCGCCTGCGCGAGCGTGCCGATCCGACCGGGCAGGGCGGTGGCGCCCTGGTGCAGTGGCTGCTGCGCGAGGTGCCGGCGCTTTGATCCGGCGCCTGCGCGAGTACTGGCAGGCCTGGCTGGCGCGGCGCCTGCCGCCCTCGGCGCGGATTCAACTGACCCAGCGGCAGATCTTCATCATGCCCAATCGCGCCGGCGGGGTATTTGCCGCGCTGCTGGCGCTGATCCTGATGGTCGCCATCAACTACCAGAGCAGCCTGGCCTACGCCCTGTGCTTCCTGCTGCTGTCGGTGTTCGTGGTGGCGATCCTGCATACCTGGCGCAATCTGCAGGGGCTGGTGCTCAGTGCCGGGACCGGGCCTGCGGTGTTTGTCGGCGAGCAGGCGCGTTTTCTCGTGCGCCTGGAGAGTGCCGGCAAAGCCCATCAGTCCATTGGCCTGGGCTGGTCGGCGCAGGCTGTGCACAGCGTCGATGTGCCGCCCGCGGGTTTCTGCGAACTGGAGTTGAACCGGCCGACCCTGGTGCGCGGCTGGCTGCACGCGCCGCGCATCGGTGTCGAAAGCAGTTTTCCGCTGGGGATCCTGCGGACCTGGAGCCGGCTCGACCTGGGCCAGAAGGTGCTGGTTTATCCACAGCCCCTGGAAGGCGAGCTGCCGACCCTGGCCAGCGTGCTCACCGATGACCGCGAAGAGGGGATGCGCGCCCACGGCCAGGGTGTCGATGACTACCAGGGCCTGAAGGTCTATCAGCCCGGCGACTCCTGGCGGCGCCTGCACTGGAAAGCCTACTCCCGTGGCCAGGGCCTGCTGATCAAGGAATTCGCCCGGCTCGACGGTCGTGAGCTGTGCCTGGACTTCCTGGCCCTGGGCGGGGATGTCGAGCAGCGCCTGTCACGCCTGTGTTATTGGGTGCTAGAGTTGTCCCGTCGCGAGACCATGTTCTCCCTGCATCTGCCTGACCAGATGCTGGACAGCGATACCGGTGCGGCCCACTGCGAGGCCTGCCTGCGGGCCCTCGCGCTGTTCGGGAAAAGCCCATGAGCGCCGCGCCACTGATTTCCCGCGCCAGCCTGGTCTGGTTGCTGGTGGCCCAGACCCTGGTGATGCTGCCGTTCTGGTTCCATGTGCCGCCGTGGATGGTCGGGTTGTGGCTCGGCTGCACGGTCTGGCGGGTCCAGGTCTACCGCATGCGCGCGCGTTTTCCCGGACGCCTGATGGAACTGCTTCTGTTGCTGGTCACCATCGGCGGTATCTGGCTCTCGCGCAGCAGCCTGATCGGACTGGACGCCGGGGCGGTGCTGCTGGTGGCGATGTTTATCCTCAAGCTGGTGGAAACCCGCACTCGCCGCGATGCCCTGGTGCTGATTTTCCTCGGGCTGTTCTGTGTCGCGGTGGCCTATCTGTTCGAGGACAGCTTGCCCTGGGCGTTCTACAGCCTGCTGCCGGTGGGGGCGCTGCTGGCGGCCCTGGTCGGTTTGCAGCAAGGCGCGACGACCCGGCCGCTGAAGACCTTGTGGTTGTCCATGACCCTGTTGCTGCAAGCCTTGCCGTTGATGCTCCTGCTGTTCCTGTTTTTCCCCCGTATCGCGCCGCTCTGGTCATTGCCGTTGGCCATCGACAAGGCACAGAGCGGGTTGTCCGAAAGCATGTCGCCGGGGGATGTGGCCGAGCTTGGGCGTTCCGCGGAACTGGCCTTTCGCGCCAGCTTCGAAGGCCCCATGCCGGCGCGTCGCGACCTGTATTGGCGGGCGCTGACCCTGGAGCAATTCGATGGCCGGCGTTGGAGCCAGGCGCCATCGGTGAACTACAGCCAGGCGCCGAAATGGCAGGCCGCTGGCGAGTCCTGGCGCTACAGCATCATTCTCCAGGCCAGCGGCAAACCCTGGTTGCCGGCACTGGATGTGGCCCGCACCGATCAGGTCGATGTGCACCAACTGGCGGACTATCGGGTGCAACGCCAGCGGCCGGTGCAGCAGGTCTTGCTCTATCGGGCCGAGTCCTGGCCGCGGGTGATGCGCGATCCGCAACTCAGTGACCGGGCCCGGCGCCAGGCCTTGCAGTTGCCGGCCCAGGGCGATCCGCGCAGCCGGCAGTGGGCAACACAGTTGCGGCAAACTTATCCACAACCCCAGGCGCTGGTGGCGGCGCTGCTCAAGCATTTTCACGACGAGCCCTATTACTACACCCTCAAGCCGCCGACCCTGGGCGCCGACAGTATCGACGCTTTCCTCTTCGACAGCCGCCAGGGCTTCTGTGCGCATTATGCCGGGGCCATGGTCTACGTGTTGCGGGCGGCGGGAATTCCGGCGCGAATGGTGGCCGGCTATCAGGGCGGTGAGCTGAATCCGGGGGGCAATTTTCTCACGGTGCGTCAGTTCGATGCCCACGCCTGGGTCGAATACTGGCAGGACGGACAGGGCTGGCGCAGCGTCGATCCGACCTATGCGGTGGCTCCGCAGCGTATCGATCAGGGCTTGGAGCAGGCCCTGGCGGCCGACGAGGATATGCTCGGCGCCTCGTCATTCTCACCGCTGCGTTACCCGCATCTGACCTGGCTCAATAATCTGCGCCTGGGCTGGGATAATCTCAATTACGGTTGGCAGCGCTGGGTCCTGGGTTATCAGGGCGACCAGCAATTGCAACTGCTGGGGCGCTGGTTCGGCGATCTCACCGCCTGGGTCCTGCCGGTCGGTCTGGTGCTGATCCTGGGGCTGCTCTCGCTGTTGCTGCTGCGCCCCTGGCGCAACACCTCCGATCCGTCGCTACGGGTATTCGCCGCCTTTGAAAAGCTCCTGCGTCGGCGTGGGCTGGTGCGCGAACCGGGCGAGGGCCCACAGGCGTTTGGCGAGCGGGCGGCCCGGGAGCTGCCACGCCAGGCGGAAAATATCAATGCATTTGTCCAGAGCTTCGTGGCCCAGCGCTATGCTGAACAGGCCCCGTCGATGGATGCATTGCAACAGCGGTTGCGGTCATTGCGTCGTAGTCTTGGAAGTTCGATTTGGGAGTAAGTGTCGAATGTCTGCCCTGGTGGATGAATTGGTGGTTCAGGTCCTGAGCCTGGAAGTGCGCTTGTTGGCCTGTCATGCGCGGGTGGATGCGCTGACCGACGAGGAGGGCCTGCATGATTTACGCACTACGGTACGGCGTCTGCGCAGTTTGTTGCGGCCGTTGCGTGGCTTGCCGGGTGTCGAACAGGTCGAGCAGGCGGCGCAGCAGGTCGGCAGCCTTACCACGCCGATTCGCGATCGTGAAGTGCTGGCCGCCTACCTGCATCGGCAGGGGCATCATGTGGCGGCGGCGCGGCGTACGGAACAGTTGTCCGATGATTACTGGGCCGTGGCGCGTAGTCCCGAACTGAAACAGCTGTTCAGTGTGCTCGATGCCTTTCCGCGTTTTCTCCGGGCTTCGCAACACCAGGGCCTGTTGAAGGGCCTGCACAAACGCATCGAAAAGCGCTTGGCCAAACAGTGGGAGGCGCTGGATGAAGCCTTGCATGACCCGCTGCATGACCGCCATCGGTTGCGGCTGTTGATCAAGCGCGTGCGTTACGCCGCCGAAGCCTATCCGCATGTGAACCGCTTGCCGGCGCCAGCCTTGAAATCCCTGAAGTCGGCCCAGGAAGCGCTGGGTGATTGGCATGATTGCTGGCAATGGTTGCTGCGGGCGGAACAGGAGCCGGACCTGCAATCCTGTGTGACGGGTTGGCGCAGGACCATGGCCCTGGCCGAGAACAAGGCCGACCGGGTGCTGGATCGGTTGAGCGAGACCTGTTTCAGTTGAGTGCCGGCGGCCTGTTTGACCGCTGCTTTGGCCGGTATGAGTGCTGTGTGGCGCGGATGAGCTGGTTACTATTCTGTAGGACTTTTTCCAGCTGAGGTCAGCATGCGCTTTTCAGATTTGCTCGATGCGGTTCGCCGCGAGCCCAAGGGGCTTTCCATTCCTGCCGAGTGGGCGCAGGGACGGGCCACGTTTGGCGGCCTGATGGTGGCGCTGCAATACGAGGCGATGCGCGCCCGGGTACCGGCCGAGCGGCCGGTACGTTCGCTGGCGATCACTTTTGTCGGGCCGGCCGAGCCTGGGGTGCCCATCGACTTTGAAGTCGAGGTGCTGCGCGAGGGCAAGGCGGTCAGCCAGGTGCTGGGCCGGGCCATGCAAAATGGCCAGGTGGTGACGTTGGTTCAGGGTAGCTTTGGCGCGTCGCGGGAATCGGTGGTGGAGGTGGCGGCTGAGCCGGCAGCCACGTTCAAGCATTGGGACGAATGCCCGGAGGCGCCCTATATCCCGGGAGTGATGCCGGAGTTCATGCGTAATCTGTCGATGCGCTGGGGCGTGGGTGGCATGCCTTTTACCGGTAACAAATCCCGCGAGATGGGCGGCTGGGTGCAACTGCGTGGGGATGTCCGGCAAGAGCCGCTGACCGAGGCGCACTTGCTGGCCCTGGTGGATGCCTGGCCGCCGGCGGTGTTGTCACACCTGGGCAAACCGGCGGCCGGCAGCACCCTGACCTGGACGGTGGAGTTCGTCCAGCCATTGCTGGAACTCGATACCCTGGACTGGTGCAAATACCGCGCGGTGATCGAGCATGCCCGCGACGGCTATGGCCATGTGGCGGCGGCGTTGTGGAGCGCCGATGGACGGCTGATCGCATTGAGCCGGCAGACCGTTACCGTGTTTGCCTGAGGCCGGCAAGCCGGTCTTCAGGGGAACGGTGCTGGCTCAGGCTTCCAGTGCCAGGCTCTGGCCTTTGCTGCGCAGGCTGAATGCGGCCACCAGGCCCAGCACGCCAACGGCGAAGTTGGTCGGGTTCTGCGCGAACACGCCGGAACTCACCAGCAGGAAGGACAGTGCGAACAGGGTCAGCGCCAGCAGTTGCATGCCTTCGCGGGTGCCATCGTTCGAAGCTTGGGGGGCAACCCGCCATTGCCAGGCGGGGAAGTTGGGGTGACGTTGGCCCATGATCGTGTCCTCTGTTCGTATAGTCGGTGAACAGAGAGTAAGCCTGGCCAGCTTTCCGGGCGAATCAACTCTTCCTATCGATCCTATAGTTTGAGCTGGCCAATCGCCTTGCTCAGTTCTCCCGCCAGCTTCGCCAGGTCATGGCTGGTGGTGGCCGAGTCCACGGTCTGTTGCACGGTGTTCTCGGTCACGTCGCGGATGCTCACCACCGCCCGGTTCATTTCCTCCGCGACCTGGCTCTGCTGTTCGGCGGCCACGGCGATCTGGGTGTTGCTTTCGCGCATCTGGGCCACCGCGCTGGTGATTTGCTCCAGCGCCTCACCGGCTTCCCGGGCCTGTTGCACGCAGTCGTCGGCCTTGAACGAGCTTTCCTGCATAAAGTCCACGGCGTCGCGGGTGCCGGCCTGCAAGGCGGAGACCATGGTGGTGATCTCGTCGGTGGAACTCTGTACGCGCTTGGCCAGGTTGCGCACCTCATCGGCGACCACCGCGAAACCCCGACCCATTTCCCCGGCCCGGGCCGCTTCGATGGCTGCGTTGAGTGCCAGCAGGTTGGTCTGTTCGGCGATGCTGTGAATGACACTGACCACGCCATTGATCTTCTGGCTGTCCTCGGCCAGTTGCTGGATCATCGTCGCGGTCTGCTGCACGCCGCTGGACAGCCCGGTGATCGATTGCTGGACCCGGTTGACTACGACGTGCCCGCTGCCGGCCAGGTCGTCGGCGGTTTTCGACAGGTCACGGGTGGCGCCGGCGTGCTGGGCGATGTGATAGACCGTGGCTGACATTTCGTTGATGGCCGTGGCGGCCTGGTCGGTTTCGCTCTGCTGGCCGAGCATGCCGTGGCGCACGTCGTTCATGCTCGAGGCCAGGCGCGCCGCGCCGACATCCAGTTGCGCCGCCGTGCGCGCCACCGTGCCGACGACCCGCTGATAGCCGGCTTGCATGGCATTGAAGGCGCTGGCCATTTGTCCGACTTCGTCCTTGCCGGCCAACGGCACGCGGGCCGAGAGGTCGCCGGTCTTCTCCACGTGGAGCATCACGTCCTTGAGGGTATTGAGCTGGCTGAGCAGGAAGCGGATCAGCAACTGCGAGGCGCCGAGCATCGCCAGCATCAGGATGAACACGGCCACCGCATAGTTGGCGAAACGTTCGTTGAACACCTGGGCCAGGCTTGGCGCATAGGCGAGTACGGCGACCTGCTGTTCGCCACGGCCGAGCACTTGTGCGCCGAGCAGCGGGTTGTCGCCGAACAGTGGCATATAGTCGTAAGCGACCCAGCCGTTGGCGTCCTTGAGACGCGGCAACATCTGGCCCTTGAGGGTCGGCGTTTCACCGGTCTTGAACACTAGCAGGTTGTCAGCCTCGGGCCAGGCCTTGCCTTCGGGCCAGGCGGCGAGCAAGTGAGCCTGGGCCTGGACCGCGGCGCGGGAGGCGTCGGTGCGGGCCTGTTGTTCCAACTGCACGGCGTACAGCACCAGAAACAGGGTGGTGACAAACGCGACCGCGTTCACGGCCCAGAACTTGTATTTCAGCGAGATATTGCTAAGCCAGGCACGCATGGTGGGTCTTCCCTGATAGGGCGGAAACAGTTTTGGCAAGGTGCCATTATTGTGCCGCTACTCAGGGAGGCAATTGTTGATATGGGTCAATGCCGCTTCAGTCGAGGCCCGGCAAA
The DNA here is from genome assembly GCF_023242385.1 of Pseudomonas sp. MWU12-2345. Classification (NCBI taxonomy): domain Bacteria; kingdom Pseudomonadati; phylum Pseudomonadota; class Gammaproteobacteria; order Pseudomonadales; family Pseudomonadaceae; genus Pseudomonas; species Pseudomonas sp. MWU12-2345. Next base: position 124,860 of record NZ_JALLJA010000012.1, on the reverse strand, counting down.
TTGAAGAACGCGCGGGCGCAGGCGCTGGTGTGGGCAGCCAGGTCTTCCTGGCTTTCGTCGCGGTGCTGGGCCACTTCACGCAGCACTTCGCCCAGGTACGCCGGTTCATTGCGGCCGTTCTTCGGCTTGGGCCGCAGGCTGCGTGGCAGCAGGTAGGGCGCGTCGCTTTCGAGCATCAGGCGGCCCCGGGGAATCTCCCGCACCAGTGGGTGCAGGTGGGTGCCACGACGCTCATCGCAGATCCAGCCGGTGATGCCGATATGCAGGTCCAGGTCGAGATAGCTGAACAGCGCCTTCTGCTCGCCGGTGAAACAGTGCACCACGGCGGCGGGCAGGTGGTCGCGGTAGTCCCGCAGGATCTCCAGCAAACGGACGTTGGCATCGCGCTCATGGAGGAATACCGGACGCTGCAACTCCACGGCCAGGGCCAGGTGTTCCTCGAGGACTTTTTCCTGTTGCGGGCGCGGGGAAAAATCGCGGTTGAAATCCAGCCCGCATTCGCCGACCGCGCAGACGTTCGGTTCCATCAGCAGGGCTTTCAGACGAGCGGCACTGTCGGACTTCCAGTCACTGGCGGAGTGGGGGTGGATGCCAGCACTGGCGAACAGCCGCTGACCGCTCTGATCCAGCGTCCTGCACAGCTCCAGCGCCTGTTCGCTGCCCTCCAGACTGGTGCCTGTCACAATCAGTTGGCAGACTCCGGCGGCATAGGCACGGTCGAGTATTTCCTGCTGTTTGCCGGCAAAACCGGGGTTGGTCAGGTTGACGCCGATATCGATGAGTTGCATGGTGCTACCTCAGGCCACAGGCCGAAAAGCATACCAGAGCTGTAGATTTATAATAAAAATCAAGAACTACAACGAGTTATGACTGTCTCTTAAGGCCGGAAGAAAACATCGGTTGGCATGACCCAGGTGCCGCACCCCGTCTTCCGCACTTTTCGCGTTCAAAAGACGCTCGATTTCAGTTGTTCGACTTCAGGCCACCTTCGTCTGAGGCTGGGCAGTATTCTTTCCGGAGAACGGATGAAGAAGCGACCCTCGCTGTTGCTCCTGCTGTGCCTGTCCCTGCTGCTGCCGTTGCCGGCGCTTGCGCGGTTGGCCGGGCCGTTGGAAATCGTCCAGCCGGGCAAGGTCCGCGACCTCGCGGAGATTCGCAGCAGCCGGGTCCTGCGGGTGCTGGTCAACCAGAGCCGCAACAGCAGCGGCGAGGTCCAGGGCGAGGTCATTGGCCTCGAATACCATCGCCTGCGCGCCTTCGAGCAGTTCCTCAACAGCCAGGCCCGCGACAACCAGGAGATCACCCTCAAGATCATTCCCAAGGCCAAGGACCAATTGCTGGGTGCCTTGCAGCGCGGGGAGGGAGACCTGGTGGCTCCAGGGGAGTTGCTCGAAGCCCAGCCGGGTCATGCGGTGATCGCCAGCGATCCGCTCGGCAGTACGGTGCCGTTGTTGCTGGTGGGGCTCAAAGGCGAGAAGCGCTTTACCCGCTTTGAACAACTGTCCGGCCGGACCCTGGCCCTGACCCCCGGCAGCGCCGCGGGCGAGGCGGTCAACCAGATCAACCAGAAACTGGCGTTGCGCAAGCTGCCGCCGGTCAAGGTCGAATGGGTCGATCCGAGCCTGGCGGTGGAGGATGTGCTGGAGATGGTCCAGGGCGGGATCTTTCACCTGACCGTCGTCGAGCAGCCGATCGCCGAACGCTGGGCACGGATCATGCCCAAGCTGCGTTTCGACAAGCAGGTGCTGGTCAGCGAGCCGGGGCAGATGCACTGGTTCGTACGCGACAATGCTTCAATGCTGCGGGCGAGCATCGACCGCTTTCTCAAGACCTACAAGACCCCGTCGGATCAGGACACGGCGTTTCTGCGGATCTATCGACGCCTGTACCAGGTGCATTATCCGTTGAGTCGCAGTGATCGGGCGAAGCTGGAAAAGCTCCGTCCGGTCTTGCAACGGCATGCTCAGGCCCAGGGCATCGACTGGCTGAACCTGGCGGCGCTGGCCTTCAAGGAATCAGCCCTGGATCCCGCTGCCCGGGGTGCCAGCGGTGCGACGGGATTGCTGCAGATCACCCCCTCGGCGGCGCAGCGGGTCGGCGTCGGCAATATCCAGAATGTCGATAACAATGTGCAGGCCGGAGCCAAGTACCTGGCGATGATCCGGCGCAAGTTCTTTGCCAGCCCCAAGCTCAACGAACGCGAACGCATGGCCTTTGTCCTGGCGGCCTACAACATGGGCCCGGAACGGGTCCAGGGCATGCGCGCGGAGGCCCGCCGCCGTGGCTTGAACCCCAACCAGTGGTTCTTCCAGGTCGAGCGCATCGCCATGGAGCAGGTGGGGATGAATGCGGTGAACTATGTGAATAGCGTGAACAAGTACTACCTGGCCTTTGACCGGGAACGCGACTCCCTGGAGCCGAATGCCCGGAAGATTGCCTCGCGTAAGTAATCGAATAAATTGATTGTTTTGTCGGGTTTTTTGCGCTTTTTACATTTTAAAAACTGATTAATATGAGGCCCATCAACCCCTACATAAAAAGGATTCACCGATGAGCACCTTGATCAACCGCGTTCTGAGTACCCGCGCCGGCTATGGCCTGACTGTCCTGCGGATTTTTGTCGGGATCATCTTTGCCGCCCACGGTTCGCAGAAGCTCTTCGGCCTGTTCGGCGGCTACGGCCTGGCCGGCACGGCGCAGTGGATGGAGAGCATCGGCCTGGCACCGGGTCACCTGATGGCCCTGTTGGCGGGCGGCACCGAGTTCTTCGGCGGCCTGGCCCTGATCATCGGCCTGTTGGCCCGTCCGGCGGCGCTGGGCCTGACCTTTACCTTGCTGGTGGCGATCTTCTCGGTGCATATCCACAACGGTCTGTTCATGGCCAACAATGGTTATGAGTTCGCCCTGGCCCTGTTAGGTGGGACACTCGCGGTACTGATCGAAGGGGCCGGCAAACTCTCGGCGGACGCGGCCATCGCCCGCTCGTAGAATCCAGACGACAGCGCAAGCCTCTGGAGTTGGCTTGCCGGCGATAGCGTCCGATTCGGCGATGCAAGGCTCACTGGCCTCATCGCCAGCAAGCCGGCTCCCACACGAATACGACAAGCCCGCATTTTTGCGGGCTTGTTCGTTGTGGAGGATTCTTGACAGCCAGCCACCGGCTTCTCTAGGATAAATACATGCGCCGATTTAAACAGCTACTTGCGGGGCGCCAGGTGGATCAAAAGACCGCCGACAGAAGCTTGAGAGAAGCTTCGAAATACCGCTAAAGCGCTGGTTCGGTGTTGCCTCACACCTGCCCGGCAGATCGTTGAGGTGGAGACACGCACTTTGAACAACCCACGCCCCGTTGTACGTCTGACGCCGATCACGGCGAGCCTGCCTTTTCGCAACCCTAAAATCCTTCTTGGTGGTACACACCAGCCCACGCTGCTGCGTTATCTCGACGGCTGGCCACGACGCAAGGGCCGCGCCTCGGCCTTTCTGATCCAGTTTGTCGAGGACGGTGACTCCCTGGCCCGCTTTGCCGATAACAGTTTTGATCTGGCGGTGATCCAGGCGCCGGATGCCGAGCACGCCGAAGCCGTGATCCGACAACTGACCCGCGTTGCGCGGCAGGGGTTGATCACGCGGCGCTAGAGACGTCAGGTGGCATGACCGCCGGCAGGTTCAGGGATAGTCGATGGCGGTGACGTACACCAACTGCTCGCCAGTGGGCGCCATCACCCGGATCTCCGCATCCAGCGCCTTGCCGATCAGGGCCCGGGCCAGTGGCGAATCGATACTAATCAGGTTCTGCTTGAGGTCCAGTTCGTCCGGGCCGACGATACGATAGCGCGACTCCTTGCCGTCTTCGTCTTCGATGGTGACCCAGGCGCCGAAATACACCTTGTTCAGGTCGCTGGGCCGTTCGTCGACCACCTTCAGGCTTTCCAGACGCTTGGTCAGGAAGCGCACGCGGCTGTCGATCTCGCGCAGCATCTTCTTGCCATAGGTGTATTCGGCGTTTTCCGAACGATCGCCCTGGGCCGCCGCCTCGCTCACCGACTGGGTGACCTGGGGGCGGCGCACATGCCACAGCTCGTGCAACTCGGCGCGCATGCGGGCCTCGCCCTCGGGGGTGATCAGGGCGGTGCCGGCAGTGCGGGGTGGGCGGTAGCGACTCATTGGTATCCCTTGGCGAAACAAGACCTTGAGTCTATCAGCCCTCGCGCAGTACTGTCAGCGGGCTGGCATTCAGCGCCCGGCGGGTGCCGAACACACCGGCGCCGCCGACCATCACCGCACCGATCAACGGCAGCAGCAACAGCCAGGGATGCAGGTGCCAGGGCAGGTCGAAGGCGAACCTGTAGAGCACCCAGCTCACCAGTTCCGTGCCGAGGGCTGCCAACAGGCCGCTGGCCGCGCCCAGCAGGCCGAACTCGATCCGTCGTGCCTTGACCAGCAGTTTTCGCTCGGCCCCCAGTGCCCGCAGCAGCGCACCTTGGCGGATGCGTTCGTCGAGGGTCGCCTGCAAGCCGGAGAACAGCACGGCCATGCCCGCCGCCAGGACGAACAGCAGCACGTACTCCACGGCAATGGTCACCTGCGCCAGGATACTGCGCAGCTGCTCCAGCAGGGCTTCCACCTGCAAGATGGTTACTGCCGGGAAGGCCCGGGACAGTTCGACGACGTCCTTGTCGTGCCCCGGTGCCAGGTAGAAGCTGGTCAGGTAGGTCGCCGGCAAGTCCTGCAGGGTGCCGGGCTGGAAGATCATGAAGAAGTTCGGCTGGAAGTTGTCCCAGTTGATGGTCCGCAGGCTGCTGACCACGGCCTCGCGATTGGCCCCGCCGACGCTGAACACCAGGTGATCGCCGAGTTTGAGCTTCAGGCTCTGGGCAACCTTGGTTTCCACCGAGACACCGGGAATGTCCCCGCTGGGTTTGTCCGGCCACCAACTTCCTTCGGTCAGGGTGTTACCCGGCGGCAGGTCGGCGGCCCAGGTCAGGCTCAGGTCGCGCTGGGTGGCGCGATCGCCGCCGGAATCCTTGCTGACGATCTCCTGCACCGGGGTGCCGTTGATGCTGATCAGCCGGCCGGGCACCACCGGATAGATCGGCGCCGACTTGGCCGCGAGCTGGATCAGGTGGTCGCGAAAACCGTCCTTGTCCGCCGGCAGGATATTCAGGGCGAAATAGTTCGGTGCATTTTTCGGCAACTGGTTCTGCCAGGTATCGAGCAATTCACCGCGCAGCAGGGCGATCAGGGCCATGGACAGCAGGATCAGGCCGAATGCCAGGGACTGCCCGGCCGCCGCCAGCGGATGGCGCAGCAACTGGCCCAGGCCCAGGCGCCACGGCAACGAGGCCCCGGCCAGCAGTCGGCGCAGGCTTTGCAGCCCGAGCAGCAGCAGTCCGCCGAGTAACAGCGCGGCGATCACCCCGCCACCGAGCAGGGCGAAGGTCAGCAGCAGGTCCAGGCTCAGGCGCCACATGATCAGGCCCAGTGCGAGCAAGGCCGCGCCGTAGACCAGCCAGGTGCTGGCCGGGATCGGCAGCAGGTCGCGGCGCAGTACCCGCAGCGGCGGCACCCGGCCGAGGGCGGCCAGGGGCGGCAGGGCGAACCCGGCCAGTGCCACCAGGCCGGTGCCGATACCGGCGAGCGCCGGCATCAGCCCGCCCGCCGGAACGTCGGCGGGCAGCAGGTCATGGAGCAGGGCGAACAGGCCCAGTTGGGCCAGCCAGCCGAGCAGGGCGCCGCAGACACTGGCCAACACGCCGAGCATCGCCAGTTGCAGGCTGAACAGGGTCATGGTTTCCCGGCGTGACAGGCCCAGGCAGCGCAGCAGCGCACTGGCGTCGAAGCGCCGGGCGGCGAAACGGCTGGCGCTGAGGGCCACGGCGACGCCGGAGAGCAGCACCGCCACCAGGCTGGCCATATTCAGGTAACGCTCGGCCTTGCCCAGGGCGCCGCCGATCTGCCGGTTGCCGTCGCGGGCATCGAGCAGGCGCTGGTTCGCCGCCAGGCCGGGGGTGATCGATTCGCGATAGGTCGCCAGGGCGTTCGCCGGACCGCGCCACAGTTCGCGGTAGTCGACCCGGCTGCCGGGCTGGACCACGCCGGTGGCGTCGAGGTCGGCGAGGTTGATCAGCACCCGCGGGGTCAGGCTGTAGAAGTTGACGGAGCGATCCGGCTCATAGGTCAGGACCCGGGCCAGGCGCACGGTTTTCATGCCGACGTCGATGCTGTCGCCGATCTTCAGGTCCAGCGCGGTCAACAGCCGTGCTTCGACCCACGCCTCGCCGGGTGCCGGTCCGCCGCCGGCGGTTTCGACACCGAACGGCGCGGCGGCGCTCTTGAGTGCGCCGCGCAGCGGGTAGTGTTCGTCGGCGGCCTTGATGCTCGACAGCTGGATGCCGGTGTCGGTGGCGATCACGCTGGAGAACTCGACCGCCCGCGCATGTTCAAGCCCCTGGTCGCGGCCGGCCTGGATCTGTTCCGGACGGGCGCCGGAGGTGCCGTCGAGCACCAGGTCGGCGGCGAGGAATTCGGTGGCCCGCAGCAACATCGCGCCGTTCAGGCGCGCGCCGAAGTAGCCGATGGCGGTGCTGGCCGCGACCGCCACCAGCAAGGCGAAGAACAGCACCCGCAGTTCACCGGCGCGGGCATCGCGCAGGAGCTGGCGGGTGGCGAGGCTGAACAAGCGCAACAGCGGCAGGCGTGCCATCAAGGCTCCAGGGGGCCGACCAGATGGCCGGCGTCAAGACGGATCAGGCGCCGGCAGCGATGGGCCAGGCGTTCGTCGTGGGTCACCAGCACCAGGGTGGTGCCGCGTTCCTGATTGAGTTCGAAGAGCAGGTCGCTGATGCGCTCGCCGGTATGGCTGTCGAGGTTGCCGGTGGGTTCGTCGGCGAACAGTACATCGGGTTCGGCGGCAAAGGCCCGGGCGATTGCCACCCGTTGCTGCTCGCCGCCGGACAGCTGGCGTGGCGAGTGGGTCAGGCGCTGGCCCAGGCCGACCCGTTCGAGCAGGTCGCGGGCGCGTTCGCGGGCGTCGCTACGGCCGTCCAGCTCCAGGGGCAGCATGACGTTTTCCAGGGCATTGAGGCTGTCCAGCAGTTGGAAGCTCTGGAACACGAAACCGACGTGTTCGGCGCGGATCCGCGCGCGCTGGTCTTCGTCCAGTGTGCTCAGGGCCCGACCGGCCAGGGTGACTTCGCCGGCGCTGGGCAGGTCGAGGCCGGCGAGCAGGCCCAGCAGGGTCGATTTGCCCGAACCCGAGGCACCGACGATGGCCAGGCTGTCGCCCTTGTTCAATGTCAGGCTCAAGGGGTGCAGGATGGTCAGTTCACCTTCCGTGCTGGGAACCACTTTGCTAAGGTTCTGCGCGGTGAGAATACTTTCGCCCATGGAGAATCCGATGCGAGTGTGGTTTTTGAGTGCCGGCCTGGCCTTGATGTGCATGGCCCAGAACGCGGCGGCGGGTACAGTGCTGATCGTGGGCGATAGTATCAGCGCGGGTTTCGGCCTGGATACCCGCGTGGGATGGGTCGCCCTGCTGGAAAAGCGTCTGAAGACCGAGGGTTTTGCCGACCAGGTGGTCAATGCGTCCATCAGTGGCGACACCAGTGCGGGGGGCCAGGCGCGGCTGCCGGCGCTGCTTGCAGAGCATAAACCGCAGGTGGTGGTGCTCGAGTTGGGCGGCAACGATGGCCTGCGTGGGCAGCTGCCGGCGCAATTGAAACAAAATCTTGCATCGATGATCGACAAGTCCCAGGCCACGGGTGCAAAAGTGCTGTTGCTGGGAATGCAGATTCCGCCCAATTATGGTCAGCGCTACACCCAGGCCTTTGCCAAGGTCTATGGTGAGCTGGCCGAGGAAAAACACGTCGCCCTGGTGCCGTTTTTCCTCGAAGGCATCGGCGGCCATCCCGAACTGATGCAGGCTGACGGGATTCACCCGGCACCCGCGGGGCAGGGGATGTTGCTCGATAATGTCTGGCCGAGGTTGAAACCGCTGCTTTGAGCTTTTCTAGCGGCCGGCTTTGGGCTAATGTGGCGCCCCGATTTGGAGCCCCCGATGCAGCGTCCCGCCTGGTCCTTGTTTGCCTACCAACTGATCGAACCCGACGAGCAGCTAGATCTGTTCGCCTGTCAGGAAGTACGCGTGCACCTGGTCACCCGGCAGCTGGAACTCGGCGGCTCGGCCGACCGGACGCTGTGCGGCACGCTGTTGCCGGCCCAGCCGCGCTGGTCGGGGGTGGACCGCTCGATTTTCCAGGACCAGCGCCTGTGCCCCCTGTGCCGGGCGATTCTCGAGTCGCAGAAGCGCGGTACGCCGCCGATCTGGCCGGAACTGCGCTTCGAGCTCTGAGCCCCGGCAACCTGTACCGTACCTGTCTCGTTACGATTGTCCCGGCGTGGCATCTCCCTTGCAGGTGCGCTGTCGGTGTACAATTGCTGTCTATTTACTTACGTCGATCATGCGAAGGATGTCCCGGATGTTATCGCGCTTTCCCGCCGTCACCCGTTGCCTGTCTGTTGCCGCCCTCTGTGTGGCAGGTCCCGTTTCGGCCCTGGAACTGCCGCTGCCACCGCCTGGCGAGGACATCGTCGGCCAGGTCCAGGTGATCAAGGCCAAGTACGAGGACACCTTCGCTGACCTCGGGACCACCTACGACCTGGGTTATTCGGAAATGGTCGCGGCCAACCCGGGCGTCGATGCCTGGTTGCCGGGCGCGGGGACCGATATCGTCCTGCCGACCCGCTTCATCCTGCCACCGGGCCCGCGCGAAGGCATCGTGATCAACCTGGCCGAATATCGCCTGTACTACTTCCCGAAAGGCCGGAATGTGGTCTACACCTTCCCGCTGGGGATTGGTCGCGAAGGCTGGGGCTCGCCGGTGGCCCACACCACCATTACCGCCAAGATCCCGAATCCGACCTGGACCCCGCCGGCCTCGATCAAGGCCGAGCACGCCGCCGAGGGTGATCCGCTGCCCAACGTGGTGCCGGCCGGTCCCGACAATCCGCTGGGCCCGTTCAAGTTCACCCTGGGTACGCCGGGCTATCTGATCCACGGTTCGAACATGAAGTTCGGCATCGGCACCCGCACCAGCCACGGTTGCTTCCGCATGTACAACAACAACGTGCTGGAGATGGCCGGCATGGTGCCGGTGGGCACTTCGGTGCGGATTATCAACGATGCCTACAAGTTCGGTGTCAGCGGCGGCAAGGTGTTCCTGGAAGCCCATACGCCGCTGGACGACAACGGCAACCCTTCGGTGGTCGACAAGCACACCGCGGTGATCAATGCCTTGCTCAAGCGTGAAGACCTGGCGAACAACCTGCGGGTCAACTGGGATGAAGTGCGTGACGTGGTGGCGGCCGAAGATGGCCTGCCGACCGAAATCGCCGTGCCAGGTGCGCCGTCGATGGTCTCCAACGCGCCCGATCTGCAGCAATAAGGGCGTTGTAAGCGACCCGTCCGGACCTCGAGGTCCTGGCGGGTTTTTTTATGCCTGGGCGCCGGGCGCTTTCGGCCAGGCAAAAAAAAGCCGATCCAGTAATGGATCGGCTTGATAACAACCCCGAGGGATTATTACTTCTTGCTTGCTTTTTCGAGCATACGCAGAGCGCGCTCGTTAGCTTCGTCAGCAGTCTGTTGTGCTTTTTGAGCAGCAGCCAGAGCTTCATCAGCTTTGCGGTAGGCTTCATCAGCACGAGCCTGGGCACGAGCAGAAGCGTCTTCAGTAGCAGTCAGACGGGCTTCAGTTTCTTTGGATGCGCTGCTGCAACCAGTGGCCAGAACGGCGGCCAGGGCCAGAGCAGAGAATTTCAGAACGTTGTTCATCGTGTTCCCCTTCAAGGACTTTCTATTAATAACCATCTCCCCAGAGTGGGGATATAGTCGGCATACATACTACCCATTACTTGTAGTAAGTAAACTGACGTAACGCAAGAAGCAAAAAAAATTTTTGGAAGAGAATATTTTCAGCTAACTTTTCATCATCCTGTATAAAAAATGTGCAGCAACCGGGCGTGATTCGGGCGCTTTGGGCAAGTCCAATCTGCACTAGTGTGCCAGTCACAGGGACTGTCCACTGCTCATACACGCGTCGCGCTAGTCGCGGCGAATGACTCTTTTCTTCCACCGTCGGCAGGGCGGGGAGGCATCTTTGCCAATTGAAAAGTGACTTTAAGAAGCACTGTTCGTCTTACAACATAACATTCCGGCAATCTTCAGCCGCTGTTCAGGTTTTTCAGCGAAAGGGCCCGTTTGGCCGGGCTACCATGAGCCGGTCGGACCATATGACGAGCGTGTCTTGAGCAGGGCGGGCAGGACGCCTACTATCTGTCAGGTGCCCACTTGTTCGGGAGCTGTCGGCTCTTCTCGTTGTCCAACCAGGCACGGGGCGGCGTAGGATATTTGTGATGATTTGGCTGCTGTATCGATTTTTCGTACAGAGCTGGATGATACCTTCGTCGGAAAAACATGTAAGGTAGGGTCAGAATCCAAGACCCGCGAGGAGTAGTGATGAGCGAGGCGTTGTCCATCCACCATGACCAGGCAGGTCATCAATTCGAGACCAATGTGGACGGTCATCGTGCCTACCTGACCTATATGGACCTGGGTAAGCAGACCCTGGATATCTACCGTACCTTCGTGCCGAACGCCTTGCGCGGCCGCGGGATTGCGGCGGCGCTGACCGAACAGGCGCTGGCCTATGCCGACCAGATGGGTTACACGGTGATTCCTTCCTGCTCCTATGTCGAGCGTTACATGGAACGTCATCAGCGGCATGCCGCGAAGATCTGAGTCCACGACGCACACAAAAACGCCGGGCAATGCCCGGCGTTTTCGCGTCTGCGTGTCCGGTCAGCCGCGCTGACGCTTGGGCAACACGTCCTTGAGCTTGGCATGCATGCTGCGCAGGGTTTTTTCGGTGGCGCTCCAGTCGATGCAGGCATCGGTGATCGACACGCCGTATTGCAGGTCGGCGAGGTCTTTCGGAATCGCCTGGCAACCCCAGTTCAGGTGGCTCTCGACCATCAGGCCGATGATCGACTGGTTGCCTTCGAGGATCTGGTTGGCGACGTTCTCCATCACCAGCGGTTGCAGGGCCGGGTCCTTGTTGGAGTTGGCGTGGCTGCAATCGACCATGATGTTGGCCTTGATCTTGGCCTTGGCCAGCGCCTGTTCGCAGACCGCGACACTGACCGAGTCATAGTTCGGCTTGCCGTTGCCGCCGCGCAGGACCACGTGACCGTAGGCGTTGCCCTTGGTGGTGACGATGGACACGCCGCCTTCCTGGTTGATGCCGAGGAAGCGATGGGGGCTGGATACCGACTGCAGGGCGTTGATCGCCACGGTCAGGCCGCCGTCGGTACCGTTCTTGAAGCCCACGGCCGAGGACAGGCCCGAGGCCATTTCGCGGTGGGTCTGGGATTCGGTGGTGCGCGCGCCGATGGCCGACCAACTGATCAGATCCTGCAGGTACTGCGGCGAGATCGGGTCAAGGGCTTCGGTGGCGGTGGGCAGGCCCATTTCCGCCAGGTCCAGCAGCAGCTTGCGACCGATATGCAGGCCGTCCTGGATCTTGAAGGAGTCATCCAGGTAAGGGTCGTTGATCAGGCCCTTCCAGCCGACGGTGGTACGCGGCTTCTCGAAATACACGCGCATCACCAGGTACAGGCTGTCGGACACTTCGGCGGCCAGGACTTTCAGGCGTTCGGCGTATTCGTGGGCAGCCTTGATGTCGTGGATCGAGCAAGGCCCGATGACGACGAACAGGCGATGGTCAGTGCCATCGAGAATATTGCGGATCACCTCGCGACCTTTGGTCACGGTGCGCAGGGCGCTCTCGCTCAGGGGAATATCACGCTTGAGCTGATCGGGAGTGATCAGCGTCTCGTTGGAGGCGACGTTAAGGTCGTTGATCGGTAAATCAGCCATCGTGTTACTCGTCAGGTCACGGATGCCGGCCGCCAGCGATCCCCGCGCGGCGGAGCGCAGCAGATTTAAGCGCGTCGGGGAGCCGAACCTTAGCGCGTTAGGCGGGGGGCGGGCAATGGCCTGGCCGGTTTAATCGAGTAAAGCTCGCACATAAGGGCGCTCCAGGCTGGCTTGGGAGAAGTCGCTGGCGTGTTCGCGAACCCATTCCTGGGCGATGACTTCGATGTTTTGCCGATCTTTGCTTTGTTGCTGGCGGGTTCGCTGGTAGCGTTCGATCTGGCAGACCTGCTCGCCCATGCGCGCGCCGAACAGGGTTTGTTCGTCGACAAAGGCAATGCCCACCCGGTAGCCGTGCTTGCGTTTCAGGCACCAGGCCACGTAGCCCGGATAACAGGCGCTGGCACCGAGGCTGGGAATGCACATTTGCAACGCCGAGCCTTTGCGCCAGCCACGCGGTGAATAGCAGGAGACACCGCCCAGGCTGATGCGGTCGAGTTGGTGAAGAGAAATGCAGGAGTGCTCAAACAGGGTCAATGTGACGGGAACGTCATCGGGATGAGGAAGAAAGCGCACCATGAACAACGACTCCCTGCGTCGGTCAGTGGAAAAACTTTCCAACAGTATAGTGAAGAGCCTGGAGTTGACGGATTTTGATATCGACCGGAATCTATTGGACTTGCCAGGTGTTTCATTACTGATATTCACCAGTGTCGGCTGTGCCTCCTGCCGTTTCGCCCGGGAGGTATTGCCGACCCTGGCCTTACCGGTCGAGCGCTTGTGTTGGATCGATGCGGGCGACAACGGCGGGGCGGTGCAGCGTTACGGGGTGTTTCATCTGCCGGCACTGTTTGTGGTCAAGGACGGTGGTTTTCATGGAGCTGTGCAGTCACGCCTGGCCGTGAACGAGCTTGCCGACGGGGTTCGGCAGGCCTTGAGTCTTGTACCAGAGGAGTTGCCATGACAGGTTCAGCGAGCAGGCCGCGTATCGGCATTATCGGCACCGGTGCGATCGGTGGGTATTACGGTGTGATGCTGGCGCGGGCCGGCTTTGACGTGCATTTTCTGTTGCGTAGCGAGTTTTCGGCGGTGGCCGGGGACGGCTTGCGGATCGACAGTGCGGTGCACGGTGCCCTGCATTTGCAGAATGTGCAGGCCTATGCCCAGGCCGCCGACATGCCGCCCTGCGACTGGTTGCTGGTGGGCGCCAAGACCACCAGCAACGCCAGTCTCGCGCCGCTGATTGCCCAGGCCGCGGCACCGGGGGCGAAGGTATTGGTGCTGCAGAACGGCCTCGATGTAGAGGATGAACTGCGTGCGCTGTTGCCCGAGTCCCTGCATCTGTTGGGCGGGCTGTGCTTTATCTGCGTGCACCGTGCCGGCCCCGGGACCATCGTGCACCAGGCCCTCGGCGCGGTGAACATCGGTTATCACAGTGGTCCGTTGCTCGATGATGCGACGGCTCGCCAGGCCCTGGTCGAAGAGGGCGCCGCTCTGTTCCATGCCGCGGGCATCGAGTCCCAGGCCATGGCCAACCTGCAGCAGGCGCGCTGGCAGAAGCTGGTGTGGAACGTGCCTTACAACGGTCTATCGGTGTTGTTGCGGGCCAGCACCACGCCGTTGATGAGCGATGACAGCAGCCGCGAACTGGTCCGGGCGCTGATGGCCGAGGTGGTGCAAGGCGCCCAGGCCTGCGGTCATGAGCTGCCGGCCGGCTACGCCGAGCACCTGTTCAAGGTGACGGAAAAGATGCCGGACTATTGGCCGAGCATGTACCACGACTTTGTCCATAAGCGGGCGCTTGAATTGGACGCCGTCTATGGGCGTCCGCTGGCCGCGGCAAGTGCCGCCGGTTGCGAGTTGCCGAAGATCCGAGCCCTGTACCAGGCCCTGGCCTTTATCGACGCGAACAATCGCCAGGATTGAATGCGCTCCTGTAGGAGTCGGGCTTGCCCGCGAAGAGGCCCTTGAGCCTTGCGTCGATCATGCGGCCCTCTTCGCGGGCAAGCCACGCTCCTACAGGTTTCAGGTGTTTTCAAGATCGGGTTTCTTCAAGGATGAGCAGCGGGGCCGGCCCGACCAGCCGTGCTCCGAGGTCTGCGGGGCGCTGCTAAGCTCAACTGAACTCCGCCATTCTGGCAGTCGAGGAGGCCCCATGATCCGTTCGATGTTGTACGCCACCGACCTCGGTCTGTATGCGCCTTATGTCATGCAGCATGCCCTCGAGTTGGCGCGGACGTTCAAGGCCGATTTGTATGTGGTGCACGCCGTCGAGCCGATGGGGTTGTTCGCCGAGTCGGTGTTGCAGAGCTACCTGGATGAGCAGGCATTGAACGAATTTCACAGCCAGGGTCTTAACACCGTGATGGCGACCATTGAGCAGCGGGTGCTCGACAGCTTTCGCGAGGAGTGTGCCGACGGGCTGCAGGACCTGAGCATGATCCAGTCGATCAAGGTGCTCCAGGGCGATCCTTCGCAGGTCATTCTCGAACAGGCCCGGGCCCTCTCGGTGGACCTGTTGATCGTCGGCAGCCATAGCCATGGCACTGGTAGCGAGGCGCATTTGGGGCGCACCGCCGCGCGGGTCCTGCAGTTGGCCCAGGTGCCGGTTTACCTGGTGCCGCTGTTGCAACGCCGTCGCTATGGCGATGTCTGAGTCGGAAAGTCAGGGTTTTGATAAAAAAGTTCTAGATTTATTCTTCAAACCATTCATATAGTTATATATCGCCGCTGTTACTGCGGCGTTTACCTGCTTTGAGGGATACATATGAAGCTTCAACAACTGCGCTACATCTGGGAAGTGGCGCACCACGACCTCAACGTTTCCGCGACTGCGCAAAGCCTTTACACCTCTCAGCCGGGTATCAGCAAACAGATCCGCCTCCTCGAAGACGAGCTGGGTGTCGAAGTCTTCGCCCGTAGCGGCAAGCACCTGACCCGCGTCACGCCAGCCGGTGAACGTATCATCACCACGGCCGGCGAGATCCTGCGCAAGGTCGAGAGCATCAAGCAGATCGCCCAGGAATTCTCCAACGAGAAGAAAGGCACCCTGTCGATCGCCACCACCCACACCCAGGCGCGTTATGCCTTGCCGCCGGTGATCAGCAGCTTTATCAAGCAATACCCGGACGTGGCCCTGCACATGCACCAGGGCTCGCCGATGCAGATCGCCGAGATGGCCGCCGACGGTACCGTGGATTTCGCCATTGCCACCGAAGCCCTGGAGCTGTTCGGCGATCTGGTGATGATGCCGTGCTATCGCTGGAACCGTTGCGTGGTCGTGCCCCAGGGCCACCCACTGACCAAGCTGCCGAAGCTGACCCTGGAAACCCTGGCCGAATACCCGATCGTCACCTACGTGTTCGGTTTCACCGGGCGTTCCAAGCTGGACGAGGCCTTCAGCCATCGCGGCCTGACCCCCAAGGTGGTGTTCACCGCGGCGGACGCCGACGTGATCAAGACCTATGTACGCCTGGGCCTGGGCGTCGGTATCGTCGCCAAGATGGCGGTGGACCCGGTACTCGACAAGGACCTGGTGGTACTCGATGCCAGCGAGTTGTTCGAATCCAGCGTGACCAAGATCGGTTTCCGTCGCGGCACCTTCCTGCGCGGTTTCATGTGCGACTTCATCGAGAAGTTCGCGCCGCACCTGACCCGTGAGGTCATGGCCAAGGCCATCCAGTGCCACAACAAGCAGGAACTGGAAGAGCTGTTCGACGGTGTCGAGCTGCCGGTGCACTGAGTCAGCCGGACATGAAAAAGCCCCGACTGGTTCGGGGCTTTTTTGTCGGTGCTGGAACGCGATCCTGACGGCGACGCGGTCCCTGTAGGAGCCGGCTTGCCGGCGATGGGGCCGGTCAGTCGTGCGTTGATCTTGCGGACGCCATCGCCAGCAAGCCGGCTCCTACACGGGGAGCGTGTCAGGCCTTCAGATCTTGGCGATCAGGTTACCGGAGTGCAGGCCACATTCCTTCTGCGTGGCTTCTTCCCACCACCAGCGGCCTTCGCGTTCGTGCTGGTTCGGCAGCACCGGACGGGTGCAGGGCTCGCAGCCGATGCTGATAAAGCCGCGCTCATGCAGGCTGTTGTAGGGCAGTTCGAGCATGCGGATATAACCCCAGATCTCTTCGCTGCTCATCTGTGCCAATGGGTTGAACTTGTACAGGGTGCGTTCCGGGGTGGAGAAGGCGCTGTCTATTTCCAGCGCCGCCACCTGGCTGCGGGTGCCCGGGCTCTGGTCGCGACGCTGGCCGGTGGCCCAGGCACTGACACCGGACAACTTGCGGCGCAGCGGCGCGATCTTGCGGATACCGCAGCATTCGCCGTGGTTGTCCTTGTAGAAGCTGAACAGGCCCTTGGCTTTGACGAACGGCTCGAGCTCATTGTGATCCGGGGAGATCAGCTCGATATCGATCTTGTAGTGCTCGCGCACCTGATCGATAAAGCGGTAGGTCTCCGGGTGCAGGCGCCCAGTGTCCAGGCTGAAGACCTTGACGTTCTTGTTCAGTTTCCAGGCCATGTCCACCAGCACCACGTCTTCCGCGCCGCTGAAAGATATCCACAGGTCATCGCCAAACTGGGAAAAGGCCAGCTTGAGAATGTCCTGGGCGGACTTGTTGGCGTATGTCGCGGCGAGTTCAGCGACGTCGAACGGTTGGCTCATCAGGCGGTTCCTACAGTCAGTGGCGCTTTGCGCTCGAATAGGTGAATAGTAACAAAATCCTTCGGCGCCGGCCCCATGCTCAAGCACGATCCCTTGCGGGCACAGGCTTCAGAGGCTTTGCAGGGTGTCGAGCAAGACCTTCACCTTGGTGATGGATTCCTGGTATTCCGCCTGCCAGTCGGAATCGGCGACGATGCCGCCGCCGCCCCAGCAACTGACCTGGCCATCCTTGACCAGCAGGCTGCGGATGGCGATGGAGCTGTCCATCTCGCCGCGCACATCCAGGTACAGCAGCGAACCGCAATACAGCGCCCGTCGGGTCGGTTCCAGCTCGTCGATGATCTGCATGGCGCGGATCTTCGGCGCGCCGGTGATCGAGCCGCCGGGAAAGCTGCCGGCGATCAGGTCGAGGGCGTCGCGGTCGTCGGCCAGGGTCCCGGTCACGCTGCTCACCAGATGGTGCACGTTGGGGTAACTCTCCAGGCTGAACAGTTCCGGGACCCGTACCGAACCGATACGGCAGGTGCGCCCCAGATCGTTGCGTAGCAGGTCGACGATCATCAGGTTTTCCGCGCGGTCCTTGCTGCTGGCCATCAGTTCGGCGGCGTTGGCCGCGTCTTCAGCCGCGTCGCGGCCGCGTGGGCGGGTGCCCTTGATCGGGCGTGTCTCGACCTGGCCCTGGCTCACCTTGACGAAGCGCTCCGGTGACAGGCTCAGCACCGCGCCGTGGTCGGGCAGGCTCTGGAAGCCGGAGAAGGGTGTCGGGCAGGCGGCGCGCAAGGCGCAATAGGCGACCCACGGATCGCCCTGGCAGTCAGCCCGGAAGCGCTGGGCGAAGTTGACCTGATAGCAGTCACCGGCCTGGATATAGTGCTGGATACGTTCGAAGGCCTGGCGGTAGGCGTCGGCCGTGAGGTCCGCGGTCATCGGGCCCTTGAGCTGGAATTCGTTGCTGTCCCGGGCGGCCGGCTGGCCGAACAGCTGGATCAGCCGTTCGCGCTCGGCGACTTCGACGCTGGGATGGAACACCAATTGGCTGCTGCCTTGCTGGTGATCGCTGATCAGCGCCCAGGCATACAGGCCGAAACGCGCATCGGGCAGTTGCAGGTCGTCCCGCGCCTGATTGGGCAGGTGTTCCAGGTGGCGGCCGAAGTCGTAGCTCAGGTAGCCGATCAGGCCGCCGGCAAACGGCAGTTCGCACGCCGCCGGAAGTTGTGCTTCGCCCAGGCGCGCCAGGTTGTCCCGCAGGCGTTGCAGGAACGCCGCGCCACGCTCGTCCGGCAACACCGCCAGTTGCTCCAGCGGCCAGGCGCTGAGCAGGTCGTAACGCCCGCGCTCGGCCTCGGGCCGGCCGCTGTCGAGCAATACGGCGCCGGGCGCATGGCGGATCGCCGCGAAGTAATGGGCGGGATTGGCATGGTAGGGCAACGGATGTACGGTGCAGGTCAACATGGGGGGCGGGTCAGCCATGGGAGCGCGGTGCGCGATTGTAGTCTCCTGTAGGCGCTGCTCCTAGGGGCATGTCGCTGGATGGAGATTGCCTTGTAGGATCTGTCGTTGTGCAGTGGATCAGTCGTTGAGTGCCGGCACATGGCCGAACAGTTCCTGGACAAAACGCACCCGTGCCTCCGGCGTCTCGGTGATGCCCGCGGCGGCCAGTTCCGCCAGGTGGGCCTCCACGGCATGGGTCCGGTGGGTCAGCCCGCAGTCGTTGGCGATCTGGATATTCAGGCCGGGGCGGGCATTGAGTTCGAGGATCAGCGGGCCCTTGTCCTGGTCCAGGACCATGTCCACGCCGATATAACCCAGGCCGCAGAGTTCATGGCAGCCGGCCGCCAGTTGCATGAAGGCGTCCCAGTTGGGCAATTGCACGCCATCCACCGGATGGGTGGTGTCCGGGTGCTTGCGGATGATGTTGTTCAGCCAGGTGCCGCGCAGGGTGATCCCAGTCGCCAGGTCCACGCCCACGCCAATGGCACCCTGGTGCAGGTTGGCCTTGCCATGGGACTGGCGAGTCGGCAGGCGCAGCATGGCCATTACCGGGTAGCCCATCAGTACGATGACGCGGATATCCGGCACGCCTTCGTAGCTGATGCTCTTGAAGATCGGGTCGGGGGTGACCCGGTATTCGATCAACGCGCGGTCGCGGTGCCCGCCCAGGGAATACAGGCCGGTCAGGATGCTGGAGATCTGGTGCTCGATTTCCCCGTGGCTGATCAGGCGTCCGGAGATCGAGCGATAGTGGCCCTCGAAACGGTCGGCGATCACCAGGATACCGTCGCCGCCCGCGCCCTGGGCCGGCTTGATAACGAAATCACGGCGCCCGTCGATGATCGCTTCCAGGCGGTCGATTTCCTTTTCCGTGGAGATCACCCCGTACATTTCCGGCACCTGGATGCCGGCGGCGATGGCCCGCTCCTTGGTGATGATCTTGTCGTCGACGATGGGGTAGAGGCTGCGCTTGTTGTACTTGAGCACATAGTCCGCGTTGCGCCGGTTGATCCCCATGATGCCCCGGGCCTCCAGGGCTTTCCAGGTTTTCCACAGGCCGAACATCAGGCGTTTTCCTTGAGGAACGCCTTGAAGCGCAGCAGTTCGGTCAGGCGGTAACCGCGATAGCGACCCATTGCCAGCATGAAGCCCACCAGGATCAGCAGGATCGCCGGGAAGGTGAAGACGAAGTAGATCAGCTCCGGCACGGTCATGATCAGGTGCGCCAGGGAGGCCGCGAACAGCGTGCCGATGGCGACTTTCAGGGCATGATTGGCGCCGCGCTCTTCCCAGGTGATGGACAGGCGCTCGATGGTCATGGTCAGGATCACCATCGGGAACAGTGCCACCGACAAGCCACGTTCCAGGCCCAGCTTGTGGCTGAACAGGCTGATGGCGGCGATCAGCACCACGACGAAGGTCAGTACCACCGACAGCCGTGGCAGCATCTGCAACTTCAGGTGTTCCAGGTAGGAGCGCAGCGACAACCCGAGGGCGGTAATGATGGTGAACAGCACGATGCCGAAGCCCAGCTGGGTTTCACGGAAGGCCAGGGCGATCAGCACCGGGGTGAAGGTGCCGAGGGTCTGCAGGCCGATCAGGTTGCGCAGGATCAGGATCACCAGCACGCCAATAGGGATCATCACCATGATCATGAAGGTCTGCTGGGTTTGCAGCGGCAGGCCATAGAGCGAATATTCGAGGAAGTTGGCGTCGGAGTTCTCGTCGGTCAGCTTGGCCAGGCGGATCGCGTTCATCTCGCTGTTGTTCAGGCTGAAGGTGACGCCGGCCTTCTTGCCGCCCTCGACGCTGATCAGGTTGTCGGCGCCGGTCCACCAGAGCAGGCGGTCGGACGGCAGGCCCTGTTCACCGGTGTCCGGGTTGAAGTACAGCCAGTCCGTGCCATTGAAGCTGCGCAGCCAGAGTTCCGGGGTCTGCGGTTGATCGGCCACCAGGCGCAGGGTGTGGGCGCGTTCCATCGGCACATGGGCGATGGACAGCAGCAGTTCGATGATCTGCGCCTTGTGCGGGGTCGACGGATCGCCGGCCAGCAGCAGCTTGACGTTGTCGTCGCCGAGGTTGTTGACCCGCTTGATGGTTTCGCCGATGAAGGTCTCGACGTCCGCCGAGTGCTGGCGGATCGGCGCGAGCAAGGCGTCCGCGGCGATTTTCTCCGGCCCCTCGATCGCCATGCTGTCGCGGAAGGTCGGACCTTTGACCTTGGGTTTCTCGCCGGTATAGCGCTTGGTCAGCACCAGGCGGTAATACAGCGTCTGCTTGCCACTGACCTTGCGTGCCGACCAGGTCACCTTGCGGTTGCCGTCGGCACGGTTGACGCTCACCCCGTAGTTGTTGGAAATGAAGCTCTCGTTGAGGCTGACATAGTCGCGGCTCAGGGGCGGCACGAACATCTGGATCTTCACCGGTTCCTTGGTGCTGGCGACGAACTCGACCTTGGCGTCGATGTTCCACAAGTCGTCCGTGGCATCCTCGGTGACGGGAATCCCCAGCACGAAAATCTGATAGGCCGTGACCGAAGCACCCAGCAACACCAGTACGGTGATGAGGATTTTCAGGTGGAGGGTGAGAGAACGCATTCGGATTACTCGGCGGTTTGTGCGTCGTGGCTGCAGGCGGGTTTGCCGGCAGCGTACTTAAGACTGGGGTCGACCAGCGCATCGAAGCGCTTGAGGGCTTCGGAGCCGATCAACAGCGGGTATTGGAAGCTGCTGCGGTCGGTCAAGTTCACTTCTATGCTGCGCAAGGCGCTGCCCATGCAGATTTCCAGGGTGATCACCGGGCGCGCGGTATAGGCGTTGCCCTCGTCCGGGTCATAGTCGCCGGCACGGCGCTTGATCTTGCTGACGCGGGCCAGGGGCAGTTCGATCGGATGCGAGTGGGCGGCGTCGATCGCCAGGTAGAAGCGCACCCAGCTTTCACCGTTGCGTTTGAACCGGTGGATGTCGCGGGCACTGAGGGAGGCGGTCTTGGCACCGGTGTCGAGCTTGGCCGGCACTTGCAGGTCGATCCCGGCCAGTTGCGCGTACTCGTTCAGGCCGTACACCGTCTTCTCGGTCGCGAGGCTGATGCCAGGCAGACAAAACAGGCAGAGAAGCAGTAGGGAGAAAGGCGTGAGTCTCATAAATCCTGGCGCGTATCGGGCAATCTTGATTCAAGGGGACTGGCAATATCGCGCAAGCATCCTCGTACGTCTGTCA
Source organism: Pseudomonas sp. MWU12-2345 (assembly GCF_023242385.1). NCBI lineage: Bacteria > Pseudomonadati > Pseudomonadota > Gammaproteobacteria > Pseudomonadales > Pseudomonadaceae > Pseudomonas > Pseudomonas sp. MWU12-2345. The sequence goes on along the minus strand of NZ_JALLJA010000012.1, from coordinate 103,556 downwards.
GGAAAATATGACAGTCAGCGCATCGGCGGAAGCGCGCGGCATTCTAGCATGCTGGACTTGTCGCGCCAGCGCCGGACGCCTCCCTCGTCGGATAGGTCGAGGTTTGTTCCTTGAAGCGCGCTGTTTCAGTGCTTCTTAGACTATTGTCGACAATACCAATTAATTCTTTGACTGATTTGCTGATATTGGCTAGTTTTAGCGCCATTGATGGATAAGGTGTCGACAATATGTTGCATGAGCTGGAGCCACCCGCGATTGCCCAGGACGATTCGGAAACCTTGTCCGAGAACGTCTTCCGGCGCATTCAGGCGGCGATCGTCAAGGGTGAAATCGCCCCCGGCAGCAAGATTTCCGAGCCGGAGCTGGCCCGCACCTACGGCATCAGTCGCGGCCCGCTGCGCGAGGCCATTCACCGTCTGGAGGGCCAGCGCCTGCTGGTGCGCGTGCCCCATGTCGGGGCGCGGGTAGTGTCCCTCAGCCAGGCCGAATTGATTGAGCTATACGAAATCCGCGAATCTCTTGAAGGCATGGCCTGTCGCCTGGCGGCCGAGCGCATGACGGCCGAGGAAATCGAGGAGTTGAGAGAGGTTCTCAATACCCATGAGCGCGACGCGGCGTTCCAGGCCGGGGTCGGCTATTACCAGCAGGAAGGCGATTTCGACTTTCACTACCGGATCATCCAGGGCGCGGGCAACCGCACCCTGACCCAGATGCTCTGCGGCGAGCTGTATCAGTTGGTGCGCATGTACCGCATCCAGTTTTCCGTCACTCCCAATCGGCCACGCCAGGCGTTCGCCGAGCACCACCGGATTCTCGACGCCATCGCCGAGCGCGATGGCGAATTGGCCGAACTGCTGATGCGCCGCCATATCGGCGCGTCGAAACGCAATATCGCGCGTCACTACCAGGACGCCGTCCAACCGACAGCTACGAAGCGAGGTGAGTCATGAGTCAGGGTTCCAACAAGAGCACGCCCGGTCAGCGTTTCCGCGATGCGGTCGCCAGCGAACAGCCCTTGCAGGTGGTCGGCGCGATCAACGCCAACCACGCCTTGCTGGCCAAGCGCGCCGGCTTCAAGGCCATCTACCTGTCCGGTGGCGGTGTCGCTGCCGGCTCCCTCGGGGTGCCGGACCTGGGCATCACCGGCCTGGATGACGTGCTCACCGATGTACGGCGGATCACCGATGTCTGCGACCTGCCGTTGCTGGTGGATGTCGACACCGGCTTCGGGGCCTCGGCGTTCAACGTGGCGCGCACGGTCAAGTCGATGATCAAGTTCGGCGCGGCGGCGATCCATATCGAAGACCAGGTCGGCGCCAAGCGTTGCGGCCATCGGCCGAACAAGGAAATCGTCACCCTGCAGGAAATGGTCGACCGTATCAAGGCGGCGGTGGATGCCCGTACCGACGACAGCTTCGTGATCATGGCGCGTACCGATGCCCTGGCCGTGGAAGGCCTGGAGTCGGCCCTGGAACGTGCCGCCGCGTGCATCGAGGCCGGTGCCGACATGGTCTTTCCGGAAGCCATCACCGAACTTGAGATGTACAAGCTGTTCGCCAGCCGCGTGAAGGCGCCGATCCTGGCCAATATCACCGAGTTCGGTGCGACGCCGCTGTTCACCACCGAACAGCTGAAGTCCGCCGACGTGTCCCTGGTGCTGTACCCGCTCTCGGCGTTCCGTGCGATGAACAAGGCGGCGGAAAACGTCTACACCGCGATTCGCCGCGACGGCACCCAGGCCAATGTGATCGACACCATGCAGACCCGCATGGAGCTTTACGATCGTATCGATTACCACACCTTCGAGCAGAAGCTCGATGCGTTGTTTGCCCAGAAGAAGGGCTGAGACCTGACTACCCTGACTTGCCGGGTCCCTAATAAATTCAAGAATTGGAGAGAGCAATGGCTGAAGCAAAAGTACTGAGCGGTGCCGGCCTGCGTGGCCAGGTCGCCGGGCAAACCGCCTTGTCCACCGTCGGCCAGGCCGGTGCCGGCCTGACCTACCGTGGTTACGACGTGCGTGAACTGGCCGCCGAGGCGCGTTTCGAAGAGGTCGCCTACCTGCTGTTGTATGGCGAGCTGCCGAATGCCACCGAACTGGCGGCCTACATGGGCAAGCTGCAGACCCTGCGCGATCTGCCCCAGGCACTGAAAGAAGTGCTCGAGCGGATTCCCGCTGATGCCCACCCGATGGACGTGATGCGCACTGGCTGTTCCTTCCTCGGCAATATCGAGCCCGAAGGCGACTTCGCCCGCCAGCATGAAACCACCGACCGGCTGCTGGCCGCGTTCCCGGCGATCATGTGCTACTGGTATCGCTTCAGCCACGAAGGCAAGCGCATCGACTGCGTGACCGACGAGGCTTCCATTGGCGGGCACTTCCTGCACCTGCTGCATGGCAAGGCGCCAAGTGAGTTGCACCGCAAGGTGATGGACGTGTCGCTGATCCTCTACGCGGAGCACGAGTTCAACGCCTCGACCTTTACCGCGCGGGTCTGTGCCTCGACCCTGTCCGACCTGTTCTCCTGCATCACCGCCGCCATCGGTTCCCTGCGCGGCCCGCTGCACGGCGGCGCCAACGAGGCGGCGATGGAAATGATCGAGCGTTTCAGCTCGCCCCAGGAAGCCGTCGAAGGCACCCTCGGCATGCTGGCGCGCAAGGACAAGATCATGGGCTTTGGCCATGCGATCTACAAAGACAGCGACCCGCGTAATGAAGTGATCAAGGGCTGGTCGAAGAAACTCGCCGATGAAGTCGGTGACACCGTGCTGTTCCCGGTCTCCGAAGCCATCGACAAGACCATGTGGGAGCAGAAGAAACTCTTCCCCAACGCCGACTTCTACCATGCCTCGGCGTATCACTTCATGGGCATCCCGACCAAGTTGTTCACGCCGATCTTCGTCTGCTCGCGCCTGACCGGCTGGGCCGCCCATGTGTTCGAGCAGCGTGGCAACAACCGCATTATCCGCCCGAGCGCCGAGTACATCGGCGTCGAACAGCGCAAGTTCGTGCCAATCGAGCGTCGCTGAAATAATCGAGTCCCAGACCATGAATAGCCAATACCGTAAATCGCTGCCCGGCAGCCACCTGGATTTCTTCGACGCCCGTGCGGCAGTCGAGGCCATCCAGCCCGGGGCCTACGGGACCCTGCCTTACACCTCCCGGGTACTCGCCGAGAATCTGGTCCGTCGTTGCGACCCGGCGACGCTGACCGATTCCCTGAAGCAACTGATCGAGCGCAAGCGCGACCTGGACTTCCCCTGGTTCCCGGCCCGGGTGGTCTGCCATGACATTCTCGGCCAGACCGCCCTGGTCGACCTCGCCGGCCTGCGTGATGCCATCGCTTCCCAGGGCGGCGATCCGGCCCAGGTCAACCCGGTGGTGCCGACCCAACTGATCGTCGACCACTCGCTGGCGGTGGAATGCGGCGGTTTCGACCCGGACGCCTTCACCAAGAACCGCGCCATCGAAGACCGTCGCAACGAAGACCGTTTCCACTTTATCGACTGGACCAAGAAGGCCTTCAAGAACGTCGATGTGATCCCGCCCGGCAACGGCATCATGCACCAGATCAACCTGGAGAAAATGTCCCCGGTGATCCAGGCGCGGGACGGCGTGGCCTTCCCCGACACCTGTGTCGGCACCGACAGCCACACCCCTCACGTCGATGCGCTGGGGGTGATCGCCATCGGTGTCGGCGGCCTCGAAGCCGAGAGCGTGATGCTCGGCCGGGCCTCCTGGATGCGCCTGCCGGAAAGCGTCGGCGTCGAACTGACCGGCAAGCTGCAACCGGGCATCACCGCCACCGACATGGTGCTGGCGCTGACCGAGTTCCTGCGCAAGCAGAAAGTGGTCGGTGCCTGGTTGGAGTTCTTTGGCGAAGGCGCCTCGGCGCTGACCCTGGGCGACCGCGCGACCATTTCCAATATGGCCCCGGAGTACGGCGCCACGGCGGCGATGTTCTATATCGACCAGCAGACCATCGACTACCTGAAACTCACCGGGCGTGAAGACGAGCAGGTCAAGCTGGTGGAAACCTACGCCCGCCACACCGGGCTCTGGGCCGACAGCCTGAAAGGCGCGGACTACGAGCGTGGTTTGAGCTTCGACCTGTCCTCGGTGGTGCGTAATATGGCCGGTCCGAGCAACCCCCATGCCCGCGTCGCCACCAGCGACCTGGCGGCCAAGGGTATTGCCGGCCAGTGGGACGATGTGCCGGGGCAGATGCCCGACGGCGCGGTGATCATCGCCGCCATCACCAGTTGCACCAACACCAGCAACCCGCGCAATGTGATCGCCGCCGGCCTGATGGCGCGCAACGCCAACAAGCTCGGCCTGACCCGCAAGCCCTGGGTCAAGTCGTCCCTGGCGCCGGGTTCCAAGACCGTGGCGCTGTACCTGGATGAAGCCGGGCTGACCAAGGAGCTGGAACAGCTGGGCTTTGGTGTCGTGGCCTTTGCCTGCACCACCTGCAACGGCATGTCCGGTGCGCTGGACCCGGCGATCCAGCAGGAAATCATCGACCGTGACCTCTATGCCACGGCCGTGCTGTCCGGTAACCGCAATTTCGACGGGCGTATCCATCCCTACGCCAAGCAGGCCTTCCTGGCTTCGCCGCCGCTGGTGGTGGCCTACGCCATAGCCGGCACCATCCGTTTCGATATCGAGAAGGATGTGTTGGGCCTGGACGCCGACGGCAAGGAAATCCGCCTCAAGGACATCTGGCCGAGCGACGAAGAGATCGACGCGGTGGTCAAGGCCTCGGTGAAGCCGGAGCAGTTCCGCAAGGTCTACATCCCGATGTTCGCCATTCACGAAGACACCGGTCCCAAGGTCACGCCGCTGTACGACTGGCGGCCGATGAGCACCTATATCCGCCGTCCGCCGTACTGGGAAGGCGCCCTGGCCGGTGCGCGACCGCTCAAGGGCATGCGCCCGCTGGCGGTGCTGCCGGACAACATCACCACCGACCACCTGTCGCCGTCCAACGCCATCATGCTCGATAGCGCGGCCGGTGAGTACCTGGAGAAAATGGGCCTGCCGGAAGAGGACTTCAACTCCTACGCGACCCACAGGGGGGATCACCTCACCGCGCAGCGCGCGACCTTCGCCAACCCGAAGCTGTTCAACGAAATGGTCGTGGAAAACGGTAAGGTCAAGCAGGGTTCCCTGGCGCGGGTCGAGCCGGAAGGTCAGGTCATGCGCATGTGGGAAGCTATCGAAACCTACATGGAGCGCAAGCAGCCGCTGATCATCATCGCCGGTGCCGACTACGGCCAGGGCTCGTCCCGTGACTGGGCGGCCAAGGGCGTGCGGCTGGCTGGGGTCGAGGCGATTGCCGCCGAAGGCTTCGAGCGTATCCATCGCACCAACCTGGTGGGCATGGGCGTGTTGCCGCTGGAGTTCCTGCCTGGGACCGACCGCAAGACCCTTGGCATCGACGGCACCGAGACCTTCGATGTGATCGGCGAGCGCACCCCCCGTAACACCCTGACCCTGGTGATCAATCGCCATGACGGCGAGCGTCTCGAGGTGCCGGTGACCTGCCGCCTCGATACCGCCGAAGAGGTCTCGATCTACGAGGCCGGCGGTGTCTTGCAGCGTTTTGCCCAGGACTTCCTCCAATCGGCCACGGCTGGCTAGGCGACCTGCCGGGGCGGTTGTCCGCCCCGGCCATCACAGGACACGATTTCATGGCCCACGTAGCGCAAATCAAGATCCCCGCCACCTATATGCGCGGCGGCACCAGCAAGGGGGTGTTCTTCAACCTCAGCGACCTGCCCGAAGCGGCGCAATTGCCCGGTGCGGTGCGGGATGGGTTGTTGTTGCGGGTGATCGGCAGCCCCGACCCCTATGAGAAGCAGATCGACGGCATGGGCGGGGCGACCTCCAGCACCAGCAAGACGGTGATCCTGTCCAAGAGCATCAAGGCCGACCACGACGTCGACTACCTGTTCGGCCAGGTCTCCATCGACAAGCCGTTTATCGACTGGAGCGGCAACTGCGGCAACCTGTCGGCGGCGGTCGGTTCGTTCGCCATCAGCGCCGGCCTGGTGGATGCCGGGCGGATCCCGCGCAATGGCGTGGCGGTGGTGCGGATCTGGCAGGTGAATATCGGCAAGACCATCATCGCCCATGTGCCGATCACCGAGGGCCAGGTGCAGGAAACCGGTGACTTCGAGCTTGACGGCGTGACCTTTCCGGCCGCCGAAGTGCAGCTTGAATTCATGGACCCGGCGGCCGAGGAGGAGGGTGCCGGCGGTTCGATGTTCCCCACCGGCAATCTGGTGGACGACCTGGAAGTACCGGGTGTCGGTACCTTCAAGGCGACCATGATCAATGCCGGGATTCCGACGATCTTCGTCAATGCGGCGGATATCGGCTACACCGGTACTGAGTTGCAGGGCGATATCAACAGCGATCCCAAGGCCCTGGCGATGTTCGAGACGATCCGGGCCTATGGTGCCGTGCGCATGGGCCTGATCCGGCATATCGATGAAGCGGCGACCCGTCAGCACACGCCGAAGGTGGCGTTTGTCGCGGCACCCGCGAGCTATACCGCGTCGAGTGGCAAGCCGGTGGCGGCGGCCGATCTGGACCTGTTGGTGCGAGCCTTGTCCATGGGCAAGCTGCACCACGCGATGATGGGCACGGCGGCGGTGGCCATCGGTACCGCGGCGGCAATTCCCGGCACCCTGGTGAACCTGGCGGCGGGCGGTGGCGAGCGCAGTGCGGTGCGTTTCGGCCATCCGTCGGGTGCCTTGCGGGTTGGTGCGCAGGCTTCCCAGGTCAACGGTGAATGGACCGTGGTCAAGGCCATCATGAGCCGCAGTGCGCGGGTCCTGATGGAAGGCTGGGTACGTGTGCCGGGTGATGCTTTTTGAGCTGAACCACCCTCGGAGTGAAGCGAAGATGAGCGCCAACGTTGATCTGAACAACCGTCCCGATTACGACCAGGTCCTGCAGGATATCGCCGACTATGTGCTCGACTATCAGGTCGAGTCCGCGGAGGCGCTGGATACCGCGCGTAACTGCCTGATGGATACCCTCGGCTGCGGCCTGTTGGCCCTGCGCTTTCCCGAGTGTACCAAGCACCTCGGGCCGCTGGTCGAGGGCACCATCGTGCCCTTCGGCTCGCGTGTGCCGGGGACGAGTTTTCGCCTCGATCCGGTCAAGGCGGCCTGGGATATCGGCTGTATCGTCCGTTGGCTCGACTACAACGACACCTGGCTGGCGGCCGAGTGGGGTCATCCTTCGGATAACCTCGGCGGGATTCTCGCGGTGGCCGATCATCTGTCGCAGAAGCGCGTCGCCAATGGCGAGGCGCCGCTGAGCATGCGGGTGGTGCTGGAAGCGATGATCATGGCCCACGAGATCCAGGGCGTGATCGCCCTGGAAAACTCCTTCAACCGGGTCGGTCTTGATCATGTGCTGCTGGTGAAAGTCGCCTCCACCGCGGTCACCGCCAAACTCATGGGTGCCAGCCGTGAACAACTGCTGGCGGCGCTGTCCCATGCCTTTGTCGATGGCCAGGCGCTGCGCACCTATCGTCACGCGCCGAATGCCGGTTCGCGTAAATCCTGGGCGGCGGGCGATGCCACCAGTCGTGGCGTACGCCTGGCGGATATCGCCCTGCGCGGGGAAATGGGCATTCCCGGGGTGTTGAGCGCGCCACAATGGGGCTTCTACGATGTGCTGTTCAGCCATACCAACAAGGACCTGGCGCTCAAGCCCGAAGACAAGCGCACCTTCAGCCTTTCCCAGCCGTATGGCAGCTATGTCATGGAAAATGTGCTGTTCAAGATCAGTTTCCCCGCCGAATTCCATGCCCAGACCGCCTGCGAGGCGGCGGTGACGTTGCATCCGCAGGTCAGGAGCCGCCTGGGCGAGATCGACCGGATCGTGATCACCACCCATGAATCGGCGATCCGCATCATTTCCAAGGTCGGCAAGCTGGCCAATGCCGCCGACCGCGACCACTGTCTGCAGTACATGACGGCGGTGCCGCTGGCCTTCGGCAATCTGGTGGCCGAGCACTACGAGGACGATTTCCACGCGGCCCATCCGATCATCGATGTGTTGCGCGAGAAGATGGTGATCGTTGAAGACCCGCGCTACACCCGTGAATACCTGGAGGCCGACAAGCGTTCGATCGCCAATGGGGTGCAGGTGTTTTTCAAGGATGGGACCAGTACCGCGCAGGTGGTGGTGGAATACCCGATCGGCCATCGTCGGCGCCGGGCCGAGGGTATTGCATTGCTGGAAGACAAGTTCAAGGCCAATCTGGCGACGCGCTTTACCGCCCAGCGCAGTGCCGAAATCCTCGCCCTGTGCAAGGATCCGGCGCGCCTGGAGACGACGCCGGTGCATCGGTTTGTCGATCTGTTCGTGATTTAGGTTGTCTGTGCCGGCCTCTTCGCGGGCAAGCCCTGCTCCTACAGTTCATCGTCGTTCACTGATCTTCTGCACGACACTATACTGTTGGAGCAGGGCTTGCCCGCGAAAGCGCCGGTTCTGGCAACGCAGGACTGGCAGGTCTAACCGCGTTACTTGAACCGCCGCTCCACGCCTTTTTCGACGAGAATCTTCGCGGAAATCTCTTCCACCGAGAAATGCGTGGAGTTGATATGGGCGATATTCTCGCGGCGAAACAGGTTTTCCACCTCGCGCACTTCGAATTCGCACTGGGCATAGCTGGAATAACGACTGTTGGGCTTGCGCTCGTTGCGGATCGCGGTGAGACGGTCCGGGTCGATGGTCAGGCCGAACAGCTTGTGCTGGTGGGCGCGCAGGGCGGCCGGCAGTTGCAGGCGTTCCATATCGTCCTCGGTCAGCGGGTAGTTGGCCGCGCGGATGCCGAATTGCATCGCCATGTACAAACAGGTCGGGGTCTTGCCGCAACGCGACACACCCACCAGGATCAGGTCGGCCTTGTCGTAATAGTGGGTGCGGGCACCGTCGTCGTTGTCCAGGGCGAAGTTCACCGCCTCGATGCGCTCCATGTAGTTGGAGTTGCCGCCGATGGAGTGGGACTTGCCCACCGAGTAGGACGAGTGCTCGCTCAGTTCCTGTTCCAGCGGGGCGAGGAAGGTGGAAAAAATGTCGATCATGAAACCATTGGACGTGGCGAGGATCTCACGAATGTCCTGGTTGACGATGGTATCGAAGATGATCGGGCGAAATCCGTCCTTTTCGGCGGCGATATTGATCTGTTGCACCATGGCCCGGGCTTTGTCGACGTTGTCGATGTAAGGACGGGTGAATTTGGCGAAGGTAATGTTTTCGAACTGCGCCAGCAGGCTTTGACCCAGGGTTTCGGCGGTGATACCGGTGCCATCGGAGATAAAGAAAGCAGATCGTTTCATTTGCGCCTTGGGCCTTAAGCTGGTGACGATTCTTGGATATGATAGGCGGGATTTGTCCGCCAGGAATGACGGGCATTCTCACTTATTTTCCAGGTCCAGGCCACATGGCGGATAACCTGCCCATTAGAGCAGTCCGCTCCTGAGCTTTTCCAACACAGTTAGTGGAGAGATCACCTTGGTAGAGTACGTAGTTTCCCTCGATAAGCTCGGCGTCCATGATGTAGAGCACGTAGGGGGCAAGAACGCATCCCTGGGCGAGATGATCAGTAACCTCGCGGGTGCCGGTGTATCGGTCCCCGGCGGCTTTGCCACTACGGCTCAGGCGTATCGTGATTTTCTCGAACTCAGTGGCCTGAACGACCAGATCCATGCGGCGCTGGATGCACTGGACGTCGATGACGTCAACGCCCTGGCTCGCACTGGCGCACAGATCCGCCAGTGGATCATGGAAGCCGAGTTCCCCGAGAAGCTCAACGCCGAGATCCGCACCGCCTTCGCCACCCTGTCGGCGGGCAATCCGGACATGGCCGTGGCCGTGCGTTCCTCGGCCACCGCCGAAGACCTGCCGGACGCGTCCTTCGCCGGCCAGCAGGAAACCTTCCTGAATATCCGCGGCGTGGAAAACGTCATCCGTGCGGCCAAGGAAGTCTTTGCCTCGCTGTTCAACGACCGCGCCATTTCCTACCGCGTGCACCAGGGCTTCGACCACAAGCTGGTGGCCCTGTCCGCCGGCGTGCAGCGCATGGTGCGTTCGGAAACCGGCACCGCCGGCGTGATGTTCACCCTCGACACCGAGTCGGGCTTCCGTGACGTGGTGTTCATCACCGGCGCCTACGGCCTGGGTGAAACCGTCGTCCAGGGCGCGGTGAACCCGGATGAGTTCTACGTGCACAAGGGCACCCTCGAAGCCGGTCGTCCCGCCATCCTGCGCCGCAACCTGGGCAGCAAGGCGATCAAGATGATCTACGGCGACGAAGCCAAGGCCGGTCGTTCGGTCAAGACCGTCGATGTCGACAAGGCCGAGCGCGCGCGTTTCTGCCTCAGCGACGCCGAAGTCAGCGAGTTGGCCAAGCAGGCGATGATCATCGAGAAGCACTACAAGTGCCCGATGGACATCGAATGGGCCAAGGACGGTGACGACGGCAAGCTGTACATCGTCCAGGCGCGTCCGGAAACCGTGAAGAGCCGCACCCAGGCCAACGTCATGGAGCGCTACCTGCTCAAGGAAACCGGCACCGTGCTGGTGGAAGGCCGTGCCATCGGCCAGCGCATCGGCGCCGGCAAGGTGCGGATCATCAAGGACGTGTCCGAGATGGACAAGGTCCAGCCAGGCGACGTGCTGGTTTCCGACATGACCGACCCGGACTGGGAGCCGGTGATGAAGCGCGCCAGCGCCATCGTCACCAACCGTGGCGGGCGAACCTGCCACGCGGCGATCATCGCCCGTGAGCTGGGGATTCCGGCAGTGGTCGGTTGCGGTAACGCCACCCAACTGCTGAAAGACGGTCAGGGCGTGACCGTTTCCTGTGCCGAAGGCGACACCGGTTATATCTTCGAAGGCGAACTGGGCTTCGATATCAAGAAAAACTCCGTCGATGCCATGCCGGAACTGCCGTTCAAGATCATGATGAACGTCGGCAACCCGGACCGTGCCTTCGACTTCGCGCAGTTGCCGAACGCCGGCGTGGGCCTGGCCCGCCTGGAATTCATCATCAACCGCATGATCGGCGTGCACCCCAAGGCGCTGCTGAACTACGCCGGGCTGCCACCGGAAATCAAGGACAGTGTCGATAAACGCATCGCCGGTTACGACGATCCGGTCGGCTTCTATGTCGAGAAGCTGGTGGAAGGTATCAGCACCCTGGCGGCGGCGTTCTGGCCGAAGAAGGTCATCGTGCGGCTGTCGGACTTCAAGTCCAACGAATACGCCAACCTGATCGGCGGCAAGCTCTACGAGCCGGAAGAAGAAAACCCGATGCTGGGTTTCCGTGGGGCCTCGCGTTATATCAGCGAGTCGTTCCGTGACTGCTTCGAACTCGAATGCCGCGCCCTCAAGCGCGTGCGCAACGAGATGGGCCTGACCAACGTCGAAATCATGGTGCCGTTCGTCCGTACCCTCGGCGAAGCCAGCCAGGTGGTCGATCTGCTCGCCGCCAACGGCCTGGCCCGTGGCGAGAACGGCCTGCGGGTGATCATGATGTGCGAGTTGCCGTCCAACGCCATTCTCGCAGATGAATTCCTTGAGTACTTCGATGGTTTCTCCATCGGTTCCAACGACCTGACCCAGCTGACCCTGGGCCTGGATCGTGATTCAGGGATCATCGCGCACCTGTTCGACGAGCGTAACCCGGCGGTGAAGAAGCTGTTGTCCAACGCCATCCAGGCTTGCAACAAGGCTGGCAAGTACATCGGCATCTGCGGCCAGGGGCCTTCCGATCACCCGGACCTGGCGCTCTGGTTGATGGAGCAGGGCATTGAAAGCGTGTCGTTGAACCCGGACTCCGTGCTGGAGACCTGGTTCTTCCTGGCTGAAGGGCAAGCCCAGGCCTGACCCCTGTGGGAGCTGGCTTGCCGGCGATGCGTCCTTGAGGGCGCCAAAAGCTTCGCTGGCAAGCCAGGCTCCTACAGGTTTTGTGTTGTGCGCAAAATCTGCGTACGACGCTGTACTGTAGGAGCAGGGCTTGCCCGCGAAGGCGTCCTTGAGAGCGCTGAAAGCTTCGCTGGCAAGCCATGTTCCTACAGACTTATGTCGTAAGTAGAACCGGTCTTCGATGTTGTAAAATCTTATTTTCAGGGCGAGTCCACTTGGGCCGCCCTTTTTTGTGCAAGAGCCTTATGCAAAGCAGCAGCAATCTTTTTCCGGTCGCTTTGATCAGCGCCGAGCGTCGTGGCGATCTCTGTGAAGACGTCTATCGTTTGAAACCGGCCAACAGCCCCGACGCCACCGTCGAACTGGCGGTCACCCGCCTGGGCCTCGCCGACGAGCCCGAGGCCCGTGGCGTGCCGGTCATCCTGCTGCATGGCAGCTTTTCCAATCGGCGCTTCTGGTATTCCGCCAAGGGCATCGGCCTGGGCGCCTACCTGGCGCGTGCCGGGTTCGACGTATGGATCCCGGAAATGCGCGGTCACGGACTATCGGCGCGCAACCACAGCTATCGACGCAATCGCGTGGCCGATTACGCCCGTTATGACCTGCCGGCCATTGCCGCGTTCGTTCGTGAACAAAGCGGGCAGATTCCCCACTGGATCGGCCATTCCCTGGGTGGCATCACCCTGGCGGCTGCCTTGGGCGGTCAATACCTGGGCGCCCCTGCCGTCGCTTCGGCGGCATTGTTCGGCTGCCAGGTCAGTCGCACCTACTGGCCGTTGAAGATTCCGCCAGTGGAGTGGGGCGGTCGCCTGCTGCTGCGGCGCTTCGCCCACTTGTCCGGTTCGCGCCTCAAGCGCGGCCCTGAGGACGAGCCCATCGGCCTGGCCCTCGAAAGCCTGCGCTGGTACGGCCTGTTCGGGCGCTTCCGGGACGCCGAGCGGGATTGGTGGGGGGGCCTGGCCGAAGTGGACGTGCCGGTGCTGGCCGTCACCGCGGTGGGCGATCACCAGGATCCGGCCTGGGCCTGTCGCAAGCTGTTCGAGCAGATCGGAGCGGCGCACAAGCACTTTCTCTGCCTGGGCCGCGAGCAGGGTTTCAGCTCGGATTTCGGCCATGTCGAGATGCTGGTGAGCAAGCCGGCACAGGCTGAAGTCTGGCCAAGGGTGGCCGATTGGTTGCGCGACCAGCAGGTTTTCCTACAGGCTGAGTCAGCCGTTGTTCAGGAAACGCCCTGACAAGGGCATTTCGCTCACGGATGGTAAAGGCTAAGATATGACGCATTGAGCGGTTTGGGTCATTGTCTAAACATTCGACCGGGGCAAGCGTTTCATCTTGTAGCGCGACCTGCGTAGTCTGGCATTCTCGATTCCACCTACAGGAGTTTACCCATGGACCATTACGTCACCCCCGATCTGTGCGACGCCTATCCGGAGTTGGTACAGGTGCTTGAGCCGATGTTCAGCAACTTCGGTGGCCGCGATTCCTTCGGTGGTGAGATCGTCACCATCAAGTGCTTCGAGGATAACTCCCTGGTCAAGGACCAGGTCGAGCTCGATGGTCGGGGCAAGGTGCTGGTGGTCGATGGCGGCGGTTCCCTGCGCCGTGCCCTGCTCGGCGACATGCTGGCCGAGAAGGCGGCGAAGAACGGCTGGGAAGGGCTGGTGATCTACGGCTGCATCCGTGACGTCGACGTGATCGCCCAGACCGACCTGGGGGTGCAGGCCCTGGCCAGCCATCCGATGAAAACCGACAAGCGTGGCATCGGCGACCTCAATGTCCCGGTCACTTTTGCCGGCGTGACCTTTCGCCCGGGCGAGTACATCTACGCGGACAATAACGGTGTGATCATCGCGCCGAGCCCGCTGAAGATGCCTGAGTAAATTTTTTGCAACAAAATGGGGTAAGGATGTTCGAGGAAGAAAACGCGCAGTGGGGGCTGGTTCATGCCCTGGTTCTGGATGGTAAGGGCGGTGCGCGCTCGATTGCTCGGACAGAGCTCGATGGCTTGCAGTTGCAGCCAGAGGAAAGCCTCTGGCTGCACTGGGATCGCAGCCATCCGCAGACCCACGCCTGGTTGCGCACCTCCAGCGGCCTGAGCGAGTTCAACTGCGACCTGCTGCTGGAAGAGAATACCCGGCCACGCCTGTTGCCATTGCCCGATAGCGAGCTGCTGCTGTTTTTGCGCGGGGTCAACCTCAATCCCGGTGCCGAGCCTGAAGACATGGTCTCGGTGCGGGTCTTTGCCGCCCATCAGCGGGTGATTTCCCTGCGTTTGCGGCCGTTGCGCGCCACCGATGAGTTGCTGGTGCAACTGGAGCAGGGCAAGGGGCCGAAAAACGCCGCCGAACTGATCCTTTACATCGCGCAATACCTCACCCTGAAGGTGCAGGATCTGGTCAGCGATCTCTCGGAAGTGGTCGATGACGAAGAAGAAAAGATAGATGCCGACGAACGGTATAGCCCTGAACATGGCGCCATCGTGCAGATACGTCGTCGAGCGGCCGGGCTGAAACGTTTCCTCGCACCGCAGCGGGATATTTTCGGCCAGTTGAGCCGGATCAAGCTGCCCTGGTTCGCCGACGAAGAAGCCGGTTATTGGAACGAATTGAACAACAGCCTGACCCGTTACCTGGAAGAGCTCGAATTGACCCGCGAGCGCGTGGGGCTTGTACTTGAGGCCGAGGACCGACGCCTGAACGTGCGCATGAACAAGACCATGTACCGTTTCGGGATCATCACCGGGATCTTCCTGCCGATGAGCTTCCTGACCGGTCTGTTGGGGATCAACGTCGGCGGTATTCCGTGGTCCGGAGACCCCTACGGTTTCGTCATCGCATGTCTGCTGATCGTCGCCGTTGCCGTCGGACAATGGTGGCTTTTCCGACGTTTGCGCTGGGTTTGAAACATGTTTCATGTGACCTGCAAAAAAGTGATCGCGTCTTTCACAGATATACCGAGAGGTGCGTATGCACGATCCGTTCGAACAATCTCTGCGTGACATGCTCAAGGCCTCGCCGTCCACCCGTGACGACGACGCTTGCCTGGGGCGTGTCCTGAAAACCGCCAACCGGCAGGTCGGCGCCGGTGATCTCTTCAGTCTGATGGGCCGTTGGCTGCAGGCGCTGATGATTGCCCTGAACAACGGATCGGCCCATGTTTTGCCGGTCTCTCGTCGTACCCCTATTGCTCGCTCCACGGATAAGGCTGACTGAATATGGAACTTGATCTCTGGACCCAGAGCCTCGTCACGGCAATGACTGCCTTGTGGACCAAAGTCGCGAATTTCATCCCCAACCTGTTCGGGGCGCTGGTGGTGGTGTTGCTGGGCTTTGTCGTGGCCAAGCTGCTCGACACCCTGCTGTCCAAGCTGTTGGCCAAATTGGGCCTGGATCGCCTGATGGGCGGCACCGGATTGACCAAGCTGCTGGGGCGTGCCGGCCTCCAGGTGCCGATCTCGACGCTGATCGGCAAGATCGTCTATTGGTTCATTTTGCTGATTTTCCTGGTTTCAGCGGCCGAATCCCTTGGACTTGAGCGAGTTTCAGCTACGCTCGACATGCTGGCCCTGTATTTGCCGAAGGTATTCGGCGCGGCCCTGGTGCTGCTGGTGGGGGTTTTGCTGGCACAACTGGTCAGCGGGCTGGTGCGTGGCGCGGCCGAAGGGGTTGGCCTGGATTACGCCTCGGGCCTGGGGCGGGTTGCCCAGGGCCTGGTGATTATCATCAGTATTTCGGTGGCGATCAGTCAGTTGGAGGTCAAGACCGACCTGCTGAACCATGTGATCGTCATCGTGCTCATTACCGTTGGTCTGGCCGTTGCGCTGGCCATGGGCTTGGGTAGTCGGGAGATCGCCGGGCAGATCCTGGCGGGAATTTATGTGCGTGAGTTGTATCAGGTTGGGCAACAAGTGCGAGTGGGTGAGGTCGAAGGACAGATTGAAGAGATTGGCACGGTCAAGACCACATTGCTGACCGATGAGGGTGAGCTAGTCTCTCTCTCCAATCGGATCTTGCTGGAGCAGCATGTGAGCAGCCGCTAACCCGGCAAACCCTGCTACTCTATGCCGCCGCAAAAATGCCCGCAGCCATGGCTGCGGCGGACATTGACCTGACTGTCGGCCCGACTCGTTTTGAATAAAGCTCAATCGCTCTCCATGCGCTACGACCCCCGCGAACTCACCGATGAGGAGTTGGTGGCGCGTGCGCATTCGGAGCTGTTTCATGTGACCCGCGCCTATGAAGAGTTGATGCGGCGCTATCAACGCACCTTGTTCAGCGTTTGTTCAAGATATTTAGGGAACGAACGCGATGCGGACGATGTCTGTCAGGAAGTGATGTTGAAGGTGTTGTATGGCCTTAAGAACTTTGAGGGTAAATCCAAGTTCAAGACATGGCTATATAGCATCACGTACAACGAATGTATTACGCAGTATCGCAAAGAGCGCCGAAAGCGGCGCCTGATGGATGCGTTGAGTCTCGACCCCCTCGAGGAAGCGTCTGAAGAGAAGACGCCGAAACCTGAGGAAAAGGGCGGACTGGATCGATGGTTAGTGCATGTGAACCCGATTGACCGAGAAATTCTGGTGCTACGATTTGTCGCAGAGCTGGAGTTTCAGGAGATTGCAGACATCATGCACATGGGCTTGAGCGCCACGAAAATGCGCTATAAACGGGCCCTCGACAAATTGCGTGAGAAATTTGCGGGTATCGCTGAAACTTAGTTCAGCGCAAATGTCTCTTACGTGTAGGCAAGTTCTGCTACACTTGCCGCCGAGTTGTCCCCCGGTTTGTGGGACTGCTATACAATCACCAGATGGGGATTTAACGGATGAAACTGAAAAACACCTTGGGCTTGGCCATTGGCTCTCTCATTGCCGCTACTTCGTTCGGCGCACTGGCACAAGGCCAAGGCGCGGTCGAAGGTGAAGCGTTCTGGGGCAAGACCTGGAACCACAGCGTCGATTCCTACCAGAACGGTCGCACACCTGGCGTCTCGATCGGCTACTTCCTGACCGACGACGTTTCGGTGAACCTGACCTACCGTAAGGACGACTACACTCGTTCGGACACTGACACTGGCAACCAGAAGATCAATGGCGATCATTTCGGTCTGAAGTCCCAGTACCACTTCGGTAATGTCGGCGACATGTTCCGTCCTTATGTTGAAGGCGGCGTGTCCCACGGCAGCATGACCAACGTAGCTGCTGATGGCCACACTGGCCGTGACGGTTCGACCTACCTGACCACCGGTGCCGGTGTGAAGATGTACATCACCGACAACCTGTACGCTCGTGCCGGCGGTGAAGCTGACTACAAGCTGGACAACGGTCGTTGGGACTACCAGGCTCTGATCGGCCTGGGCGTGAACTTCGGCGGCAGCGGCGGCAAAGTAGCTCCGGCTCCTGCTCCAGCTCCAGTAGAAGCGGCTCCAGCTCCAGTAGCTGAATCCGCTCCAGCTCCAGAAGTTGTCAAGGTTCAGCTGGACGTCAAGTTCGACTTCAACAAGGCCATTGTCAAGCCTAACAGCAAGGGCGACGTGAAGAACCTGGCTGACTTCATGAAGCAGTACCCACGTACTACTACTACTGTTGCTGGTCACACTGACAACGTCGGTCCTGACGCTTACAACCAGAAGCTGTCCCAGCGTCGTGCTGATGCTGTGAAACAGGTCCTGGTCCAGGACGGCGTAGCTCCTAACCGCATCCAGTCGGTAGGCTACGGTAAAACCCGCCCAGTGGCTGACAACGCCACTGAAGCCGGTCGCGCGATCAACCGTCGCGTAGAAGCTGAAGTAGAAGCCCAACAAGGTCAGTAATGACTTTGCGGTAAGAAAAAGCCCGGCTTAGGCCGGGCTTTTTTTCGCCTGCGATTTGAGCCCGGCACGGGCACCGACCTATGCTCGTGTGCTTTCGGACAACGCTTCATCAGATTTTCATCATGATTGGCGGGCGCCTCCCGGCCATCATCGCACCGCTCAATAAGAACGAGACGGGGCGCAGTGTGCAGAGTGATCAACTATCCGCGACCAGGTGTCCGGGCTTTTTATATGGTGAACAGGTCGTACAGGTACAGGCGGGGGAGGCCGGCGTGTGCCTGGCCCATGACGAGGCGAGCGTGTCCTGGTGCCTGCCGCCGGGCTGGCAGGGCTTGCTGGTGGCGCGGGGCATGTTGCGGGTCATCGGCGGTGACCTGCTCAGCGAGCGCCCCGTGGAGGCGAGCCTGGTCAAGCTGCAGGTGTTTATCGACCAGGGCATGGGTTTCGAACGGGCGCGATCGGCCGCGACGCCCTGGGCGGCCTTGCCCTTGTCAGCCGGGGTATCGGCCAGCAGGACCTTGTTGGAATCCTGGTATATCGACTGCGCCTTGCGCGCCGATCCCGCCCATCAAGGCTTTGCCGAAGTCCTGCGGCAAAGCCCGAACTACTGGCTGGTGCGTTTTCTCCTGGAGCAGGGCACGGCCAATGAAAAACTGATTGGCCTGGCCAAGCGTTATGGCGTGTCGGTCTCGCATTTTCGAAGGTTGTGCCATCAGGCGCTGGGCTGTGCGGCCAAGCCCGAGTTGCGTGACTGGCGCACGGCCAAGGCCCTGCTGAGCATGATCGGCGGCGAGTGTTCGTTGACCGATGTGGCGCTGGAGTTCGGTTATGCCTCTTCGTCGCACTTTTCCAAGGAGGTCCGTGAACTGCTCGGCGTGGCGCCCAGCCGCCTCTGCGATATCCAGGCGTCCATGGGTTTGATGATCTCGTGACAGTCAAGACGTCAGCAACTGACGTGTTCCTCGGGGGTGTGGCGATGTGTAGCCCGAAAGAGGCGCTCAAGGAGATGAGCGAAACCGGTAACGAACAGGTGCAGGGCCTTTATGCCCATGCCTGCCAGTTCCAGGAGCAAGGACGCCTGGAGGAAGCGGAAAAACTCTTCCGTTTCCTGTGTATCTACGACTTTTACAACAGCCATTACTGGATGGGGCTGGCGGCGGTCTATCAGGTCTCCGGGCACTACCGCAAGGCCATCGAGCTGTATGCGGTGGCGTTTGCCCAGGATCGTGGCGACTACCGGCCGATGTTCTATACCGGCGAGTGTCAACTGGCGCTTGGCGCGCAGGCCAAGGCTCGGGATTGTTTCGACTATGTGCTCAGGCAGGCGGTTGATGGCGAGCTGCCACGGCGCTCGCGGGCCTATCTCGAGGATTTGCAGGCGGGCTCCATGCCGTCATGTTCCGGCGCGGTTTGTGGGAAAGCGAGTCTATGAGTTACCTGGTTCCGGGAGAGTGTGACTACTTTATCGAGCAACAGGTGATGGTGTTGCTGGCCGAGCATTTTTCACTGCCACGCAGAAAGATCCGTTTCGAGTCGAGACTGCTCGAAGACCTGGGCAGTGGCGACGTCGACTTTGCCGAGCTGGTTGAGCGGCTCAATGCGGCGTTTCGTATCAGGCTGTCAATCGACGAGGTCGGGCGCTGGCGGACTGTGGCTGATCTGTGTCGCCTTGTAGGAAATGCCCGGGGAGAGGCGGGGAGCTACCAGAGTTCCTGCATTAGGGCGCAGTTTGTATGAAGGAATCAGCCTTGAGCCTGTAGGTTTTGTCGGTGCTGCCATCTTGTTGAATATTCTTTTTCTATGCGGGAAATGTCCTACCGACATGGCTCGATGTGAATTCCTATAGTCGTGACGTTCCTCGTGAATAGACCCTTTTCCCGGGTTTATTTTTGAATGGTCGTACATCTCTATAGAGGATTGCGTCGAGGTTATGGACAGCGCCACTGGAAAGACTCCGCGACAAACCTTCGTCTTTGGCCAATGGATATTGCAAAGCGATGGAAACCTGGTGAGGTGCGGCCGGGGAATTCATCTGCCGCCCAAGGAGTTGCAGGTGCTGCGCCTGTTGCTGGGTTCGGCTGGACGACTGGTGACCAAGGACCGCTTGCTCGACAGCGTCTGGCCGGGCATGGACGCGGCCGAGGAGTCGCTGACGCGCTGTATCTATGTGCTGCGCAAGTTGCTCGAGGAGAGCAAGGGCTATATCGCCACCGTCTACGGCAAGGGCTATCGCTTTACCGGCCCGGTGGTGCCGTTGCTGCCGGTGTTGGGGGACCCTCTGAGCGTCTTGCCGACCGAGCGGGTGGCCACTTGTTGCGAGCCCTGGAGTGCGCTGCAACTGGCCGATACCTGGCTGGCCCTGTCGATGCTGGGGCTGTGTGATCGCGGCGCGGGGGTCGAGCAGGCCCGGGCGGCGGTCGCCCGGGTCCTGGAGCTGGAAGCCGGCAATCACCAGGCGCTGGCCCGCCTGGCCCTGGTCACCAGCCTGCAAGGTTGCGCCGAGGCAACCGCATTGCCGCCTTGCGGATAAGTCGGGCTCGTGGTGCGCCTATGGTTTTTGCCGGGGCCCGGCTATAATCGCCGGCCACTATCGCCGCCATCCGAGTCAAGCCCGCCCATGTATAACCTGGCCCGCCAGTTGTTGTTCAAGTTTTCTCCGGAAGTCTCCCACGATTTGTCCCTGGACCTGATCGGCGCGGGTGGGCGGCTGGGGCTTAACAGCCTGTTGTGCAAGGCTCCGGCGTCGAACCCGGTGACGGTCATGGGCCTGGACTTTCCCAACCCGGTGGGCCTGGCCGCGGGCCTGGACAAGAACGGTGCGGCCATCGACGGTTTTGCCCAACTGGGCTTCGGTTTCGTTGAAATCGGCACGGTGACGCCACGGCCGCAGCCGGGCAATCCGAAACCACGGATCTTCCGCCTGCCCCAGGCCGAGGCGATCATCAATCGCATGGGCTTCAACAACCTGGGGGTGGACAACCTGGTGTCGCGGGTGCGCGCCGCACGCTACAGCGGCATCCTCGGCATCAATATCGGCAAGAACTTCGACACGCCGGTGGAGCGTGCCGTCGATGATTACCTGATCTGCCTGGACAAGGTCTATGCCCATGCCAGCTACGTGACGGTCAACGTCAGTTCGCCGAACACCCCGGGCCTGCGCAGCCTGCAATTCGGCGATTCGCTCAAGCAACTGCTCGAGGCCCTGCGCGTGCGCCAGGCACAGTTGGCCCAGCAGCATGGCAAATACGTCCCGCTGGCGATCAAGATCGCTCCGGACATGACCGACGAAGAGACCGTGCTGGTAGCCCAGGCGTTGCTGGAGTCGGGCATGGACGCGGTGATCGCCACCAACACCACCCTGAGCCGCGTCGGTGTCGAAGGCCTGGCCCATGGCGACGAGGCCGGTGGCCTGTCCGGCGCGCCGGTGCGCGAGAAGAGCACCCATACCGTCAAGGTGCTGGCTGCTGAACTGGCCGGGCGTTTGCCGATCATCGCGGCGGGCGGTATCACCGAGGGGGAGCACGCGGCTGAGAAGATCGCCGCCGGGGCCAGCCTGGTGCAGGTGTATTCGGGGTTCATCTACAAGGGGCCGGCGTTGATTCGCCAGTCGGTGGATGCCATCGCGGCGTTGCGGCGTTAAGCCTGCGGCATTAAAAAGGGCTCCGTAGGAGCCCCTGGGCCGAAGCCCGCCGCCCGGATGGGGCGTGCATGGTAAGTCGGTTGTTGCTCAAATTGTCATGTCGGAATGTGCCCTGATCAGCCGACAGCGTGAAGTTCGTTGAGTCTGTGGATTCCCGCAGTGCCGGTCATACCGTCCCAGTTGTCGCCGCGTCCTTCTCGCCAGCCATTGATCCAGGCTTGGCGCACCGACGGTAGAGTAAAGGGGCAAAGCTCGCGGGATTTGCCATGAACGCCGTATTGATATCCGCGTAAAAATGCTCTTTCCAACGGATCACGCTTAAGTCTTCTCATAGGGTGTTGCCCTCACTGGTTGACTGTTATATGTCCCGTCGACTTCTTGGCGAAGTCGGGCAGAATGCATCTGCCGTTGGTGCTCGCTGCCGGCGTGGCGAGCTCCGCCCCGGTACGAAAAAGCACTTGGGCGATTTCGCGGTAGGGCGGGGTGTTGACGCCATTGCGACGTCAACCTGTTGTGAGTTCTAACCAATGCGCAGGGGCGTGTGAATGACCGTTTTGTCATAAGGACGTAACGATAATGGTGTTAAGGCCATAAGGTGTGATGGCTGTTTGCTCGTATCGCTGGAGAAAACCCAGCTACGATCAGCCCTTAGATGAATGATGAGTTTCATTCTCTACTGCGAATACCGACCCGTTGTCGTCAGGTATTATTCGACGAAGGGTCGCGATGTGACTTTTTGTTACGAGAGTTTTTGTTAAAAAGAGTTTTTATTACGAGAGTTGAGCTGTCCAGGCATCAAGGTTCTTTCAATCCAAGGGTTGAAGGATCTGCCTGGGTGGACAGGCGCAATGGTGCGCCACACGAGCGCTCTTCGAGAAAAGCGCTTGATCGAAACCGAGCGGGCGATGCGTTTGCCCGTTCCTTGAAGGCTATAAGCCCTGGAATTCCCATGTCGGATCGTTACGAACTCTTCCTCACTTGCCCCAAGGGCCTTGAAGGCCTGCTTTTTGAGGAAGCCGTCGGGCTTGGCCTTGAGGAGGCGCGCGAGCACACCTCGGCCATTCGCGGCACGGCCGATATGGAGACCGCCTATCGCCTGTGTCTCTGGTCGCGACTGGCCAACCGCGTGCTGCTGGTGCTCAAGCGCTTCCCGATGAAGGACGCCGAGGATCTTTACCATGGCGTGCTCGACGTCGACTGGCAGGACCATATGGTCTCCGACGGGACCCTGGCCGTTGAGTTCAGCGGTCACGGTTCGGGCATCGACAACACCCATTTCGGTGCCTTGAAGGTCAAGGATGCGATTGTCGACAAGCTGCGCACCCCGACCGGCGAGCGTCCGTCCATCGACAAGATCAGTCCGGACCTGCGCATTCACCTGCGCCTGGACCGTGGCGAGGCGATTCTTTCCCTCGACCTCTCCGGCCACAGCCTGCACCAGCGCGGCTATCGTCTGCAGCAGGGCGCCGCGCCGCTGAAGGAAAACCTCGCGGCGGCGATCCTGATCCGTTCCGGCTGGCCGCGGATTGCCGCCGAAGGCGGGGCCCTGGCCGACCCGATGTGTGGTGTCGGGACCTTCCTGGTGGAAGCCGGGATGATCGCCGCCGATATGGCGCCCAACCTCAACCGCATTCACTGGGGCTTCGACGCCTGGCTCGGGCATGTACCGGCGCTGTGGAAAAAACTTCACGAGGAAGCCACCGTGCGCGCCGAAGCCGGCCTGGCCAAGCCGCCGCTGTGGATTCGTGGTTATGAAGCCGATCCGCGACTGATCCAGCCTGCGCGCAACAACATCGAGCGTGCCGGCCTGAGCGAATGGATCAAGGTCTACCAGGGTGAGGTGGCAACCTTCGAGCCGCGCCCGGACCAGAACCAGACAGGCCTGGTGATCTGCAACCCGCCCTATGGCGAACGCCTGGGCGACGAAGCCAGCCTGCTCTATCTTTACCAGAACCTTGGCGAACGCCTGCGCCAGTCCTGCCTGAACTGGGAGGCGGCGGTGTTCACCGGTGCCCCGGACCTGGGCAAGCGCATGGGCATTCGCAGCCACAAGCAGTATTCGTTCTGGAACGGCGCCTTGCCGTGCAAGCTGTTGTTGATCAAGGTCCTGCCGGATCAGTTCGTCACCGGCGAGCGTCGCACACCGGAACAGCGCCAGATCGAACGCGAGCAGGCTGAAGTCCTGGCGCAGGAAGTGGCTGAAGCACCGAAATTCAACAAGAACGGCAATCCGATCAAGCCAGCGCCGGTTCCCGCGCCAGTGGTCGAGCAGGCGCGCCTGAGCGAAGGCGGGCAGATGTTCGCCAACCGTCTGCAGAAGAACCTCAAGCAGTTGGGCAAGTGGGCCCGGCGTGAAGGCGTCGACTGCTATCGGGTGTATGACGCCGATATGCCGGAATACTCGCTGGCCATCGACCTGTACCACGACTGGGTGCACGTCCAGGAATACGCCGCGCCCAAGTCCATCGACCCGGAAAAGGCCCAGGCCCGACTGTTCGATGCCCTGGCGGCGATTCCCCAGGCGCTGAATGTCGACAAGAGCCGCGTGATCATCAAGCGCCGCGAGCGCCAGAGCGGCACCAAGCAATACGAGCGCCAGAGCGCCCAGGGCAAGTTCACCGAGGTCAACGAAGGTGGCGTCAAGTTGTTGGTCAACCTGACCGATTACCTCGACACCGGTCTGTTTCTCGACCACCGGCCGATGCGCCTGCGGATCCAGAAAGAGGCGGCCGGCAAACGCTTCCTCAACCTGTTCTGCTACACCGCGACCGCCAGTGTGCACGCGGCCAAGGGCGGTGCGCGCACCACCACCAGCGTCGACCTGTCGAAAACCTACCTGGACTGGGCGCGGCGCAACCTGTCGCTCAATGGTTTCTCCGACAAGAACCGCCTGGAGCAGGGGGATGTGATGGCCTGGCTCGAGGCCAGTCGCGATGAGTTCGACCTGATCTTCATCGACCCGCCGACCTTCTCCAACTCCAAGCGCATGGAAGGCGTGTTCGACGTCCAGCGTGACCACGTGCAGTTGCTCGATCTGGCCGTGGCGCGCCTGGCACCGGGCGGCGTGCTGTATTTCTCGAACAACTTCCGCAAGTTCCAGTTGGACGAGCATCTGGCGACACGTTATGCCGTCGAGGAAATCAGTGCCCAGACCCTGGACCCGGATTTCGCCCGCAACAGCAAGATCCACCGCGCCTGGAAAATCAGCGCCCGCTGATCACCACGGATCCCGGGCCCTGATGTCCAGGTCCCGGGTTATTCGTCCGAGCCGGCCACGTTGGGCTGGCGGTACAGGTCCAGCAACACCTGGTCTAGCACCGACGAGGCCCCCCAGGGTTTCGGGTCGTTGAGAATCGCCACCACCGCCCAGGTGGTGCCGTTATCGTCGCGGCTGAAGCCGGCGATGGCACGCACGGTGTTCAGGGTCCCGGTCTTGATATGCGCCTCGCCCCGCATGGCTGTCTGCTTCAGGCGCTTGCGCATGGTGCCGTCGGTACCGACGATCGGCAGCGAACTGATGAACTCCGCGGCATAGGGGCTCTTCCAGGCCGACTGCAGCATGCTCGCCATTTCCCGCGCACTGACCCGTTCGGCACGGGACAGCCCGGAACCGTTCTCCATCACCAGGTGCGGCGCGATAATGCCTTTCTTCGCCAGCCACTGACGCACCACCCGCTGCGCCGCCTTGGCGTCATCGCCGTCGGCATCGTTGCGATACTCCGCCCCCAGGCTCAGGAACAGTTGCTGGGCCATGGTGTTGTTACTGTATTTATTGATGTCGCGGATGATTTCCGTCAGGTCCGGCGAATAGGCCCGGGCCAGCAGGCGTGCGCTCTTGGGCACCACGTCGGAACGGTCCTTGCCATGGATGCTGCCACCCAGTTCCTGCCAGATGGCGCGTACGGCACCGGCGGCGTAGGCCGGATGGTCAAGCAGTGACAGGTAGGTCTGCGAGCTGCAGCCTTCGGCCAGTTGGCCGCTGACGGTGACCAGGGTGCTGCCGTCATCCTGGGCCACCGGGTTGTAGCGCACGTCGCCGGAGCACTGTTTGGCATTGACCGCCTTGACCTGGTTGTCGATACGGATACTGGCAATCGGTGGTTCCACCGAGACCAGTACCTTGCCCGAGTCGTTGCGTGCGACGAAGCGCAGGGCCTTGAGGTTGACCATCAGCGCATCGGGCTTGACCAGGAACGGCTTGTTCTCGTCGTTGCCGTCGTCATTGAACTCCGGCAACTGCGGCTGGATGAAGAAACTGCGGTCGAGGACCAGATCGCCGGTCACCTGGTTCACGCCGTTGGCGCGCAGGTCGCGCATCAGCAGCCAGAGCTTTTCCATGTTCAGCTTCGGATCGCCGCCGCCCTTGAGGTACAGGTTGCCTTGCAGGACGCCGTTGCTCAGGGGGCCATCGGTGTAGAACTCGGTTTTCCACTGATGGTTGGGGCCGAGCATTTCCAGGGCGGCGTAGGTGGTGATCAGCTTCATGGTCGAGGCCGGGTTCACCGACACGTCGGCATTGACCGCGGTGGGCACGCCTGGGCCGTCGAGTGGCACCAGCATCAGGGACAAGGCGTCGTTTTGCAGCTTGCTGGCTTTGAGCGCCTGCTGGACTTTGGGAGAGAGGGTGGTGTTGACGGGCGCTGCGTAAGTGGGGAAGGCCAGGGGAAGGAGAAGGCCGGCGAGCAGCAGCGGACGTAAAGATTTGATCATATGAAGTCGAACCCTACCGTCGAGGGGAAAATACGAGGGCATGTGGACAAAAATCCCTCAATGGTCGTGAAAGTGACGGCATTATGCCCCAAGGCAATCAAGCTTGGGCCGTGGGGCAGTCGCGCATGGCTGATTTTTTTCCGCGGATCGACCAGCTGTCGCCACAGATCCGGGCAATTGCAGCCTTAAACTGATAAAGTGCCGCCCGTTATTACTTTTGAGGATTGTTTCATGGCGACTAACCGTTCCCAGCGTCTGCGCAAAAAGCTGTGCGTCGATGAATTTCAGGAGTTGGGTTTTGAGCTGAACCTGGATTTCAAAGAAGACCTGAGTGAAGAGGCTATCGACGTTTTCCTCGACGCATTCCTGAAAGAAGCGATGGAAGCCAACGGTCTGGGCTATGTCGGCGGCGATGACTACGGTCTGGTTTGCCTGCAGAAGCGTGGCTCGGTCAGCGTTGAACAACGTGCTAACGTTGAAGCCTGGCTCAAGACCCGCAGCGAACTGACCTCCGTTGAAGTCAGCCCGTTGATGGACGTCTGGTACCCGGACAAGCCGATCAATCCGGTCGCCTGATTTCCCGGTCAGTACATAAAAAAACGGACAAGCCTGGCTTGTCCGTTTTTTTATGCCTGGGATTTGATCAATCGTAGATGGCTTTCTTCTTCCAGTCGGCGTCGGCCTCGACGTCCTTCAGGCCCTGGGTCAGTTCGTTGACGTCTTCTTCGGTAGGCTTGATGTTGGTGAGCACCATGGAGTTGGCCCGGGCCAGCAGCTTCTCCATGAAGATCAGCTGTTCGTTATAGACAGCCGGTTCAGGCTGCTTGCGCAGGTATTGCACGCCACGCTCGAAGGCCAGGCGCGCCTGCCCCGGTTGTTCCTGTTGCAGGGCATGCTGGCCGAGGTTGTTGAAGAACTCTATATGCAGCAAGACCAGGATATGCCGCACTTCACGGATCCAGTGCTTGGC
Organism: Pseudomonas sp. MWU12-2345; assembly: GCF_023242385.1. Classification (NCBI taxonomy): domain Bacteria; kingdom Pseudomonadati; phylum Pseudomonadota; class Gammaproteobacteria; order Pseudomonadales; family Pseudomonadaceae; genus Pseudomonas; species Pseudomonas sp. MWU12-2345. Next base: position 76,466 of record NZ_JALLJA010000012.1, on the reverse strand, counting down.
TTCGGTGGCGGGGAGGAAACCGTCCTGGGCGGCACGGGTGATCTGGCCGTGCAGGGCTTCAAGGAGGAAACGCACATCCTTGGCCTTGGCTTCGGTCTGGATCGGGCCGGGCGGGTTGTTGATCGGAATCGACTCACCCTGGCTGACCAGCGCCGTGAGTTCGGTCGCCCGAGCCTTCAACTTGCTGTTGGTCTTGTCCATATTCAACAGGCGCTGGTTCACGTTGAGTTCCAGGCGTGTCAGCAGCAGCTTGAGGGCCGGGCTCATCAATTGGCCGGGAAAGGTCTCGGTGATTTCGCCGCAACGACGCAGGCGGTCGTTGAGTTCGACCTTGACTCGGGCCTTCTCGAGTTTGCGGCTTTCAGCCATATGATTGAGGAAGCCGATGGCGATCAGGAGAAAGATCCCGGCTGCGACCAGCAGGGTGATCATGAGTGGTGTCACCGTTAAGACCTCTTCAAGGTGTAATGCGAACGAGTGTAGTGGCTTGGCGTTTTCGCCGATAGCATTGATCGACGCGCTGCATGGCGCCTGGGATAGAGCACATCGCCACTATTTCCCTCGATCACTATAGCGTCTTGTCGGGCGCCAGAATATAGGCGCCAAGGGGCAGACGCGAGGGGCGTCGGGAAAGGCCTGTAAAGGGTGGCGAAGTCATTGATTTAAATAAATTTATCCTTGGGGGTTGACGACCCTTCGATCCATCCATAGAATGCGCGCCACTTGCAGCGTAAAGCACACAGCGAAGCGCGGCAGGGAGTGAATGTTGTAGTGTGTCCCCTTCGTCTAGTGGCCTAGGACACCGCCCTTTCACGGCGGTAACAGGGGTTCGAGTCCCCTAGGGGACGCCATTGCGGGAATAGCTCAGTTGGTAGAGCACGACCTTGCCAAGGTCGGGGTCGCGAGTTCGAGTCTCGTTTCCCGCTCCATTTTTAAACAGCACTGCTTTCGGGCGGGGCTGAGTGAAACCAGAACCGATCTCTTCGGAGTCGGATTTGGGCACTGAAATACACACCATGTGTTTCAGTTAGCGTGTCCCCTTCGTCTAGTGGCCTAGGACACCGCCCTTTCACGGCGGTAACAGGGGTTCGAGTCCCCTAGGGGACGCCATTTGCGGGAATAGCTCAGTTGGTAGAGCACGACCTTGCCAAGGTCGGGGTCGCGAGTTCGAGTCTCGTTTCCCGCTCCATATTCAACAAAAACGCCGCTCAGTGATGAGCGGCGTTTTTGTTTGTGCGTGATTTATCTATTAAGGCAGTGGACCCGCCCCATGGCGGGTCCTGAGAGGGATCAGAGCTTGGGCAACTGCCCGATGCGTCCCATCATCTCGGTCACGATCTGCAAGTCCAGGAGGAACTGGTCGACCGTCTTGAACTCGTTATCGGTGTGGCCGGTGTACTTGACTTCGGGTCTGGCCAGGCCGAACTGCACGCCATTGGGCAATTCATGGACCGAGGTCGCGCCGGCCGAGGTGCCGAACTTGTGTTCCATGCCCAGGTTCTCGCTGGCCACGGCCAGCAATGCCTTGACCCATTCACCCTCGGGGTTGCGGTACATCGGTTCGGCGATCGAATAGCTGAAGGCGGGTGCAATGTGGGTCTTTTGGCTCCAAGTGCTCAGCTTGCCGGCGATTTCGCCTTTGAGCGTTTCCGGAGATTTGCCCTTCGGCACCCGCAGGTTGACTGCGAGCTTGAAGGTCTTTTCATCCATCCCGACATAGGTCAGGGACGCCGTCAGCGGTCCCATGAAGGCATCGGAAAAGCCCACGCCCAATTTACCACCCAGGTAGTCCAGGCCCCAGTTGTCGGCGGCGTAGCGAGCAGCGTCGGTGATGTGGTTGTGCTTGAGCGCAACCTTGCCGTCCAGGCTATTGATGAAGTCCAGCATCCTCGCCACCGGGTTGACCCCTGACTCGGGCTCGGAGGAGTGGGCGGAAACGCCGGTGACCGTGAGCTTGACCTCCTTGCCGATGACTTTGGCGCTGATCTCGAAGTTGCCGCCATTGCGCTTGGCATAGTCAGTACCGGCCTGCTGCAGGCTGGCGGCCAGTTCGGCGGGCTTGTCACTCGCCAGGGTGGCGACCGATGTCGAGGGTATCTGGTTGGTGCCCATGCCCCCGGTCAGCGAGAGGATTTCCGCGCCTTTGCCCTCGGCCTGGCGTCGGGCAAAGTTGGCCATGACCGTGCCGTAGCCTTTCTCGGCAATCACCACCGGGTAGCCGCCGTCCAGCGCCAGATTGTAGTTGGGGACCGGATTGTGTTTGAAGTAATAGGGGATGGCGTCGCCGCTGGTCTCTTCGGTGGTGTCCACCAGCAGTTTGAAGTTTCTCGCCAGTGGCAGCTTTTCTTCCTTGATGATTTTCATGGCGTAGAGCGCCACCACGATGCCGTTCTTGTCATCCTCGGTGCCCCGGCCATACATGCGGTCGCCGATCAGGGTGACCTTGAACGGGTCGAGGCGGGTGCCGTCTTTCAGTACCCAGTTTTCCGGCGTCACCGGCACCACGTCGGCATGGGCGTGAATGCCCACGACTTCATCGCCGCTGCCATCCAGGGAAACTTCATAGACGCGGTTGTCGATGTTGCGAAAGTTCAGGTTGAAGGCCTGGGCCAGATCCTTGATTTTTTCGCCGATCCTGATGAATTCGGGATTCTCGTGCTGGGCCACGCCGTCCACGCGGAAGGTCGGGATGGCTACCAGCTCGCGCAAGGTCTCGGTAGCCGCATTGCCGTATTTCACCCGTGCATAAAGGCCCAGCAGGCGATGGATCTCATTTTGCTGTTCGGGGGAAAGGGTCTTGTTGTCGAGGAAGGCGCTGATGGCCGGACCGAGGTCGTCGGTCTTGGCCAGCTCGCTCTTGCCCAGACGTGCGAGGAACTGCCTGAAATCCGTGACCGATGCGTCATTCAGGGTGCTGAGGATGGCCGCGTTCTGTTGGGGGGCGATGTTGGCTTGTGCGGGCGTGGTGAACAACGAAAGGCTGGTCAGCATCAGGGTGGTGGTGGCCAGGTGTTTGAGTGGGAAATTCATTGCGGGAAGCATTCCTTTGCAAGCAGTTTGTGAGAGATATCTGATCGATAGGACAGATATTTTTCCAAACTAACACCATAGGGCCGCTGTACGGGAGCCCCTTGGCGTGGGATTTTTCTTAAGGAAATGCAAACTGCGCTGGATTTTTTCCCGCTCAAAGGCCTCGTCGGTGGGCTGCTTATAAAGACAGCATCAGGCGCCCGGCAAACAGAATCAGCACCACGCCCATGGTGCGTTCGAACCAGTGGCCCATCTTCAGGAATGCCTGGCGGACCCGTTCGCTGGAAAACAGCAGGCTGACCAGGATGAACCAGAGTGCATTGACGCTGCACATCCACAGGCCATAGAGCGCCTGGATTTCCAGCGGGGTCGAGGCGCTGACCACCGTGGTGAAGATCGCCAGGAAGAATAGGGTGGCCTTGGGGTTGGTGGCATTGGTCAGGAAGCCGACCATAAAGGCCTTGGCCGGGCTCTGTCGCGGAAGTTCATCGGCGGTCTGGCCGAAATCCGCGCGCGCCGCCCGGGCTTTGCTGCGCAGCAGGTTGATGCCCAGGTAGAGGATGTAGCCGCCGCCGATCACCTTGGCGACGTTCAGCAGCCAGGGTGCGCTGTGCATCAAGACGCCGACGCCGAGCAGGGTATAGAGCACATGCACCGAGATCCCGGCACCGATGCCGAGGGCGGTGATCACGCCGATCAGCCGGCCAAAGCGCACGCTCTGACGGATGGTCACGGCGAAATCGGGGCCAGGGGCGACCACGGCGAGAAAGTGAATGGCCGCCAGGGCGAGGAATTCGTTCAAATAGTGGGGATTCATGGTGATTCCGGGATGAATGGTCGTCAGGTCGGTTGGGTGTCGCCAGTATAAAAAGGCTGTTAGCCTGTGATAATCCGATCAAATATCAATGGACCTGTGCGTCATGAGCATCAATCTGCCGCTGGCGTTGCTGAGCGAAATGGCGACTTTCGTCAAGGTGGTCGAGACCGGTAGTTTCTCGGAGGCCGCGCGCCAGCTCGGTTTATCGCCCTCGGCGGTGAGTCGCTCGATTTCCCGTCTGGAAAAGGCCCTGGCGACCCGCCTGCTGCAGCGCACCACACGCAAATTGCGGCTGAGCGACAGCGGCGAGGAGACCTTCAAGCGCTGTCGGGAAATGGTCAGTGCGGCGCGATCGGTGATGGAGATCAGTGGTCAGTACACCCACGAGGCCCAGGGGCTGGTTCGGGTCAGCGTGCCGAAGGCGGTGGGGCGTTTTGTCGTGCATCCGCATATGCCGGAGTTTCTGCGGCGTTATCCACAGGTGGATGTGCAGATGATTCTCGAAGATCGACCGGTGGACCTGATCGAGGACAATGTCGACCTGATCCTGCGTATTACCGATCATCCGCCGGTCGGCCTGGTAGGGCGCCAGTTGATGCCCATCGAGCATCTGCTCTGCGCGACGCCGCAGTACCTGGCTGAACACGGCACGCCGCAGCACCCCCATGACCTGCTGGAGCACAGTTGCATCTATCTGGGGGACACGCCCAATGACGCGCGCTGGAAGTTCAGGCAGGGCTGCAAGTCGGTGACCGTCGGGGTCCGCGGGCGTTATGCGGCCAATCACACGGGGGTGCGGCTGGATGCGGTGTTGCAGCATATCGGCATTGGCAGCCTGCCGTATTTCACGGCGCGGCATGCCCTGGAGCAGGGCTTGATCGTCCAGGTGTTGCCGGCCTGGACGTTTCTGGCCTCCTATCATGGCGGCCTTTGGCTGCTGTATACGCCGACGCCCTACCTGTCGCCGAAGTTGCGGGTGTTTATCGACTACCTGGTGGAGCGCCTGGCCCGGGAGACGACATTGCGCAAGGCGCTGTAGGCTCCCAGCCTGATGGAGCGGCTTGTATCAGTGCTTGCTGTCCTGGGTCGAGAGCGCCAGCAACTGCTTTTCCTGGTTCCAGTCGAACGGTTCGTCGTTCTGCTCGGCTTCATAGCGGCGCTCTTCCAGCGCCTGGTATAGCTCCAGTTCGTCATCCGGCATGTAATGCAGGCAGTCACCGCCAAAAAACCACAGCAGGTCGCGGGGTACCAGGTGGGCAATTTGCGGATAACGCAGGATCACCTGGCACAGCAGGTCCTGGCCCAGGTACTGGCTTTCCACCGGTTCAACCGGCAGTTGCGCGCGCAACTCATCGAAACGTTCGAGGAACAGCGCGTGACTTTCTTCGGGGACCTGCTCGGCTTCGCCGACGGCGACCAGAATGCTGCGCAGGTGGTCGAGCAGGACCAGGTGATCGGCAACGAGGTTGGACATGACAGGGGGCCTCAAGGGTAAAACGGGCGCGAGAGTATAAGGCTCTCGGCGCCCGTTGTCGTGTCAGGCTCCGTAGCAGGCACCTGACCCGCGCACCTAGCGGACCTTGCCTTTGCCAGGGCGCAGTTCTTCCTTGCTGAAATCATCCACGTCGATCACCTTGCGCCGGGCAGCTTCTGCCTGGCGCAGGCTTTCGGCTTCGGCCGGTTGCAATACGCCGGCCTCCAGGGCGGCATCGATGGCCGACTCTTCGGCACGTGGCTTGACCTGGCCGCTCTTGAGCGCGCTGTGCAGTTTTTTCTGCAGCTCATGACTGGCGCCCAGCAAATCGTAGGCGTGTTGCAGGGCTCCAACCGGATCGCTCGCCGATTGCGGGCGGTAGCAGCCTTCAAGCACGGCTTCCAGTGCCGGATCGCCCTTGGCCCGACCGAGCACCGCAGCGACTTCGGCATCCAACTCGTCGCAAGGGCCGGTATGTCGACGACCGAAGGGGAATACCACCACTCGCAGCAGGCAGCCGAGCACGCGGTTCGGGAAGTTTTTCAGCAACTCGTCGAGGGCCCGTTCGGAGTGTCCGAGGCTCTCTTCCATGGCCCAGGTGAACAGCGGTTGCAGATACTCCGGGGAGTCCAGGTCGTGATAACGCTTGAGCGCCGCCGACGCCAGGTACAAATGGCTGAGTACATCCCCCAGGCGTGCCGACAGCCGTTCGCGACGCTTCAATTCGCCGCCCAGCAGCATCATGCACAGGTCCGCCAGCAGGGCGAACGCCGCCGCCTGGCGATTCAACGCGCGGAAATAACCCTGGCTCAGGCGATTGCCCGGCGCCGCTTCGAAGTGCCCGAGCCCGAGATTCAGGACCAGGGTGCTGGCGGCATTGCTGACGGCAAAGCCGATATGATCGAGCAGCAACTTGTCGAATTCCACCAGCGCCTGGTCGTGATCCTCGCGGGCGGCCAGGGCCATTTCCTTGAGGACGAAGGGATGGCAGCGAATCGCGCCCTGGCCGAAGATCATCAGGTTGCGCGACAGGATGTTCGCCCCTTCCACCGTGATGAAGATCGGCGCGCCCTGCCAACTGCGGCCCAGGTAGTTGTTCGGACCCATGATGATGCCTTTGCCGCCGTGCACATCCATGGCATGGCCGATGCACTCGCGACCGCGTTCGGTCAGGTGATACTTGAGAATCGCCGAGAGCACCGAGGGTTTCTCACCGAGGTCGACGGCATTGGCCGTGAGCATCCGCGCGCTGTCCATCAGCCAGGCGTTGCCACCGATGCGGGCCAGGGCTTCCTGGATGCCCTCGAAGGCGGCCAGCGGCACGTTGAACTGTTCGCGGACCTGGCTGTACTGGCCGGTCACCAGGCTGGTGAACTTGGCCGCGCCGGTACCCACCGCCGGCAGGGAGATCGAGCGACCCACCGACAGGCAGTTCATCAGCATCATCCAGCCCTTGCCGAGCATGTCCTGGCCGCCGATCAGGAACGACAACGGGATGAACACGTCCTTGCCCGAGTTCGGGCCGTTCATGAAGGCCGCGCCGAGGGGCAGGTGGCGCCGGCCGATCTCGACCCCCGGGGTGTCGGTGGGAATCAGCGCGAGGCTGATGCCCAGGTCTTCCTCTTCGCCCAGCAGATGCTCCGGGTCATGGGCCTTGAAGGCCAGCCCGAGCAAGGTCGCCACCGGGCCGAGGGTGATGTAGCGCTTTTCCCAGTTCAGGCGCAGGCCGAGGACTTCCTCGCCTTGCCATTGGCCCTTGCAGATCACCCCAGTGTCCGGCATGGAGCCAGCATCGGAGCCGGCCAGCGGCCCGGTCAGGGCAAAGCAGGGGATATCGTCGCCGCGGGCCAGGCGTGGCAGGTAGTGATTGCGTTGTTCATCGGTACCGTAATGCAGCAGCAGTTCGGCCGGGCCCAGGGAATTGGGTACCATCACGGTGGAGGCGAGGTCGCCGCTGCGGGTCGCCAGTTTCATCGCCACCTGGGAGTGGGCATAGGCTGAAAAGCCCTTGCCGCCGAACTCCTTGGGGATGATCAGGGCAAAGAAGCCGTGCTCCTTGATATGCGCCCAGGCTTTGGGCGGCAGGTCCATGGCCTGGCCGATCTGCCAGTCGCTGACCATGGCGCAGAGTTCTTCGGTCGGCCCGTCGATAAACGCCTGTTCTTCCTCGCTCAACCGGACCTTCGGATAGGCCAGCAGCTTGTTCCAGTCCGGGCGCCCGCTGAACAGTTCGCCATCCCACCAGACGGTACCGGCGTCGATGGCATCGCGCTCGGTCTCGGACATGGGCGGCAGGACCTTGCGGAACCAGGCGAACAGTGGGGCAGTGAACAGCCTGCGGCGCAGGTCGGGCAGCAACAGCGCGGCCGCGACTACCGCCAGCAACACCCACAGCACCTGCATCAGAGCGCCCGGTCCATGGCCGAACCGGCCCATCGCGATCAGGTAGACGGCGACTATGCCGAGTACGGGAAGCGGGGCGATTCGGCGATGCGCCAGCCAGGCGACGCCGATCACCAGTACCAGTATCCACAACAGCAGCATATTCAATCCTCCATAAAGACAGCGCCAAAGCACCGATTGAGCTTAGTCGGCATCCGGTAAACAGGGCTTGGGGATGTGTGTTCAAATCTGTAGGCACATGTTTACAAGTGTAACGGCCCGGGCGGCCTGGTCTAAAAGTGAGCAGGCTACCGATAGTGACCGTCCCGTGTCGGTGGAGTTCGTCGATTTCGTCACGCTCTGCATCACGACGCGTGTTATCCGCTCTGCTGCTTTCCTCGTGCGCAAGGATTTGAGCCTGCGCTGTTCGGGCGTAGACTGCGTCGGCATTTATCCATAGAGAGGCGGTCATGCTGAAAATCTGGGGTAGGAAAAATTCGTCGAACGTCAGAAAAGCCTTGTGGTGTGCCGAGGAACTTGGCCTGCCTTACGAGTCTCTGGATGCCGGCGGAGCGTTCGGTGTCGTCGATACACCCGAATATCGTGCGAAGAACCCGAACAAGCTGGTGCCGATGATCGAGGACGGTGATTTTGTCCTCTGGGAATCGAACACCATCGTGCGCTACCTGACCGCCAAGCATGCCGCCGGCTCCCACTGGTTCTCCAATGATCTGCAGGCACGGGCCCAGGCGGACAAGTGGATGGACTGGACCACCTCATCCTTTGCCACCCCGTTTCGCGGGGTGTTCTGGGGTGTATTGCGGACCCCCGCCGAGCAACAGGATTGGGCCGCGATCAACGCTTCGCTGAAGATCTGCGCCGACCTGTTGCTGCGGGTCGATGCGGTGCTGGCCGAGCAACCCTACCTGTCGGGTGACGAGATCGGCATGGGGGATATTCCCCTCGGCAGCTTTATCTATGCCTGGTTCGAAATGCCTATCGAACGCCCGCCGATGCCTCATTTGAGTGCCTGGTACGAACGCCTGAAACAGCGTCCGGCCTATCAGCGGGCGGTCATGACCGCGTTGACTTAATAGCCACTATTAACGCCGGTTGCTGTACTTGTGCGGCGAGGCCAAGCACCATGAGCCTGGTTCGCCGCCGTTGCATTCAAAACGGTGTGCCCTTATTTAGTTCTTTCCTCCCTTCTTGGTGCATGAATCCGATATGAGTTCCGCTCTGTCCATCCGGCAGCTAACCAAAACCTACGGCAACGGTTTCCAGGCCCTGAGTGGTATCGATCTGGATGTCGCCGAAGGTGATTTCTTCGCCTTGCTCGGCCCTAACGGTGCCGGCAAATCCACGACCATCGGCATCCTCTCGACCCTGGTGAACAAGACCGGCGGTACGGTGAAGGTGTTCGGTCACGACCTGGATCGCGAACCCGCCGCACTCAAGCGCTGCATTGGCGTGGTGCCGCAGGAGTTCAATTTCAACCAGTTCGAGAAGACCTTCGATATCGTCGTGACCCAGGCCGGGTACTACGGCATTCCGGCGAAAATCGCCAAGGAACGCGCCGAGCAGTACCTGACCCAACTGGGCCTGTGGGACAAGCGCGACGTGCCGTCGCGGTCGTTGTCCGGCGGCATGAAGCGCCGGCTGATGATCGCCCGGGCGCTGGTGCATGAACCGCGCCTGCTGATCCTCGACGAGCCGACCGCCGGGGTCGACATCGAACTGCGTCGTTCGATGTGGACCTTCCTCACCGAGCTGAACCAGAAAGGCATCACCATCATCCTCACCACCCACTACCTGGAGGAGGCTGAACAGTTGTGCCGCAATATCGGCATCATCGATCACGGCACCATCGTCGAAAACACCAGCATGCGCCAGTTGCTCAGCCAACTGCATGTGGAGACCTTCCTGCTCGACCTGAAGAATGACCTGCAGCAGCCGCCCCAGCTGATCGGCTATCCGAGCAAGCTGCTCGACAGTCGCACCCTGGAAGTCCAGGTCGACAAGGCGGTGGGCATCACCGCGCTGTTCGGGCAACTGGCCACGCAGCAGGTCGAAGTCCTGAGCCTGCGTAACAAAACCAATCGCCTCGAGGAGCTGTTCGTGTCCCTGGTGGAAAAAAACCTGTCGAAGGTGGCGGTATGAGTTCGGAACTGCAGCCCAACCTGGTCGCCCTCAACACCATCGTTTACCGCGAAGTCCGGCGTTTTACCCGGATCTGGCCGCAGACCCTGCTACCGCCGGCCATCACCATGGTCCTGTACTTCGTGATCTTCGGTAACCTGATCGGCAGGCAGATCGGCGGCATGGGTGGTTTCACCTATATGGAGTACATCGTGCCAGGCCTGATCATGATGTCGGTGATCACCAACTCCTACGGCAACGTGGTCTCGAGTTTCTTCGGCAGCAAGTTCCAGCGTTCCATCGAGGAATTGATGGTTTCGCCGGTCTCGCCCCATACCATCCTGATCGGCTACACCCTGGGCGGTGTGCTGCGCGGGCTGATGGTGGGGATTATCGTGACCTTGCTGTCGCTGTTCTTCACCGATTTGCAGGTCCATCACCTGGGCGTGACCGTGCTGGTGGTGGTACTGACGGCGACGATCTTCTCGCTGCTGGGGTTTATCAACGCAGTCTTTGCACGTAACTTCGACGATATCTCGATTATCCCGACCTTCGTGCTGACGCCGCTGACCTACCTCGGTGGGGTGTTCTACTCGATTACCCTGCTGCCGCCGTTCTGGCAGACCGTGTCGCTGGCCAACCCGGTGCTGCACATGGTCAACGCCTTCCGCTACGGCATTCTCGGGGTGTCGGACATCCGCATCAGCGTGGCCATCACCTTTATGGTCGTGGCGACCCTGGCCCTCTACATCGGTTGTGCGCGGCTGCTGGTCAGCGGCCGCGGTATGCGCCAGTAACGGGTTTCATGGATGACGGCGTCGTTCCAGGCGCCGCTTCCATTGCCTGGCCACCCACCAGCGCCAGTAGCTCATGGTCAGGTAATAACCCAGGGCGCCCAGCGCCACTCCCAATACCAGCGAACCCAGCAACAGCGGTTGCCAGAGCGTCGACAGCTGCCCGCTGATCCAGGCCCAGGTCAATTCATCCGGCAGGCCGCGGGGCGGCACGTGCAGCAACCAGGCACCGAGCTGGTAGGCGCAATAGAAAATCGGCGGGATCGTCAGTGGATTGGTCAGCCACACCAGGCTGACGGCAATCGGCATATTGCCGCGCACGAGAATCGCCAGAAATGCCGCCAGCAGCATCTGCAAGGGCATCGGCATCAAGGCCGCGAACAAGCCCACCGCCATGGCCCGTGCCACCGAGTGCCGATTGAGGTGCCAGAGGTTCGGATCGTGGAGCAGGGGACCGAAAAAACGTAAGTGTTTGTGTTCCCTGATGCGGGTCGGGTCCGGCATGTAGCGTTTGAATAAGCGACGCGGCATAAGGCTTCTCGGGCAGTTCAGGCGGGCAGTATGCCCGGATTTTACGGGCGGCCGATTCAGACTTTGTGACAGTAAATAAAGCACCGTCCGCATAACCCGGCTATTCCGAGAGCTGAACGGGTTCAAGGAGTGCTTTATGCGAACAGGGATGTTGGCGCTGGCGGCGGGGTTTGTGCTCTTGCGATTCCTGCCGCAACTGCCGCCTGGATGGCTGTTGCTGGTGCTGCCGGTGCTCGGCTTGATGTTGTTGCCGTTTCGCACTTATCCGCTGGCGTTATTCCTGTTCGGCTTCAGTTGGGCCTGTTTCCAGGCGCAACGGGCGCTGGACGATCGACTGGCGCCGGCGTTGGAGGGCCAGACCCTGTGGGTGGAAGGGCGGGTGGTCGGTCTGCCGCAGCGGGGAGAACAGGTGGTGCGCTTCGAACTGGATGGCGCGATTTCCCGTCGGGCCCGGCTGCCGGCGCGTTTGCGGTTGTCCTGGTTCGGCGGCCCGGATCTGCGCAGCGACGAGCGCTGGCGCCTGGCGGTGCAGCTCAAGCGTGGACACGGCTTGCTCAATCCCGCCGGGTTCGACTATGAGGCCTGGCTGCTCGCCCGGCGTATCGGCGCGACCGGCACGATCAAGGATGGGCAATTGCTGGGGCCCGCCAGTAGTGCCTGGCGCGATACGATCAGGCGGCGTTTGCTGGAAGTCGATGCCCAAGGGCAATCGGCCACCTTGGTGGCGCTGGTGCTTGGTGACGGTTCGGGACTGTCAACGCAGACCTGGCGCGTGCTGCAGGACACCGGCACCCTGCATCTGCTGGTGATTTCCGGCCAGCATATCGGCTTGCTCGCGGGATTGGTCTACGCCCTGATCGCCGGGTTGGCGCGTTATGGCCTGTGGCCGGGCCGCTGGCCCTGGCTGCCTTGGGCCTGTGGCCTGGCCTTTGCGGCGGCGCTGGGCTATGCGCTGCTGGCGGGTTTCGGCGTGCCGGTGCGCCGGGCCTGCGTGATGCTTGCGATGGTGCTGTTGTGGCGTTTGCGTTATCGCCATCTGGGGGCGCTGGTGCCGTTGCTGGCGGCCTTGAACCTGGTGTTGTTGTTCGACCCGCTGGTGAGTCTGCAGGTGGGATTCTGGCTGTCCTTTGCCGCCGTGGCGGTGCTGATCTTCACCTTCAGTGGGCGACTGGGTGCCTGGAGCTTCTGGCAGAGCTGGAGCCGTGGGCAATGGGTGATTGCCCTCGGCCTGCTTCCGGCGTTGCTGTTGCTGGGCCTGCCGGTCAGTCTCAGTGCGCCGTTGGCCAACTGGGTCGCCGTGCCCTTGATCGGTCTGTTGGTATTGCCTTTGGCCCTGCTCGGCACGCTGCTGTTGCCGCTGCCCTGGTTGGGCGAGGGGCTGCTGTGGCTGGCCGGCGGTTTGCTCGCTGGGTTGTTTCAAGGGCTCGAATGGTTGGCCGCGCAAGTGCCGGCCTGGATACCGGCGGCGGTTCCGTTGTGGGCCTGGGCGCTGAGTGGCCTGGGTATCCTGCTGCTGTTGTTGCCGGCCGGTGTTCCTCTGCGTCCCTTGGGGTGGCCATTGGCGGCGTTGGCGGTATTCGCGCCTTCAACGCCAGTGGCCCAGGGCGAGGCCGAGGTCTGGCAACTGGATGTCGGCCAGGGCCTGGCGATCCTTGTCCGAACCCGTGAGCACAGCCTGCTGTATGACGCCGGACCGCGCTTCGGCGAGTTCGACCAGGGCGAACGGGTGGTGCTGCCATCCTTGCGCAAGCTGGGGGTACGCCGGCTCGATACGCTGTTGCTCAGCCATGCCGATGCCGATCACGCCGGTGGGGCCCTGGCCGTGCAACGCGGTTTGCCGGTGAGCGAGGTGCTCGGCGGCGACGTCGAGGGTTTGCCAGCGGCGTTGCAGGCCCAGCCGTGTGTCAGTGGCCGGCACTGGCAGTGGGATGGCGTGCGCTTTTCCCTGTGGCGCTGGCCTCTGGCCCGCGACAGCAATCAATCCTCCTGCGTCTTGCAGATCGAAGCCAATGGTGAGCGTCTACTGCTGACCGGCGATATCGATATCGAGGCCGAACGGGCCTTTCTCGAGAGTCCGTTGGCCGTTGCCAGCGATTGGTTGCAGTCGCCCCATCACGGCAGCCGCAGTTCCTCATCAATGGTTTTCCTGCAACGTCTGGCCCCGCGCGGCGTGCTGATTTCCCGTGGGCGCGGCAATGCCTTCGGTCATCCCCACCCACAGGTCATCGCGCGTTACAAAGCTTTGGACATGGCTATCTTCGACAGCGCGGAGCAGGGCGCACTGCGCCTGGTGCTGGGGCGTTTCGACGAGCCGCGGTCCTTGCAAGCCGCACGACGCTTCTGGCGGCAATAGTCCGCTGCCTTTCAATAACCCTGGGTTATTAAAGTCCCCCGGCATGCGTCATCACGATCTTCGGCCCGCGCAACCCCTATGTTAGAGTGGCGCACTTTTTCGAGGGGACTGTCACTGTGTGGGAATTGGTCAAGTCCGGCGGCTGGATGATGCTGCCGATCATTTTGAGCTCCATCGCTGCAACGGGCATCGTCGCCGAGCGCCTATGGACGCTGCGGGCCAGCCGCGTGACCCCGGAGCATCTGCTCGGGCAGGTCTGGCGCTGGATCAAGGACAAGCAGTTGGACAAGGAAAAACTCAAGCAACTGCGCGCCGATTCCCCCCTGGGCGAGATCCTTGCCGCGGGCCTGGCCAACTCCAAGCATGGTCGCGAGATCATGAAAGAGTGCATCCAGGAAGCCGCTGCCCGGGTCATCCACGAACTGGAGCGCTACCTCAGCGCCCTCGGCACTATTGCCGCCATGGCGCCCTTGCTCGGGCTGCTGGGTACGGTGCTGGGCATGATCGATATCTTCAGCTCGTTCATGAGTACGGGCATGACCACCAATGCCGCCGTGCTCGCCGGGGGGATTTCCAAGGCGCTGGTCACCACGGCTTCGGGCTTGATGGTCGGGATTCCGGCGGTGTTCTTCCATCGTTTCCTGTTGCGCCGGGTCGATGAGCTGGTGGTGGGCATGGAGCAGGAAGCGATCAAGCTGGTCGAGGTGGTGCAAGGCGACCGCGACGTCGACATGCCAGAGGGCAAAGCGTGAAATTCCGCCGCAAGCCCCTGGAGCCCGTGGATATCAACGTGACGTCGTTGATCGACGTGGTGTTCGTCCTGCTGCTGTTTTTTGTCACCACCACCACTTTTACCCGCCAGACCGAGTTGCGGGTCGACTTGCCGCAGGCGGTCAGCGGCTCGCCGGCCGAGGACCATATTCCCAAGCAGCTGGATATCGCCATCAGTGCCGAGGGTGTCTACACGGTGAACAACCAGCGCCTGCCGAGCAATGACCTGGCCAGCCTGATGGACGCGGTGCAGAAAGAGTCCGGCGGCGATACCAGCCTGCCACTGTCGATCAGCGCCGATGGCAAGACCCAGCATCAGGCCGTGATCACCGCAATGGATGCGGCCGGCAAGCTGGGTTTCAGCCATCTGCGCATGACCACTGTCGAAGCGGCGCCGGCCCCCTGATGAGCTTCTCCGAGCGCCTGCTCGCCGCCTGGTACGATGGTCATCCGGCATTGACCCTGCTGCGCCCGCTGGAGTGGTTGTATCGGCGGGTGGTCGACGGCAAGCGTGCGCGTTTCGTCGCGGGCGAGGGCGTGATCTACCAGCCGCCGGTGCCGTTGATCGTGGTGGGCAATATCACTGTCGGCGGTACCGGCAAGACCCCGATGATTCTCTGGTTGATCGAGCATTGTCGGCAGCGCGGCCTGCGGGTCGGTGTGGTCAGTCGCGGCTACGGTGCCAAGCCGCCGCAGTTGCCCTGGCGTGTGCAAGCCGATCAGGCTGCGGCACTGGCCGGTGACGAACCGCTGCTGATCGTCCAGCGCAACGGCGTGCCGTTGATGATCGACCCGGACCGCAGTCGAGCGGTCCGGGCCTTGCTGGCGACGGAAAAAATCGACCTGATCCTTTCCGACGATGGCCTGCAGCATTACCGCCTGGCCCGCGACCTGGAACTGGTACTGATCGATGCCGTCCGGGGCCTGGGCAACGGCCGTTGCCTGCCCGCCGGCCCGCTGCGCGAACCGATTGAGCGCCTGCAAAGTGTCGATGGCGTGCTCTACAACGGCGCCAGCGAGGACCGTGACAACGGCTTCGCCTTCCACCTGCAGCCGACGGCGCTGGTCAACCTGCTGACCGGCGAGCGCAAGCCCGTCGATCATTTTCCACCCGGACAGGCCGTGCACGCGGTCGCCGGTATCGGCAACCCGCAACGTTTCTTCAACACCCTTGAAACGCTACACTGGCAGCCTGTGCCCCACGCCTTTGCCGATCATGCCGAGTACAGCGCCGCGGCCTTGAGCTTCGAACCGACGCTGCCACTGGTGATGACTGAAAAGGATGCGGTGAAATGCCGGGCCTTCGCGGCGCCCGACTGGTGGTACCTGGCGGTGGATGCTTTACCGTCCGAGGCCTTCAAGGCCTGGTTCGACACCCAGCTGCTGCGCCTGTTGCCCGACCGTCTCTTGCCCTAAACCCGTTTTTATCCAGGGAATCCTCATGGACACCAAACTGCTCGACATCCTCGCCTGCCCGATCTGCAAAGGTCCCCTCAAGCTCAGCGCCGACAAGACCGAACTGATCAGCAAGGGCGCGGGCCTGGCCTATCCGATCCGCGACGGCATTCCGGTCATGCTGGAAAGCGAAGCCCGGACCCTGAGCACCGACGAGCGCCTGGACAAATGAGCACCCCGTTCGTCGTCGTGATTCCGGCGCGCTTTTCCTCCACCCGCCTGCCGGCCAAGCCGCTGCAACTGATCGCCGGCAAGCCGATGATCCAGCACACCTGGGAGCAGGCGTGCAAAAGCAGCGCCCAGCGGGTGGTGGTGGCCACTGATGATGCACGTATCGTCGAGGCCTGCCGGGCCTTTGGTGCCGAAGTGCTGCTGACCCGCGAAGATCACGAGTCCGGCACCGATCGCCTGGCCGAGGTCGCCACTTTGCTGGGCCTGGCGGCGGATGACATCGTCGTCAACGTCCAGGGCGACGAGCCGCTGATTCCCCCTGTGGTGATCGATCAGGTCGCGGCCAACCTCGCGGCCCACAGTGAAGCGCGCATGGCCACCCTGGCCGAGCCGATCCACGACGTGGAAACCCTGTTCAACCCGAATGTGGTCAAGGTGGTCAGCGACATCAACGGCCTGGCGCTGACGTTCAGCCGCGCGACCCTGCCCTGGGCGCGGGATGACTTCGCCATCAGCCGCGAGCAACTGCCGTCAGGCATACCGTTCCGCCGGCATATCGGCATCTACGCCTACCGTGCCGGTTTCCTGCATGACTTTGTCAGCTGGGGCCCGTGCTGGCTGGAAACCACCGAGCGCCTGGAGCAGCTACGAGCGCTGTGGCACGGCGTGCGGATTCATGTCGCCGATGCCCTGGAGGCGCCACCGACCGGCGTCGATACGGCACAAGACCTTGATCGTGTTCGTCGGTTGCTGGAGGCCTGATGCGGGTTCTGTTTGTCTGCCTGGGCAATATCTGTCGTTCGCCCACGGCCGAAGGAGTGTTGCGGCACAAATTGCGTGAGGCTGGCCTGGCCGAACAGATCGAAGTGGCCTCCGCCGGCACTGGTGCCTGGCATGTCGGCAAGTCGCCGGACAGCCGCAGCCAGCGGGCGGCGCGGATGCGCGGCTATGACTTGTCGGCCCAGCGTGCCCGACAGGTCGCGGCGGCGGATTTCAACCGCTACGATCTGATCCTGGCCATGGACCAGAGCAACCTGCGCAACCTCAAGTTGCTCCAGCCGGCCCAGGGCAAGGCCGAACTGGACCTGTTCCTGCGACGTTATGACGGGGCGGTGGAGGAAGTGCCGGACCCGTACTACGACGAAGAACAGGGTTTCGAGCAGGTCCTGGACCTGATCGAACAGGCCAGCGATCGGCTGGTGATCGAACTCAAGGGGCGTCTATGACCCTGCAAGTGCAAGCCGGGGTCTCCCTCAAACCCTATAACAGCTTTGGTGTCGATGTTCGTGCGCAGTGGTTCGCCGAGGCCCACAGCGATGTCGATGTCCGCGAGGCCCTGGCCTATGCGGCGCAGCATCAGTTGCCGTTGCTGGTGATCGGTGGCGGCAGCAACCTGTTGCTGACCGCGGATATCCAGGCGCTGGTGTTGCGCATGGGCACCCGGGGGATTCGCCTGCTGCGCGATGATGGCATCAATGTCGTGATCGAAGCCGAGGCCGGCGAGCCCTGGCATCCCTTTGTGCTGTCGACCCTGGCCCAGGGTTGGAACGGTCTGGAAAACCTCAGCCTGATTCCCGGCACCGTTGGTGCAGCCCCGATGCAGAACATCGGCGCCTACGGGGTCGAGATCAAGGATGTGTTTGCCGGCCTGACCGCGCTGGATCGCGAGACGGGTGAGTTGCGCGAGTTTTCCCTGCAGGAATGTCAGTTCGGTTATCGCGACAGTCTGTTCAAACACGCCGCCGGGCGTTGGTTGATCCTGCGTGTACGCTTTGCCTTGAGCCGTGCCGAGCATCTGCACCTGGGCTACGGCCCGGTGGCCCAGCGCCTGGCCGAGCAGGGTGTGAGCCAGCCGAGCCCCAGCGATGTCAGTCGGGCCATCTGCAGTATCCGCAGCGAAAAGCTGCCCGATCCCGCTGTGCTGGGCAATGCCGGGAGTTTCTTCAAGAACCCCCTGGTATCGGCTGCCCAGGCTGCCGAATTGAAGTTGGCGCATCCCGGGCTGGTGAGTTATCCACAGCCTGACGGCCAGGTGAAACTGGCGGCGGGCTGGTTGATCGAGGCGGCGGGCTGGAAAGGTTTTCGCGAAGAAGATGCAGGTGTACACCTTTTGCAGTCCTTGGTGCTGGTCAACTATGGCACGGCGAGCGGCCTGCAATTGCTGGCCCTGGCCCGGCGGATCCAGGCTGACATTTTGCAACGATTTACCGTTGAGCTGGAAATGGAGCCGAATCTCTACTGAGGCTATGCTTTTTCGGTGATAGCGCTGGCATCTGTCGCAGCGTTATCACCGGCAAGCCCGATTCAGAGCGATCCAGCGTACACAAGGCTTTTTTCCGAATACGGCTTTCCCTTCGCCGGCCAACGGCGTAAAAACAGATCCCATGAAAGGCCCGATGAAGCGTTTGCTTCATGAGAGAGCCTATTAGCCTGAGTCGATCCGCCCCGTGTCGAACCGTGGCACTCAACGGCGGATGGCTCGACCCCATAACCTTGAACTATGCGGGCGTGCCCATGATTACCCTGAAACTCAACGGTCAAGACCATCCACTGGACGTCACCGAGGACATGCCGCTGCTCTGGGCGATCCGTGATGTGGCGGGTTATACCGGGACCAAATTCGGCTGCGGCATGGGACTGTGCGGTGCCTGCACCGTGCACATCGACGGGCTGCCGGCACGTTCCTGCATCACCCCGGTCGGCTCCGTGGCGGGGCAGAGCATCAGTACCATCGACAACCTGCACAGCGATCCGGTCGGCCAGGCTGTGCAGCAGGCGTGGCTGGACGGCGGCGTTGCCCAGTGCGGCTTCTGCCAGGGCGGGCAGATCATGTCGGCCACGGCCTTGCTCAAGGTCAACCCCAAGCCCAGCGATGCCCAGATCGAAGAGGCCATGGTCGGGAATATCTGCCGTTGCGGGACCTATAACCGCATCAAGACGGCCATTCACCAGGCCGCGGCCCATCTGCGGGAGACCAAGGCATGAACCTGTCCCTGAACGATTTCGTCCTGAGCAATCTCAGCCGGCGTGGCTTTCTCAAGGGTGTCGGCGCCACCGGTGCACTGGTCCTGGCGGCAAGCTGGGGCCTGCCCGAGGCCTTTGCCGAAGGCGAGCAGAAATATGGGGCCGACCATATGCCCAATGGCTGGGTCGATGATCCCAAGGTCTATGTGAGTATCGAGGCCGATGGCAGTGTGACGGTGATCTGCAACCGCGCCGAGATGGGCCAGGGCGTGCGCACCAGCCTGAGCATGGTGGTGGCGGACGAGCTTGAGGCCGACTGGGCAAGGGTCAAGGTCAAGCAGGCGCCGGGCGACGAGGTGCGTTTCGGCAACCAGGACACCGACGGTTCCCGCAGCATGCGCCACTGGTACGAACCGATGCGGCGTTGCGGCGCGGCGGCCCGGACCATGCTCGAACAGGCGGCGGCCGCGCAGTGGAAAGTCCCGGTGGCGGAATGCCGGGCGCAGCTGCACAAGGTTATCCACAGCCCGAGCGGGCGCGAGCTCGGTTACGGTGCCCTGGCGGCCGCGGCCGCCGCACTGGCCGTTCCTGCCCGCGACAGCCTGAAGCTCAAGCAAGCGTCGGAATTCCGCTATATCGGCAAGGAAGCGTTCCGGGCCATCGACGGCGCGGATATCGTCAATGGCCGAGCGTTGTACGGTGCCGATGTGCATTTTGAAGGCACCGTCTACGCCACTGTAGCTCGTCCTCGAGTGTACGGCGGCAAGGTCAAATCCTTTGATGCCAGCGCCGCGCTGAAGGTCCCGGGCGTGCTCAAGGTCGTGGAAATCGAAAGTCGTCCGTTGCCTTCCGAGTTCCAGCCGCTGGGTGGTGTGGCGGTGATTGCCAGCAATACCTGGGCGGCGATCAAGGGCCGCGACGCGCTGACGATCGTCTGGGATGACGGCGTCAATGCCGGTTATGACTCGATTGCCTACCGCCAGGAACTGGAAGCCTCGGCACGCCAGCCGGGCAAGGTGGTGCGCGATACCGGCAATGTCGAGGAGGCCCTGAAACGCGCCGACAGCCAGTTCGAAGCCGGTTATTACCTGCCGCACCTGGCCCAGTCGCCGATGGAACCGATGGTTGCCATCGCCCGTTTCAACGACGGCCACTGCGAAGCCTGGGCGCCGACCCAGGCACCCCAGGTGACCCGCGAGCGGATCGCCGAGCGCCTGGGGATCGGCTTCGACCAGGTGACGGTCAACGTGACCCTGCTCGGCGGCGGTTTCGGGCGCAAGTCCAAGCCTGACTACATCATTGAGGCGGCCATTCTCGCCAAGGCAATGCCGGGCCAGGCCGTGCGCGTGCAGTGGACCCGCGAGGACGATATCCACTATTCATATTTCCACACCGTGTCGGCGGAATACCTGCGGGCCAGCCTGAACAAGGATGGCACGCCGTCCGGTTGGCTGCACCGCACCGTGGCACCGAGTATCACGGCACTGTTCGCGCCCAATATGAACAACGAGGGCGCCTTTGAACTGGGCATGGGCTTTACCAACATGGCCTACAACATTCCCAACGTGCGCCTGGAAAACCCGGAGGCCAAGGTGCATACGCGGGTGGGCTGGTACCGTTCGGTATCGAATATCCCCCATGGTTTCGCCATCCAGAGCTTTGTCGACGAACTGGCCCATAAAGCCGGCCAGGATCCACTGGCCTATCAGCTCAAGTTGCTGGCTCCGGATCGCCAGATCGACCCGCGTACCCTGAGCGATCAGTGGAACTACGGTGAGTCCCCCGAACGTTATCCCATTGATACCGGGCGTATGCGCGCGGTCCTGGAAACCGCGACCAAGGCCGCCGGCTGGGGGCGCAAGTTGCCGCCGGGGCGTGGTCTGGGGTTGGCGGTGCATTACAGCTTTGTCACCTACGTGGCGGCGGTGATCGAGGTGGAAGTCAAGAACGATGGCAGCCTGATCGTGCACAAGGCCGATATCGCCGTGGACTGCGGCCCGCAGATCAACCCGGAGCGGATCCGTTCGCAGTTCGAAGGGGCCTGCGTCATGGGCCTGGGCAACGCCGTGCTGGGCGAGATCAGCTTCAAGGAGGGCAAGGTCCAGCAGGACAATTTCCATATGTACGAAGTGGCGCGCATGTCCCTGGCGCCGAAGGAGGTGGCGGTGCATCTGGTCACGCCACCGGGCGAGGTGCCGTTGGGCGGTGTTGGTGAGCCGGGCGTGCCACCGATTGCGCCGGCGCTGTGCAACGCGATCTTTGCCGCCACCGGCAAGCGTATCCGCAACCTGCCGGTGCGTTACCAGCTGCAAGGCTGGAACCAGGTGAAAGCCTGATGGACAGTGTCGATCTGAATGTCCTGCGCAGTGTCCTGCAATGGCGTCGCGCGGGGCAGCGGGTGGTGCTGTACAGCGTAGTCCAGACCTGGGGCAGTGCGCCACGGCCGCCGGGGGCGATGCTGGCCTTGCGCGAGGACGGCGTGGTGATCGGCTCGGTTTCCGGAGGCTGCATCGAGGATGACCTGATCCAGCGTTTGCAGGATGGACGTCTGTCGGAAGGCGGGCCGCCGGTGCAACTGGTGACCTATGGCGTGAGCCGTGACGAGGCGGCGCGTTTTGGCCTGCCCTGTGGTGGGACCTTGCGCCTGACCGAGGAGCGGGTAGGCGATCCGGGTTGGGTGGCGCAGTTGCTGGCGCGCTGCGAGGCCCATGAGATTGTCGCTCGGGAGCTGAACCTGGCCACCGGTGAAGTGACCTTGAGCGACGCGGGCAAGAGCGACACCCTGAGTTTTGACGGTGAGCGCTTGCGGGCGATCTACGGTCCGCGCTGGCGCTTGCTGCTGATCGGTGCCGGTCAGTTGTCGCGCTACGTGGCGGAAATGGCCCGGTTGCTGGATTTCGAAGTCTTGATCTGCGATCCACGCAAGGAGTTCGTCTACGGCTGGGAAGAACAGCACGGGCGTTTTGTACCGGGCATGCCTGATGAGGCGGTGCTGAATATCCAGACCGACGAACGCACGGCGATCGTCGCCCTGACCCATGACCCCCGGCTTGACGATATGGCGCTGCTGACGGCGCTGAATTCCCGGGCGTTTTATATCGGTGCGCTCGGCTCGCGGGTCAATAGCCAGAAGCGCCGAGATAATCTGGCGGCGTTGGGCTTGAGTGCGGAGGCCATTGCTCGCCTGCATGGTCCGATTGGCCTGCATATCGGCAGCCATACACCGGCGGAGATTGCCTTGTCCTTGATGGCGGAAATCGTCGCGATCAAGAACGGCGTCGAGTTACGGCAGAAAAAGCCGGAGTTGGCGGCCAGTGAGTGAGGAGATCGCGGCTATTGTCCTGGCGGCGGGGCAGGGCAGTCGTTTTCGACAGGCGGCGGGGGCCGATCAGGACAAGTTGCTGGCGCGCTGTGTTGGGCGTGATGGTGTCGAGCGGGCTGTGTTGGAGCATGTGCTGCTGAGTTTGCCGCAGGGGCTTGGATCCCGGTTATTGGTGACGACGGCGGATCGCTTGGAGGTCATTCGTCTGGCGCAGGTGTATGGCTGCCGGGTGCTGCTGATCGAGTCGACGGGCATGGGCGACAGTCTCGCCGCTGCAGTGACGGCGACGGCCGAATCGGCGGGCTGGCTGGTGGTGCTGGGGGATATGCCGTTTATCCTGCCGGGGACGATTGCACAGGTGATGGCAGGGATTGAGGGCGACGGAGTTTTCGTGCCGGTTTTTCGAGGTGAGTATGGGCATCCGGTGGGATTCGGGCGTTCGTTTGGACCGGCCCTGATGGGTTTGTCGGGAGATCGCGGGGCCAAGCCGCTGTTTGCGGAAGGCAAAGTGCGAGAGGTTTCTGTGGACGATCCTGGTGTGCTTTGGGATGTAGATGTACCGGCAATGCTTACTCCTGGCGGCTACAGCTAAGGTTTCCTATGCGATTCCCCTCTATGGGAATCAAGCAGATAAAGCGTTCCTCTCCTGTCAACGCACGTGGGGTAATTGAAAGTGTTGTTTCTATTCCACTTTTCGAGAATTTTATATTTTCGAAGTCGGCATCGGTAAAGTCGGCTCTTAAGGATTTTCCCTCAAAACTACAGAATTTTTTCCTTGAGGAAATGCTCCAGTTTTTATCAGGGTCTAAAATTTCTACATTCAAGCAGGGGTAATTGTCGCGACTTATCAAGTAGCGTGCGACTGTGCTTCCAAAGCGCCTGGAGTCCACTTCGAAGATTGATCTGTAGCTGATTTCTTCGGCCATTGTGCTTGCCGTGTAGATAAGTACTAACGCTGTTATTTTTTTCATAAAGTTACCTCAAATGCCTTATACGTCTATTGAACCTGTCGGATGGTACGTTAGGCCAATTCAAGCGGTTGCTCATGATGTTCAATAACCTTGGGAGATCGTTTTCTACAAAGTGCCTTTGCAATAGGAGTCTGGCGTCAGCGTCGTAGTCTCCTCTGTATCTTAAGTCGACTATCAGATCCTGAATTCTTTTTTCTATTGCGTCCCAGTCCAGGGCTCCATATTCGCGATTTTTGGAAAGCTTCTCTGAAATTCGGATAACTTCGCTCTTCATGAATTCATAGACTGGGATGAATAAATCATGCTGTTGCTTTCTGGATATGGAAAACCTCTTTATCTCCAGGCTGGCAGCCTTGAGATAGTTTCTTGCCGCCTGACCACGAAGCCCTTTGGCGTCAATCAACCAGCTATACAACGGCTCAGGAATATTGGCCGCCGCCAGATCGGCTTCGGCATTTTTGTTCTGTCCCAGATCATACCCGCGACCAATGGTTATTCCCGATGCCCCACCCGGCCAGTGCACCTTGCGACTGAAGTAGATATGTAGCGGATGGGTTGGATCATCAATATCATTACCTTCCACATCAAACGTCAGTTGTCCTCGCTCCACCGTGAGCCACTTGAGGTCGTTTTCATCTTCGATGACCACAAAGTTTGCCAATAACCCGATGGGATGAAAGTACCAGGCTTTCCCGTCCGGATTGATCCCATGCTTTCCCGCCAACTCGGCCCACCAGGACAGTTTCTGAATCCGCTTTTTCTCCTGCTCCCAGCGTTTATTGGGTTCGCTGTCACTGTGTCGTAGCAGGTGATCCAGCTCATTCCATTTGGCGGGGTTCCAGAACCACTCGCTTTCATAATGAACAATCAACTGCGAAATGGCTTGGGCGTGATGGGGATTGTCCAGCGCGGCGCGAACTCGCTTTGGTGTCAGCAGCGGGCTGACCGCGATGGAATCAGCGTTGCCCTGGATAATCTGGCGCAGTCGGGTCTTGATCGGGCCGTTGTTCGCCTTGTGCACTTGCAAGTCGTAGTCGGCCTGTTGTGCCTTGCTGAACAACTCCATGGCCTGGAAGTGACAGGCCAGCTGTTCGCTATGGCAGGTCGTTTCGCGCAGGCAATCAAAGCCGGCCCAATCCCACGGGCTGTAGTCGTCGAAGAACAGCGCACTCTCGCCCAGCCAGCCGCTGACACGCTGGCCACTGGCATCGGCCATGCGGTTCTTGAGGTGCCACCAGTGCTGGGTGTAGGGCTTCAGGCCGGGCAGGGCAAAGGTGTCGCGGATCCGGTGATCGGACGGCAGGTTATCGAGGACCACCCGCGGCAGGATCAGGCCCGGGAGCGTCCGCAGGCTGCGTTTTGCCATCTTCGGCGGGTGACTGGCGTTGATATCAGGAGTGTGTGGCACCAGAGCACTGGCGATTCTACTGATGCGGGCCAGGCTTCTTTCACTCTCGGGGAGGCTGGCGGCATAGGCGCGACTCTTTTCGATAAAGGCCGGCACATCGTCGCAACTGAAGACTTCCAGATGCAGCAGGCCTTCGCCATCCCCATGACTGGGTGTACTGAAGATGCCGGGATGACCGATCAGTGCTCCGGCCTTGATGGCGAACGGAGTATCGAGAGAGATGACCCGGGCCTTGGCTTGAGGTTCTACCATCCAGAAAGCCGGCCTGGCTCTGCCGGGGTCGCGCTGGTAGTGCTCCCAACTGAGTAAATGCATATAGAGGCTGTAGAACGTCAGCGACTGTGGCGACAGCGGGGAGATTGCGCTGTACGGCTGGCCGGGAAGGCTCAGGCAATGCTTGATCAGCACGAACCCCGTTGAATAGGCCGCCGGCTCGCCGTTGGCCTTGGGGGAGGTGGGGTAGGCCTGATCGATGCGGTAGGCAATGACTTCGCCATCGGCAATGCAACGTACGGCCTCCTGGTCGAGGAGCGCCGCCGTGTTCTTGTCGAAATGCACCCCGCCATGCCAGAGGCCGCCTTGCCCCAGCGGGTAGGTGCCGCCCGTGGCTTTGGCCAGGGCGTCGTAGCAGGTTTGCGGGTCCGCGACTTCCCGGCTGCGAGCACCTGCGACCTTGAAAGGAAAGCACCAGGCTAGCCTCTTGTTTGCGTTCTTCATGAACATTGCCCTCTCACCCGTCCCTGAGAGGCTGACTGTGCGCCGACGAAAAGCGGGAGTCAGTCAGTTGGCTTCAGTTTGTGATGTAGGGCTTTTCCTTGCTGCATGGCGGCTGGATCTTCAGGCAGGAAAGGAGGTGGGCGATGAATGGCGGACAAAAAAAGCCCCGCCTGCATCGCTGCAGGCGGGGCTTTTCAACAGCCGTCAGAATCAGGCGAGGGGTTTAGGCTCGTGGGCTTCTTCCTGGGCTTTGTGGTTATGTTCAACCACTTCTTCGACGGACTGCAGGTTTTCGTCGATGGTCGGTGCAGCCGCTTCGCTTTCAGCCGGCACGAACTCCGCTGGAGCCGCTTCAGGCGCAGGCGTCGGTTCGGCAGCGACCACGGCTTCTACTGCGGGGGCAGCAGCGGCACGTTCGGCAGCTTCCTGAGCCAGGCGCTCTTCTTCACGCTTGCGACGACGCACTTCACGCGGATCGTTCGGAGCGCGACCGTTGCTGGTCAGGGCGCTGGCCGGAGCCGCCTCGGCAACCGGTGCAGCGACTTCAGCCACGACTGGAGCAGGCTCTGGCTGTGCAACCACGGCTGGCTCTTCAGCCACCACAGTTTCGGTCACGGGTGCCTGAGGTGCTTCGACGGCTGGCTCGGACCATTGGAACGTGGCCTGGACTTCCTGAGCCGGCTCTGGCGCGGACTCCGCAACCGGAGCTTCGACGACAGGGGCCGGAGCAACAGGTTCTTCAACGACTGGCGCTTCGACAACCGCGGTTTCGATGGCCGGTTCAGGCGCCACGAATACCGGCAGTTCAGCGGCAACCGCTGGCTCGACGGCGGCTTCAACCACAGGCTCGGCTTCACGAACCGGGGCGACTTCCACTTCCGGTACCGCTGGCGCTTCCACCGGGGTGGTGGCTTCAACGACCGGAGCTTCAACCACCGGGGTTTCCTGGATCGCGGCAGTGGCCAGTTCGGCCTGCTGGTGCGCCTCGGCTTCGGCTGGAGCACTGATCACGCTGCTGGCGACAGCGGCGGTCACGGCCAGGCCGGCAGCCAGTTCGGTACCGGTAGCGTGCTCGTGGTGCTCTTCGCTGCCTTCTTCCGAACCTTCGATCACGTTGCCGTTGGCATCACGTTGACGCTCACGACGGTTGCTGCGGCGACGCTGACCACGGGAGCGGCGACGTGGACGATCGCCACCCTCGGCGTTGTCCTGGCCGTCGTCCTGCAGTTGCTCTTCGCCCTGCAACACTTCTTCTTCACCGGCAACAGCAGGTTGCTCGGCACGCGGTTGGCGTTCTTCACGCGGTGCACGCGGCTGACGTTCTTCACGTGGCGCACGGGCTGGACGCTCTTCAGCGACTACAGCAGCCGTTGCAGCAGCGGCGACGGCCGGTGCGGCATCCAGCGGCTCGCGCAGTTCACGCACGCGTTCTTCACGCTCGCCACGTGGCTTGCGATCTTCACGCGGGGCGCGCGGTGCACGTTCTTCACGCGGAGCACGTGGAGCACGTTCCTCGCGGGCTACGGCCGGGGCTTCGTCACGCACTTCGCGGACTTCACGTGGCGCACGCTCTTCACGCGGCGCACGTTCTTCCCGTGGGGCGCGTTCTTCACGCGGCTCGCGCGGTGCACGTTCTTCACGTGGCGCACGTTCTTCGCGCGGCTTGCGCTCTTCATCGCGGCGACCGTTACGGTTGCGGCTCTGCTGGCGACCGTTGCGACGCTCTTCGTTACGGGCCGGACGCTCGGCTGCCGGTTTTTCAACCACGGCCGGTGCAACAGGCTCTTCCTTGCTGGCGAACAGGCTGACCAGCGACTTCACCAGGCCCTTGAACAGGCTTGGCTCGGCGATAACCGGTGCGGGTGCGGCAACCGGAGCGGCGACTTCTTCGGCCGGAACCGGAGCGTTGGCGCGGACCGGAGCGGTCTTGACCGCCGCTTCCTGGCGAACCAGGGTGCGGGTGGCCGCAGCCGGCTGGACTTCTTCCACTTCGGCAGCGGCAGCGGCGATTTCGTAGCTGGACTGGTTGGTGTGGGCTTCCGGGCTGTCATCACGCAGACGTTGCACTTCGAAGTGCGGCGTCTCGAGGTGATCGTTCGGCAGGATCACGATGCGTGCACGGGTGCGCAGTTCGATCTTGGTGATCGAGTTGCGTTTTTCGTTGAGCAGGAAGGCTGCAACCGGGATCGGCACCTGGGCGCGGACTTCGGCGGTGCGGTCCTTCAGGGCTTCTTCTTCGATCAGGCGCAGGATCGCCAGGGACAGCGATTCGACGTCACGGATGATGCCGGTGCCGTTGCAACGCGGGCAGACGATGCCGCTGCTTTCGCCCAGGGACGGACGCAGGCGCTGACGGGACATTTCCAGCAGGCCGAAGCGCGAGATACGGCCGACTTGTACGCGGGCACGGTCGGCTTCCAGGCACTCGCGGACTTTTTCTTCCACGGCGCGCTGGTTCTTGGCCGGGGTCATGTCGATGAAGTCGATGACGATCAGGCCGCCGATGTCGCGCAGGCGCAACTGACGGGCGATTTCTTCAGCGGCTTCCAGGTTGGTCTGCAGCGCGGTTTCTTCGATGTCGCTGCCTTTGGTGGCGCGCGCCGAGTTGATGTCGATGGACACCAGGGCTTCGGTCGGATCGATGACGATGGAGCCGCCGGAAGGCAGTTCGACGACGCGCTGGAAGGCGGTCTCGATCTGGCTTTCGATCTGGAAACGGTTGAACAGTGGCACGCTGTCTTCATACAGCTTGATCTTGCTGGCGTACTGCGGCATCACCTGGCGGATGAAGGTCAGGGCTTCGTCCTGGGCTTCAACGCTGTCGATCAGCACTTCGCCGATGTCCTGGCGCAGGTAATCGCGGATGGCGCGGATGATCACGTTGCTTTCCTGGTAGATCAGGAAAGGCGCGGAGCGATCCAGCGAGGCTTCTTTGATGGCGGTCCAGAGTTGCAGCAGGTAGTCGAGGTCCCACTGCATTTCTTCGCTGCTGCGGCCAAGGCCGGCAGTGCGCACGATCAGGCCCATGTCGGCCGGGGCCACCAGGCCGTTCAGCGCTTCACGCAGTTCATTGCGCTCTTCGCCTTCGATGCGACGGGAGATACCGCCGGCACGTGGGTTGTTCGGCATCAGTACCAGGTAACGACCGGCCAGGCTGATGAAGGTGGTCAGGGCGGCGCCCTTGTTGCCACGTTCTTCTTTCTCGACCTGGACGATGACTTCCTGGCCTTCGCTCAGGACGTCCTTGATATTGACGCGGCCTTCGGGGGCTTTCTTGAAGTATTCGCGGGAGATTTCTTTCAGCGGCAGGAAGCCGTGGCGCTCAGAGCCGAAATCGACAAAGGCAGCCTCAAGGCTTGGCTCGATGCGAGTAATCCGGCCTTTATAGATATTGGCCTTCTTCTGCTCGCGTGCACCGGACTCGATGTCCAGGTCGTAGAGGCGCTGGCCGTCTACCAGGGCAACACGCAACTCTTCGGGTTGAGTTGCGTTAATCAGCATTCTTTTCATGTAGTACCGTCGGTTTCCGGGCTGCCGGAAACGGCGTTCGGCACACACGACTTCTCACGGTCGGTGTCAGGTGCGTCAGGAGTGGTTGGCCATTCCTGTGTCTGGCGAGGTTCGTCCAGAGGGGACGAAGTCGCGACTCACGCGTCCTGCTTCTTGGGGTGACAAAAGGCACCTCACAAGCAAAAGCTCTGTCAGGAGGAGGAATCAACCGCGGGTGTGGACGATATGAAGCGTCTTGATAAAGCCTAATGCTACACAGTCCGACGGTTGTGCATCTCCACCCTACACGTATCCCTGATAATTCGGGTGCGGCCGCGCGCAGAATCCGCAGCGGGTTGGCATTTACCGTGTTCTCCGAAAGGGAAAAGCACGCTCATGGCTAATTAGGCGTTGTTTCCGATGCCTTCGCCCAGGTGTGACTCGTGACCGACTGCACTTTGTGAACTGGCCGTTAATACCGGCTCGGGAAACGAGTGTTGACTCAGTTTTCCGGCGCGCTTCAGGCCTCATGTCACCTGCGCTCGTTACGATCGCGAACCTTTCCTCGAACGGCGAAAGCCCCGTAGGACGGCCTCGCATCCTGATGAATTGCGTTGGGCAGGGCCGGCTGTTGGCCGTTGGTCCTCTGTCCAGCCGCTTTTGGCGGCGTTCGCGACTATAGCAGCAATGATTAAGTGCTTCAATTCCATAAAAAATTGTTATCATCGCCGGCATGACGACGACTACCCCCCCGACTCCAGGCGTACAACTGCTTGAGGTCTCGCCGGAATATGCCGGCCAGCGCATTGACAATTTCCTTCTCGCTCGGCTCAAGGGTGTGCCCAAGACCTTGATTTACCGCATTTTGCGCAAAGGCGAAGTGCGAGTGAACAAGGGGCGCATCAAGCCCGAGTACAAACTCCAGGCCGGCGATATCGTGCGGGTTCCGCCCGTGCGCGTCCCCGAGCGCGACGAACCGGTGCCTTTGGCCCAGGGGCTGTTGCAGCGCCTGGAGGCTTCGATCGTGTTTGAAGACAAGGCCCTGATCGTGATCAACAAGCCGGCCGGTATTGCCGTGCACGGCGGCAGCGGCCTGAACTATGGCGTGATCGAAGCCTTCCGTCAGTTGCGCCCGGATGCCAAGGAGCTGGAACTGGTCCATCGCCTGGACCGCGACACCTCCGGACTGCTGATGATCGCCAAGAAGCGCAGCATGTTGCGCCATTTGCACGAAGCGCTGCGCGGCGACGGCATCGATAAACGTTATATGGCCCTGGTGCGTGGTAACTGGGCGGCTTCGATCAAGCAGGTGCGCGCGCCCTTGCTCAAGAGCAACCTGCGCTCCGGCGAGCGCATGGTCGAGGTCAACGAGGAGGGCAAGGAGGCGCTCACGGTGTTCAAGGTGCTGCGCCGTTTCGGTGATTTCGCCACCATGGTCGAGGCCAAGCCGGTGACCGGTCGGACCCACCAGATTCGTGTGCACACCTTGCACGCCGGGCACTGTATTGCCGGCGACAGCAAGTACGGTGACGATGGTTTCACCAAGGAAATCCGCGATCTGGGCGGCAAGCGCCTGTTCCTTCACGCCTATATGCTGACCGTGCCGCTGCCCGATGGCGGCGAACTGAAGTTGCAGGCGCCGGTGGATGAAATGTGGGCCAAGACGGTGGAGCGACTGAGTGCGGTCTGAATACAAGCTGCTGATTTTCGATTGGGACGGCACCTTGGCCGATTCCATTGGTCGGATTGTCGAGTCGATGGGGGTGGCGGCCGCGCGTTCGGGTTTTGTCCCGCGCGATGAGGCGGCGGTCAAGGGCATTATCGGTCTCGGCTTGCCGGAAGCGATCTGCACCCTGTACCCGGCGATCAGCGATGAAGAACTGGTGGTTTTTCGCCAGCACTATGCCGACAGCTACATTGCTCTTGAAACGGTTCCTTCGCCGCTGTTTCCAGGCGTCCTGGAGTCCATGGAGGCGTTTCGCGCCGCCGGCTACCAGTTGGCGGTCGCGACCGGCAAGAACCGTCGCGGCCTGGACCGGGTATTGAACGCCCATGGCTGGTCGGATTATTTCGATATCACCCGTGCCGCCGATGAAACCGCCAGCAAGCCGCATCCGCTGATGCTTGAGCAGATTCTTGCCCATTGTCGTGTCCCGGCTTCCCAGGCCCTGATGGTCGGGGACTCGGTGTTCGATTTGCAAATGGCTCGCAATGCTGGCATGGATTCAGTGGCTGTAGGTTATGGTGCCTTGTCGATGGATGAGTTGCGGGTGTTCGAGCCGCGCCTGGAGATTGACAGTTTTCCACAGTTGCATGCCTGGCTCGATGGCCGGGTCAATTGAATTCGTTGGGGTGAGTACGCATGTCTGATGAATGGGGCGCGCCGCCAAAGGCGAATGCCGAATCGGGTTCGGGTGATGACAGGAGCTGGAAGCTGCTGGAAAAGACCTTGCTGGCTGGTGTACAGGAGCAACGTCGCTCGCGGCGCTGGGGGATCTTCTTCAAGCTGCTGACCTTTGTGTATCTGTTCGGCGCGCTGGTGATGTTCTCGCCGCTGATCAATATGGAGAAGAGCGCCGGTCGTGGGGCTCACTACACCGCCCTGATCGAGGTGCGCGGGGTGATTGCGGACAAGGAGTCGGCCAGTGCCGACAATATTGTCGGCAGCCTGCGTACGGCCTTCGAGGATCCGAAGGTCAAGGCGATCATCATGCGTATCAACAGCCCGGGCGGCAGTCCGGTGCAGTCCGGTTATGTGTTTGACGAGATTCGTCGCCTGCGTGGTCTGCACCCGGATACCAAGGTGTATGCGGTGATTTCCGATATCGGGGCTTCCGGTGCCTATTACATTGCCAGTGCGGCGGATGAGATCTATGCCGACAAGTCCAGTCTGGTCGGTTCCATTGGTGTGACGGCGGCCGGCTACGGTTTTGTCGGCACCATGGAGAAACTGGGTGTGGAGCGTCGTGCCTACTCCTCGGGGGCGCACAAGGCGTTTCTCGATCCGTTCCAGCCGCAGAAGGCCGATGAGACCAAGTTCTGGCAGAGTGTGCTGGACACGACTCACAACCAGTTCATCGCCAGCGTGAAGAAGGGGCGTGGTGATCGCCTGAAAGACAAGGATCATCCCGAGCTGTTCTCCGGTTTGGTCTGGTCCGGCGAGCAGGCGTTGCCGTTGGGCTTGATCGACGGCCTGGGCAGTGCCAGTTCGGTGGCGCGGGATGTGATCGGCGAGAAGGAGTTGGTGGACTTTACCGTTCAGGAATCGCCTTTCGATCGCTTCTCGAAAAAGCTGGGTGCCAGTGTCGCCGAGCAGTTGGCGATGTGGATGGGCTTCCAGGGTCCGACCTTGCGCTGATGTTCGTGCAGCCATAAAAAAACCGGTCGTGAATGACCGGTTTTTTTATGGGTGGAATGCAGGGTTCCGGTATGTAGGAGCAAGCTTGCTCGCGATCAGCCGGCAGGCTGAGGGTTCTGCGATAAACAAGATTACGGAATCTGCATTCCCTCGGCCAGCAACATGTCCACAAGACGAATCAGCGGCAGTCCGATCAGGCTGGTGGCATCCGGTCCTTCCGTGCTCTGGAACAGGCTTACGCCCAGTCCCTCGGCCTTGAAGCTGCCGGCACAGTCGTAGGGTTGTTCGGCGTGCAGGTAGCGTTCAATGCGTTCGACCGTCAAGCTGCGCATCTGCACGCTGAAGGGGACGCAGTCCACCTGGCATGCCCCGGTCTGGCTGTTGAACAGCGCCAGTCCGGTGAGAAAGCTCACGCGAGTGCCGCTGGCGGCCAGCAGTTGTTCGCGGGCTTTCTCGAAGCCGTGGGGCTTGCCGAGTATCCGTCCGTCGAGTACCGCGACCTGGTCCGAACCGATGATCAGGTGCGCCGGATGATGGGCGGCCAGGGCCCGGGCCTTTTCCTCGGCCAGGCGTTTGACCAGCTCGATGGCGGCTTCGCCGGGACGCTGGCTTTCGTCGATATCCGGCGAGGCGCAAGTGAAAGGCAGGCGCAGGCGGGTCAGCAATTCCCGGCGATAGGCCGAGCTTGAGGCAAGTAACAAGGGCAGCATGCGGTTCTCCTGAGGCAGGTCGCCGATTCTAGTCGGCCGGCCGGCTGACGGACAGGGCCTAATTTCCTTTGACAGTGGCAGGGTGCATCCCTAGAATGCTGCGCCTATGTTGAATGACCCGATTCCACCTCACGTTGACCCGCGCAAATTGGCTGATCGTGGCACCACCCTTCAAGGTGAACTGCTGCTGGCCGATTTGGAGAGACTCTGCGACTCGCTTTCCGACACTGTCGGTACGGTGCAGGCTAAATTCGTTTTTGAACGAGATGAACGTAAGGCCGTGATGATTCACAGCTTTATCGACACCGAGGTCAAAATGGTTTGCCAGCGTTGTCTTGAGCTGGTCACCCTGCCGATCCACAGCGAATGCAGTTATGCTGTGGTGAAGGAGGGTGCGAATACCCAGTCGTTGCCGAAAGGTTATGACGTGCTGGAACTGGGCGAAGATCCTTTGGATCTGCAGGCATTGATCGAGGAAGAGCTTCTGCTCGCCTTGCCCATTGTGCCTGCTCATCATCCGGAAGAATGCCAGCAGCCGGCGGGGCTCGATGAGCCCGAACCGAGCGAGGACGAGGTAACGCGGTCCAACCCGTTCAGTGTATTGGCGCAGTTAAAGCGTGACCCAAACGTTTAGGAGTTAATCAATTATGGCTGTTCAGCAGAACAAAAAATCCCGCTCCGCCCGTGACATGCGTCGTTCGCACGACGCCCTCGAGGCAAGCACCCTGTCCGTGGAAAAGACCACCGGTGAAGTTCACCTGCGTCACCACGTATCGCCAGAAGGCGTATACCGTGGCCGCAAAGTGATCGACAAGGGCGCTGACGAGTAAATCTTGTCCGCTCAGATCATCGCGATCGACGCAATGGGCGGGGACTTCGGTCCCCGCAGCATTGTCCAGGCCAGTATTGCCTGTCT
This sequence comes from Pseudomonas sp. MWU12-2345, assembly GCF_023242385.1. Classification (NCBI taxonomy): domain Bacteria; kingdom Pseudomonadati; phylum Pseudomonadota; class Gammaproteobacteria; order Pseudomonadales; family Pseudomonadaceae; genus Pseudomonas; species Pseudomonas sp. MWU12-2345. Next base: position 42,694 of record NZ_JALLJA010000012.1, on the reverse strand, counting down.
GTCTGCTACACCCTCGCTGCACCTGACCCTCGTCGGTCAACCTTCCCAGCTTGAACCTCTGATCGCCAGTTATCCGACTGTGGATCGCGCGCGCCTGACCATTACGCCTGCCAGCGAAATCATCACCATGGATGAGCGTCCGTCCCAGGCCCTGCGTGGCAAGCCGGATTCGTCGATGCGCGTGGCCTTGCAGTTGCTGCGCGATGACAAGGTCCAGGCCTGTGTCAGTGCCGGCAATACCGGGGCCTTGATGGCCTTGTCGCGGCATGTGCTGAAGACCTTGCCGGGGATTGATCGTCCGGCCATGGTCGCGGCCATCCCGACCCAGCGCGGCTATTGCCAGTTGCTGGACCTGGGGGCGAACGTCGATTGCAGCGCCGAGCACCTGTTCCAGTTCGCCGTGATGGGGGCGGTGGCCGCCGAGGCTCTTGGCGTGCTGCGGCCGCGTGTTGCGCTGCTCAATGTCGGCACCGAGGACATCAAGGGCAACCAGCAGGTCAAGCTGGCGGCGACGCTGTTGCAGCAGGCGCGGGGGCTGAACTACATCGGCTTCATCGAAGGCGACGGGCTGTATCGCGGCGAGGCCGATGTGGTGGTGTGCGACGGTTTTGTCGGCAATATCCTGCTCAAGTCCAGCGAAGGCCTGGCGACCATGATCGCCGCGCGGATCGAGGCGCTGTTCAGGCAGAACCTGGCCTCGCGCCTGGTGGGTGCCCTGGCCTTGCCGCTGCTCAAGCGCCTGCAGGCCGATCTCGCTCCGGCGCGGCATAATGGCGCGAGTTTTCTCGGCTTGCAGGGCATTGTCATCAAGAGTCACGGCTCCGCCGGGGTCGAGGGTTTCCAGAGCGCGATTGCCCGAGCCCTGATCGAGATCCAGGAAAACCTCCCCGAGCGCCTGCATGGTCGCCTGGAGGAGCTATTGCTTTAGGCGTTTTCCCGCGGGAATGCTTAAATGTGACCGCTCAGTTCAATCAGCCATCCAAACTGACAGTTTCTTGCGTCCGCCAAGGCGGGACGTCAATTCTTCGACGACAAGATCATTAGGGGCTTGTTACATGTCTACATCCCTCGCATTCGTCTTTCCAGGACAGGGTTCGCAGTCCCTCGGCATGCTTGCCGAGCTGGGCGCGCAATACCCGCTGATCCTGGAGACCTTCAAAGAAGCCTCCGATGCCCTGGGCTATGACCTCTGGGCACTGACCCAGCAGGGGCCGGAAGAGCAACTGAACCAGACCGACAAGACCCAGCCCGCGATCCTCACCGCCTCCGTCGCCTTGTGGCGCCTGTGGCTGGCTGAAGGTGGGGCGCGTCCGGCCTATGTCGCCGGTCACAGCCTGGGCGAATACAGCGCGCTGGTCGCCGCCGGCAGCCTGAGCCTGGGTGATGCGGTGAAATTGGTGGAGCGCCGTGGGCAACTGATGCAGGAAGCGGTTCCGGCCGGGCAGGGGGCCATGGCGGCGATCCTCGGGCTGGACGATGCCGATGTGATTGCGGCCTGCGTCGACTCAGCACAAGGTGAAGTGGTCAGCGCGGTGAACTTCAACTCGCCGGGCCAGGTGGTGATCGCCGGGGCCAAGGCCGCCGTCGAGCGCGCCATGGAAGCCTGCAAGGCCAAGGGTGCCAAGCGCGCCCTGCCGCTGCCGGTCAGCGTACCGTCGCATTGCGAACTGATGCGTCCGGCCGCCGAGCGTTTTGCCGAATCCGTTGCCGCCATCGACTGGCAGGCACCGCAGATCCCGCTGGTGCAGAACGTCAGTGCCCAGGTGGCCACGGACCTCGCTACCCTCAAGCGCGACCTGCTGGAACAGCTCTACAAGCCGGTGCGTTGGGTCGAGTCGGTCCAGTGCCTGGCGGCCAACGGCGCCACCGAACTGGTCGAATGCGGCCCTGGCAAGGTGCTGGCCGGCCTGAACAAGCGTTGCGCCGATGGCGTCAACACGTCCAACCTCAATACCCCGGATGCCTTCGCCGCCACGCGCGCGGCGCGGGCCTGAATCAGGAGAAGCCTGCATGAGTCTGCAAGGTAAAGTTGCACTGGTCACCGGCGCCAGCCGTGGCATCGGCCAAGCCATCGCCCTCGAGCTGGGGCGTCTTGGCGCCGTGGTCATCGGCACCGCGACCTCGGCCTCCGGTGCCGAGCGAATTGCCGCGACCCTCAAGGAGCATGGCATTCAAGGCACGGGTCTGGAACTTAATGTAACCAGCGATGAGTCGGTTGCCACCGTTCTGGCGAGCATCGGCGAGCAGTTCGGTGCGCCGGCGATCCTGGTCAATAATGCCGGTATCACCCGCGATAACCTGATGATGCGGATGAAAGATGACGAGTGGTACGACGTGGTCGATACCAATCTCAACAGCCTGTTCCGCCTGTCCAAGGGCGTTCTGCGCGGCATGACCAAGGCCCGTTGGGGCCGAATCATCAATATTGGTTCGGTTGTGGGTGCCATGGGCAACGCAGGCCAAGTAAACTACGCGGCAGCCAAGGCCGGCCTCGAAGGTTTCAGCCGTGCATTGGCGCGTGAAGTCGGTTCGCGCTCGATTACGGTAAACTCGGTGGCTCCAGGGTTCATCGACACCGATATGACCCGTGAATTGCCTGAAGCGCAGCGTGAAGCCTTGCTGACGCAGATTCCGCTGGGCCGCCTGGGCCAGGCTCAAGAGATCGCGCAAGTGGTCGCTTTTCTGGCTTCGGACGGTGCGGCATACGTGACTGGGGCTACAATCCCGGTGAACGGCGGGATGTACATGTAATTCAAATGTGACGGATTGCTTCAAAAAAATGTCATACCAGCTGTCTAAAATCCGTTATAAAGCTGCAACTTATTGAGGGGCAGAGGGCAAAGGGGGACAAAGGCTGAAGCTTTCGGTTGAAAAGCTGAAAAGCCTTTCTATACACTTACCCACCGGCCAGCTGCCTGAATTTTTCCATTAGGAGTGAAAACAAGGTATGAGCACCATCGAAGAACGCGTCAAGAAAATCGTTGCCGAGCAACTGGGCGTCAAAGAAGAAGAAGTCACCTTGGCTGCTTCCTTCGTTGAAGACCTGGGTGCCGACTCCCTTGACACCGTTGAGCTTGTGATGGCTCTGGAAGAGGAATTCGAGACCGAAATCCCTGACGAAGAAGCTGAAAAAATCACTACCGTTCAAGCAGCTATCGATTACGTTACTGCCCATCAGGCGTAATAGTTTGTAGTCGTTGCCCGCTGTCATGGAAAAACCGCACTGCCATCACGGCGTGCGGTTTTTTCTTTAGGTGTGAGGCAAAGTGTCGTCAACAGGATAAAGGAGAGTGCTGTGTCGCGTAGACGCGTCGTAGTCACCGGCATGGGGATGTTGTCGCCATTGGGTACGGATGTTCCGAGTACCTGGCAAGGCATTCTGGCTGGCCGTAGTGGCATTGGTCTGATCGAACACACAGACCTTTCTGCCTATACCACCCGTTTTGGCGGCTCGGTAAAAGGTTTCAATGTCGAAGAGTACTTGTCGGCCAAAGAAGCCCGCAAACTCGACCTGTTCATTCAATACGGCCTGGCAGCCGGTTTCCAGGCAGTGCGTAACGCCGGCCTTGAAGTGACCGATGCCAACCGTGAGCGCATCGGCGTGGCCATGGGGTCGGGTATTGGTGGTCTGACCAATATCGAGCAGACCTGCCGCACGTTGCACGACCAGGGGCCACGGCGTATTTCGCCGTTCTTCGTGCCCGGGTCGATCATCAATATGATTTCCGGTTTCCTGTCCATCCACCTGGGCGCCCAGGGGCCGAACTATGCCATCGCGACGGCGTGCACCACCGGCACCCACTGCATCGGCATGGCGGCGCGCAATATTGCCTACGATGAAGCCGATGTGATGATTGCCGGTGGCGCCGAAATGGCGGCTTGCGGCCTCGGCATGGGCGGTTTCGGTGCTTCCCGGGCGCTCTCCACGCGCAATGACGAGCCGGCCCGTGCCAGCCGTCCGTGGGACAAGGGGCGTGACGGTTTCGTGCTGTCCGACGGTGCTGGCGCCCTGGTGCTCGAAGAGCTGGAGCACGCCAAGGCCCGAGGCGCCACCATCTATGCCGAGCTGATCGGCTTCGGCATGAGCGGCGACGCCTACCACATGACCTCGCCACCCGACGACGGTGCCGGTGCGGCCCGCTGCATCGCCAATGCCATGCGCGATGCCAAGCTGAACCTGGATCAGGTGCAGTACATCAACGCCCATGGTACTTCTACCCCGGCCGGCGACCTGGCCGAAGCCGAGGCGATCAAGCGGGTGTTCGGTGAGCATGCCTACAAGCTGGCGATCAGTTCGACCAAGTCGATGACGGGCCACCTGTTGGGCGCCGCCGGTGCCATCGAGGCGATTTTCAGCGTGCTGGCCATCGCCGACCAGGTTGCACCGCCGACCATCAACCTCGATGAGCCTGATGAAGGCTGCGACCTGGATTTCGTGCCCCACGAAGCCCGGCGCATGCCCATCGATGTGGTGCTGTCCAACTCCTTCGGCTTTGGCGGTACCAACGGCTCCCTGGTGTTCCGCCGGTTCGCCGAGTGATGGACAGCTGGGTCGACGGCCGGCCGGGCGATGCGTTGTCCCTCAAGGACCGCGGCCTGGCCTACGGCGATGGTCTGTTCGAGACCATCGCCGTGAAAGCCGGCAAGCCGCTGCTGCTCGAGCGGCACCTGCAACGCCTGGCCGAAGGTTGTCGACGCCTGGGTATCGCGGCGGATCACGGGTTGGTTCGCCGCGAGTTGCTCGCCTACGGTGCGGCACTGGGGGAGGGCGTGCTCAAGCTGATTCTCACCCGGGGTGACAGCCAGCGCGGCTATGTGGTGTCGGCCGATGCGCAACCGCGACGGATCCTGCAAGGCAGCCCGCCGCCGACTTATCCACAGGCCTACCAGCAGCACGGCATTGGCCTTTTCCCCTGTACGACACGTTTGTCCGAGCAGCCCCTGCTGGCCGGGCTCAAGCATCTCAATCGCCTGGAGCAGGTCCTGGCCCGTGCCGAATGGCAGGGGGGCGAACAGGCCGAAGGCTTGATGCTCGACACCTCCGGTCGGGTGATCGAAGGCGTGTTCAGTAATCTGTTCCTGGTGCGGGCGGGTGTGCTTCGCACCGCCGACCTCAGTCGTTGCGGCGTGGCGGGGGTGATGCGCGCCCAGTTGCTGGAAGAGGCGCAGGCACTGGCAATCCCTGTTGATATTTCCGATATCAGCCTGGAGCAATTCCGGCAAGCTGATGAAGTCTTTCTCTGTAACAGTGTCTACGGTGTCTGGCCCGTTCGGGCTTTTGCCGACCTGAGCTGGTCGGTTGGCCCGCTCACCCGTAAACTGCAAGGCATTGCCCGCGTGCTATTGGAAGTTTGAATTGAGACGTAAATTCTTGGTGCTGCTGCAAGCCGTTCTGGTGCTGGCCGGTTTGCTGCTGGGCGGTTCCGCCTGGAAGCTGCATTCGGCATTGGAGCAGCCCCTCAACCTGACGCAGGAACAGCTGCTGGATGTCCCGGCCGGTGCGACACCGACGGGCACTTTCAATCGACTCGAATCCGAAGGCTTGCTCAAGGACGCCTTCTGGCTGCGCCTCTACTGGCGTTTCAATCTGGCCGGGGTGCCGTTGCACAGTGGCGAGTACCGGATCACGCCGGGCATGGACGTGCGTGCGCTGTTGTCCCTGTGGCAGCGCGGCGAAGTGGTGCAGTACAGCCTGACTCTGGTCGAAGGCTGGAATTTCCGCCAGGTGCGTGCGGCTCTGGCCAAGAACGAAAAGCTCCAGCAGACCCTGAGCGGTCTCAGTGACAGTGAAGTCATGACCAGGCTGGGGCACAAGGATGTGTTCGCCGAGGGGCGTTTCTTTCCGGACACCTACCGCTTCGTGCGTGGCATGAGCGACGCCGAACTGCTGGAGAAGGCCTATGATCGTCTTGATAGCGTCCTGGCCCAGGAGTGGCAGAAACGCTCCGCCGATGCGCCCTATACCGAGCCTTATCAGGCCCTGATCATGGCATCGCTGGTGGAAAAGGAAACCGGCGTGCCCCAGGAGCGCGGCCAGATCGCCGGGGTGTTCGTGCGGCGGATGCAACAGGGCATGTTGTTGCAGACCGACCCGACGGTGATCTACGGCCTGGGCGAACGTTATACCGGCAAGCTCACCCGTGCCCACCTGCGTGAGGCCAATCCCTACAATACCTACATGAATGTCGGCCTGCCGCCGACGCCGATTGCCATGGTCGGACGCGAGGCGATTCACGCCGCGTTGAACCCGGTAGCGGGCAACAGCCTGTACTTTGTGGCGCGCGGCGATGGCACCCATGTCTTTTCCGACGACCTGGACTCCCATAACAACGCGGTGCGTGAGTTCCAGCTCAAGCGCCGGGCCGATTACCGCTCCAGCCCTGCGCCAGCGGCTGCTCCTGCACCGACGGTTTCGACTGCTACTCCGGCACCTGCACCTGCGCCGACGGCTCCAGCGGCCGCGCCGGCCCCGGTTCAGAGCCCGGCTCCCGAGGAGCCCGAGTCAGAATCGAAACCCGCGTCGGCCCCGCTTGTCGAACCTGTACCCGCGGCACCCGCGTCAACCGAAGCCGAGGCGAAAGACTCGCAATGACCCTGATTAAGGACTGCCCGTGACTGGCTTGTTTATCACCCTGGAAGGCCCGGAAGGCGCCGGCAAAAGTACCAACCGCGATTACCTGGCCGAGTGCCTGCGGGCCCAGGGCGTCGATGTCCTGCTGACCCGCGAGCCTGGCGGTACGCCGCTGGCCGAACGGATCCGCGAACTGCTGCTGGCGACCAGCGATGAAGCCATGTGTGCCGATACCGAACTGCTGCTGGTGTTCGCTGCGCGGGCCCAGCACTTGGCCACGGTGATCCGTCCGGCCCTGGCCCGTGGCGCGGTGGTGCTGTGCGATCGTTTTACCGATGCCACCTATGCCTACCAGGGCGGCGGTCGCGGCCTGTCCCATGAGCGTATCGCCACCCTGGAACATTTTGTCCAGGGCGAACTGCGTCCAGACCTGACCCTGGTCTTCGACCTGCCGGTGGAAGTCGGCCTGGCCCGGGCCAGTGCCCGGGGTCGGTTGGATCGTTTCGAGCAGGAAGGCCGGGTGTTTTTCGACGCCGTGCGCAGCACCTACCTGAAACGCGCCGAAGCCGATCCGTCGCGCTACCGGCTGGTGGATGCGGCCCAGACGCTGGCCCAGGTGCAACAATCCCTCGACCGCCTGCTGCCGGAAATCCTGGAGCGGCACCGTGGCTGAAGCCTATCCCTGGCAGGACAGCCTCTGGCAGCAAATGGCCGGGCGGCCCCAGCATGCCCATGCCTATCTGCTGCATGGCCCGGCGGGCATCGGCAAGCGCGCCCTGGCCGAACGGCTGATGGCGCTGCTGCTGTGCAAGAGCCCGACGAATCTCAATGCCTGTGGGCACTGCAAGTCCTGCCTGTTGCTGAACGCCGGCAGTCATCCGGACAACTACATCCTGGAACCTGAAGAAGCCGACAAGGCGATCAAGGTCGACCAGGTCCGCGACCTGGTCAGTTTCGTGGTCCAGACCGCGCAACTGGGTGGGCGCAAGGTGGTGCTGATCGAGCCGGTGGAGTCGATGAATATCAACGCCGCCAACGCCTTGCTCAAGAGCCTTGAAGAGCCCTCCGGCGATACCGTGCTGTTGCTGGTCAGCCATCAGTCCAGCCGCTTGCTGCCGACCATCCGCAGCCGTTGTGTGCAACAGGCCTGCCCGCTGCCGAGCGAGGCCATGAGCCTGCAATGGCTGGCGACGGCGTTGCCGGACAGCAGTGCGGAAGAACGGGTCGAATTGTTGACCCTGGCGGCGGGTTCACCACTGGCCGCGGTCAGTCTCCAGGCCCAGGGCGTTCGCGAACAGCGGGCGCTGGTGGTCGATGGGGTGAAGAAATTGCTCAAGCAACAGCAATCGGCCACCCAGTTGGCCGAAGGGTGGAATGCGATTCCCCTGTTGTTGCTGTTCGACTGGTTCTGCGACTGGTCGAGTTTGATCCTGCGTTATCAACTGACTGAAGACGAAGCCGGCCTGGGCCTGGCCGACATGCGCAAGGTGGTGCAATACCTGGCGCAGAAAACCGCCCGGGACAAGGTCCTGTCGATCCAGGACTGGATTCTCGCCCAGCGGCAGAAAGTCCTGAGCAAGGCCAACCTCAATCGGGTGCTGCTGCTCGAAGCGCTATTGGTGCAATGGGCAGCTTTACCTACCCAACACTGAGGCGATGGGCCTAGAATCGGCTATCTGCATGACCGGAGCGAGTATGAACGAACCCATTGGTCCCGGCCCGCGCAACGGCATCCTGTCCCTGACCATCAAGGACAAGTCCGTGCTGTACGCGGCCTATATGCCTTTTATCAAGAACGGTGGGCTGTTCATCCCCACCAGCAAGAGCTACAAGCTGGGCGACGAGGTGTTCATGTTGCTCAACCTGATGGACGAGCCGGAAAAGATCCCGGTCGCCGGCAAGGTCGCCTGGATCACCCCCAAGGGTGCCCAGGGCAACCGCGCGGCGGGCGTCGGCGTGCAATTCAACGACGGCGACAACACCGCTCGCAGCAAGATCGAAACCCACCTGGCCGGCGCCCTGAAGTCCGACCGTCCCACCCATACGATGTAGTTGTCGCCTTTTTATGCTTGTAGATTCCCATTGCCACCTCGACCGTCTTGATCTCGCCGAACATGCCGGCTCCCTCGATGCGGCGCTCGACGCAGCGCGTCAGCGCGGAGTCGGGCACTTCCTGTGTATCGGCGTGAGTGTCGACAATGCGGCTGATGTGAAGGCCCTGGCCGAGCGTTACGCCGATGTCGATTGTTCGGTCGGCGTGCACCCGCTGGACGTCAAGGCCGACGCCGCGCCGGCGCTCGACTGGTTGCTGCGCGAGCTTGAGCATCCCAAGGTCGTGGCCATTGGCGAAACCGGCCTGGACTACCATTACGAGCCTGAAGCGGCCGAACTGCAGCAGGCGTCCTTCCGCTTGCACCTGCAAGCAGCCGCGCAGACCGGCAAGCCGGTGATCGTCCACACCCGTGGCGCGCGCGCCGATACCCTGGCGTTGCTGCGCGAGGCGCAACTGTCCCAGGCCGGCGTGCTGCATTGCTTCACCGAAGACTGGGAGATGGCCAAGGCCGCACTGGACCTGGGCTTCTATATTTCCCTCTCGGGCATCGTCACCTTCCGCAATGCCGACGCCTTGCGCGACGTCGCGCGACAAGTGCCGGCCGACCGCCTGCTGGTGGAAACCGACTCGCCGTACCTGGCGCCGATTCCCCATCGCGGCAAGCCGAACCTGCCGCAGTATGTGCGCGATGTCGCCGATTACCTGGCGATGCTGCGCGGGGTGCCCTACGAGCAGTTCGCCGAGCAGACCACCGAGAACTTCAAGCGCCTGTTTCCCCTTGCCCATGTGCGCGCCTGAGCCGAGAGGCTAAATCGCGGGCAAAAAAAACCCGGGTTCTGGGGGGTGAATCCGGGTTAAGACCATTAGGAGTAAAACAAAGGTACGCGGTCCTTCGGCACCTTTATCAGCGCGTCACTTGGGGGAGATGTCGCGCCGACAGTTCAAGTATTGGTCAGGATCGCCCGACGTCCAGTCAGCATTGCTCATTTTTTAAACAGATTTGGAATACAGGCGCTTCTGTTGAGTTCTCATCGTGCCAGGACGCTTTTCGGCGACCGGCGGCGGCGACGATCCGTGACCACCGCGAAGATTTTCTGACCAGGGCGGCCTGATTCGTCGACAGTGAAAACTAAAAGCCTCGGATGATTCGTGCAATTTGGCGCGAGTCAGGCATAATACTTGGCTTCGATTTTGCCCCTACAGACCTTTTCTTATGCATAAAGAACCCCGTAAGGTCCGTGAGTTTCGTCGCCGCGAGCAGGAAATTCTCGATACCGCGCTAAAGCTGTTCCTCGAACAAGGTGAAGACAGTGTCACCGTCGAGATGATCGCGGATGCCGTCGGTATCGGCAAAGGCACCATCTACAAGCATTTCAAATCCAAGGCGGAGATCTACCTGCGCCTGATGCTCGACTACGAGCGTGATTTGAACGAGTTGCTGCACTCGGCGGATGTCGACAAGGACAAGGAAGCCCTGTCCCGGGCCTACTTCGAATTCCGCATGCGTGATCCCCAGCGCTATCGCCTGTTCGACCGCCTGGAAGAAAAAGTGGTCAAGGGCCACCAGGTGCCGGAGATGGTCGAGGAGTTGCACAAGATCCGCGCGTCCAACTTCGAACGCCTGACCTTGCTGATCAAGGGCCGTATCAGCGAAGGCAAGCTCGAGGACGTGCCGCCGTACTTCCACTACTGCGCCGCCTGGGCCCTGGTACATGGCGCTGTCGCGCTGTACCACTCGCCGTTCTGGAGCAATGTGCTGGAAGACCAGGAAGGTTTCTTCCAGTTCCTGATGGATATCGGCGTGCGCATGGGCAACAAGCGCAAGCGCGACCCTGAAACGCCCGTCAGCTAAGATATTCGGCTTGGTGATTGCGCCACGTTCCCCTATATGGCGCAATGCCCCGGGCTTATACTCGGGGATAGGGCTTGTCAAAACTTGATTTTTAAGTCAAGTTTTGCGCGTTCCACAGTCCATCGCCGGAGTGTCCCATGATCGTTGACCGTCAAGGCAGGCGTTTTCGCAATCTGCGCATCAGCCTGACATCCGCCTGCAATTATGCCTGTACCTATTGCGTGCCCAATGGCAAGCGGCTGGTGGCTGCCCAGGACGAACTGTCGGCGCAGGCCATGGCACGGGGCGTGGCCTACCTGATCGAGGCGGCGGGGATCGAGCGCTTGCGCATTACCGGCGGCGAGCCGCTGGTCAGTCCGAAGCTGGAAGCCTTTATGGGCGCGGTCGGCCAGATGGGCCTGGACGATATCAGCCTGACCACCAATGGCCAGTTGCTTGCGCGCAAATTGCCGCTGCTGGTGGAGGCCGGGATCAAACGGATCAACGTTTCCCTCGATACCCTGGATGCCAGTGCTTTTCGTACTATCGCCCGTGGTGGCGACCTGGCCAGCGTACTCGACGGTATGGAGCAGGCGCGGGCGGCGGGACTGAAGATCAAGGTCAATATGGTGCCGTTGCGCGGGCAGAACCTGGACCAGGTGATGCCGCTGCTGGATTACTGTCTTGAGCGCGGCTATGAGCTGCGCTTTATCGAACTGATGCGCATGGGCCACCTGGCCAGCGATGGCAATGCCTTTCTCCAGCAGTTCGTCAGCCTCAAGCAGTTGCTCGGGCTGATTGGCGAGCGCTATGAATACCTGCAGGCCGATGCCCCGGTCGATGCCACCGCCGTGCGTTATGCGATTCCGGGGCGTGGTCACTTTGGGGTGATCGCCAACGAAAGCGTGCCGTTCTGTCGGACTTGTTCGCGCTTGCGGTTGTCGTCCACCGGCTGGCTGCATGGCTGCCTGTCGTCGAGCAACCGGCACTATGTCGGCGACCTGCTCGACAAGCCGCGCCACGAGGCGTTGCCGGCGTTGCAGCGGCTGCTGGTCAAGGCCTTGGGGGACAAACAGGAAGTGGCCTTCTCGGGCGGCGCGACGGTGATGAAAATCATCGGCGGCTGATCTGGCGCGGAAGCTGCATCCTCGCGCTTATTCGCCGGTTTTCCGTCACCGGCCTCTGGAGGATAGGATGCGTAGCCTGGTTGTGCTGCTGGCGTTTTTAGCGCTGGGCGGCTGCATGAAAGTCAGTGATCTGGGGGAAGGTGTTCGCTATGAGGCGAGCGATGCCGGGCTACTCGATCATAGCGATACGCGTCGGATCCGCTCGTTCCGCATCCAGCCGGACTCCTTTATCTACATTGCCCAGGGCGCTTTCACGCCACCCGGCAGTGCTTACCCGCGTCCCAACGTGGTGGCCGAGGAAGCCTTCAACGGCTTCGTCGAATATTTCCCCATGGTGCGCCGCGCCCGTGCGCCCCTGGGGCTCGACCAGGCCATGGCCGAGGCCCGCTCCGCCGGCGCGCACTACCTGTTGTACACGCGCTTCGCCAAGGCTGACGACCGCATCGGCAACTACGACGAGTGGGCCGACCAGGAATCCGTCGACCGCCTGGGCGTGGACAGCGGGGTGATCCAGATCATGCTGATCGAGACCGGCACCCAGTACCTGATCGATACGGCACGGATCAAAAGCCGTGGCGGCTTGCTGACGTTCCACAACACCAAGCCCGAAGACCTGATCGCCGCCCCCTTGGCCGAATATGCGCGTAGTCTGTTAGGCGTCGGTGAACAGTGGATGTCGGATTGAGTATGAGTGAGTCGGGCAAGGCCAACGACCTGTTGGCGCAAATCCCCAAGACGGAAAAAGGCCTGCCGCCGGTCCACTTGTGGAATCCAGCGTTCTGCGGCGATATCGACATGCGTATCGCCCGTGACGGCACCTGGTATTACCAGGGCACGCCGATTGGCCGCAAGCCGATGGTCAAGTTGTTCTCCACCATCATGCGCCGCGACGGCGATGATTATTTCCTGATCACGCCGGTGGAAAAGGTCGGGATCAAAGTCGACGATGCGCCCTTTGTCGCGGTGACCCTGGAGGTCGAAGGGCAGGGCGAGGCACAGCAACTGCGGTTTACCACTTACGTCGATGAACAGGTGACGGCCGGTACCGAGCATCCGATCCGGGTGGTGATCGATCCGATCAGCCAGGAACCGGCGCCCTACGTGCATGTGCGCAGTAATCTGGAAGCGCTGATTCATCGCAATGTGTTCTACCAACTGGTGGAACTGGCGGTCAGCCGTGAGATCGACGGCCAATCCTGGCTGGGGGTCTGGAGCGGGGGCGTGTTTTTCCCCATTGGCCTGAAGCCCTGAATTCTCTCCGCCTGTCGGCGGATCGCCAGCAAGCTGGCTCCTACAGTGGACCCGGGCACGACTATATTTTGTGCCAAGCCCGAACCTGTGGGAGCTGGCTTGCTGGCGATAGCGCCCTGAAAAAAACCACCATTCATCTCCTTGTAAAATAAATCCCTTGCACCCCTGAGCCTCTTTCGGTTATCAATTTGTACATGATTAGACATGTCCGATTTGATAAGAAAAAAAGGGTGGTCGATGAGCTTATCCGGCGCATCGAAAGCGGTCTTCTTGGAGACGGCTTGCTGTTGCCGGGTGAACATCAGTTGGCCGAAGAATTCTCGGTGAGCCGCGGCACGCTGCGCGAGGCCCTGGCCGAGCTCAAGCGGCGCAACTACATTGCGACCCAGAGCGGCGTGGGCTCCATCGTCACCTACGATGGCATTCCCCTCGACCAGCGCGCCGGCTGGGCCCAGGCCCTGGCGGACAGCGGGGCGCTGATCAACACCGAGGTGTTGCGCCTGGAAGCGGTGACGCGGCCGGACCTGTTCAGTCGCTATGGCACCGAGCAGTTCATCGCCCTCGACCGGCGCCGGCGCAATACCGAAGGTACCGCGGTTTCCCTCGAACACTCGCTGATACCGGCCAGCGGCGGCCTGGAAGGCCTGCCCAACGTCGGCCTGATCGACAACTCCCTGACCATTACCCTGGCGGCCTACGGCTATGTCGGTGATCGCGGCGATCAGTGGATCGGCGCCGAACCCCTCTGCGCGGAAGATGCCGAACTGCTCGGGCGTCCGCTGGGCACGGTGTTTCTCAAGGCCTTGCGAACCACCTACGACAAGCGGGGACGTTTTATGGAGCAAGTCGAAAGTCTGCTCGATCCTTTGCATTTCCGCCTGCACCTGGCGTTTGGAAACCCGACATGACCCCGATTCATCGAGCCCTCGGTGCCTTCTACGGCCTCGCCCTGGGCGACGCCCTGGGTATGCCGACCCAATCCCTGAGTCGCGCCCAGATCCGGGCTCGCTTCGGCAGCATCACCACGCTGGTCGACGCCGGTCCCGACCAGCCGATCGCGCCGAACATGCCCGCCGGCTCCATCACCGACGACACCGAACAGGCGATCCTGGTCGGGCAGTTGCTGATCGACGGTAACGGCCATATCGAGCCGGCGCTGCTGGCCGAACGGTTGATCGCCTGGGAAGCGGTGATGCAGGCCAAGGGCTCGCAGGATCTGCTCGGTCCATCGACCAAGCGCGCCATTGAAATGATTCTGGCCGGCCACAGCCCCGAGGAAGCCGGGCGCTACGGCACCACCAACGGCGCAGCCATGCGCATCACCCCGGTGGGCATCGCCGCCGATGTCGACCAGCCCCAGCGCTTTCTCGACGCGGTGATCCAGGCCTGCCAGGTCACCCATAACACCAGCCTGGGAATCTCCAGCGCCGCCGCCGTCGCCGCGGTGATTTCCTGCGGGATCAACCGCCAGAGCCTGGCGCACGCGCTGGATATCGGCACCGAAATGGCCTTTAGCGCCGAACAGCATGGTCACTGGGTTGCCGGCGGGCGCCTGGGGCCACGGATTCGCTGGGTCCGTGAGCTCGTCCGCGATTGCCCGGACGCCGAACTGGCCGACCTGCTGTATGACGTGGTCGGTACCTCGGTCGCCTCCCAGGAGTCGGTGGTGGTGGCCTTCGCGCTGGCCCAGCGGGTCGCGCTCGGCCAGCTCAACGCCTTCGAGGCCCTGTGCCTCGCCGCGAGCATCGGCGGCGACACCGACACCATCGCCGGCATCCTCGGCGCCATGCTCGGGGCTTGCGACGGTCTGGACTGCTGGCCCGCCGAGATGGTCGCGAAAATCATCGAAGTCAATGCGCTGGAACTGGTACCGCTGGTCCAGGGGCTGATCGCCCTGCGCAACGCCTGACACACAACAACACGCAATGGACTGCAGACGAAGGGGGCCCGGAAGTGGCCCAGGGGTTTCTACACCTTCCGCACTGCCCAACAACCACAACAATTGGCATCAGGAGCTGAACACCATGACCTCATCAAAAGCCGGACAAAGTGCCGGCCAGTTGGAAACCCGCGGTATAGAACCGGTCCCGGAAGCCGAGTGCAACGGCCATCCCCTGCAACTGTTCTGGGTCTGGTTCGCAGCCAACATCAGTATTCTCGGCCTGCCACTGGGGGCAACCCTGGTGGCCTTTCGCGGGCTGGCGATCTGGCAGGCGATCATCGTCGCGATTCTCGGCGCGGCGGGTTCCTTCGCCGTGGTGGGGATCATCTCCATCGCCGGTCGGCGTGGCCATGCGCCGAGCCTGACCCTGTCGCGAGCGATTTTCGGCGTGCGCGGCAATATCGGCCCGACCATCGTTTCGCTGATGTCGCGCCTGGGCTGGGAAACGGTCAACACCACCACCGCGGCGTTCGTGCTGCTGTCCTTGTGTTCGATCCTGTTCCACTCACCCGTAGAGGCCAAGAGCGCGCCAGTGCTGACGCTGCTGTTTATCGCCATCTTCGTGCTGTTGACCCTGTCGGTCTCGGGCCTGGGGCATGCCACCTTGCTGGTGATCCAGAAGTGGGCGACCTATGTCTTCGGCGGCCTGAATATCCTGGTGGGCGGTTTCCTCTGCGCGACCATCGACTGGAGCGCGGTGTTCAACGCCACCCCGGCGCCTATGAGCGCGATGATCATCGGCATCGGCACCATGGCGGCGGGCACCGGGATCGGTTGGGCCAACGCCGGCGCCGACATGTCGCGCTACCAGCACAAGAGCGTCAAGGCGGTCCGTCTGGTGGCCTCGGCGGCCTTCGGCGCGGGTATCCCGCTGGTGCTGCTGATCACCCTCGGCGGCCTGCTGTCGGTGGGCAACCACGATCTGGCCCAGGCGACTGACCCGATCATCGCGATCCGTGACATGCTGCCGACCTGGATGGCCGTGCCGTACCTGATCACCGCGTTCGGCGGGCTATTGTTGTCGAACAACCTGTCGGTGTACTCGGCGGGTCTGACCACCTTGACCCTGGGCCTGAAGGTCAAGCGCGTGCATGCGGTGATCGTCGATATCGTCGCGATCTTTGTCGGCTCCATCTACTTCATGTTGATCGCCGACAGCTTCTACGGCCCGTTCATCACCTTCATCTCGCTGCTGGCGGTGCCGATCACCGCCTGGGTCGGGATCTTCGTGGTCGACCTGGTGCATCGCCAGTACTACAGCCCCAAGGACCTGCTGGACGTCAGTCCGACCAGCGCCTACTGGTATAGCGGCGGCATCGAATGGCGCGCCTTCGGTGCCTGGGCCGTGGCGATTGTCCTGGGCTTCAGTTTCACCACCATCGGCACCACCGCCGAGACCACCTGGTTCCGCGGTTTCCTGTCCGACTCCTGGCTGGGCCACAACGGCCTGGGCTGGATCGTCACCTTTCTGGTTGCCGGCGGTATTTACGCCGTGCTCGGCGGCGCGGCGGATCGTCGTGCAGCCTTTTTAGAGAATGCCAATGGATAGTGTCCTGTCACACAAATACTGGCCCTTTTTGACGGCGTCTGTCGTCGTCATGCTGCGTTGCCGCTCCTCGCCATAGCGGGCTATGACTCGTCGCGGCGCCTTGCCTGACAACAACAGCCACTCGCCAAAAGAGGACCCTTATTTGTGAGACAGAACACCAAGTTGCTACATACCGGCCAGGTCATGGTTGACCTGGTCATGTCCCTCGACCAGCTGCCGGCGACCGGCGGCGACGTGCTGGCGAATGCCGCCAGCTTTGAAGCCGGTGCGGGTTTTAACGTCATGGCCGCGGCCCGGCGCAATGGCCTGCCGGTGGTCTACCTCGGGCGCCACGGTAACGGGCGCTTCGGCGACATCGCCCGCCAGGCGATGGCGGCGGAGGGGGTCGAGATCGCCCTCGAGCGCGATGGTGCGAAGGACACCGGGCTTTGCGTGTCGCTGACCGAGGCCAGCGCCGAGCGCACCTTTATTTCCTATATCGGAGCCGAAGGCGGTGTCTCGGCTGAAGAGCTGGCGCGGGTCTCGGTGCAAACCGACGATTACGTCTATGTCAGCGGCTACAGCCTGCAATATCCGGACAAGGCACCGGCGCTGCTGGAATGGGTGTTGTCCTTGCCGAAGGCGGTGACGGTGGTGTTCGATCCGGGTCCGTTGGTCAACTCGCCGGACGCAGCCTCCATGGCGGCCTTGTTGCCGCGTATCGATATCTGGACCAGTAACAGTGTCGAATCCCTGCGTTTTACCGGCGCGGCGGATATTGCCGGTTCCCTCGACAATCTGACCGAGCGTTTGGCCGAGGGTGCGCTACTGGTGGTTCGCGATGGCCCGAACGGTTGTTGGGTCAGTCGGGTCGGGGAGCACCGGCATGTGCCTGGTTTCAAGGTACAGGCGGTGGACAGCAACGGCGCGGGCGATGCCCATGCCGGTGTGTTCCTCGCCGGGCTGGCGGCGGGGCTGGATGCCGTCGAGGCGGCTCGCCGCGCCAATGCGGCGGCGGCCCTGGCGGTTACACGCTGGGGGCCGGCCACCTCGCCCGGGAAGCAAGAAGTGGATGCCATGCTGGCGAACGGCTGAATCCGGCTCCTGTAGGAGCAAGCTTGCTCGCGATCCGCCGGCAGGCGGGATTTTGGTGGCGCTCCGTGGATCGCCATCGCCGGCAAGCCGGCTCCTACAGGGATGGAGTGCACCAGTGAAGCTATAAGAAAATCCTGTAACAGATAGTGGTTTTGCTTTCGCCCGGAAGACGAAACACTGGAAACCCATACGCCAGCTGTTCTACCCTAGTGCGTTGGCTACCTTTGCGACCTCTGGACCCCGGCCGTGTGCACCGGGCCACCAGATGCATGAAAGGTAGCGTGTCCTTTCGACTTCTGTGACGACGCCCGTGAAACTCATCATTATCGCTGTTTACGTCTTGTCCATCGCGTACGTACACCTGCGCGGCAAGGTCCGGCACAAGCTGGGCCGGCAATTGAGTGACCACTCGACTTTCCTCGCCCCGGTCAACTGCTTCCTCTACCTCTTCTCCAAGGTGCCGAGCCGCCCGTACCTGGACCCGGCCGGCTTCCCCGAACTCAAGCCGTTGCAGGACAACTGGCAGGAAATCCGCACCGAGGCCCTGGCCCTGTTGCGCGCCGGTGAGATCAAGAAATCCGAGACGCCCAACGACGTGGGCTTCAACTCCTTCTTCAAGACTGGCTGGAAGCGTTTCTACCTCAAGTGGTATGGCGACAACCATCCTTCCGCCGTCGAGCTGTGCCCGCGCACCACGGAGCTGCTCAACAGCATCGGCAGCATCAAGGCGGCGATGTTCGCCGAGTTGCCGCCGGGTTCGCGCCTGGTTCGCCACCGCGACCCCTACGCCGGTTCCTTGCGCTACCACCTGGGCCTGGAAACGCCGAACGATCCGGGCTGCTACATCAACGTCGATGGCCAGGACTACCACTGGCGCGATGGCGAGCCGGTTATGTTCGACGAGACCTTTATCCACTACGCCGAAAACAAGACCGACCAGAACCGTGTGATCCTGTTCTGCGATGTCGAGCGCCCGTTGAAATATCGCTGGGCGACGGCGTTCAACCGCTGGTTCAGTCGTAATGTGATGTCCGCCGCCGCTTCGCCGAATGATGCGAACGACAAGACCGGTGGGATCAACAAGTTCTTCACCAAGATCTACGGCATTCGCCTGCGGGGCAAGGCCTTGAAGAAAACCAACCGCACCCGCTACTACCTGGAGAAGTGGGCGATCTTCGGTGGCTTGCTGGCGTTGTTCCTGCTGATCTAGTTCAGGTTGTCGCTTAACGAATTCGGCCGGGCCCCCAAAGGGAGCCCGGCCGATTTGTTTCCATAATTGTCCAGGTCGTTACGCCGCCTGGAAGTCATGATCGACTAGCGCTCCAGTACCCCACGAAATGCAGCACTCAGCGCTCTCAAGGTTTCCTGAGAACGAGAGTCCGTGGGACGCGCATGCAGGATGATTTCGGTGATCGGCAGCGCCGGCAGCCCGAGTTGTTCACCGACTTCGATCGCGCCGGCCGGTGCCACCCGCTTGGCCAGCGCTGCCACGCCGAGCCCGGCACTGACCGCCGCGCCCACCGCCATCACGCCGCCGCCGATAAACACTTCGGTCCAGGGGATGCCCGCATCATCCAGCACCCGCACCGCCAGATGCCGCACGCCACAGGGCGCGGCCATGGTCGCCAGGCGCAGGACGCTGCCGGGGGTGTGTTGCCAGGTGGGTGCGGCGAACCAGCCGAAGCGCTCCACCACCAGCACCTCGCCGTCGTGACGGTCGCCTTCGCTGCGCACGATGGCCGCATCCAGCTCGCCACGATCGAAGGCCGCGCCGAGGTCCCGGGACGAGGCGATCCGCACCTCGATGATCAGCAGGGGATCGTAGTGCGCCAGGCGACTCAGCAGGGTCGGCAGGTCCGGTCCCGCGACATGGTCGCTGATGCCGATGATCAGGCGACGATTGGGTGTGGCGCTCATATCCCCCAGCGCCCGTTCGTGGGCCTGGAGCAACGCGCGGGCGGCGTGGATAAATTGTTCACCCGAAGGCGACAGCCGCACATGGCGGGGTGTGCGCTCCAGCAAGCGGTAGCCGAGACGTTCTTCCAGGCGCTTGAGCTTCAGGCTGATGGCCGCCTGGGAGGTGTCCAGCGCCTGGGCCGCGCGGGTGAAACTGGCGAAATCGGCAATCAGCACAAAGGCCTGGACAGTGTCGATATCGAGAGGCTTGACGGCTTCAGTCATATCTATCTCTTATCACACATATATTTATCGATATCTTGTTGTAATTATCGATCTTGCGCAAGCTGGCTCCAGGTTCTCGATAACCTTTTCCCACAGGAGTGTCGTCATGTTTGCCAAACAGTATTCACACCGCTTGCCCGCCAACTATGACATGGGCTTGATCCGCCGCCGGGCCAGCGAATTGGGGCCGCTCTGGGACGATACCCAAGGGCTGGTCTTCAAGGCTTTTATCGCCGAGGAACGCGGGGTCTTCGGGGCCCAGGCCAATCTGTATTCGTCGGTGTACCTCTGGGCCGATCCGAGCGCCGCTGCGGGCTTTCTGATGGACGAGCGTTTCCAGCGGGTGATCGACTCATTCGGTCGTCCGGATATCGAGGCCTGGTTGCCGCTGGATCTGCAGCTGGGCAGTGCGCCGCAGGCCCGGGCGCTGTATCGCGAAACCTTGCCGTTCGATGCGCAAGCGGATCGAGTGCGGTTGCTGGCCGAGGAGGTGGAGCGTAACCAGGCCATCGTTCGTCAGGACGACACGGTGGCGGTGTTCCTCGCGCTGGATACGGCGGCCTGGCAGTTGATCCGGATCACCCTGTCGTCGTCCGAGCCTGACCGCCATCGCTCGGGTAAGGCGTATGAAGTGCTGTACCTGGCACAACCGGGCCTCGAGCAATAGTGATTCAAACCGTCGCACAATCCGCATAGCATGGGCGACTTCACCGACTCTGGAAGCGCCCATGTCCCTTGAAATACGCGAAGCCCGGCCCAGCGATGCGCCGCAGATCCTGGCCTTCATCACTGAACTGGCCGAGTACGAACGGGCCCGCCATGAAGTGATCGCCAGCGTCGTCGACATCGAGCGCAGCCTGTTTGGCGAAGGTGCCACGGCCCATGGCCTGATCTGCCTGCGTGATGGCGAGCCGGTCGGTTTTGCGGTGTTTTTCTTCAGCTACTCCACCTGGCTCGGGCGTAATGGCCTGTACCTGGAAGACCTCTACGTTTCACCGCAACAACGCGGTGCCGGCGCCGGTAAGAAGCTCTTGCGGCACTTGGCACAGATCGCCTGCGCCAATGATTGCGGGCGCCTGGAGTGGAGTGTGCTGGACTGGAACGAGTCGGCGATTCGCTTCTACGAATCCATTGGTGCGCAACCCCAGAATGAATGGGTGCGCTACCGCATGGATGGTGAGGTGTTGAAGAACTTTGCCTATTCGCAGGACTGAGCGGGGATCCTGAAACACCACGAATTTGAATGCGCCGCGAAACCTGTAGGAGCAGGGCTTGCCCGCGAAGCTTTTGGCGGCCTTGAGGGCCCTTTCGCGGCGGTGCGGCGATCCGACAAGCCCTGCTCCTACAAGGGATCGTGTTCAGGCTTACCAAATGGATTACGGCAGTTTATTTAAACCACTGCCACAACAGCAGCGTGCCAATCAGCCCGACCACTGAAACGATGGTCTGCAACACCGACCAGACCCAGATCGTCTGCTTGAGCTGCAAGCCGAAGTACTCGCGCACCATCCAGAAGCCGGCGTCGTTGACGTGGCAGAAGAACACCGAACCGGCACCGATGGCCAGGGCCACCAGCGAGGCCTGGGTGGTTGCCAGGCCGGCCATCAGCGGCGCGAGAATACCCGCCGTGGTGGTGGTCGCCACGGTCGCCGAACCGGTGGCCTGGCGCAAGGCCACGGCAATCAGCCAGGCCAGCAGGACGTAGGACAGGTTGGCGCCGGTGGCGACCTTGCTGATGGTGTCGCTGATGCCGGCTTCCAGCAGGGTCTGTTTCAGGCCGCCGCCGGCGCCGATGGTCAGCAGCAGCATGGCAATCGGCCCGAGGCTTTTGCGCAGCACGCTGCCGACCTGGTCACGGGCCATGCCGATGGACCAGCCCAGGCAGATCACCGCCGCGATCACCGCGAGGCCCAGGGCGATCAAGGGTTCGCCGAGAAACTTCAGGGTGATGGCGAGGTTGCTTTGCGGCGCCATGGCGACCTTGGCCAGGGTGCTGCCGAGCATCAGCAGTACCGGCAGCAGGATGATCAACAGTGAAATGGTGAAGCTCGGCTTGCGCCGGGTCTCGACCTTGGCGGTGAACAAGGCGCCGATTTCCGCCGGCTCCTTCACATCCAGGCGCTTGGACAACCAGATACCATAGAGCGGGCCGGCGAGGATCACCGCCGGCACCGCGATGCAAAAGCCCAGCAACATGGTCATGCCGAGGTCGGCGTGCAAGGCGCTGACCGCGATCAACGGGCCCGGATGGGGCGGCATCAGCGCATGCAGGGTGGTCATGCCGGCCAGGGCCGGGATCGCCACCTTGAGCAGCGGCTGGCCGGACTGGCGGGCGATCACGAAGATGATCGGCACCATCAGCACCAGGCCGACTTCGAAGAACAGCGGCAGGCCGATGATCATCGCGACCATTGCCATGACCCAGGGCAGGGCCTTGCCTCGCGCATGGCGCAGGAGGGTCGAGGCAATGCGGTCGGCGGCCCCGGACTCGGCCATCAGCGCGCCGAGCATGGCGCCCAGGGAAATGATGATCCCGGCTTCGCCGAGCAGGCTGCCGGCACCCTTGCTGAACGCCTTGGCCACTTCTTCAGGGGGCAGCGAGGCGCCGATCCCGGCGACGAAGGTGCCGATCAGGATGGACAGGAAGGGCGGCAGTTTGGTCAGGCTGATCAGCACGATGATGGTGGCGATGGCCAGCAGGCAGCAGACGATCAGGCGGGTGTCGTGGGCAAGCCACGCGGCATGTGAAAGATCCAACGGGAACCCCTTCTTGTATTATTTTGTTACGCGGTTGGAAGGAATATACCTGATGGATTCATATAGATGATTAGATGAGCCAGGTTTTTTTGCGAACGGGAGTATGAAAGTCCGGACGGATTTACGCTGTTCGCCAGCCAGCCCCGGGGGCTCAGTCCATCAGCATCGGCGGTAGAGTGCCCAGCAGCGATACCGCGAGAATCGCCCCCAGGCCGAGCAGCCATTCGACCGTCACACTGGTGCGCAAGACGCTGAAACGCCCGCCAGGGCTCATCACCCGGTTGAACAGGGCCAATCCCAGCATCAGCGCGACCATCAGCACCTTGATCAGCAGGATCAGGGCGAAGCCGCTGAACAGTGGCGTCGGCCAGAGGGCTCCGGTGAGTACCCGCACATTGATCAGGCCGGTGACGATAATCACGGCGACCAGCAGGTAACCGAGGTCGCCGAACCGTCGCAGGACCCGCTTGATGTCATGTTCCGCCGGCTTGCTCAGCATCAGGGCGAGCAACATCAAGCCGCCGACCCAGGCACCGACCCCGCTCAGGTGGATGAACTGGTTGAGCATCAGCAAGCGACCGTCGAGGCCGTCGAGCATGGCGCCGTGGCCGACCGGGGCGAGGGTCGCCAGCAGCAGGAAACCGAGCAGCAGGTTGATGGCCGGGCGGGCGTTGGCCAACAGGCTGATCACCAGCAACAGGGACAAGCCCAGGTGCCAGCTCCAGACCTGACCGAAAAAGGTCTTGCCCAGGACCAACTGCAGGGTGGCGGGATTCAGGGCGTCGGCCCAGTCGCCGGTCATAGTGGCGGTGGTCAGCAGCAACCAGCCGCCGGCGCTGAGCAACCCCAGCAGCGCCAGCCAGCGCTTGATTTCGAGCAGCCCCCGGTCGAGTGCCGGGCTGGCCGCGCTGCCGATCAGCCAGGGCCTGAACAGGCAGGCCCCGAACAACGACAACACCACGGCGAAATGCAGGAAGCGGCACAGGACCATGGCGTTCTGCATAGACTCAGTTGCCCACCGTGAAGCTGTAGTTGCCTTCGCTCTTGTGAGTGTCGACCGACACGGCGTGCCACACGACCTTGTACTGGCCAGGCGGGAGAGGAGCCGCAGGGGTAACGATCAGGGTTTTCTTGTCGGACGGATCGGTGGCGATGCTTTTCAGCGTGACCGCTTTATCGGCGCTGCTGAGTTCGACTTTGGTGAACTTGGCTTCAACCCCTTCGCTGAACACCAGGCGCAATTCGGCCGGGGCGCTGACGGTGGCATCCTTGGCCGGGGTTTCGCTTTTCAGGTGGGCATGGGCGAAGGCGCTGTTCGCACCGGCCAGGCCGACCAGCAGGAGCAGGGCGCCGAGGGTTTTCTTGAGCGGGACGACAACAGGCATCGATCAGTTCCTCGTGGGATCAAGTGAGCTGACTATACTAGCTCGCTCTGCAGCCGAACGTCGCATTTGAGCCTTTGTTCGCTTGAGCGATACTTGCAATCCCGGCTGAGTGACTTCCCGGTATGTTGAGCCACGACACGGACTGCCTTTCGGAACACACCCTTATGTCGATTCGTTTGAGCTTTGTTTGCCACGCCCGCACCGAGGCCCAGCGCCTGGGGCGTTTTCCGTTGGACGAACCGGTGGAGCCCAAGGGCTTGCTCAAGGCGGCCGAGCTGGCGGCGCGTTTGAAGAAACCGGTGCGCATCCTCAGTGCCCCGGAAACCCGCGCCTGGCAGACCGCCGAGGCCCTGGGGGCGGAGGTCGAGATCGTCCCGGAACTGGGAGACCTGGATGTCGGCGAATGGCAGGGTGTCATGCTGGCGGATTTGCTCGAGAGCGAACCCGAATTGCTCGCGGCCTGGACCTCGGACCCGACGCAGGTCCCGCCGGCGGGTGAGTCGGTGGCGGCGTTGTGTGCCCGGGTCGGGACCTGGCTCGAGGGTTTTCGCGAGGAAGGACATTTTATCGTGGTGACCCATCCCTTCGTGATCCGCGCGGCACTGCTGCACGCGCTGGGGGCCGGGCCTACCTCCTTCAATTCGATCGATATCGAGCCCTTATCCGTGGTCGACCTGCGCCGTAACGGGCACTGGCGGTTGCGCTTCTGAGGCTGCGCGCTGTTGTCTTTTTCGATGACGGGGTTGCCAGGTTCGAACCGACCGTAGCATGATCGAGCCCATGAACCGGAATCCGTTGAACCTCACCCAGACCACCACGACCGCCTATGGCGGGCGTGAGGTCGGTGCGTGAGTCGGTAAACGCAGCGAACCCAGGCCCCGCCAGCAATGGACGGGGCCTTTTGGTTTTCGGGCCTTTGCTGGCATCACACGGAAGGAGAAACACCCCATGCAAGCAGACAATGCACAGCGTTCGGCCCTGTTGATCATCGATATGCAGGTCGGGCTGTTCCATGGCCCCGACCAGCCCTGGGAAGGGCAGCGGGTGCTGGAGAATATCAATCAGCTGATTGGCGCGGCGCGGCAGGCCGGTGCGCCGATTTTTGCGGTCCGGCATACCGGCCCTGAAGGCTCGCCGATTGCGGCGGGGAGTGCGCCCTGGCAGTTGGTGCCGGAGTTGCGGGTGGATCCCGCGGTGGATCGTCTGGTCGACAAGACGCGCCCCAGTTGTTTCTTCAATACCGGGCTGGCCGAGCAGTTGGATGATGCCGGTGTGCAGCGCCTGGTGATCGTCGGGATGAAGACTCAGTATTGCGTCGACAGCACCAGCCGCCTGGTGCGGGATCTGGGTTTCGAGGCGGTGCTGGTGGGGGATGCCCATACCTGCATGGAAACACCCGGGTTGTCGGCCCGGGCGATTGTCGAGCATCACAACGCGACCTTGAACGGGGCGTTTGTGCAGGTGCTGAGTACGGTTGACGTGCGGTTCTGAATGGCGACCGCTGCGCGGTCATCGCTGGCAAGCCAGCTCCCACAGAGGTCTGTGTCTACTCCGATGGAGCGTTCACCGTTACTCTTCTGTGGGAGCCGGCTTGCTGGCGATAGCGGTCTATCTAGCGCCGCTGACCTCAGGGTTTTTTCACCGGCGTCGGCAAGGTCACCAGCGAGACGTAGTCGTTCCAGAATTTCTTCTGGTCCACCGCGAACACGATTTTGGCTTTCTGCGTCCCCACTGGCGGGCTCTTCTTGTAGCCCAGCGCGCGGCCGTAGTCCGGACCGAAATGGGTGTCGACATCGATCCACATATCACGGGACTCGGTGACGATCTCAGGTTCGGCCAGGAACAATGCCGGCAGGCTGTCCCAGGTAAAGCTGTGATAGCCCGGGTTCTTGGCGAACTCTGGCCCGAACACGCTCTTGTACAACTCCGGCACCGCGCCCTTGGCCGCAATCACCCGGTTGTAGACCGAGGCGTCGAAGGTGACTTTCTCGCAGACATCGTTGGGGAAGATCACGTGTTCGATCGGCGAGCGCAGGACGATCTTCGCCGCCTCCGGGTCGAACCACCAGTTGAACTCCGCCGCCGGCGTGGTATTGCCGGGAATCTCGATGGCGCCGCCCATGTACACGATACGCTTGATCAGCGGCACGATATCCGGCGCCTGGCGGATTGCCAGGGCCAGGTTGGTCAGCGGGCCGATGGCCAGCAAGGTCACTTCATGGGGGTATTTGCGCACGCTGTCGATAATGAACTGCGGCGCGGTTTCGCTGCGCAGCTTGGTATGGGTCGCCAGGCCATCGGGCGGCGCGACCAATTGCGAAGCCGAGGTCGGCCGCGGGTTCTTGAATGCCCCGGGCCAGCCGGCGCCGAACATCGCCTGCTCCTGTGGATAAGTGGCGAAGTCATGCAGCAGCGGATAGGCCGCGCCGGAGTAGACGCCGATCTCCTTTTCCACCCCCATGCGTTCCACCGCCTTGAGCGCGTCGACCTGTTCCTGGTCGACCCAGGCATTGCCGCTGACCAGGGTCATGCCCAGCATGTCGATCTTCTTCTGCGCATGCAGTTGCGCCAGCATGATAAAGGCCTGGCCGTCGTCGTTGAGAACATTGAAATCGGTGTCGATGATGACTTTTTCAGCCGCTTGCAGCGAGCCGGCGGACAGGCCGACAGCCAGCGCCAGCGCGCAGCCCTTGAGAAAGCGTTGCATGGTGATGTGCCCCAATGAGTTGTTGTTGTATTGCGGTAAGCCAGCATGCCTGCCGAGGCCTGGAAAGGCCATCGGCAGGTAAGTGGTTACTTAACGATTGACCAGTTTTGCCGGCAGGGCGATCACCAGGAAGCTGCTCAGGATCAGGCAGCCGGCGAAGAACCAGAGGGCCCCGGCACTGCTGCCGGTCAGGTCGATGGCCACGCCCATCAGCGAGTTGCTGACCAGCCCGGCGATATTCGCCAGCGAGCAGGCCAGGGCAAAACCGGTGGCCGCCGCGGTGCCCTTGAGGAAGGTCGCCGGCAGGCTGAAGAACACCGGCACCGCGCCGATGATCGCCGCCGAGGCGATGGCGAACAGAGCCACCGTCGCCACCACGTTATGGGTGAAGAAGGTGCTGGTGGCCATGGCGACGGCACCGACGAAAAACGGCACGATGATGTGCCAGCGACGTTCGCGATGCTTGTCGGAACTGGCGCCGATCAGCAGCATGCCGAGCAGGGCGGCGACACTTGGCAGGGCGGTCAGTACACCGATATGGAAGGTGTCGGTGATCCCCGCGTTGCGGATGAAAGTCGGCATCCAGAAGCCCATGGCGTAGGCGCTGAGCAGGATCGAGAAGTCGATACCGCCGAGCATCCAGACCTTGAGGTTGAAGAAACCGTCGCGAAAGTGCTGCTTGCTGTCGGGGCTGCTGGCCTCGTCGTTTTTCAGTTCGCTTTCGAGGACGGCTTTTTCTTCTTCATTGAGCCATTTGGCCTGGCGGAAATGATTCGGCAATGCCCAGAAGGTCAGGATGCCGAGCAGCACGCTGGGCACGGCTTCGATCAGGAACAGCCATTGCCAGCCGCGCAGTCCGTTGACCTGGTCGAAGTGGCCCATGACCCAGCCCGACAGCGGTCCGCCGATAACGCTGGAGAGCGGCAGGCCGATCATGAACAGGGCGATGATCCGCCCGCGTCGATGGGTCGGGAACCAGGTGGTCAGGTAGAACAACACGCCCGGCAGGAAGCCGGCTTCGGCGGCGCCGAGGAGGAAACGCAGGATGTAGAACTGGGTGGTCGAGGTTACGAGCATGGTGCAGGCCGAGAGCAGGCCCCAGGTGATCATGATCCGCGCGATCCAGATTTTCGCCCCGACCTTTTCCAGTACCAGGTTGCTCGGTACTTCGAAGAGGATATAACCGACGAAGAACAGCCCGGCACCGAGGCCGAAGGCGGTTTCGCTGAAGTGCAGCTGGTCGAGCATCTGCAGTTTGGCGAAGCCGATATTGATCCGGTCGAGGTACGCGGCCAGGTAGCAGAAACACAGGAACGGGATCAGTTTCCAGGTGATCTTGTGGTAAAGCGCTTGGGTCGGGTCGGCGACCGAGGTCGCTGATGTTGCATTCGCAATGGGCATTGGTTGTCTCCTGGCGGTGACTTATGGTTTTTATTACAGCCGCTTTTTCCAGCACTCTGGAGCGCGGTAAAGGCGGCTTCCAAAGGCAGTGTCAGAAGACTGGGCGTCACGCTCCGCACGGAGGCGACGCTCAGTTTTTTACGCGACCATGCTCTGTGGCACGGTTCTGCGGTCAAGCTCCCTGGAACTTCGAGATCGCTTCCTGTTTGCTGACGACATCGCCGTACTTGCTGTCGATGTCGAACAGATTCGCTTCATGGGGCGCCGGATGGCGGTCACCCACGCATTCACGTACCACGATGGTCCTGAACCCGTGCTGCACGGCATCCACCGCCGTCGCGCGGATGCAGCCGCTGGTGGAGCAACCGGCCAGCACCACGGTGTCGATGCCCTGGGCGTGCAACTGCGAGGCCAGGCTGGTGCCGAAAAACGCACTGGCGTATTGCTTGCTGATCACCACTTCCGACGGCAGCGGCAACACCGCTTCGCAGAAGGCCGCGAGCGGATTGCCTTCGACCATGTCCTTCATCACTGGCGCCTTGCGCACCCAGATGCCGCCATCGGCGAAATGCCCCGGATGGTAGCGAATATTGGTGTGCACCACCGTAATTCCATGCTGCCGCGCGCAGTCCAGCAGCTCGACGCTTTCGGCCACGGCGCTGACCACGCCAGGGGCGAACAGTGGCGCGCCCTCGGTGGTGTAGCCCTGCATGAAATCGATCATCAGCAGGGCCGGTTTCTGGCCGAAGCCGATCCGCTGGCCCCAGACGCCCTGGTAATTGTCATTGGCGCTTTGTTCGCTCATCTCAAGGCTCCCACAGGTTCAGGTTCAAGTCAGGCTCACGCCGAGGAAGTCACCGAAGGCAGCGAAGAAACCGTCCAGGTCGTCCCAGGGAATCATGTGGCCGGCATTGGCCACGTGGGCGACCTGGATGCCCGGTTGCAGCGCGCGGATTTCGGCTTCGTCCTCCGGCAGGATCACGCCGCCGCGACCGGCCACCAACAGCAGGGAGGGGGCCGTGAGCCGAGGCAGGTCCTGGTGGAAGTCCACCGTATGGAAGTCGTTGAACGCCCTGACGATGGCCGGTTCGTAGCAGGTGTGCAGCCATTCGGCGCGCAGTTGCAGTTGCTCCTGGGTCCAGGTGGCGCAGAAGGCACGCATCGCCTCGGCGTCCATCCCGATCAGCGACTGGCGGATCGAGTCGACGTACCAGGGCAGCTTGCTCGGGTACTCGCGACGACCCGGACCGGACACCGGCGGGTCGATCAGCACCAGGCTCTTGACCCCGGCGGGGCAGAGCACGGCACTGCGCACGGCAAAGCGCGCGCCCATGGAGTGGCCGACCAGATGGTAGGTGTCCAGGCCCAGGGCGGCGGCAAAGGCGGCGATATCGCTCGCGCAGGTCTCGGCGCTGTAGTCCAGTTCCGGACCGCTGGATGAAAGGCCGCGTCCGCGAACATCCAGTACATAGGTATCGAAGTGCCGGCCGAAGCGTTCGGCAACGAAGCCCCAGGTGATCGCCGGGCTGGTGATGCCGGGGATCAGGATCAGCGCCGGGCCCGTGCCGCCATACCGCAGGTAGTGCTGGCGGATACCGTTGGCCTGGACGTTGCCGCCGTGGACGAAAGTGCTCACGCCGCCACCCCCGATTTCAGCACCTGGGCGTAGAGGTCGTAACCGTAGACCCAGGCCGGATCTTCCTGGGTGCGCAGCCAGGTGTTGGCGTTGGAGACCGCCTGGACCCGCGAGGCGCGCTCCTTGCGGTTGGCTTCATAGAGTTCGAAGGCGGTACGGTGGTCGCCGAGGCCGGTTTCCTGCAGGCAGCGGGTGAGCATGGCGGCGTCTTCGATGGCCATGCCGGCGCCCTGGGCCATATGCGGTTTCATCGGGTGGCAGGCATCGCCCAGCAGCACCAGGCGCCCACGGCTCCACAGCGGCAGCGGATTGCGATTGCGCAACGGCCATTTGGTCACGGTGTCGGTGGATTCGATCAGCGCCTGCACGGTGGGGTGGTAACCCTGGAAGGCTTCGAACATCTCTTCGCGGCTGCTGTCGACAAACGGGCCTTCGAAGTCCAGCTCCGGGTGTGGCACGCCGGTGACGTAGTAGTACTCATCGCGTTTGCCGGTGGTGTAGTAGACCATCATGTGCCGGTCCTCGCTCCACCACTTGATGCAGTCTTCGAAATTGAGGTCGTAGCGGGCCAGCTTGTCGCGGGTGATCAGCGCGCGGTGGGCGACCCAGCCGCTGTACAGCGGTGCTTCGTGGCCCAGCAGTTCCTCGCGGATCTTCGAATTGATGCCGTCGGCGCCGATAACGATATCGGCGCTGGCCGTGGTGCCGTCGGTGAAGCTCAGGCGCACCTGGTCGCCGGTGTCTTCGATCTTCTCCAGGCGCTTGTTGAAGTGCAGGGTGCCGGGCTTGATCGTCGACATCTGCAAGGCATGCAGGTCGCCACGGTGCACGGTGACATAGGAGGCGCCGTATTCCTTGCGAGCGAATTCACCCAGGGGAATGCGCGACAGATAGTCACCGCTCATGCCATCGCGACTGAACCAGTGATCCGGGTGCGAGCCCATCTGGTCGAGCTGCTGCTCGATGCCCATGCGGCGGAAGATCTTCATGATATTCGGACCCATGTGGATCCCGGCGCCCAGGCGGGAAAACTCCGGGGCCTGCTCGTAGATCGACACGTCGAATCCAGCTTGTTGCAACAGCGTGGCGGCGGCGGCGCCACCCAGGCCCGCGCCGACGATGGCGATTTTTTGCGTGCTTGCCATGGGGCTTGCTCCTCGTTCCGAGTGTGGGGTGGCGGATTCGGCCACCGGGTTTTTAAAGTGTATACGCTCTTTTTTTAAAAAGACTAGCGTCTCTTGGAAAATTAAATTTTTACCGGTTTTAGCCTCTGGTAACGCTAAGTAACCTTGTTTTGTTGGGTGTGTGTGAGTTTGTAACGTTTTGGTCTGCTGCTTGCAGAGCGCTGTGAATTCAGGTTTTATCGATACTAAATGGCGTGTACGCTATAAAAACGCACTAGACTGAAGCGTCGCGCCTCGACTTGGTGCAGCGCGAGCGAAGAGGAGAGAGGAAAATGCCGGTAAGTGATTGCGAACTGACGCAAATGTTCGAACACGTGTTGAAGCTGTCGAAAGTCGACTCGACCCAGAGTGTCGCGGTGCTCAAGAGTCATTACTCCGATCCGCGCACCGTGCGTTCGGCGATGGAGGCGGCGCAGCGCCTGGGGGCCAAGGTGTACGCGGTGGAATTGCCGTCGTTCAACCACCCGACGGCCATGGGCAACGATATGACCGCCTACTGTGGCGACACCGCGCTGACCGGCAATATCGCCGCGCAGCGGGCGCTGGAAGCGGCGGATCTGATCGTCGACACCATGATGCTGCTGCACTCGCCGGAACAGGAGCAGATTCTCAAGACCGGCACGCGCATCCTGCTGGCGGTGGAGCCGCCGGAAGTGCTGGCGCGGATGCTGCCGACCGAGGCCGACAAGGTGCGGGTGCTGGCGGCGGAAGAGCTGTTGAAGAAGGCCCGTTCGATCCATGTGACCTCCCGCGCCGGCAGCGATTTCCGCGCGGCGCTGGGGCAGTATCCGTCGGTGACCGAGTATGGTTTCGCCGATGAACCGGGGCGTTGGGATCACTGGCCGAGCGGCTTTCTGTTCTCCTGGCCGAACGAAGAAACCGCCGAGGGCGTGCTGGTACTGGATGTCGGCGATATCCTGCTGCCGTTCAAGACCTACACCCGGGAGAAGATCACCCTGGAGATCGAGAAGGGTTTTATCACCTCGATCCACGGTGGTTTCGAGGCCGGGTACCTGCGCGACTACATGAAGTATTTCAATGATCCCGAGGTGTATGGCATCTCCCATATCGGCTGGGGCCTGCAGCCACGGGCGCAGTGGACGGCAATGGGGCTGCACGACAAGAACGACGGCATGTGCATGGATGCCCGGGCGTTCTATGGCAACTTCCTGTTCTCCACCGGGCCGAATACCGAGGTCGGCGGGACGCGCAAGACGCCGTGCCATATGGACATTCCGCTGCGCCATTGCGATGTGTACCTGGATGACCAGGCGGTGGTGATCGGCGGTGATGTGGTGGCGCCGGAGGCGTCGCGGGCGCGCTGAGTCTGGGGTGAAGGGGCTGTCAGTGAGACTTTTGGTGGTCTTGCGGGCCCCTTCGCGGCGGTGCGGCGATCCGACAAGCCCTGCTCCTACAGGTTTTTATGTCGTGCGCAAAATCGGTGTTCGACGCCAAACTGTAGGAGCAGGGCTTGCCCGCGAAGAGGCCGGGCCAGACAACCTCACACTTGAGTCTGCCCCCCAACCTGTCCATCATGCCTGCCCATTCTCCCTCGCCTTTTCGAGCCTGCCGTGCCGGATACTCCTGATTCCAACCCTTATGTGTTTTCCGAACAAGTCGGCCACCTGCTGCGCAAGGCCTACCAGCGGCATATGGCGATCTTCCAGCAGAATGTCGGCGACTCGCAGCTCACCGCCGTGCAGTTCGTCACCCTGTGCGCGGTGCGCGATCACGGCCCCAGCTCCCTGACCGAACTGGTCAAGGCCACCGCCGTGGACCAGGCGACCATTCGCGGCATCGTCGAACGGCTCAGGGCCCGTGAGTTGATCACCCTGGAGCCGGACCCGGAAGACCGGCGCAAGGTCATTGTCGGTTTGTCCGAGGCCGGCAGCCGGCTGGTGCAGCAGACCGTGCCCTGCGCGGCGAAGATCAGCGAACTGACCATGAGCAACCTCAATCCCGCCGAACAGGTCGCGGTGCTGTTCCTGCTGCGCAAGATGATCGACGACCGCGACGAGTAACCCTTTCTGGATGCGGGCCTGTGTGGGAGCGGAGCTTGCCCGCGAAGAACGATGACGCGGTCTAGCTGAAGAACCGCGGTGTCCCCCTTTCGCGGGCAAGCTCCGCTCCCACAGGTTTTGTGTTTCTCCAATGCCATGGTCGGACGCCTGAAAGTCCAACTGGCACTCTTCTTGCTCTCCTTTCATGTAGTAACCACTTCATCGAAAAAAGTGTGTCGTCAGGAGACATCGTTCTCAACCCACGCGCTTTTCATGTAGTAGTTACTTCATCAAATGAAGCGAGCGCATTCCATGACGATGCAGGAAATCACGGTAGCCCTTGAGGTCAACGGCCAACGCCATTCGGTGACGGCCATGGCCGATACCCCGCTGTTGCTGGTGCTGCGCAACGACCTGCGGCTCAACGGCCCCAAGTACGGCTGCGGCCTGGGGGAGTGCGGCGCCTGCACGGTGATCGTCGACGGCGTGGCCGCGCGCTCCTGCGTGTTTCCCCTGGCCGGCGCTGAGGACCGGCAGATCGTCACCCTCGAAGGCCTCGGCAGCCGCGAGGCGCCACACCCGGTGCAACAGGCCTTTATCGACGAGCAGGCGGCCCAGTGCGGCTATTGCCTGAACGGCATGATCATGACCGCCAAGGCCTTGCTCGACCGTATCCCGCACCCCAGCGAAGCGCAGATCCGCCAGGAGCTGTCGGCCAATCTCTGTCGTTGCGGCACCCATATCGAAATTCTTCGCGCGGTGCTGCGTGCCGCCCGTCCATTGCCTTGAACCAGGATCGACGACCATGAGCGACGCCATCCCCACCCGCGACCAATGGCTGGCCAAGACCGGCGTGCTGCTGATCGTCGACGATATCCTGCCGCCCTCGGGGCCGGTGGCCAAAGGCGGCACGCCGCGGGTCTTGCCCAAGGAGCTGGGGCTGTTTATCGCGGTCAACGACGATGGCCTCGTCTATGCCTTCAACGGCCATGTGGACCTGGGCACCGGTATTCGCACCTCCCTGGCGCAGATCGTCGCCGAGGAGCTGGACCTGGAGGTGGAGCAGGTGTGCATGGTGCTCGGCGACACCGAGCGCGCGCCGAACCAGGGCGCAACCATTGCCAGCGCGACCTTGCAGATCTCCGCGATTCCCCTGCGCAACGCCGCGGCCGAAGCCCGGCGCTTCCTGCTGGAACGGGCTGCCGGGCGCTGGTCGCTGAACGTGGCGGCGCTGCGGGTCGAACGCGGTATCGTCAAGGCGCCGGATGGCCGGGCCCTGGGCTACAGCGAACTGGTGGCGGGAGAGCACGACCAGTTGCGTATCAGCGGCAACGCACCGCTCAAGCCGGCCGAAGACTATCGGCTGGTGGGCAAGGGCACGGCGCGGGTGGATATTCCGGCCAAGGCCACTGGCGAGCTGATCTATGTCCATGACATGCGCGTGCCGGACATGCTCCATGGTCGGGTCGTGCGCCCGCCTTATGCCGGTTTCGATTGCGGCGACTTTGTCGGCAACAGCCTGCTGGAGGTCGATGAGTCATCCATCGCCCATATCCCCGGGATCGTCGCGGTGGTGGTGATCCGCGACTTTATCGGGGTGGTTGCGTTGCGCGAAGAACAGGCGGCGAAGGCGGCGCGGGAACTGCGGGTACGCTGGAAGGACTGGACGCAGAAGCTGCCGGACCTGAGCGATGTCGAGCAGGCGATCCGCGACAACCCGCGGATCAAGCGCACGGTGCTGGACCAGGGCAATGTCGATGTGGCCCTCGCCGGCGCCAGCCAGCGCATGCCGCGCACCTACCTCTGGCCCTATCAGATGCATGCTTCCATCGGCCCGTCCTGTGGCCTGGCGGATTATCACGAGGAGGGCATCCGGGTCTGGTCCGGCAGCCAGAATCCGCACCTGTTGCGGGCCGACCTCGCCTGGCTGCTGGAGTACCCGGAAGAACGTATCGAGATCATCCGCATGGAGGCTTCTGGCTGTTACGGCCGCAACTGCGCCGATGACGTCTGTGCCGACGCCCTGTTGCTATCCCGGGCGGTGGGCAAGCCGGTACGGGTGCAACTGACCCGTGACCAGGAACACGCCTGGGAACCCAAGGGCACGGCGCAATTGATGGACATCGATGGCGGCCTGAATGCCGATGGCAGCGTGGCGGCCTACGACTTCGAGACCAGCTACCCGTCCAATGGCGCACCGACCCTGGCCTTGCTGCTGACCGGGCGGGTCGAGCCGGTGGCGGCAATGTTCGAAATGGGCGACCGCACTTCGATCCCGCCTTATGCCTATGAGCATATGCGGGTCAGCATCAACGACATGTCGCCGATTGTCCGGGCGTCGTGGATGCGCGGGGTGTCGGCCTTGCCCAACACCTTTGCCCATGAGTCCTATATCGACGAGCTGGCCTTCGCCGCCGGGGTCGATCCGGTGGAATATCGCCTGCGTTACCTGCCGGACCAGCGGGCCGTGGACCTGGTGAAATCCACCGCCGAGCGAGCTGCCTGGACCCCGCGCACCGCGCCGATGCAAACGCCGAACGAAGACCATCTGCTGCGCGGTCGCGGCTTTGCCTATGCGCGTTATATCCACAGCAAGTTTCCCGGCTTCGGCGCGGCCTGGGCGGCCTGGGTCGCGGATGTGGCGGTGGACCGGCAGACCGGCGATGTCTCGGTCACCCGGGTGGTGATCGGCCATGACTCGGGGATGATGATCAACCCCGACGGCGTGCGGCACCAGATTCACGGCAATGTGATCCAGTCCACCAGCCGGGTGCTCAAGGAGCGGGTGACCTTTGAAGAGTCGACGGTGACGAGCAAGGAGTGGGGCGGTTATCCGATCCTGACCTTTCCCGAGGTGCCGCAGATCGATGTGCTGATGATGCCGCGCCAGAGCGAGCCGCCCATGGGCGCCGGCGAATCGGCCTCGGTGCCGAGCGCGGCGGCGATTGCCAATGCGATCTTCGATGCCACCGGGATTCGTTTTCGCGAACTGCCGATTACCCCCGAGCGGGTGTTGCAGGCGCTCAATGCCGGCACCGCCGGGGATCCGCCGAAGTCGCCGGAGAAACGTTCGAAATGGTTGTTCGGCTCGTTGTTCGCGGCCTTCGGCGCGCTGCTCGGCATGGCCGCCACGGCCTGGCCCTGGCATGGGGAAATCGCGCCTATCGCACCGCCCAGTGCCGGGACCTGGTCGACGGCGACCCTTGAGCGTGGGCGCTTGCTGGCGGCGGTCGGCGATTGCGCGGTGTGCCACACGGCGCCGGGTGGTGTAACCAACGCCGGCGGGCTGGCGATGGAGACGCCGTTCGGCACGCTGTACAGCAGCAATATCACCCCGGATGTGAAGACCGGCATCGGCAGTTGGTCGTATCCGGCCTTCGAGCGGGCGATGCGTGACGGCATCGGTCGTGACGGGCGCAATCTGTATCCGGCGTTTCCCTATACGGCGTTTCGCAATATCAACGATGCCGATATGCAGGCGCTGTATGCCTACCTGATGTCCCAGGCGCCGGTCAGCCAGCCGGCCAAGGCCAATGCAATGGGTTTTCCGTTCAACCAGCGGCCGTTGATGGCCGGCTGGAATGCCCTGTTCCTGCGCAAGGGGGAAATCCAGGTGCAGCCGCAGCGTAGCGAGCAATGGAATCGTGGGGCTTATCTGGTCAACGGATTGGGGCACTGCGCGGCTTGTCATTCACCGCGCAATCTTCTGGGTGCGGAGAAGGGCGGGGCAGCGTTTCTGTCCGGGGCGATGGTCGATGGTTGGGAGGCGCCGGCGTTGAACGGTTTGTCGAAGGCGCCGACGCCGTGGACCGAGGATCAGTTGTTCAGCTACCTGAGCACCGGTTACTCCGATGCCCATGGCGTGGCGACGGGGCCGATGGGGCCGGTGGTCACCGAGTTGGCGAAATTGCCGAAAGAGGATGTGCGGGCGATGGCGGTGTACCTGGCGTCGCTCAATGGGGCGCAGGCCGAAGCGCAGGTGGTGGAGAAGGCGACCCGGCCGGTGGCCGCTGCGCAGAAGGTGGTGCCTGAGGTGAAGTTGTCACTGAGTAACGGTCAGCGCCTGTTCGAAGGTTCCTGCCAGGGTTGCCACGCCGATGGGCTGGGGCCGAAGTTGTTTGGAGTCAGCCCATCACTGGCGACCAACAGCAATGTGCACAGCGATGTGCCGGACAATCTGCTCAAGGTGATCCTGCAGGGTATCCAGAATCCGGCGACCCGGGACCTGGGTTATATGCCGGGATTCAAGGACAGCCTGTCGGATACCCAGGTGGCGGAGTTGGCGGCGTATCTGCGCAGTCGGTTTGCCGGCGAGGCGCCGCCGTGGCAGGGCTTGGAAAAGACCGTGGCCCATGTTCGAGCGAATCCTGGTACTCACTGATGAACGCTATTCGTTGTAGCACCACAACCCTGTAGGAGCCTGGCTTGCCGGCGAAGAGGCCCTCAAGACCGCTAAAAGCTTCGCTGGCAAGCCAGGCTCCTACAGGTCCGTGGGGTTTGCAGAATTTAAGGCAGGCGCAACACCCCGCGCACCACCAGGTCACTGATAAACGCCAGCCAGTCCTGCTGCTGGCGTTTCTCCGCCAGCGGTTCCCCCAGGAACGAGCTCAGGGTGTGCTGGTTGGAGTTATAGAAATAACAGAGCGAGGCGATCATCAGGTACACATGCTTGATATCCAGGTCCTGGCGAAAGATGCCCTTGGCCTGGCCGGCCTCGATGATCGGGCGCAGCACGCCCACCGCTTCACCGGAAAGCCGGCGCAATTCACCCGACTGCTGCGCATGCCGCCCCTTGTGCAGGTTCTCGATGCTCAGGATGGCGACGAATTCGGGGTGCTTGACGTAGTAGGTCCAGACGAAGGCCACCAGGTCCTGCAAGGCTTGCAGCGGTTCCTCGAGGTTCAGCTTGAGCTTGCTTTCGGCTTTGTTGAACTGCTCGTAGATATGTTCCAGCACGCAAATGAACAGGCGTTCCTTGCTGCCGAAGTAGTAGTAGAGCATGCGGTCGTTGGATTCGGCCTCGCGGGAAATGCTTTCGACCCGGCCGCCGGAATAACCGTCGCGGGTGAACACCTTCACCGCCGCCTTGAGAATACGCGCGCGGGTCTGGTCGGCTTGCTGGGCTCTGATGCCGGTCTTCTTGTTCACGTCGGCATTCCTTCTGTGGGTCGGAAAGGGACGCGAATATAGCATGGGGGCCGTTGCGTGGATGCAGGCCCGGTGGGAGGGGCAGGAGCCGGTTTACCGGCTCCTGCCGTGGCGCACGCAGACTTGATCAGGCCTTGAGGGTCGCCATGTCGATCACGAAACGGTATTTCACATCACCGGCGATCATGCGGCTGTAGGCCTCGTTGATCTGGCGGATGTCGAGCATCTCGATGTCGCAGGTGATGCCGTGCTCGGCGCAGAAATCCAGGACTTCCTGGGTTTCGGCAATGCCGCCGATCAACGAGCCGGCCAGTACCCGGCGCTTGAGCACCAGCTTGGCGGCATGCAACGCCGGGTCCACCGGCTCGATCAGGCCCACCAGGATATGCACGCCGTCGAAGGCCAGGGTGTCGAGGTAGGGGTTGAGGTCGTGCTGCACCGGGATGCTATCGAGCAGGAAGTTGAAGCGGCCCGCGGCGGCGGCCATCTGCCCGGCATCGGTGGACACGATCACATGGTCGGCGCCCTGGCGACGACCTTCCTCGGCCTTGCTCGCCGAACGGGTGAACAGGGTGACTTCGGCACCCATGGCCTTGGCGAACTTGATGCCCATATGGCCCAGGCCGCCCATGCCGAGAATCCCGACCTTGTCCCCCGGCTTGACGCCATAGTGCTTGAGCGGCGAGTAGGTGGTGATGCCGGCGCAGAGAATCGGCGCGGCGCTGGCCAGGTCGAGTTTTTCCGGAATGCGCACGACAAAGTGTTCGCTGACCACGATGCTGTCGGAGTAACCGCCCATGGTGTTGCTGCCATCGACCCGATCCGGGGTGGCGTAGGTCATGGTCGGGCCTTCCAGGCAGTATTGCTCCAGATCGGCGGAGCAAGCTTCGCAATGACGGCAGGAGTCGACCATGCAGCCGACGCCCACCAGGTCGCCGACCTTGTGCCGGGTAACGTTGGCGCCGACGGCGGTGACCTTGCCGACGATTTCATGGCCGGGCATCAACGGGTAGACGGCAATGCCCCACTCGTTGCGGGCCTGGTGGATATCGGAGTGACAGACGCCACAGTAGAGGATCTCGATGGCGACATCGTCAGGTCGCGGCGAGCGACGCTGGAAGGACATGGGGGCGAGGGGCGTGGTTGGCGACTGGGCGGCATAACCGATGGCGGTGTACATGAGGAGCCTCGCAAAGCTGTGACGGTTGAGGCGATGCATTGTCGGCGT
Organism: Pseudomonas sp. MWU12-2345; assembly: GCF_023242385.1. Lineage (NCBI taxonomy): Bacteria > Pseudomonadati > Pseudomonadota > Gammaproteobacteria > Pseudomonadales > Pseudomonadaceae > Pseudomonas > Pseudomonas sp. MWU12-2345. Next base: position 3,669 of record NZ_JALLJA010000012.1, on the reverse strand, counting down.
CGAAGCTGGACACGGCCATGGCGATTCCTCCGCGTGTCTTGCCTATTCCTCCGGTATCGCGTTTTCGCCATTCGCCTGTGTCCCCGGACCTGCGAAGATGTTCTCATCCCTCTTTCCGTGAAGTTTTTGCCATGCAGTTGACCCGTCATCTGGACGCCAATGCCCCCCTGGTTGCGCTGATCGAGCCCCTGGCCACCCGTGACGGCTTCGTCCCGACCCTGTTGCCGGGCGTGCAGGTGTTGCGCGTCGGCTGTGATGTGGCCCGTGGTCCGCAGATCTACGAGCCGAGCCTGATGATCATTGTCCAGGGCAGCAAGCTGGCCTACCTGGGGGTGCGGACTCTGGAATATGGCGCCGGACACTATCTGATCCAGGCCCTTTCGGTGCCCTTCGAGTGCGAGACCTTTGCCGGCAGTGATGGCGCGCCCCTGCTGGGGATTTCCGTTGCTATCGACCGGGCGGTGCTCGGGGAGCTGGTCTTGGCCATGGGTTTCAACCATGACAGCCCGGCGGCGGCCCAGACCCCGGAATCCATGGCCTCGGTGGTGCTGGATGACAGCATGCGTGGTTGCGTCGAACGCTTGCTGCGTTGCCTGCGGGACCCGCTGGAGTGTCGTGTCATGGGGGAGGCGCGGGTGCGCGAGTTGTTGTTCGCCGCCTTGCGCGGGCCGCAGTCGGAAGTGCTGCGTGCGCTGGTGGAGCAGCAGGGGCATTTTTCCCGGATCGCGGCGTCCCTGAGTCTTTTGCATGCCCATTACACCGAGCCCTTGAATGTCGAGACCCTGGCCAGTTGCGCGAACATGAGCCTGTCGACCTTTCACGAGCATTTCAAGCGCGTCACCCTGCTGTCGCCGGTGCAATACCTCAAGCGCCTGCGCCTGCTCAAGGCACAACAATTGTTGCTGGCCGACGGCCTCGGTGTGGCGCAGGTCGCCCATCGGGTCGGGTATCAGAGCTCCTCGCAGTTCAGTCGCGAGTACAAACGCTACTTCGAACGCAGCCCCGGGGACGAGCGGGCGGCTTGAACCTGGCTTGACGCGCTGGCCGCCACTTCGCCGATCACCAGGATCGCCGGGCTTTTCAGCGCGAACGCCAGGGCGCGCCAGACCTTGAGCGGTTCGCGCTCCAGCAAAGGACGGGGGGCGCCGCCGTAGGCTTCCGGGGCGATATAGCTGGGCGTGCCGGCATGGCTTGCCCGCGAAAAGGCCTTGAGGACGCTACAAGCTCCGCGGGTAAGCACAAATCACAGCCAAGCTTGAGATTATTCTTAAGTAAGCAAAAAGGCCCCGAAGGGGCCTTTCTGTTGTAGCGAGGACTTACATGTTCGGGTAAGTCGGGCCGCCGGCGCCTTCAGGGGTGACCCAGGTGATGTTCTGCGAAGGGTCCTTGATATCACAGGTCTTGCAGTGCACGCAGTTCTGGGCGTTGATCTGGAAACGCTTCGCACCGTCTTCCTGGGTGATCACCTCATACACACCGGCCGGGCAGTAACGCTGTGCGGGCTCATCATAGAGCGGCAGGTTCTTGCCGATCGGAATGCTCGGGTCCTTCAGCTTCAGGTGGCAGGGCTGCTCTTCTTCATGGTTGGTACCCGAGATGAACACCGAGCTGAGCTTGTCGAAGCTGAGCTTGCCGTCCGGTTTCGGATAATCGATTTTCGTCGAGTCCTTCGCCAGCTTCAGGCAGGCATAGTCCGGCTTGGTGTCGTGCAGGGTGAACGGCAGTTTGCCGCCGAAGATATTCTGGTCGAGCCAGTTGAAGCCGGCACCGACGATCGGGCCGAACTTGTGCATCGCCGGGCCGAAGTTGCGGCTGGCGAACAATTCTTCGTACAGCCAGCTCGATTTGAACGACTCGACGTAGCTGTGCAGCTCATCGCCACCCTCGGCACCGGCCAGCAGCTTCTCGGCCACGGCTTCGGCGGCGAGCATGCCGGACTTCATCGCGGTATGGCTGCCCTTGATCTTGGCGAAGTTCAGGGTGCCCAGGTCGCAACCGATCAGCGCGCCGCCGTTGAAGACCATCTTCGGCAGCGAGTTCAGGCCGCCCTTGCAGATGGCGCGGGCGCCGTAGCTGATGCGCTTGCCGCCTTCCAGGTACTGCTTGAGCACCGGGTGATGCTTGAGGCGCTGGAACTCGTCGAACGGCGACAGGAAGGTGTTGCTGTAGGACAGGTCGACGATCAGACCCACCACCACCTGGTTGTTTTCCAGGTGATAGAGGAACGAGCCGCCGGTGTTCTCGGCGCTCATGATGTCCAGCGGCCAACCGGCGGTGTGCACCACCAGGCCTGGCTCATGCTTGGCCGGATCGATTTCCCAGATTTCCTTCAGGCCGATGCCGTAGTGCTGGGCATCGGCATTGCTGTCGAGCTTGAAACGCGAAATCAGCTGCTTGCCGATATGCCCACGGCAGCCTTCGGCGAACAGCGTGTACTTGCCGCGCAGTTCCATGCCAGGGGTGTAGAGGCCGTCTTTCGGATGGCCTTCACGGTCGACACCCAGGTCACCGGTGATGATCCCGCGAACCACGCCGTTCTCGTCGAACAGCGCTTCCTGGGCGGCGAAGCCCGGGTAGATTTCCACGCCCAGGTTCTCGGCCTGCTGGGCCAGCCAGCGGCACAGGTTGCCCAGGGAGATAATGTAGTTGCCTTCGTTGTGCATGGTCTTGGGCACAAAGAAGTCGGGAACCTTGGTCGAGGTCTCGTGGCTGCGCAGGACATAGATGTCGTCGCGCTTGACGGGGGTGTTCAGCGGCGCGCCGAGCTCTTTCCAGTCCGGGAACAGTTCGTTCAGGGCCCGTGGCTCGAACACCGCGCCGGAAAGGATATGGGCACCGACCTCGGAACCTTTCTCCACGACGCAGACGCTGATTTCCTGACCCGCTTCGGCCGCTTTCTGTTTCAGCCGGCAAGCGGCGGACAGGCCTGCGGGGCCGGCACCGACGATGACCACGTCGAATTCCATGTATTCGCGTTCCACAGACTCTCTCCTACTCAAGGCTCACATTTTTCTAATTGGAGGTTTGGTGTCGCGCTCCAGTATTCCTGCACCACGTCGGGAGGAGGATCACGGATGAGACATCTTTCTCTCTAGGCGGCGCATTATATCTACACCACTACCAGCGTCCAATACAAACGTTTGTTTGAATTCGCTGCAGGCTAGATAAATCAAAGAAGCGCGGCTTATGACTGGCCATTTTGCCGTATTGACCGGAATGGGCGTTCCGGTCAAGATACGGGCGGTTTCGCGCTCGCCGTAGGCTGAATCAAGGATTCAGGAGCCCCTCTAAAGACAGGGCGAAGGCAGTGGGAAGTACAGCGGCATGCCGTTCTGGCGCGGAGTTTACACGCCTTGACGGTTCATGACTGCCCGGTCACGTCCGACGGACGGTATAGGGTGGTCGGCGTTGGTATTTTCCTTATCAAGTGCCGGCGTTTTTGGAGGTGCCCTTGTGCTTCTTATGGAGTCGTGCGCCGTTGAGCATCAACCGCCAGGATGAGTCCTGGCGATTTCCTTTTCACCGGAGAGTAACGAGGAATCCATGAAGGTTCTTGTAGCTGTCAAACGCGTTGTCGATTACAACGTCAAGGTCCGCGTCAAGGCGGACAATTCCGGCGTCGACCTCGCCAACGTCAAGATGTCGATGAACCCGTTCTGCGAAATCGCA